>NZ_JBITVX010000016.1:0-74458 GCF_044543345.1 Pseudomonas sp. NPDC077451 | reverse complement strand
GGGGCGTATCCACAATGGTGTCCACTAAAAAATGGTGGGCACCATTGTGGCTATTCGAGGCTAGGGCAGGCAGTGGGTGCAGGGCGGACGCTTACCAACTTCAGTGGCCAGAGGTAGCCGTGCTTTGCGGGCTACGTCGTCCGTCATTGAAAAACCTCTGGGCACAAGACCCAAAAGGCGACAGATTTGTTTAATGGTCGTGGGCAAACCAAAGCTCCCACCTGCGTTCCATACAGACGCTGCTCGCCGCTGCGATTAATTATGGCTTGTAGAGGTACGTTCGACGCCGAGCGGCAAGAGCCCTACGGGCTCTAACCACTCCTCATCTAAATCGGCTTTGTATCCCATCAATCACACTAAATGACTGAGGGTCTGAATTTGCTTGACCCGAGGACCGTGCGGAGAAAAATTCCATTACATGCTCCTCGGCCCTTGCACGTGCGCCTGCCAACTCGACGTCTCCCCCAGCAGTCCCCTCAACCGTAAAGAACTGTGGATGGTTCAGCCCAACCGTCGCGAGCGCCGCTTTCAGATACGGCCTCAGGAAGTCGGGTTGGCGCGCCCGATCCCCGGTGATGAGTCCGCCCGATGAGATGGCGCAATAAACCGGGCGGTCTACTGAAAGCCGCTAAATGCGCGGCTTGCGGCTATACCTATTGGAGGCACGGTTACCATGTACAAAGCTTCTGTTCTTGGGCTCGCCTTATTCTGCGTCACCACCGGGAGCACTTTCGCTGATGACCCTGACAAGGAGTTTCGGGAGGCGGATAAGCGCTACTGGGAACACCAGAGGGAAATGGAAAAGGCAGAGCTGGAGGCGTACAAGGAACACGGGAAGTTCCATGAAGAAATGGATCGGGAAGAGCGCAAAAATTTCGAGGAAATGGAGCGAGAAGATGACAAACGCAGGGCAGAATTCTATCGAGAGCGGGATAAGGCCTACCGTGAATAATCCAATTGAGCGCTTTGACCGAAGTGCTCTTTACCGTGTCACTCGCCTGATTTCGGCCAGCTTCGGTCTCTTGCTGTGTGCTGGTTGTGTGGCTTATGGATACGACAGCTATGATCCGCGCGCCCATCATGAGCATGACGTACCGGCCGGCCACCTCCCCCCTCCAGGCGAATGCCGCATCTGGTATCCAGACCGGCCAGCAGGACAGCAACCGCCGCCAGGCAGTTGCCGTAAGTTGGAATGGCAGGTGCCTTCGGGGGCGATCCTGATTCGCGGATAGAACTACCTTTTTCAACAGAATCGGCCAAAAGCAGCCAGTGGCTAACGGCAGAGTGTGAGCAACGGCAGTGTCTACATGGAATGAGTACACAACCAATCGGACACCCTCTAACCGGGGCATGACCGTGGCCATATTTGACGGGCTCACCCGCCTGGTCTGGCTTCCGCGGGACACAATGATCGTTGAGGACCAACTGAAGCCTTTTGCGAGGCAAGGCACGAAACCTCCCACCGCGCGAGACATGCATCTGCACCTTCTTCCTTGGCCTCGTCAGGAATTGCTCAACCTCGGCAACGTCGAAGTGGAGATGCGAGTAACCCTTTCCTACTTCATTGAGCCAAACCCGGGCATCGCCGAGCGCGGCATCAAAGGCCGCTATCGCTACGAGTCGCATGGTCTTCGATTTGACGTAAGTCGCCCTAATGAAGACAAGGACCAGTTCCGGCAACGCATCAACAAGCGTGCTCGGGATGAGGAGGAAGGTGCCTATCAGGGAGGCGGCTCAGACCCCTGTTGGCTGCTTGGCACCCAAACCAGGCATCGCGACTCACTTCATTCGGACATATGGCGGGGTACTGCTGCTGACCTAGCAGGCCGCGGCATGCTCGGCATCTATCCCGCCTTGGGCTGGTGGAAAACTTTGGTCAAGCATCAGCGTTACGACGATACCGTCAGGTACAGCCTCGTAGTATCGATCAAGACACAGCAAACCAACGTTGACCTTTATGCTGCCGTCGAGCAAGTAATAGAGGCCCAAACGGCGATTTACGTTTGACCATGCCACGCTCGGTCCCACTAAGAGACTAGTTACTTCCACCGAGTCTTGAGCAACGCCTATCTTTGAAGCAGGGTCGACTTGAGGCGTAGAAAATCACGTTTACGCGGTTTAGCGCAACAATATTGTTCGTCGTAGGTTATGCACATTGGCCAATCCTGACCACACATTAAATCGTCCATTAGAAAGTACCAGTTAGGTTATTCTCTGATCACGCTGGCAATCGACGAGAGACTTGTGAATGGAATCCATGTTACGTTTAACTTACATGTATGTGCTAAGCAGGAGTTGTAACGGTGCATCACAAGATTCCATTTTTTCCACATTCACTTCCTGATGAAACATTGCACTCAAGAGTTTCTCGCTACCATTTTCTATCAGGCAACAAAACACAGCCATTGACTTTCCGAGATGCATTCGACGCTGCCCCGTTTCCTTTGGACGTTGTTGTCCCGAAGAAAATATCTCAGCTAGCTGAACGGCTCCCAGGAGAAGCTGAAGAAAACCTTAAAAGCTTGCTAAATACCAATACACTTCTGCCATTGTTTACATCATTTCTTGGAACCGAGGACTCTCACAAAAAACTTAACCAAGAAACTTCTACAACCGCGCTGTCACGAGTTCCTCAGCGCGTGGTAGGCGTGCATGGCACAGCTAAACTCTGCATCACATGCTGCCAGAGCGACGAAACTGAGTTTGGCTCCAGTTATTGGCATAGAGCTCATCAAATACCAGGAGTTTCCAGTTGCTGGAAGCACTGTGAAAGCTTGATAAGCTCATGTCTATTTTGTTCCAAGCCGTTTTATACGAAGAATCGAATTCTAACGATGCCGTGGCTGCCCTGTGAGTGTGGCTGGTCTGTTAGTACAAACACGTGCAGCAAAATCGCTCCCGTACTTGAGAACGAATTCGCTATGTTCTCCAAAGATCTATTGCACGGAGACGTTCCTACTATCTCGCAAGAATCCCTTGCGCAAGCGTACAGAACACAAGCTTCCATGCTAGGGCTCCGAGCTGGCAGCCTAGTTTCACAAGCATCACTATTCAAAAGTATAGTCGAAACTTTTGGAGATGAATTTCTCTGTCAAGCAGACGCTGCATACGCTGCCAAGAAGACAAAAACGTGGATTCGTCTTTCTACAATAGATAATCAACTAGATATGCCAGTAACACGGCATTTGATACTAAGCTTTTTCCTATTTCGCGATTTCAACGTATTTAAAAGCGCTCTACAAAATCAACAGACCTTGCCTCTCGTAAGAGCTCGCAGGACAGATTCAAAGCATCCAAAATCGACGGAAAGTAAAAGCTCGGTTTACAGGGCTAAGATACAGCAGATCGTAAACCGCTGGCCAAATTCAACACTAGAAGACTGCTGGAAGAACTCTTTGAAGGCAACTTCATGGCTTTTTAAACATGATCGTAAGTGGTTAATCACCTATTTAGCTGGAACGACAGAGCCTGATACTAGCATCGCCGATCTTAGTTATGCAAAGACCATAGAGGACGGAATTGAGTGTCTTTACTCGCTTTCTTCTAAACCTAAAAGAGTAAATATCGGGAATATTCTTTCTCTTCTACCTAAAAGGTTGCCGGGTGGGCGAGACAGGGAAAAACTTTATCCTGAAGTTTCAAAAAAGGTTAAAGAACATCATGAATCCCTTTGGCACTTCCATGTCCGGCGGATAATATGGGGAATACACGAACTCAAAAGGCTCGACCTTAATCCGTCAATTGTTAATTTAAGTGATTTGATAAAAATTAATAAGATTAGCTGTAATTCGATTCTCAGCCATTTTGGCTGGAACATCGAGGTGATGGTAAATCAAAAGTTTAGCCACCTAGATGAAATGAACAAATTTTCAATCACGCGGCAATGGTCGGGCCCTGTAACGGTTGATGCAGGCTATGCCGGCCGAGCTTATCAAAAAGCTCGTATGGTCAAATTAGACTAACCCCATATGGCTAAGCTTCGTTGATCAATCTCATGAGATACGAAGCTGCATTTCCACTGGGTGGGCGAATGGCTGCGAACCTCAACAAGGTCGCAGCACCAAAACTTGCCTTACGTGCGCGTAATTCTTTAGCAGCCCATTCTAATCTGCGGTGATGAAATTGATCTTTTGATTCACAGCTTGCCTTAAGCTCCATGCTGCATCGAGGCAACTTAGGCAATTTTTTCTCGAACAGTGTGGAAGAATTCAGCTCACGTCCTATCCGCGAAACAGAGATCCGAAGTGGCTTCCCTGGCCGAGCCCTAAGGCTCCGCGCGCACTCTCGGATTCGACGCGACAACTCTTTATCCAGCCTTGCCCAGTCAACAGCGGCGGTGCGCTTACGAGCGATCCTTCCGATGCGATGGAGCTTTTCTTTCAGCCAATCTCTATCGTTACGGTAAAGCCAAGCGTAATCGGTGCACGCCTGAGCTGTCGTGTTCCTCTCACGTTCCATAATGAAACGAGTACGGCGGTTCTCTCGGTCTCGCTCCACTCGCAACCCTGACAACATGTCTTTAAGGCCGGTTTCCATCCTCAGTACTCGATACACCGACGTCAATGAAACACCACAATCCGTAGCTACTTCAGCAAAGGATTTCCCCGCAATTACCTGATCCCGGATTTGCGCTTTGAGGCCTGGCAGGAGAATGGACGGGCGAGAACGGACACTTAATCCAAGCTGAACAGCATGGACGTGCAGTGTAGAGACGCTCACGCTTGTCACAGCCGCAATCTGCCGAAGAGAACGTCCTTCCGTGTACATTTCCTCAAGCGTCTCCATTAGTCCACCAGTTCCGCCGGTCGCCGTGTTCGCAATGCTGCCCACCGTGGGGACGAAGGAAACAGAGCGCCTAACGGTTAGATGATCGAAGCTGAGTCCAAGCGCATCCGCAAGAACTAAATAATGCAGCGGGTGATGGGCACCTCTTGGCTTTCGCAACAGCTTGAGGATCCAGGAGGGAGCTTGTTTTGCGCTCGCTGGGCACAGTCGCGAAAACTCCCCTGTGCTGGGCAACGCTTTGAAGTAGATAGCTAACATTTCAGCCAACGGCGTCAGTCGAAGCCTGCCATTGGAACTCACGAGCGCACGGACCTGTGCCCCCCTCAACAAATTTTGCTGGACCATGTCAGGTTGCAGTGGGGCAGAGTCTCTATGGAGTACTGACCATGACAGAGCCGCGAGACGATGAAGAGCGTTTCTCTGAAGCGCACTGACCTTTAGTGCAAGGGTGTGCGCCTGTAATTCATCGTCAGTAGGCAGGAAGCACCGCGTAGCTTTATCCCGGAGCCAAGCCGGTTCAACGATTAAAAGGCGCTGTACGTGATGGGGGCATATCCACACCCCAGGTAGCTGATGTACGCGATGCCAGTAGGATTGACCATGTCTTTGATCATCCTCTTCAAGACATGCCGTGCAAAACCTAACCCGAACGTATCTTTCTAGAGAACTTGCAATAAGCCCAAGCCTCATCTTCAACCCTTGGCCGTTCCTGCTCTCCATTTGACGGCGCGTCATCGCTAGCTGCTCTGACGACATAAATGGTTGGAAGTAAGGGAGCAAAGTATGTCGAGAGATGAGAGCGTTGGCGTCCAGCCCAGTAACCGGGTTGAGAAGCCTTTCTGATTCTTTTAAATGGCAAGGGAGGCTAGTGTTTCGGGTAAAGGCGTAGCTGTGCTCAACGTTGTTGAATGCTTGGCGGACCGAAGCAAACCCAGTCAGCCGGCAATAACGACTTAACAGACTGTGAAGTGTTTCGTCTGGGAAGGGAGCTAAGAAAAAGCCTGGTCCAGTATCCATCCCCCACCTCAAACCTACCTATCGCGATAGGCGTCAGAGAACTCAAATATCTGCTCACACAGCCAGCCCTCATCGCGCAATTGCTGAAGGGGATTTTCACTCTTGGCTATTTCAGACAGCCTCGCGGACTCTTGAGAGGACGCGGTAACAAGCTTTGGTACAGCTGCCATTGGTTTGCCTAGCGGTTTCACCGTCGGCATAGGACTAATGCCGCTCAGCAGTGAATACCGTTTCGACACGTCGTCAGAGCTCGGCAGCATCATGCCCTCAAGCTGGGAATCAATTGGCAATAGGTCTTCGAACCGCCCCAGCTGCCTAGGATCCCGGCTACGTAAGGCCGACAACGCCGGTTTAAGGATCTGCATCTTGGTATCGGCCACGCGTCTGAACGTGCTTGGATCAAGGCGCTCCTCGCCGTACTGAATAGCGAAGCGCTGACCTAGGATCAAGAGCTTAACCAGGAAGTCTGTGACACCTTGAGTTAAATCATAGAGTACGTCGAACAGCTCATCCGACAGCGGACTAACCTCACGGCACCATTGATAGGCCCACAAGGACTGCACCAACATCTTCCAGTACCGATCGTGCTTCTCGAATCTTTGAAACTCGATAACGCCAAGGCCACATCCACGTCTTGCATTTCGAAGCACGTCCGAAAACAGGCTGATCATTGAGTTAGTCCCGATGAACACGACTGGGATGCCAATCGAATTGATCAGGTTGACGAAGAAATTGAGCATGTTGTCTTTTCCGCCGGTTCGCGCCGACCGTAGATGCTGAATTTCATCGATTAGCAAGGCGCCTATAAAATAGGTGCTCGCAACCTGTTCCATGCGTTGAATGGTGTCAGGGAGGCCACTTCGAGAGCGGTAGCTGTTTGCGTATCGATCTTGGCCAATAGCCTGATCCACCGCACGGAAGAACGCCCGACACAAACCGCTAAGTGAACCATCGAACGGGCAATCCAGCTTTAACCAAGTGATTTGCGTTTGTACAAACTGACGACTTTCATAGCGTTCATGGAGAACTGTCTGCGGATAAAGACGCAGAATTGATTCAAGGGCCGTCGATTTTCCGATCCCGCTCAACCCAACCAAGCTGAAGGTCGTTGCAGTAGAGCGAAACCCGTCGGATGTCCGCCTGCTCGTTGAAAGTGAGTGAAGGTGCCTCACGGTCGTTGGCGACAGCGGATTACGCCCTACGTATCCACTTCGAATCAACGAAGACAGGCTTGATTCCAGCTCAAGATGAACCGGTAAAGGCTGAACGACCGTACGTAAGCGATCGATGCAGTGAAGCCGTACCGCTCTATCGAGTTCGCGCTCATGCTCGTTCACCGGCGGAAAATGCGTGATCAATGAAGCCGTGTCGGTTTCGGAGAAGATTGGTGGTAACGCTTCTATTAATGGATTCCCTTGAAACTCTAAAACAGGCGATGCCTCATACTGGGCGACGAAATGTATATTTCGGCTCATTTCTTGGCCCCTGGGCGTAGCCGGCTCAGTAGATCAAAGACCTCAGCGCTGCGGGCACCGGCGTAATCTTCCGCGACGCCAGCGCTAATAATCGCGTCGGGTCGCGGAGGAACAGAAGATCGCAAGTCATCGGGGACGAACGACTCCTTACGTTCTTGCAAGCGTTCGCTAGCTCGATTACTACGAATGTTGCCCAACTTTTCAGATTTCGTCGAAACTTCAGTTTTTAACAACTTATCTTGTTTTGCAGCTTTAACGACGTCAGATATTTCGGCATCTAGCGAGACTTTACTGACTAGCTTGGTGTATTTGCTGTCTGGGGACTCTTGTTTGATGATGGCGAGCATGTCTATAACTTCATCAAACCGATACCCGATATAGCGAACTTCAGATTTCCTTAGATCACTGCGTAGGAAGTTACCTTGATTATTTTGGATCCAGATATGTTCAGTGCTGTTAGGGTCATACCAACAAAGAATGCTGCTTACCCCTCTATGTCTTGCTCTGGCAAACCAGTTCTGCTCAACGGCTAAGTCACAGATGTAAAACATACCCTTGAACTTAATCCCTCCCTTTTGTATAGAACCTCTGTCTCGGGGCAAAAGATGTAGGTAAATAAGTTCGTCAGCCTGGGAATTTTCATCGATTCGATCATTTCGGAGCGCCCAACTCCATATGCCTATTGGGGTAGGTTCCACCTGATCGGCTATCATCTCTTTGGTAAGGCGGTCGGGCTGCCGATTGTGCTTGTTATAATGGAGTATTCCCTGAACAATAATCTTTGTAAACTCTGCCAAATTGAGCGTAGCATCCAGCCTATAATCACGCTCTCCCCGTTCTTTATTCCTCTTACGTACTGCGCCGGGGATCCAATGTATTTGGGTAGTAACGTTGAGTACTTTGAAACTGCTCTCAACGATGGCCTTCCAGTCCGGCCGATAAGGAGGGGCTATACCAAGGTTTATTCTGAGCCCTGAAGCCAAGCCTTCTGCAGCCTGACCCAACATCTCTCCTCTGTCAGCAAAGATTTCATGAGGTAAGTGGTGGCAAGGCCAATCGTCCTCGGTAATATCAACACCATTATCCGCGCAAAAATCTTTCTTCGACGTAAATGCATTAAACAGTGCCTGACGGGCGCCGTTCCAACTCGGCCCTTCAAGGCCGACATAAACGCCAGTGATCATGCCTGAGAAAGTATCAATTACCACATAAACAACCGGGCGGCCAATAACCCAGTCTCGGTTGTATCGGCTGACCAGATATATGTCAGCCACAGTAGCGTCTATTTCAAACAAGTGGCAAGGACCACGCAGACCATCGCGTACAGTACCAGTCAGCGGACGATGATCCTTTTTCCAATTTCGCTCACCGCCTCTTCCTCTAAGAACGGTAATATCGTCATACGCTTTGTGTCCCCAATAAGCGAACTGCCTAGCGGTTGGAAGTTCATTTGCGGGAAGTAGTGGTGGTTCCATACAATCGCCTGGAAGCGTTTTTGATGTATAAAACCGCCTGAGCATTTTTATGTAAGCATCAGCGATAGTGCCAACTTTTCCGGTTGCAAATAAAGAAAAGCCTACCTTAATGCAGTTCTTGTCGGCCTCCGTCAGAACCTTTGACTGAGTATCGACTTCCACTCCTTGAAAATGGGCTTTGCGGCCGGGTTTTTTTCCAACCCTATACTGCTTGGGTTTACCTGGACCCCCAGAGTTAAAACGGTCAGGTAGTAACGCGTTACGAACCTGGCCGTTCATCCAATATCGATACAGTAGTCGATATATAGTTTTTTTGGGTATTTCGCATTTTATCGCTTGGTCAGTTATTAAGCGCCCCATAGCTCCAGGCTGAAATATCTCTCCCGGAACTTCCGTCTCAATCAGATCCCGGATACGCAGCCAGTTTTTATCACGAGAACATTTCTCTTTTTCAGAAATATCTTCTTCAATCCGTAGCATAAATGGGCTAGGTACAATAGTTGCTGTCTTTATATCACCATTATCCAAAAAACTTATTAGCTCTGACAAACGCATCACCCAAGGCTTATTGGGCGTCTTCACAATATTAAAAAGTACAACTTGATCGCTTATAGTATCCAGCCAGAGTACCCTGGCCAATTGTTGAAACTCACTGGTTTCGGTGACTGGTTCGATGACATCGTTAATATTTAGATATGGCATCAGCTAGCCCTACTCTCATATCGAGAGTCTTCGGAAGGATACAAGATATCTGCAATTAGAAAGACGCTCTTCATCATTAGCCGTTCGGCTACTAGATCAAGAATTATATTCTTGTTCCAAACCAGGTGCATGAAGATGTTTTTGGCGTCGCCATATGGGATAAATAGCGATTTAGCAATGCTTTTTAGCATACGATCAAGAGGCCATTGAAACTCTCGCATGCTTTTAACTTCATCGAGGAAACTAACGATTAATGCGCGTTGCTGGAGCTCCCTTTTGAGCGTGGCTCCTTTGCGAAACCAATCTAAGTTACTGCTCAGGGTTGCGGGTATGTTTTCTTCTGTAACCACGTTCCAGTCAATGTTGCGATTTTTCCAAAACTCTCGTTCTATCTTCAGCTTTTGTAAAGTGCGCTCAAGCCTTCGACCCGAAGCGAATGACTCGGTGTATTTAATCGTACGCGCAACTAACCGCTCGCTTCCGTCAGGCTGTCGCAGCGTAACTAAAAAATCGGTGGTCATCACGAAAGGTACTTTCGTTCCGGGATAAACCGGATAAGCGATGTTCAGCGAGTTTGCAATCGACTGGGCTGCTGATTGGGGCAACAGGGGATATTGCTCCCTGATATCTATTACCGATTCTGAAAACTCAAGCAGAAGTAGATAGCCATATTCCAAATCGGAAAGAAGGTGATGAAGCCGATTGACCTTGGCTCCATGTATCTTGCGCGACCGCCCATGGGATGGAACATCCTGCACCCGCAGCCATGGCACGTAGTGCTCTAGACTCCCTTGCCCAAAACCTTTTTCGATATGCCGATCAATGTCGGACTGGGTTCTAAAGCTACGACCTCGCAAACAAGCCTCCCGGTGCCTTCAGCCACCTCCACCAATCCGAAGCTTGAAAAAACGCTCAAAAGTCTTAGGAAACTTCGCAGGCTGTGGATAAGTTGAAAAACGCGAGAACAGATTAGCTTCATCCGGTCGACTTTCGCGTGATTCGGATAGGCGGGCTGGCTACCTCTAATAAGTGTATGGAAATCATACACTTGCGTTTTGTCATAATATTTTGTTTGTTGTCAAAATATTTTGTCTTTTGACAATATATTTTGGCAAAAACCATTACAGATGTTGAGGATCTCAACCGCTATTCCACGGTTACCGATTTAGCCAGGTTGCGCGGCTGATCGACGTCAGTGCCCCGCAGGACTGCGACGTAGTAGGAAAGCAGCTGCAAGGGGATGGTGTAGAGGATCGGCGCCAGCACGTCGTGGATATGCGGCATGCTGACGATAAAGGTGCCCTCGCCGTTTTCGATGCCCGCTTCGCGGTCCGCGAAAACAATCAGCTCTCCGCCGCGCGCGCGCACTTCCTGGAGGTTGGATTTAAGCTTTTCCAGCAATTCATTGTTCGGTGCCACGGTAACCACCGGCATGTCGGCGTCGACCAGCGCCAAGGGGCCATGCTTGAGCTCACCGGCCGGATAGGCCTCGGCGTGAATGTAGGAAATCTCCTTGAGCTTCAGCGCGCCTTCCATGGCCACCGGATACTGCGCACCTCGGCCGAGGAACAAGGTGTGGTGCTTCTCAGCGAAGTGCTCGGAGATCTTTTCCACCGTGGTATCCATGGCCAGCGCCTCACCGAGACGCGTCGGCAGGCGGCGCAATTCGTCGATCAGCTCCGCCTCCAGAGCCGGCGCCAAGGTGCCGCGCACCTGACCGAGCGACAGGGTCAGCAGCAACAGGCCAACCAGCTGAGTGGTGAACGCCTTGGTCGAGGCCACGCCGATCTCCGGACCGGCCTGGGTCAACAGGGTCAGGTCGGACTCGCGGACCAGCGAGCTGATACCAACGTTGCAGATGGCCAGACTGGCGAGGTAACGCCCTTCCCCTTCGGTACGTGATTTGGCGTTGCGCAGCGCGGCGAGCGAATCAGCGGTTTCGCCGGACTGGGAAATGGTGACGAACAGGGTGTCGGGCTGCACCACAACCTTGCGGTAGCGAAATTCGCTGGCGACCTCGACCTGACACGGAATACCAGCCAGCTCTTCCAGCCAATAGCGAGCGACCATGCCGGCGTGATAGCTAGTGCCACAGGCGACGATCTGCACGTTACGCACCTTGGCAAACAACTCCGCTGCCTGCGGGCCGAACGCCTGCACCAGCACCTGGTGATCACCGAGGCGGCCTTCGAGGGTACGCTGCACCACCTTGGGCTGCTCATGAATTTCCTTGAGCATGAAATGCCGATACTCGCCCTTGTCCGCAGCCTCGGCGCCCTCGTGGTATTGCACGCTTTCACGCTCAACGGCCTGGCCGTCGACGTCCCAGATCTTCACGCTGTCGCGGCGGATCTCGGCAATGTCACCTTCTTCCAGGTACATGAAACGGTCAGTCACCTGACGCAGAGCCAACTGATCGGAGGCGAGGAAATTCTCGCCCAGCCCCAGGCCGATCACCAGCGGGCTGCCGCTGCGGGCGGCAAGCAAACGATCGGGCTGCTTAGCGCTGACTACAGCCAGGCCATAGGCGCCGTGCAGCTCCTTGACCGCTGACTTCAGGGCGACGGTCAGATCGCCCAACTCGCCGAGCTTGTGGTGCAGCAGGTGAACGATGACTTCGGTATCGGTATCTGAGAGGAAGGTATAACCCAACCCCTTCAATTGCTGACGCAGCGCCTCGTGGTTTTCGATGATGCCGTTGTGCACTACGGCGAGGTCGTCGCCGGAAAAGTGTGGATGGGCGTTGCGCTCGCAAGGTGCTCCGTGAGTCGCCCAACGGGTGTGCGCAATGCCCAAGCGACCGGTAAGTTGCTCTTCCTGTTGAGCCTGTTCCAGCTCGGCGACCTTGCCGGAACGTCGTAGACGGTGCAGGTGGCAACCGTCGTCCAGCACGGCGACACCAGCGCTGTCATAGCCACGGTATTCCAGGCGCTTGAGGCCTTCTAGCAGGATCGGGGTGATATTGCGTTCAGCGACGGCGCCAACGATGCCACACATGGTCAGGTCTCCTGATGGGTTTCGACGGCCGCGCAGATCAGCTTGATGCCGCGAGCCTGAATGCTTGAACGCGCCTCGGTGGTGAGGCGTTCGTCCGTGATGAGGGTATGGATGTCACCCCAGGGCAACTCCAGATTGGGTATACGTCGGCCGATCTTGTCGGACTCGGCGAGCACGATGACTTCGCGCGCCACTTCGGCCATGACCCGTGACAGGCCGAGCAACTCGTTGAAGGTGGTGGTGCCACGCTGCAGATCAATACCGTCAGCGCCAATAAACAGCTGGTCGAAGTCGTAAGAGCGCAGCACCTGTTCTGCCACCTGCCCCTGGAACGACTCGGAATGCGGATCCCAGGTACCGCCGGTCATGAGCAGAGTCGGCTCGTGCTCCAGCTCGCGCAACGCGTTGGCGACACTCAGGGAATTGGTCATGACCAACAGACCGTGCGTGTGGCCCAGCTGCGGGATCATCGCCGCGGTAGTGGTGCCACTGTCGATGATGATTCGCGCATGTTCGCGAATGCACCCGACAGCCGCTCGGGCGATGGCTTGCTTCCAGAGCGAGACTGGCTGCGCACTGTCGCCGATCAGTTCCTGCGGCAAGGGCACCGCACCGCCGTAGCGGCGCAGCAGCAAGCCGTTCTTCTCCAGCGCGGCGAGGTCTTTGCGAATGGTCACTTCGGAGGTCTCGAAACGCCTGGACAACTCATCGACGCTGACCTCGCCCTGCTCGTTGAGCAAGGCGAGTATGGCGTGACGTCGTTGCGGGGTGTTGCGTTTCGACATGGTTAAGTTTCGGTTCGAAAGATAATTTGGCGAATCAAAACCTAATCCAGCGGCTCAGTCAACTCCTGCCGCCGATGAAGGCCTACAAGTTGGTCGAGGTCGAGTCAGATTCCCTCGCCGCTGGCGACGTCGTTTAGCGTCGCCGCAATAGCTTCGACCGGCGGGGTCACGCTGCGGGCGGGCGTCCACATAAGGCCAACCAACCAGCGCCGTACATATCCCGATTAGCTTCGGCTTGGCCTGAAGCGGGTTTTCGCGCAGTTCGACGCATTGGACATGCGCTCGATGGCTTGCTCACGCTACGGCAGCAGGTGTCGGACGAAGCCCTGGACGTACCGATAGGCCTCGTTGACCGACGTTCCGTAGGCAGGGCCTAAGCCAGGCGGCAGTTCAGTAGCTTAATGCGCGGGATTGCTCAAGGATTGCGCTGCTTGAGGCGCTCACCTGTACGACTGGACTGACGCGATTGAAAGAGGGAAGCACTGACCAGCACCCCTATGATCGCAACAGCAATGGCCAGCCCGGGGAACGATCACGTGAACAAGCTCGGCACGCTCCCGCCAACGCATGCTCCAGTGGTAGGCATCGAGCGCTATTTCTGCTTTTTCTGCGGCCGTCGCCAGCCCGTGATCAATGCTTGCCGCGCTCGCCCGAGGGCCAGAGTTCCGGCCGGGACGTCGGCTGTAATCACCGAGCCTGCGCCGGTGGTTGCGCCATCGCCTAGGGTGACCGGGGCAACCAACGAGCTGTTGGAGCCAATGAATACATCCTTGCCCATCACCGTGCGAAACTTGTTCGCGCCGTCGTAATTGCAGGTAATGGTGCCAGCGCCGATGTTGGTCCGCGCACCGATTTCCGCATCACCTAGATAAGCCAGGTGACCGGCCTTGGCGCCATCACCCAGGCTTGAGTTCTTCACCTCAACGAAGTTGCCAACGTGCGCTTTGGCGCCCAACACCGCGCCTGGACGCAAACGGGCAAACGGTCCGCAATCGGCGGCTTCGCCAAGCTCAGCGCCGTCCAGATGACTGTTGGCTTTGACCACCGAACCGCGGCGCAGCGTACTGTTTCGGATCACGCAGTTAGGGCCGATCTCTACGCCGTCCTCGATCACGACCTTGCCTTCGAGAATCACGTTCACATCAATCAGCACGTCACGTCCAACCGTGACCTCACCACGCAAGTCGAAGCGGGCCGGATCTCGCAGGGTGACACCCTGCGCCATCAAACGGCGCGCGGCGCGCTGCTGATAGTGCCGCTCAAGCTCAGCCAGCTGAATGCGATCGTTAGCGCCCTGGACTTCCATCGCATGCAACGGCTGTTCGGTAGCCACCACCAGGCCATCGGCCACGGCCATGGCGATCACATCAGTCAGGTAATACTCACCCTGGGCGTTGCTGTTTGAAAGTCTACCCAGCCAATCACCGAGCCGCTCACCCGGTACCGCGAGAATGCCAGTATTGCCTTCCGAGATGAGTTTCTGCTCAGCCGAGGCATCCTTGTGCTCGACGATTGCCTGAACCGCACCTTGTGCGTCACGCACGATCCGTCCGTAGCCACTCGGGTCGGCTAGATCCACCGTAAGCAAAGCGAGCTGCTGCGGATTCACTTGCTGCAGGAGTCGTTCGAGCGTCGCCGCTTCGATCAGCGGCACATCACCATAAAGAATCAATACGCGTTCGGCCGACAGTGCCGGAAGCGCTTGGGCCACGGCGTGTCCTGTACCCAATTGCTCGGCCTGCACAACGAAATTCAGATCATCTGCTACCAGCTGTTCACGAACCCGCTCGGCACCGTGGCCGATCACAACATGGATGGCCTTCGGCTTGAGTGCACGAGCGGTGTCAATGACATGCCCGAGCATGGATTGACCGGCAACCGGGTGCAGAACTTTCGGCAGGGCAGAGCGCATGCGCGTGCCCTGACCAGCAGCGAGAATGACGATATCGAGAGACATGGCAGATCCTGAACAAACGTAGCCGCAGGCCGACGCGGGGGTTATTTCCAAGTGGCAGAAAAAGAAAAAGGGTAGCCAAGGCTACCCTTTTACTCGTTCGCGATGAAGCCGTTACCGAATCAACCGCGACCGTACTTCTTACGCATCGCCTCGATCGTCCGCAGCTGAGCTGCAGCCTCGGCGAGACGCGCAGCAGCGGAGCCGTAGTCAAACTCGGCACCCTTCTCGTGCAACGCTTTCTCAGCGGCTGTAACAGCAGCTTTCGCCGCCGCCTCGTCCAGATCCTTGGCGCGAGTCGCAGTATCGGCAAGTACCTTCACCATGTTCGGCTGGACTTCAATGAAGCCGCCGGAAATGTAGAAGATATCTTCTTCGCCGCCCTGCTTGATTACACGCACCGGACCGGGCTTGAGATCAGTCAGCAAAGGAGCGTGGCCCGGCAGAATGCCCAGGTCACCCAGGTGACCATGGGCGATGACCATCTCTACCAGCCCCGAGAACAACTCTTCTTCCGCACTGACGATGTCACAGTGGACTGTCATAGCCATACTTATGCCTCGGTAATGAGCTCTGCTGGAAACCTTCGCCGCCAGCAGAGCTTATTGGCGCCCGCAAGCGGGCGCGCCAGTTACAGTTTCTTGGCTTTCTCGATGGCTTCGTCGATACCGCCAACCATGTAGAACGCCTGCTCCGGCAGGTGATCGTAGTCACCGTTGAGGATGCCGGCGAAGCCACGGATGGTTTCTTTCAGCGAAACGTACTTGCCTGGCGAACCGGTGAAGACTTCAGCAACGAAGAACGGCTGGGACAGGAAGCGCTGGATCTTACGAGCACGGGATACCAGCTGCTTGTCGGCCTCGGACAGTTCGTCCATACCCAGAATCGCGATGATGTCCTTCAGCTCTTTGTAGCGCTGCAGCACATACTGGACGCCGCGAGCGGTGTCGTAGTGCTCCTGGCCAATCACGTTGGCGTCCAGCTGGCGCGAGGTGGAGTCGAGAGGATCGACCGCCGGGTAGATACCCAGGGAAGCGATGTCACGCGACAGAACCACGGTGGCGTCCAAGTGGGCGAAGGTGGTCGCCGGGGACGGGTCAGTCAGGTCGTCCGCAGGTACGTAGACGGCCTGAACGGAGGTGATCGAACCGCTCTTGGTGGAGGTGATACGCTCCTGCAGAACGCCCATTTCCTCGGCCAGCGTCGGCTGATAACCCACCGCAGACGGCATACGACCCAGCAGCGCGGACACTTCGGTACCGGCCAGGGTGTAACGGTAAATGTTGTCGACGAACAGCAGAACGTCCTTGCCTTCGTCGCGGAACTTCTCAGCCATGGTCAGGCCGGTCAGTGCCACACGCAGGCGGTTTCCTGGAGGCTCGTTCATCTGGCCATAAACCAGCGCAACCTTGTCCAGAACGTTGGAGTCCTTCATCTCGTGATAGAAGTCGTTACCTTCACGAGTCCGCTCACCCACGCCTGCAAACACGGAGTAGCCACTGTGCTCCATGGCGATGTTACGGATCAGCTCCATCATGTTTACGGTCTTGCCGACACCGGCACCACCGAACAGACCGACCTTACCGCCTTTAGCGAACGGGCAAACCAGGTCGATAACCTTGATGCCGGTTTCCAGCAGCTCATTGCCGCCAGCCTGTTCGGCATAGCTCGGCGCCGCGCGATGGATGCCCCAGCGCTCTTCTTCGCCGATGGGACCGGCTTCGTCGATCGGGTTGCCGAGCACGTCCATGATCCGGCCCAGCGTGGCAGTGCCCACTGGTACAGAGATAGCAGCGCCAGTGTTGGTGACGTCCAGACCGCGCTTGAGGCCTTCGGTCGAACCCATGGCGATGGTACGGACAATGCCGTCCCCCAGCTGCTGCTGAACTTCCAGGGTGGTGTTGGCGCCAGTGACTTTCAGCGCGTCATATATGCTCGGTACCACATCGCGCGGAAATTCCACGTCGATAACGGCGCCGATGATTTGAACGATACGTCCGCTACTCATGTTTGGTTCCTCTGAATATTTGAACCGTTCTTAAACCGCGGCAGCGCCGCCGACGATTTCCGAAATTTCCTGGGTGATCGCAGCCTGACGGGCCTTGTTATAGACCAGTTGCAGGTCGCCGATCAGCTCACCGGCGTTGTCGGTTGCGTTCTTCATGGCGATCATCCGGGCAGCTTGTTCAGCGGCACCGTTTTCAACCACGGCCTGGTAGACCTGGGATTCGACGTAACGAACCAGCAGCGCATCCAGCAACAAGCGAGCGTCGGGTTCGTACAGATAGTCCCATTTACCTTTCGGCGCGGTCTGATCGTCGCTCGCGGCCAACGGCAGCAGCTGGGCTACGGTCGGTTTCTGCGTCATGGTGTTGATGAACTTGTTCGACACCAGGTAGAGACGGTCCAGACGGCCTTGATCGAAAGCATCCAACATGACCTTAACGCTGCCGATCAGATCATTGATCGACGGCTCTTCACCAAGACCGTTGACTGCTGCGACCACGTTGCCGCCAAAGCTGCGGAAGAAGCTCGCACCTTTGTTACCGATCACGCACAGGTCGGCTTCGACTTTACTGTCGTGCCATTCCTTCATGTTCTTGATCAGCGCCTTGAACAGGTTTGTGTTCAAGCCGCCGCAAAGCCCACGATCAGACGACACGACGATGTAGCCGACACGCTTGACCGGGCGCTCAACCATGAACGGATGACGGTATTCAGGGTTGGTATTGGCCAGATGGCCAATAACCTGCTGGATCCGCTCCGCATAGGGACGGCTGGCAGCCATGCGCATCTGTGCCTTGCGCATCTTGCTGACGGCCACCTTTTCCATGGCGCTGGTGATCTTCTGCGTGCTTTTGATGCTCGCAATCTTGCTGCGAATCTCTTTTGCGCCTGCCATTTGACACCTATCGGGTTAGCAAGCGGGAGCCTCGCGGCTCCCGCTGCGGCTTACCAGGATTGGGTGGCCTTGAACGACTCGATGCCGGCTTTGATGCCTGCGTCGATTTCGTCGTTGAAGTCGCCCTTCACGTTGATCTTGTCCAGCAGAGCAGCATGCTCATGATGGAAATAGGCAATCAACGCCTGCTCGAAGGCACCAACCTTGGCTACTTCGATGTCCTGCAGGAAGCCACGCTCGGCTGCGTACAGGGACACCGCCATGTCGGCAATGGACATCGGCGCGTACTGCTTCTGCTTCATCAGCTCGGTGACACGCTGACCATGCTCGAGCTGCTTGCGGGTCGCTTCGTCCAGGTCAGAGGCGAACTGGGCAAACGCCGCCAGTTCACGGTACTGAGCCAGTGCGGTACGAATGCCACCGGAGAGCTTCTTGATGATCTTGGTCTGCGCGGCGCCACCGACGCGGGATACCGAGATACCGGCGTTAACGGCCGGACGGATACCAGCGTTGAACATGGACGACTCGAGGAAGATCTGACCGTCGGTGATCGAAATCACGTTGGTCGGAACGAACGCGGATACGTCACCGGCCTGGGTTTCAATGATAGGCAAAGCGGTCAGGGAACCGGTCTTGCCGGTCACGGCGCCATTGGTGAACTTCTCAACATACTCTTCGGAAACGCGCGAAGCACGCTCCAGCAGGCGGCTGTGGAGATAGAAGACGTCGCCTGGGTAGGCTTCGCGTCCCGGCGGACGACGCAGCAGCAAGGAAATCTGGCGATAGGCTACGGCCTGCTTGGACAGATCGTCATACACGATCAGCGCGTCTTCGCCGCGATCACGGAAGTATTCGCCCATGGTGCAGCCGGCGTACGGTGCCAGGAACTGCAGCGCAGCCGACTCGGAAGCCGAAGCGGCAACGATGATAGTGTTGGCCAGAGCACCGTGCTGTTCCAGTTTGCGAACTACGTTGGCGATGGTCGACTGCTTCTGACCGATCGCGACGTAGACGCACTTGATGCCGCTGTTGCGCTGGTTGATGATCGCGTCGATGGCCAGAGCGGTCTTACCGATCTGACGGTCACCGATGATCAGCTCGCGCTGACCACGGCCGACCGGGATCATCGCGTCGACCGACTTGTAGCCAGTCTGGACTGGTTGGTCGACCGACTTACGCCAGATCACGCCCGGTGCGACTTTTTCGACTGCGTCAGTTGCCTGCGCATTAACCGGGCCCTTACCGTCAACCGGGTTACCCAGCGCGTCAACGACGCGACCCAGCAGCTCCGGACCTACCGGAACTTCCAGTACGCGACCGGTGCACTTGGCGCTCATGCCTTCGGTCAGGCTCTGGTAAGCGCCCAGTACCACGGCACCTACAGAGTCCTGCTCCAGGTTCAGGGCCATGCCAAAAACGCCACCAGGGAATTCGATCATCTCCCCGTACATGACGTCGGCCAGGCCGTAAATGCGCACGATACCGTCGGAAACACTGACGACGGTGCCTTCGTTACGCGCTTGAGCAGACACATCGGAACTACCGATACGCTGCTTTATGATTTCACTAATCTCGGAAGGATTCAGTTGCTGCATGCCACGACCCTCAAATCAGGATTTCAACGATTCGGCCAACTGGCTCAGTTTGCCGCGGACCGAACCATCGACAACCACATCGCCGGCGCGGATAACAACGCCGCCGATCAGCGCAGGGTTCACGACCTGCTGGGGGTTGACGGTACGATCTAGCCGCTTCGACAAGGCGGCAGCCAAAGTTTGGAGTTGTGCAGGGGTCAGCTCGAAGGCTGTCTGCACTTCAACGTCGAGTGTCTTTTCGGCTTCAGCCTTGAGTTCCTCGAACAGCTCCCGAATGGTCGGCAACACATCCAGACGATCGTTATCGCCCAGGGTGGAGACGAAGTTTCGGAACGCTTCATCGATGTCGCTACCGAACAGCTGAACCAGCGTCTGGACCTTGTTTTCACTGGTCAGACGCGGATTTTTCAGCAGTTCGGCAACTTGGGGAACGTCAACAGCGACCGCAGCCAGGCTCAACATGCCCGACCAGGCATCAATCCGGCCAGCCGCGCTGGCGAACTCGAAAGCGGCCTTTGCGTATGGCCGAGCAAGCGTCTGGGTATTGATCATCGCTTGCCTCGCTTAGAGTTGGGAGGCCAGTTTTTCGACCAGATCGTTGTGTGCCTTGGCGTCCACCTGGGACTCCAGAATCTTCTCCGCACCCATGACAGCCAACACGGCTACCTGATTGCGCAGTTGCTCCTTGGCACGATTCACTTCCTGCTCGATCTCGGCGCGGGCGCCGGCGACCAGTCGCTCGCCTTCGACGCGCGCCTGTTGCTTGGCATCCTCAACGATGGCGTTGGCCTGCTTGTTGGCTTGCTCAAGAATCTGGGCAGCTTGCCCCTTGGTCTCACGGAGGGTATTGGAAACCTTTTCCTGAGCCAATTTTAGGTCTTGCTGCGCACGGCCTGCGGCGTCCAGTCCTTCAGCGATTTTCTTCTGGCGTTCTTGCATGGCCTTGGTGATTGGCGGCCATACGTACTTCATGCAAAACCAGACGAAAATAGCGAAAGCGAACGTTTGACCGAACAGCGTCAAGTTAATGTTCACAGCGATATACCTCGTGCTATCTCGTTCGACGCGGTTGTCAATTCCACGGCAACGGGGCTCGCCAGGCGAACCCCATCAGGAACCGGAAAAGTCTTAGGCAGCGACAACGAAGATGAGGTACATCGCGATACCAACACCGATCATCGGTACGGCGTCGAGCAGACCAGCCATCAGGAAGGTCTTGGTTTGCAGCTGCGGAGCCAGCTCGGGTTGACGAGCAGTGGATTCCAGCAGCTTGCCGCCCAGCAGGGCGAAGCCGATGCCAGTGCCCAGGGCACCCAGACCGATCATGATAGAGGCGGCGATGTAGACGAGTTCCATGTAAAGCTCCTGAAGCTAAGGGTTAAGGTTTTCTTGGGTAAAACGAAACTTATTGAACCGGTTCAACTGTTACGGCGTGAGTTCGGCATGACTGTGGTCTTCATGCGCAGAGCTCAGGTACACCACGGTCAGAACCATGAAGATGAACGCCTGCAGCGGGATCACCAGGATGTGGAAAATCGCCCAGGGTACATTCAGGGTCCACTGCACGTAGAACGGCAGCAGCGCGATAAGGATGAACACCACCTCACCGGCATACATGTTGCCGAACAGACGCAGAGCCAGGCTCAACGGCTTGGTCAGCAGACCGAGGATCTCAAGGAACAGGTTGAACGGGACCAGCGACCAATGATTGAACGGCGTGAACGCCAGTTCCTTGGTAAAACCGCCGAAGCCCTTGACCTTGAAGCTGTAGAACAGAATCAGGATGAACACACCCAGCGACAGACCGAAGGTGCCGTTCGGATCAGCAGTCGGAACGATCTTGAAGTAAGGCAGGCCAATCATGCTCGCCAGGCCGGGAATGTAGTCGACCGGAATCCACTTCAGGCTGTTCATCAGGAACACCCAGACGAAAATGGTTAGGGCCAATGGAGCGATGAGGGCGTTGCGACCATGGAAGGTATCCTTCACTACGCCTTCAACAAACTCGACGCACATCTCGACGAAGTTCTGCAACCGGCCCGGTATCCCGGCAGTAGCGCCCTTGGCTGCCATGCGAAACACCAGGATGAAGATCAGGCCCATGAAGAGCGACCATCCGAGCGTGTCGAGATGAACGGCCATGAAACCCATGTCACGCGCTTCCACGCCTGAATGGGCAATGGTCCAAGTCGCTTGGTCAACGACTGAGCCGTCTGCGCGCACGTAACCTTCCGGCAGTTTTCCGTAGGTCAGATTCTGCAAGTGGTGCTGGATGTATTCCGCCGGGGTACTCGCCATAAACGCCTCAGTGCTCAATGCTTCGGATTATTTTTCATCAGCAGGAGGGCGCTCGCTCCGGCGCTCAAAACCAACAGGTAACCGACGAACAAAGCTGCCGGTTGCAGCGGTTTCACTCCTACAAACACCAGCGCAAACAGCGCCGCTGCCAGAATCTGCTTGCCCATCTCGCCAGCCCAAAGGGACTGAACGATGGCTTTTGCCGATCGCGCTCCAAAATAGCGAAACGCCTTGAACGCGAAATACAGGTTGGCCAGTAGCGCAATCAGGCCACCCAGCAATCCCGAATAGCCGGCAACCATACCAAAAACCAGACTGCATGCTACCCCTGTACTGACCGCAACGATCGCCTGTACGACTAATACACGTACTACAGGTAACCGATGGAGAGGTGTCTTGTTGCGTATATTCACCGTGCGTCCATCGCCAAAATACGTGCGCCTTCCAGATTGACCGCAGTCAAAAAAGCGCCGCGAGTATAGGAGCAGCCCATTCTGCGTTCAACCTTCAGGTAGCACTTTCTGACCGCCACTACATAAACTTTGTATCAGCGAATGTGCGCAAGCACACCCTGCAGCTCATCCAGCGAACTGTAACGGATTACCAGCTGCCCTTTGCCCTTCTCGCCATGCTTGATTTGCACCGGCGAGCCCAGCCGCTCAGCGAGACGCTGTTCCAGACGGACAATGTCAGGGTCGCTTTTCGGCTCAGCCTTGCCACTTTCTGGTTTGTTCAACCATTGCCTTACCAGCGCTTCGGTCTGCCGTACGGTCAGTCCTCGTGCGACAACATGCCGCGCGCCCTCTACCTGTTGATCAGCGGGAAGTCCAAGCAAAGCCCGGGCGTGCCCCATTTCCAGATCGCCATGCGAGAGGAGTGTCTTGATCTCTTCTGGCAAGGCGATCAGACGCAACAGATTACTGATGGTCACCCGGGATTTGCCCACGGCGTCCGCGACCTGTTGCTGAGTCAACTGAAACTCCTGCTGCAACCGTTGAAGCGCAACGGCCTCTTCGATAGGGCTGAGATCTTCGCGCTGGATGTTTTCGATCAACGCCATCGCGATGGCTGCCTCGTCGGAAACATCCCGGACCATGGCCGGGATCCGGTCCAGACCTGCCTGCTGACTGGCACGCCAGCGCCGCTCGCCGGCAATGATTTCATAGCGGCCAGAGCCGATCGAGCGAACCACGATCGGCTGCATCACACCCTGAGTACGGATCGAATTGGCCAGTTCTTCGAGGGTCACCGGATCAATGTCGCGGCGCGGCTGGTACTTGCCGCGCTGAATCACGTCGAGCGGCAACTGTTGCAGCTCACGCACATCGGCCTGGGCGGCTTCCTCTTGTATCGCCGCCACGTTGGCACCGCCGAGGAGGGCATCCAGACCTCGTCCTAGGCCTCGTTTTTTGGTCGCCATCAAGTTTCCTTATGCGGTTACGCTGCGGGCGGCCCGGCGCTGGCGGCGCGACAATTCGCCTGCCAGTGCCAGATAGGCCAAGGCGCCCTTGGATTGCTTGTCATAGACCAACGCCGGCATGCCATGGCTGGGGGCTTCGGCCAGGCGCACATTGCGTGGAATCACAGTGTCGTAGAGCTTCTCACCGAAGTGCGCTTTCAACTGCTCGGTAACATCGTTGGTCAGGCTGCTGCGAGGGTCATACATGGTACGGAGCAAACCCTCAATTTTTAGCGAAGGGTTCAATGCCTGACCGATACGCTGGATCGAATTGACCAGATCGGTCAGCCCTTCGAGCGCGTAATACTCGCATTGCATCGGAATGATCACGCCATCGGCGGCGGTCAGGGCATTGATCGTCAGCATTGACAGGGAGGGTGGGCAATCGATGAGGATGTAATCGTAATTTTCCCGAACTGGTGCCAGCGCTTCACGCAAGCGGTTCTCTTTAGCCGGTAGATTGAGCAAGGCGACTTCGGCTGCGGTCAGGTCACGGTTAGCTGGCAGCAGTTGGTAACCGCCGTGCTCGGAAAACTGCATGGCATCGACCAGGCTGCATTCCCCAATCAGTACGTCGTATATCGAATATTCCAACGCCAACTTATCCACACCGCTGCCAGTGGTGGCGTTGCCCTGTGGATCAAGATCGATCAGCAACACACGGCGACGCGTCGCCACGAGCGAAGCCGCTAGGTTGATGCAGGTGGTCGTCTTGGCGACACCGCCTTTCTGGTTGGCGATGGCAAATACTTTAGCCATGGTCAGTGTCTGTCCGGTTCATGAAGTGCGCCGCAGTATCAACAGGTGGCGTTGCCCTTGGCAACCTGGAACCTTGAGAACCACGCAGCGTTCCAGCTGGAAGTCCGCCGGAAGCGCTTGCACCTCATCGTCCGGCTGTATCCCTTTCATTGCGAGCCAGCGCGTGGCTGAGTCGCTGAGATGGCGCGTCCAATTGGCAAAATCCTCAAGCGAACTGAACGCACGCGAGGTGATATCAGTGAATGGCTGCGC
Organism: Pseudomonas sp. NPDC077451; assembly: GCF_044543345.1. NCBI lineage: Bacteria > Pseudomonadati > Pseudomonadota > Gammaproteobacteria > Pseudomonadales > Pseudomonadaceae > Pseudomonas > Pseudomonas sp. NPDC077451. The sequence continues at coordinate 50,003 of NZ_JBITVX010000016.1, read as the reverse complement.
GGGGATGAATTGCTCGACGCGGCTGTGGACAACTTCCACATTGGCGAGTTTCAGCTCCAGCTTTACCTGGGTTAGAAAGCGGGTTTTCTTGCCATTGGAATCGAGCAGGGTGAAGTTGCGCTCGGGAAACATGATCGCCAGCGGGATCCCCGGCATGCCACCGCCACTGCCAACGTCGAGCCAGCGTGCGCCACCTAGCTCTGCTTGTGACACAACGCTAAGGCTGTCGAGCAAGTGCCGAGAAACCATTTCCGCCGGATCGCGCACTGCGGTTAGGTTGTAGGCCTTGTTCCACTTGTTGAGCAACGTGAGATAGTCCAGCAGCTGCTGTTGCTGAATGCTACTGAGGTCGATCCCCAGCAGGGAAGCGCCCTGCTTGAGTTCATCGGCATGACTGACCAATCCCATCGCCATCACGCGCTCTGCTCCAGCTTCCGCCCGGCGCTACGTTTTTTCAGATGAATCATCAGCAGCGACACCGCCGCTGGCGTTACCCCCGGAATCCGTGACGCCTGACCAAGCGTTTCTGGGCGCGCCAGGGAAAGCTTGTGCTGAATTTCCTTCGACAGACCGGAAATGCTCGAATAATCCAGCTCAGCCGGCAACCCGATGGATTCGCTGGCGCGCAAGCGGAGGATTTCCTCCTGTTGGCGATCGATATAGCCAGCGTACTTGGTCTTGATTTCGACCTGCTCAGCAACCTGCTGATCTGTCGTTCCGCCACCGGTGAGCTGCACGAGACCGAGGTAATCGATCTCCGGCCGCGCCAACAGGTTCAGCAAATTGTATTCATGAGTCAGCGGCGTGCCGAAACGTTCAGCGATGGCATCGCCCTGCTCAGTACCTGGACGAACCCAGGTGCTTCTCAAGCGCTGCTCTTCGTGGATGATGCTTTCGCGCTTGCGCTCAAAGGCGGCCCAGCGAACATCATCGACCAAGCCCAGCTCGCGGCCTTTTTCAGTCAGCCGAAGATCGGCGTTGTCCTCACGCAGAATCAGCCGGTACTCGGCGCGCGAGGTAAACATGCGATACGGCTCCTGAGTGCCGAGGGTGATCAGGTCGTCGACCAACACGCCGAGATACGCCTCGTCCCGGCGTGGGCACCAACTTTCCAGCCCTTTGGCGCGTAGCGCGGCATTGGTGCCGGCCAGCAACCCTTGGGCGCCGGCCTCTTCGTAACCGGTGGTGCCGTTGATCTGTCCTGCGAAGAACAGGCCTCCAATCACCTTGGTTTCCAGACTGTATTTCAAATCACGCGGGTCGAAATAGTCGTACTCGATGGCGTACCCGGGCCGCACGATGTGCGCCTGCTCCATTCCGCGAATGCTTTGCACGATCTGCAGCTGCACGTCGAACGGCAATGAGGTGGAAATACCGTTCGGATAGAGCTCGTGGGTGGTCAGGCCCTCAGGCTCGATGAAGACCTGATGGCTGTCCTTGTCGGCAAAACGATGAATCTTGTCCTCGATCGACGGGCAGTAACGCGGCCCGACACCCTCGATGACACCTGAATACATCGGTGACCGATCGAGGTTAGCGGCGATGATCTCGTGAGTGCGCGCGTTAGTATGAGTGATCCAGCAGCTCACTTGCCGTGGATGCTGCGCCGCGTGGCCGAGAAACGACATGGGCGGTATCGGCTTGTCACCCGGCTGCTCGGTCATCACCGAAAAGTCGACGCTGCGTCCGTCGATTCGCGGAGGCGTTCCGGTCTTCAGCCTTCCAACCCGCAATGGGAGTTCGCGTAAGCGTTTAGCCAATGCAATCGATGGGGGATCGCCAGCCCGACCACCGGAATAGTTCTGCAGACCGATGTGGATAAGTCCGCCAAGAAAGGTCCCGGTTGTAAGGACAACCGATTCGGCAAGGAAACGCAGGCCCATCTGGGTCACTACGCCCTTGACCTGATCGGCTTCAACGATCAAGTCGTCAGCAGCTTGCTGAAATATCCACAGATTGGGCTGGTTTTCCAACACTTCGCGCACAGCGGCCTTATACAAAACCCGGTCAGCTTGTGCGCGAGTCGCCCGTACGGCTGGGCCTTTGCGGCTGTTGAGTACGCGGAACTGAATGCCGCTCTTGTCCGTGGCAGTCGCCATAACGCCGCCAAGTGCGTCGATTTCCTTGACCAAATGGCTTTTGCCAATGCCGCCGATGGCAGGGTTGCAGCTCATCTGTCCCAACGTTTCGACATTATGAGAGAGCAGCAATGTCTTCACGCCTATTCGAGCAGCTGCCAGAGCCGCTTCGGTACCGGCATGGCCGCCACCGATAACGATGACGTCAAAACGGGAAGGGAAATCCACCACGCACCTCGTGCCTGTTTGGTTGAGTCTCAGGAAGCTCGCCAGTATAGGCACTAGGTGTCCGCGAAAGAAGGCCTCTGAACAAAAAATGACCAGTAGCAGTCTTTTGTAGTTCGAGACAGGTAATAAGAAATAAATAAGAGAATGATTTAAAGCTTATTGTTATGTTTATAAATAGGCAGCCGATATCTGTGGATAGATCTCTGTAGGCCATACGTGGAGCGTCCTGTAAGAGAAAGAAAGGGTGTGTCTAGCTGCGGTACAGACGGTGGAAGCACGGTTGATACCCTGTGCATGGAATGCCTGGTTATCCACAGCAGGTTACGGAGTGATGGTTGCACACCGTTTATTGACCGAGCTTAAGCATGGTTTTCCACAGTGTTTATTCCACGCTCGCTAGACAAAAATGACAGCGGTTAGGCTGGAATGAAGCAACTGGATGATTGTTGTATGTCCGAGTGTTGCACGTCGCAAATCCGGCCTTCCGCTGGGTCTGCAGAGGTCGAAGTCGACATTTTTCAGGCATACGGTGGAAAAGAAGAGAGCGAGCGGGTCCGCTCATCGCTGGACACAGCCCTGAGGTACGAGCTAAGACGCTTGTATCGACCGGCTATTTGCCGATGCAAAAGCTCGAGAAAATGCGGCCCAGCAGATCGTCGGAGCTGAACGTGCCGGTGATCTCACCGAGTGCCTGCTGCGCTTGGCGCAGATCTTCAGCCAGCAGTTCGCCTGCGCCTGCCAGCGTCAACTGAGCATGGCCATGGTCAAGGTATTCGGCTGCCTTGCGGAGTGCGTCTAGATGCCTGCGCCTGGCACTGAAGGCGCTTTCCGCAGTCTGGTCATAGCCCATGCAGCGCTTGAGATGCTCACGAAGCATCTCTAGCCCATCGCCCGAGCGCGCCGAGAGGCTAAGCGTGGTGACCCCGTCTGCATCGACGGATAGAGCGACGGAGTCGCCAGTGAGATCGGCCTTGTTTCGAATGATCGTGGTCTTAGCCGGGTCTGGTCTGGTAATAAGCAAGTCCGGCCAACTGGATTCATCGTCTGAAGCAGAAGCCGCACTGCCGTCCACTACCAGCAATACCCGGTCGGCATCCTCGATCGCTTTGATCGCCCGTTCCACCCCGATCCGTTCCACCTCGTCCAGGGTATTACGCAACCCGGCAGTATCGACGATGTGCAACGGCATACCATCAATCTGGATATGTTCCTTCAGCAGATCACGCGTGGTGCCGGCTATGTCGGTCACGATCGCCGCCTCACGCCCCGCCAATGCGTTTAGCAGGCTAGATTTTCCGGCGTTGGGGCGACCGGCAATGACCACGTTCATTCCTTCGCGCAGCAGCGCGCCCTGTCCTGCCTCTCGCAGAACTGAGGATAACTCTCCACGGACCTGCTCGAGCAGCGCCAGCACCCGGCCGTCGGCGAGGAAATCGATTTCTTCTTCTGGAAAATCGATTGCCGCTTCGACGTAAATGCGCAGGTTCACCAGGCTTTCGGTGAGGTGATGCACGCGACGAGAGAAATCGCCCTGTAGCGAGCGGACTGCATTTCGAGCTGCTTGCGCCGAACTCGCCTCGATAAGGTCTGCGATTGCCTCAGCCTGAGCCAGGTCCAGCTTGTCGTTGAGGAACGCTCGCTCACTGAACTCACCGGGCCTAGCAGGCCTAATTCCGAGCTCGACGCAACGGCGCAACAACATGTCCATGACGACCGGACCGCCGTGGCCCTGGAGTTCCAGTACATCCTCGCCGGTAAATGAATGGGGTCCGGGGAAGAACAGCATCAGCCCTTCATCAATGACTTCACCGTCATCGGCATGGAACGGACCGTAGTGGGCATGCCGGGGTACCGGTTCTCGACCGCTGAGCGTGATCGCGACGGCTTTGGCTCGGGGGCCCGAAACGCGCACTACGCCAATCCCACCACGACCGGGTGCTGTGGCGACGGCGGCGATGGTTTCGCGATCTTGGCTCATCAAACCCTCCAGGTGGCGATAATGCAAAACGCCCCAATAAAGGGGCGTTCTGTTCACTTCGAACGGTCAGGTTGCGCTAGCAGTCTGCCCGGTTATCTTGCGAGTAATGTACCACTGCTGTGCAATTGACAAGCAGTTGTTGACTACCCAGTACAGCACCAGACCTGCTGGGAACCAGAGGAAGAAAAACGTGAAGATAATTGGCAGCAACTTCATCACCTTGGCTTGCATCGGATCCGGTGGTGTTGGGTTCAACTGCTGCTGAATGAACATGGTGACTCCCATGATGATCGGCAGGATGAAGAAAGGATCCTTGATCGACAGGTCGGTAATCCAGAACATCCAGGGTGCCTGGCGCATTTCGACACTTTCCAGTAGTACCCAGTACAGGGCCAGAAACACTGGCATCTGCACCAGGATAGGCAAGCATCCACCCAGCGGATTGATCTTCTCTTTTTTGTACAGCTCCATCATCGCCTGGGACATCTTCTGGCGATCATCGCCAAACTGTTCTTTCAGGGCTTGCATCTTCGGCGACACCGCTCGCATGCGCGCCATCGATCGATAACTGGCAGCCGACAGCGGGAAGAAAGCCAGCTTGATAACGATGGTCAGTACGATGATCGACCAGCCCCAGTTACCCAACAGTGCGTGGATATTCTGTAGCAGCCAGAAGATCGGCTGAGCGATGAACCAGAGAATGCCGTAATCGACGGTCAGACGTAGACCAGGCGACAGCTCTTCCAGTTGATCCTGGCTCTTCGGACCGGCATACAAGGTGGCGTGTGTTTCACCCTGACTACCGGGTGCAACCGAAACAGCAGGTCCGGTAAAGCCGATGATGTAATTGCCCTGGCTGTCCTTGCGAGTCTGCACCAGGTTGGTCTGATCGGGCGCAGGAATCCAGGCAGTTACAAAGTAATGCTGCAACCATGCGATCCAACCGCCTTCGACCGTCTTTTTCAGACTCTTGTCGTCCATGTCACCCATGGAAACTTTGGTGTAAGGCTCGTCCTTGGTCCAGAGCGCTGCGCCCAAATAGGTCGCAGTGCCGGTTGCGGTGCTGGAGGACGGATCGCTGCTGTCGTCGCGCTTCAGCTGACCGAACATGTGGCCGGTCCAGGTTTGATCACTTTGATTGTCGATCAGATAGCGCACGCCGAGATCGTAATCACCACGCTCGAAGGTGAAGCGTTTGGTGTAGTTGACTCCGTCTTCGCTGTAGTTCAGATCAACGACCAGCTGGTCCTGATTTTCGCCAAGCTGATACTGCTGTTGCTCGCTGGTGTACAGCGGTCGGCCACTGGCCTTGTCCGGGCCATCCCCGATCAAGCCGCTCTGGGCTTCATAGGTTCGTTCGCCGCTACGCTCGAACAACTGGAACGGAACGTCTGGGCGATCCTGACGACGTGGGAACTCTGGCAACCGCAGGTCCACGATATCGCCGCCGCGCGGATCGATTGCGACATCCAGAACATCGGTGCGTACGTGGATCAGCTGAGAGCTGGCCTGAGTGTCGGTAACTGAATTGGCCGACGGCTCGCTGCTTACAGCCGGAATATCACCTTGCGCATTCTCAGCGGTGCTGGTCAGCGGAGTGTTTGGAATCTGCGCGACGGACGTTTGTGACTGGCGCGTCTCGTCAGGGATGGCGGTCTGGCCGTAGTCCTGGTTCCACTGCAAAACCATCAGGTAAGCAACGACTGCCAGGGCGACAAGCAGGATCGAGCGTTTGATATCCATGGTTACTCGGTCATCGAAGATGAATTGGAGGGGGTATTGGAAGGCACGGGATCATAGCCGCCCGGATTCCATGGATGGCAACGGCCGAGCCTGCACAGGCTCAGCCAGCCACCGCGCAGCAGGCCATGTGTTTCGATGGCCTCTTGTGCGTAGCAGGAGCAACTTGGATAGAAACGGCAGTGACTGGCCATCATTGGACTGATGGCGTACCGGTAGAGTCGAATTGGGACCAGCGCTAGCTTACGCATCAGCGGCACTGCTCTGGGCCTGTTGTGGCTGGACCGGTGCAGGCGTTCGAGACAGACGTCTCCATAGCTTGGCAAATTGCTTTGCGAGTTCTGCGTTGTCCAGTTCAGCTAGACCTTTACGCGAGATGACCACGATGTCCCACCCCGTCAGTTCCATCTGGTGGAGACGAAAGGTTTCACGCAGTTGCCGCTTGATGCGGTTGCGCTCTACCGAGAGCTTGACGCTCTTCTTGCCAATGACCAACCCGATTCTCGGGTGTGGCAATTGATTTTCGCGCACCAGTAGCAGGACGTTCCTGCCCGGTAACTTGCCGGAAGGGGAGTCGAAGACAGCCTTGAACTGGCTCGGGGTCAGCAGACGCTTTTCCCGACCGAAGTCTCGACTCACTACCTGTTCCGGCGTCTTCAGACTGCCAGACGCTTACGACCTTTGGCGCGACGACGCGACAGGACGGCACGACCATTTTTGGTAGCCATACGAGCACGGAAACCGTGGGTGCGAGCGCGCTTGAGGGTGCTGGGTTGGAAAGTGCGTTTCATGATGCGTTACCTGGTGATCCATTGCGGGCCGGAATGGCCCCCTTTTAAGAGACCGGCGATTGTAGAGAAGCCGCGCGGCGAGGTCAATTTCCCACCAGCACCGTCCAGGCAGAAAGTAATAGATAAAGAAAGAAAATAAAGATCTTCTTAATGCAATGCTTATAAATGGTGATGTGCTTTTCTGTGGATAAAAGGCTGGACGCGTTCCCCGGTAGGGGTTACAGCTTTCCGTAACGTTCTGCGTAAGCGGTGCGCTGACGGTGGATTTACGTTGTGTTTCCTGTGGATTAAATGGCTCGTTATCCACAGTCGTGTTCGATCTCATCCTGTGCACAGGCTTTTCCCATGGGCTCTGGCTCGGTTATCAACAGAGCTTAGGGTTGGATATGTTGGTTGCTCCGGCTCGGATCGCCCGTCGCTTTACCCATATAAGCAGCCTTCTTACTGTGGATAAGTGAGGCGTCTCAGGGCTACAATGAGCTCCGTTTTAAAGCTCGACAGCTTCTAGGAGACCTTGTGTCGGTGGACCTTTGGCAGCAGTGCGTTGACCTCTTGAGAGATGAGCTGCCGGCCCAGCAATTCAACACCTGGATTCGTCCGCTTCAGGTCGAATCAGATGGCGATGAATTACGGATCTACGCACCGAATCGCTTCGTTCTCGACTGGGTTAACGAGAAGTATCTTTCGCGCCTGCTGGAATTATTGTCAGAACGCGCGTCAGGGCCGGCACCCTCTTTGTCGTTGCTGATAGGCAGCAGGCGAGTCGCTTCTACGCGGCCGGCTGCCGGTTCCGCACCTCGTTCTCAGCCGCAAGTTGGCGCTCCTGCGGCCGCTGCACCGCCTCCCGCTTCGTTCACCGAACCAGTAACCGCGGCTGTCGCTGCGCCTAGCGCGCCTTCGCGACCGGCCGAACGTAACGTACAGGTTGAGGGTGGGCTCAAGCACACCAGCTATCTCAATCGGACCTTTACCTTCGAGAATTTTGTCGAGGGCAAATCCAACCAACTGGCGCGAGCTGCTGCCTGGCAAGTTGCAGACAATCCCAAGCATGGCTACAACCCGTTGTTCCTCTACGGAGGTGTAGGGCTTGGCAAGACTCACCTGATGCACGCGGTCGGCAACCATTTGCTGAAGAAGAACCCTAACGCCAAGGTGGTCTATCTTCATTCTGAGCGGTTCGTCGCGGACATGGTCAAGGCGTTGCAGCTGAACGCGATCAACGAGTTCAAACGCTTCTATCGATCGGTGGATGCTTTGCTGATCGACGACATCCAGTTCTTCGCAAAAAAGGAACGGTCCCAGGAAGAGTTCTTTCACACGTTCAACGCGTTGCTAGAAGGGGGGCAGCAGGTAATTCTCACCAGTGACCGCTACCCCAAGGAAATTGACGGGCTTGAAGAGCGGTTAAAGTCTCGCTTTGGGTGGGGGCTGACAGTTGCGGTCGAACCGCCAGAACTCGAGACCCGTGTGGCGATCTTGATGAAAAAGGCTGACCAGGCCAACGTCGAGCTTCCCCATGATGCTGCGTTTTTCATTGCGCAGCGCATCCGATCGAATGTTCGCGAGTTGGAAGGTGCGCTGAAACGCGTAATCGCCCACGCCCATTTCATGGGGCGAGACATTACGATCGAGCTGATTCGTGAGTCGCTGAAGGACCTGCTTGCACTGCAAGACAAGTTGGTGAGTGTTGATAATATTCAACGCACCGTCGCGGAATACTACAAAATCAAAATATCCGACCTTCTGTCAAAACGACGCTCGCGTTCGGTCGCAAGACCCCGTCAGGTCGCGATGGCTTTGTCCAAAGAACTTACCAATCATAGCTTGCCGGAAATTGGCGACGCCTTTGGTGGGCGCGATCACACGACCGTGCTGCACGCCTGTCGTAAGATTGCCGAACTTCGCGAATTGGATGCTGATATTCGCGAGGATTACAAAAATTTGCTGCGCACTTTGACAACCTGAACAGACTGCGGCCATTTAATAGGCAAGGGACCAGACCATGCATTTCACTATTCAGCGCGAATCCTTGTTGAAACCTCTGCAGCTGGTGGCCGGCGTCGTCGAGCGTCGCCAGACTTTACCGGTATTGTCGAACGTACTGCTGGTGGTTCAAGACCATCAGCTGTCGCTGACAGGCACTGATCTAGAGGTAGAGTTGGTTGGCCGTGTCGCCTTGGAGGATGCATCCGAACCCGGCGAAATCACGGTGCCGGCGCGCAAATTGATGGATATCTGCAAAAGCCTGCAGCCTGACGCGCTCATTGATATCCGGCTGGATGATCAGAAGATCGTAATCAAGTCCGGACGCAGCCGCTTTTCTCTTTCGACCTTGCCGGCCAATGATTTCCCCACCGTAGAGGAAGGCCCTGGCTCGCTGAATTTCAGCGTTAACCAGGGCAAGATGCGTCGTCTCATTGAGCGCAGCAGCTTCGCCATGGCCCAGCAGGATGTGCGTTACTATCTGAACGGTATGCTGATTGAGGTCTCTAGCGGGATGCTGCGCGCAGTGGCAACGGACGGACATCGTTTGGCGATGTGTTCCATGCAAGCCGGCATTGAACAGCCCGACCGACATCAGGTCATCGTGCCACGCAAGGGCATCCTTGAGCTGGCAAGGCTACTGACGGACCAGGACGGCGAAGTCAGCATCGTCCTTGGCCAACACCACATTCGAGCCACGACAGGGGAATTCACCTTTACCTCCAAACTCGTTGACGGAAAATTTCCTGACTACGAACGCGTTTTGCCCCGTGGCGGCGACAAACTGGTGGTTGGTGAACGTCAGACACTGCGCGAGGCATTCAGCCGTACGGCCATTCTTTCCAATGAAAAATATCGCGGCATCCGGCTGCAATTGGAAAATGGCCTGTTGAAAATCCAGGCGAATAACCCTGAGCAGGAAGAAGCGGAAGAAGAAGTCGCGGTGGACTATACCGGTGGGGCTTTGGAGATTGGGTTCAACGTCAGCTATTTGCTTGATGTGCTGAGCGTCATGACCACCGATCAGGTCCGGCTAATTCTGTCCGATGCGAATAGCAGTGCTTTGGTTCAGGAATACGATAACGACGACTCGGCGTACGTCGTTATGCCGATGCGCCTGTAATCCGCATTGAATGTCCCTTAGCCGCATCTCCGTCACCGGCATACGCAACCTGCAGCCGGTGACGTTAATCCCTTCCCCCCGGATCAACATCCTCTACGGCGATAACGGTAGCGGAAAGACCAGTTTTCTCGAGGCGATTCATCTCCTCGGAATGGCTCGCTCGTTCCGCAGCACGCGTTTGACGCCGGTCATAAGCCACGAGCACTCCAGTTGCACGGTCTTCGGCCAGGTCGAATTGGCTGATGAGCAGACAACCGCCCTTGGCATCTCACGAGATCGCAACGGCGAAGTGCGCATCAGAATCAATGGACAGAGCGTTCGAAGCGCAGCGGAACTCGCTGAGACGTTACCGTTGCAGCTGATCAATCCGGACAGTTTTCGCTTGCTCGAAGGTGCACCCAAGCTTCGCCGGCAGTTTCTGGATTGGGGGGTGTTCCACGTGGAACCCCGATTCCTGCACGCTTGGCAGCGCCTGCAGCAGGCCTTGAGGCAACGAAACTCGTGGCTGCGTCATGGTACACTTGACTCCGCTTCTCAGGCGGCTTGGAGCCGCGAGCTTAGCGCCGCGAGTGAGGAAATAGACGGGTACAGGCGGGCTTACATTCAAGCGCTGAAGCCAATATTCGAGTCCACCCTGGCCGCGCTTTTGGATCTTCACGATTTCCAGTTGAGTTACTACCGTGGCTGGGACAAAGGGCGCTCCCTGGCTGAGGTGTTGTCGGTGTCCATTGAACGCGACCGGCTCATGGGGCACACGCAGGCGGGTCCTCAGCGGGCTGACCTCCGACTGCGGGTAGCCAACCACAACGCTGCGGAAACCTTATCTCGTGGCCAGCAGAAGCTGGTTGTGTGCGCGTTACGTATTGCGCAGGGCCATCTGGTCAGTGAAGCCAAACGAGGCCAGTGTATTTATCTGGTTGATGACCTACCGTCCGAGTTGGACGATCAGCACCGGCTGGCACTGTGCCGGTTGCTGGAACAGCTGAATTGCCAGGTGTTTATCACCTGCGTTGATTCGAAAGTATTGCGAGAAGGTTGGCGTCAAGATACGCCAGTCTCAATGTTTCACGTGGAACATGGTGCGATAGCCCAAGACCACGGCCCCTCGGGAGTGAAGGCATGAGCGAAAACCACACGTACGATTCGTCCAGTATCAAGGTGCTCAAGGGCCTTGATGCAGTACGTAAGCGCCCCGGCATGTATATCGGCGACACGGACGACGGCACTGGTCTGCACCATATGGTCTTCGAAGTCGTGGATAACTCGATCGACGAAGCGCTGGCGGGTCACTGTAACGATATATCAATCACCATACATATTGATGAATCCATCAGCGTTCGCGACAACGGCCGTGGCATTCCAGTAGATATTCACGAAGAGGGCGTATCTGCAGCAGAGGTCATCATGACCGTCCTGCACGCTGGCGGTAAGTTCGACGACAATTCCTATAAGGTTTCCGGCGGTCTGCATGGCGTGGGTGTTTCGGTGGTGAACGCCTTGTCTGAGGAACTGATCCTGACCATTCGCCGCGAAGGAAAGGTATGGGAGCAGATTTATCGTCACGGTGTACCGCAAGCGCCGCTCGCTGCAGTCGGTGAAACCGAGGATTCGGGCACCGAAATCCATTTCAAACCCTCAGCCGAGACCTTTGCGAATATCCACTTCAGCTGGGATATTCTGGCTAAGCGGCTGCGTGAGCTGTCGTTTCTGAACTCGGGTGTCGGCATTGTGCTGCGCGATGAGCGCAACGCCAAGGAAGAACTGTTCAAATACGAAGGCGGGCTCAGTGCCTTCGTGGCTTATCTCAACACCAACAAGACGCCAGTCAATGAGGTGTTCCACTTCAATATCCAGCGTGATGATGGCGTTGGTGTCGAAGTGGCGCTTCAGTGGAACGACAGTTTCAACGAAAATCTACTCTGCTTCACCAATAACATCCCACAGCGCGACGGTGGAACCCACTTGGCGGGCTTTCGTTCGGCGCTAACCCGAAACCTGAATAACTACATCGAGCAGGAAGGGCTGGCCAAGAAGCATAAGGTCGCTACGACGGGCGATGACGCGCGTGAAGGTCTCACGGCGATCATCTCGGTCAAGGTCCCAGACCCGAAGTTCAGTTCGCAGACTAAGGACAAGCTCGTCTCGTCCGAAGTGAAGACCGCCGTCGAGCAGGAGATGGGCAAGCATTTCGCCGATTTCCTGCTCGAGCACCCCAACGAGGCGAAGGCGGTGGTCGGCAAGATGATCGATGCCGCGCGAGCTCGTGAAGCCGCACGCAAGGCGCGCGAGATGACCCGACGCAAGGGTGCTCTGGATATTGCCGGCCTTCCCGGCAAGCTGGCCGACTGCCAGGAGAAGGACCCCGCCCTCTCCGAACTCTACATAGTGGAGGGTGACTCCGCGGGCGGTTCTGCCAAGCAGGGCCGCAACCGCAGGACCCAGGCCATCCTTCCGCTCAAGGGCAAGATCTTGAACGTCGAGAAGGCTCGTTTCGACAAGATGATCTCCTCGCAGGAGGTTGGCACGCTGATCACCGCGCTTGGCTGTGGCATCGGTCGCGACGAGTACAACATCGATAAGTTGCGCTATCACAACATTATCATCATGACGGATGCGGACGTCGACGGATCTCATATCCGGACGCTGCTGCTGACATTCTTCTTCCGCCAGCTGCCGGAGCTGATCGAGCGCGGCTACATCTACATCGCTCAGCCGCCTTTGTACAAGGTTAAGCGTGGCAAGCAGGAGCAATACATCAAAGACGACGAGGCGATGGACGAGTATTTGACTCAGTCAGCTCTCGAAGACGCCGGCCTGCACGTCAATGAGCATGCGCCTGGACTGTCAGGGGAAGCATTGGAGCGTCTGGTTAACGATTACCGCACTGTGATGAAGACACTGCAGCGCCTGTCGCGACTCTATCCACAGGAGCTGACCGAGCACTTCATCTACCTGCCACGCGTGTCGGTTGAACAGCTCGGTGATCATGCGGCTATGCAGGCGTGGTTAGCGCCTTATGCGGCGTTGCTCAAAGGCGTCGAACGCTCCGGGCTTGCGTACAAGGTAAGCTTGCGCGAGGACAAGGAACGCAACGTGTGGCTCCCTGAAGTCGAGATCGTTTCACACGGCCTGGCCAGTTACATCACATTCAACCGCGATTTCTTCGGTAGTAATGACTACAAGACCGTAACGGTGCTCGGGGACAAGCTGAACAGCTTGCTCGAGGAAGGAGCCTACGTTCAGCGCGGCGAGCGCAAGAAGCCGGTGACGACCTTCAAGCAGGCGTTGGATTGGCTGATGACTGAGGGAACCCGTCGTCATAGCGTTCAGCGATATAAAGGTCTCGGTGAGATGAACCCCGACCAGCTCTGGGAGACCACAATGGACCCGGCTGTTCGACGCATGCTTAAGGTAACGATTGAGGATGCGATTGGAGCCGATCAGATATTCAATACGTTGATGGGGGATGCGGTCGAGCCTCGCCGCGACTTCATCGAATCCAATGCGTTGGCTGTTTCCAATTTGGATTTCTAAAATTCTGTCGACGGGCAGATAAATTGTCATGTTTGTGCAAGTTATTGTCATGACAATTCCTGTCACTACCCCGGCCTAGCGCCGGGGTTTTTCTTTGTAGATCAGACTTTTAGGCATAGCCACACAGCACCGCATAGGTGTGCTGTGTAGTGAAGTTACAAGGAAAGGGCGAAAAAGCTCGTTTTGGCGTGGACGAATTCTGGGAGATTCGGCGGGACGGCTAGGGCGCTGCAATTTATGCCAATCAAGAAGGCATCGCCCATCAGCAGTGATTACTGATGGGAAGTGCGATGCGACACGCTTGCGGCTTCTTTAAAACGAACCGCATGCTGATGTGCCTGCCACCCTGCTGTAGGCGGGCAAAGTTATTTGCCCTATCGGCCAAAGTTACTCGGTTGAGTCGAAGATAGAAAAAGCCCCCTGAGATGAGATCTGAGGGGGCTTTGTTATTTCAGCTTTACTACCAATGCTCATCAGCTAGCTGAGAGCTATTGAGTTGATCTCTTAGCAATCTCCATTGGGATAGATGCTGATCCAGCAGAGCAGTGAAACGATCATTGTGGTGGCGCTCATGCAGGTGAGCGAGTTCATGCACCAAGATGTATTCCAAGCACTGAACCGGCTTTTTGGCTAGCTCCAGATTGAGCCAGATGCGGCGTGCCTCGATGTTGCAGGTGCCCCACTTGGTCTTCATCCGCTTGATGCCGCAGGCCCGCGCTTCAACCCCTAACTTCGGCTGCCATTTCTCCAGAAGTTCTGGCAGCAGACGTTTCAGTTCGGCCCGGTAGAAGTCATGCAGTATCTGTTCGCGGCGTTCGACTGTGGTGTCAGGGCGCACAAACAGATCCATAGTGGCCGTGCCATGCAGGGCGATGCGTAATGCCCCCATGGTTTCATGAACGCGAAGGCGGTAGCGTCGGCCTAGAAAGTAATGGCTTTCACCACTGACCATGCGCCGCTGGGATTGCCGGGGTTGGGCCTGAAACTTTGCTCGCTGGCGTTTGATCCAGCCAAGCTTACCGACCACTGCTAGGCGAACAGCTTCGTCATCTACCGCCAAGGGCGCGGCCACACGTACGCGCCCTTGTGGTGGATAAACGCCCAAGTGCAGGTTCTTGATCGGCTTACGCACGACCTCAACGGTCAAACCGCTGACCGTGATATTGCGGGACTCAATACTCATGCTGATGCTTTACCAGTTCCAGCAAGGCTTCCAGCCGCTCGTTGTCTTGCCCCGCAGAGTAGCTGCCCTGCGATTCGGCTGCATCTTTGCCCCACTGATCCAGCACGTTTTTGATCGCCAGGCGCACGCGTTTGATCTTCATCGCATTGCCGCGCCAGTCGTCCTGCCGGCTATCCAGTACAGCCGCGTCCACTGCTAGGGCTAGACTGGCCTCATGTCCGAGGTTGTCATACAGATGCTTTCGCGCATTGCTGTTTATCGAGCCAGGATAGCTGTTGGCGCTGGTGGGATTCTTCGCCTGCTTGGTCAGCTCCACCACATCTGCCAGGTATTGCTGGTAGCTGATTGCGTCCTCCTTACGCTTGGCGATCAACGCATCGAGCAGAGAGGACATGGTTTCGTAGTACTTCGGGTTGATCGGCGACTCGTCGATGATCAACTTGCGCACGTTGTTCTCGATGGTCTCGGCCACAGCTTCCTGGCTTTCACGTATGCCCTTGGGCAGCGCGTCGATAGCGCCGACACCGCGCTCAACAATCAGCTCAACCAGTGACATATCGTCGAAGGCGGATATCTCCTCGCTATCTTCAGCACGGATGTAGGTGTCGATCAAAAAGCGCATGTCTGGCTCGTAGGCCTTGAGGTCGATGTAGTCGCCGCTGGCGAGCTTTACCTCATCACGCACTTTGGAGAAGTGATCAACCTCGGCCTGGATCTCGGCGATTTCCTTGGTGCTGTAACCCGCCTCTTCCAGCTCGTTGGCTATATTGCCGAAGCAGCGGATCACCGCCGAGGTCATTTTGTATAGGTTCAGGCGTTTGGGCTCATTAGCCTTGAGCTGCTCGGCGTTACCTGACTCGGTGCCGCAGAAGAAGCGCAGATAGGCCGGTGTATCCTTCGGTTGCTCCACCGGCTCGCAAAGCGCCTTGATCGCCTCTCGGGCATCTTCGAGATCTTCTTCTGCCTTGCTTAGACGGTCGCCTAATAGACCGGCCACGTCAGCGTCATCGTAACCGTCCAGCGCACCGCTGGTGTAGTCGCCAATGGCACCTTCCAGCTGCTTGAACAAGTCCTTATAGTCGATGATGTAGCCGTACTGCTTGTCCTCGCCATCCAGGCGGTTGACCCGGCAGATGGCCTGAAACAGACCATGGTCGCGCATCTGCTTATCGATATACAGGTAGGTCGCTGAAGGCGCGTCGAAGCCTGTCAGCAGCTTGTCCACCACGATGAGCAAGCGCATCTGCCCTGGTTCTTTGATGAACGTCTGTTTGACCTCTTTCTCGAAGGTCTCCGGGTCTTTGTCGCCCAGCATCTGGTTGTAGATGGCGTACTGACGCAGCTTCTCGGTCAGCCCTTCACCGGTGGCCTCGCCCTTGATGTCAGCAGGCGATGGCTTGTAGCTAGTGACGATGGCGCACTTGTCGCCCATGCCCGCTTTGCTGAATAGCTCGTAGCACTTACAGGCTTCGAAGATGCTGCTGGTTACCAGCATGGCATTGCCTCGGCCATCGGCCAGGCGCTGCTTGGTGGACATATCCAGCAGGATGTCGGCTACGATTTTCTCTAGTCGCGACTGGCTCGACAGTACCTTCTGCAAGGTGCCCCAACGCTGCTTAAGCTGAGCCTTGGCCAGGTCGTTTAGACCCTTGGTTTTGGCCTCAAACCACTGATCGATCTTCTTCTGTGACGTGATGTTCTGGCCAATGTCGCGGGCTTCGTAGCGCAGATCGAGCACCACGCCGTCGGCTACAGCTTCATTAAATTTGTAGGTGTGGATGTAGCGGCCAAACACCTCAATGCTTTTCTGCTTGTCCGCCTTGAGCAGTGGCGTACCGGTAAAACCGATAAACACCGCATTGGGCAGGATCACCTTCATGGCTTTGTGCAGTTCGCCGGACTGGGTGCGGTGGCACTCATCGACGAACACATAGAGATCTCCCTTGGCACGGAAGTCTGGCGGCAGGCTCTTGCGCAGCTCCTCCACGAAGCCCTCCACGTCAGCATCTTCACGGGCACCGAACTTGTGTATCAGCGAGCACAGCAACCATGGCGATGGCTGATTGAGCTTGTTGATCAGATCGGCACCACTGGTGGTACGGACGATCTGCTCGTTAACGCCGGTAAACACCTTCTCGATCTGCTCATCTAGTTCGGTGCGGTCGGTGATGATCAGCACCCGCGAGTCCTGGATGTTTTCGCGAATCCACTTAGTCAGCCAGACCATGGTCAGGGATTTACCCGAGCCTTGGGTATGCCAGATGATCCCGCCCTCGCGACGGCGCAGGTAGCGCTGCGCCTCGCGGATGCCGAAGTACTGGTTATGCCGGCAGAGCTTTTTCACTCCGCTGTCGAACACGATGTAGTCGTGTATCAACTCCAGAAAGCGTGCCTTGTTGCACAGCTGAAGCAAATGCAGATCCAGCAGATTATCAGCAGCTGCGCTGTCTGCGTTTTCCTCTTTCCAGGTGAGGTAGTACTTCTCGCCGGTCTGGATGGTGCCGTAGCGCAGGCCTTGGGTATCGTTGCCAGCCATCACATATTGCATGGTGGAGAAGAACGGCTGGATGAACTCGGGTTTCTGGTTATCCAGATTCTGACGAATACCGTGATTAACCGCCTTCACCGAGCGCTTAAGTTCCAGCACTGCCAGGGCAATGCCGTTAACGTAGAGCACTATATCGGGTCGTTTGGTATGGGCCTTAGCGTCGACCCCTTTGACCGTGACTTCTTCGGCAATGGCGAAGTGATTGAGTTCGGGATTTTTCCAATCGATCAACCATACGGTCTGTGTGTTCTCACCTACTTCCGGCTTGATCTTCACTCCATAGCGCAGCAGCTCGTAAACCGCCTTGTTGCGGTCGTATAGCCCCTTACCGGCGTCATTCGCGACTTTGTGCAACTCAAAAATTGCCCGGCTGGCCAGATGGGCCTCAATGCCTTGTTCAAACAACCAGCCTCGCAGCTGCTCCGCCTCGATATTGGCGTTGTTTAGGCGCTCGGCCCAGTCGCCCAAGTAGTCATAGCCTAGCTGATGCTGAAAAAGCTCGACCAAGCGCTGCTGTGTTTTCTTTTCAATTTGGCCGACCGTAACAGTGCTCATCTATTTGCTTCCTTATTGCTTCCATCATGACAGGCTGACTTCGTCATGTACCTGGTTCCATCACCTCGGCTTAAAGTTATCAGACGGTACCAGCGGTATTAGGTAGATATTTTTTCAGGCGCTCAGGTGACCAGACTCGATTTGCTAGTGCTTCAACCAGTTCACGGCGCTCAATCTGCTCCGCGCTGCCGAACGTGGCGTAGGCTTTGAAAGGTAGCTGCTGCGCCTTGCGGAAGGCATCGAACTTCGGCTGATTCTTGTATGCCGTATCGGTGAGGGTAGCGGCGTAGAAGTTCTGCTGTGCGTATAGCGGTGCTTTCTCGGGGAAGGCCTTGGCCTGGTAGCTGCGATTCACGTCGGCAGGCAACAGCAAAAGCCCTCCGACATGGTTGCGCGCATACTGGAACTCCTCCTCGCTAGAGAATTCATCTGCGAATGCTTCGAATTTGTCGGCCCAGATATGCTCGATGTCGCACGGATTAGGCAAGGATCGATCTACATAGTGTGGAAACAGGTCTGGTTTACCTGCACCGACTTCGGTAAATGCAGTGATCCGAGCCAGCAAATGGTAAATGTAACGTCGGCTGAACTGATTCATGCACAGATCGCTTATGCCATAGCGGTTTCGGCTAGGGCTTCCGGCGAAGGTGACGTCATCTGCCTCTAGCTTGTCCGTCAGTACTTGTACGAGCTTACCAATATCCAAACCACGGATTTCTTTGCACAGCGACCACATTGCGTAGCTCGTGCTGGAGTAGCCAACGCGAATGTAATTGACCGTCCGGCGCATTAGCCAAATGTCCAGGTAACTGGCGGTCACGGCCAGCTTGCGTTTAACGGTATCGGCATCATCGTTTACCCGCAGTGGTGCCAGAAGTACAGTGTTCTGCCATGTGAACTCGTTGTGAGCGTTGTAGTAGACAGCCTCTAGACCTGCCGTGTAGTGGCGGCTCGCATCCAATATCTGGCGATACGCGGAGCTGAAGAATGGGAAGTGTGTTGTGATGAAGGCGAGATTGGCTGTATCTCCCCCGAGATTAAGACGCACCCTGTTATCACGCACCCAGCGATGGAACACCGAACCAATAAGCTCCCAGTCCTTGTCAACAGCTCCGGCTTTACCCTCACGCTTGGTATCAGCGTATTGGGAACGAAACCAGGCTTTAATGCATGCGGAGTCTCGTTCTGGCTCTGGCTCTGTTCCCCATGAGATTAGATCTAGCACTTGGCGCTTCCATACCTGATTCGCATTTCGGCGTTGTAAGTCATCTTCAATTGGCGCAAGCAGATAAGCCTTGAGCATATCCACTGGACTCAGTGGCTTACCGCGATCATTCATGGTCTCGAAGATCGCATAGGCATAACTATCATTGTCCGTAGCAATTTCGATCAATCCGACCTTGTTGATTAACCAGTATATGAAGTGAGGCAATGCCTCTTTGAGCTCACCCACAAGGTCGATCTGCGCGATGTCTTGGTAACGGCTGTACATGGTGCGAAGGGACTCGTCCTTGCCATCCGGATTGAAGGGCCCATCGTTAAACAAGGCCTCAATCACTGGGAGGCGCTCGACGATGTCCAGATTGAACAGCGGATCGCCGAAGGGGGCTGAGTAAATCAGCGGTGCTAGGTTGCCAACCACGCTCAGACCCTGAGCCTTAGCCGCGTTGTGTAAGTAAATCAGTAGTAGCGTCAGCGAGGTCACTCGCTGCTGCCCATCCACCAGATAATTCTTGCTGTTGCGCTTGCTGACAATGATCGAGCCGAGGAAGTAGTCCTCGTAGCCGCTCACTTCCTTGGTCTTGTCCCCCTCCTGATAGCAGCTCAGAAATTTATCGCGCAGGTCGCCAAGCAACTCCTCGATATTCTCCCTCTCCCATTTGTACTCGCGCTGGTACTCGTCAATGGAGAAAGACTGGCTTTGTAGCAGCTGTTGTACAGTGCGGTAGTGAGGGGTAATGGTGCTCAAAGAAATGAATCCTATCGGTCAGCGCCCTGTATCAGGGCTTGCGCAAGCTTGTAGCCGGCTCCACGAGAGTCGGGCCGCTCGCTACTCCTATTGGTCGTGGACACCTTCGACCACGCCTTTGCGAAACTCAATGACGAAGGGGATTGCTGGTTCCTCATCCGGTGCAGCCTCGGGTTTGGCCCAGAGATTTTCGTCTGCTACCGCGATGATTCGTCCTGTAAACCGCAGCTTCAGGTCTTCGTAGATGAAGAAGTCGTGGCGGTACTCACGCAGCTCGGTTGGGCGGCCTTCGAAATCAAAAAATTGCTCGTAGCGAAGTAAGACTTCTCGTCTGGCGTTAGGAGGAGTTGGTGTATCGGAAGGGGTTTCCAGTGTGGCTTCGACCTTAAACAGATAAAGCTCATTGCCCCACACGCCATAATGATCGACGCGTCCACTCAAATTTGCGGTGGATTGTGTAACTGTATGAAAGCCCAGACTCTCGTTGGTGGGGATGCAATCGGCATCTCCCTGCCAGCCCAAGATGACGTAGTTACGACCCTCAAACTGGAGCGTATCGGGCACTTGTGCGGTCATATGGATTCCTTTCGATCAATCGAACTCTGTTGGTCAGCAGTCATTGCAGTTTACCTATTTGAGGCGCACCCCACTGTCTGACTACAGGTTGCAGGGCTACCTTCTCAATCTGGCCGACGTCGCTCATCAGAACTTCTCTTTCTGCAAGTGGATGCGTAATCAGCCCGCAATGCGCTTCGAGTTAGTCTCAAACAGCCGCTCGGTGATGGCTCCCCGGAAAAGCTCCTCGTTGAGGAACTGAAGCAGCTTCTTGGCTGGGGCCTTTTCTGCGGGGAATACGATGCGATCTTGCCCGGTGGTAACGTCGATTTGTATGTCGAGATCGTAGCCATTGGAGTGATTGATAATCTGAGCGACTGTGTACTGATCAAGAATTTCCGAGTCTTTTAGCAGTGCGAACCGTTTGCAGAACCATTGGCTCGCGCCTTTAGCAATTGCATCGACGTTAACAGGAGCAAGCTTTCCGTGAGCCAGAATTGCCTTGATGTCGTCCTCGGTAGCCTCCTTGTAGAAGTCAGCAAGGTTGAAAATGGTATTGGCCACTCGGTAGTTTCTGAACAGCAATTTCTGTTGAGCGGGGTAATAAACCGCCGTCAGGTGATCGCTGAGTGAAAGGGCCGGTGTTTCCGAGCTTTCGAAGTTGTTTCTGTTGAAGAACAGGAATTGGCCTGGGTTGATGATGTGCGATTTGCTGAAGCTCTGAATCAGCAAAACCTCACTGCCATCATCCTGCCTCGCGAAGCCAAGGATGGCTTTGATTTGCGAAGGCTCTGCTCCTTGCATATCTATCGGTTCGAGATGGCGAACACTGTCTGAGTGCTCAGCAGCCACGACCTCCGGCAGGGCGAAGTCTTCTAAGCGGAACCGCTCGTGAGCCTCCGGTGTGTAGCCAGGGTCGAAATCAATTTCCTGAGCCTCAAGCAGAAAATCATCCAGCTGCCTCTGCCATTTCTCAGTGAGCATCGCTTGTAGCTCGGCTACTAATGGAATGCGGCGCAGGGTGATGTGTTTGCGTTCTTTCAGCAGAGCTACGAGGTGCAAGTGTTCGAGCATTCCTTATGTCCTTTGCAGATAGATTCCATCGGTCAGCACAACAACATTGAGCGCTTCGCCTGGGCGGCGGACAACTTTCTTGCTGATCAGCAGACAGGAGGCTCCCGAGTCGTCCTTGACCGCATAGAAGTGGTAGCCCAATAGCCCCATAACCGGATTGAAATGAAAGGCACCGGCGTGGGCCACCGTGAAGAAGATGACTGCAAAGATGTAAACGCCAGTAATCCACTCGCCAGTGAAGTCAAGTTTGTCTGTTGCAAGGAATGGCAGCAGATAGGTGAGTAGAAACACGACGATTTCTTTATCACTTTTCTCGAATTCCTGCACTGTCAGGCGATGCTGCTCTCCGTTCCGGGTAACCAGTAGCAGCATCAGCCAGCAGATCAGACCTAAAAGAATTGCAACAGCTAGCCAGGGAGCCCAGTTGCTGTATGGCAGATCCTGGGCAATTTGATTGACTGCAACAGCCCCAAGAATGGGGGTCATGGATGTGGCAACCAACAACCCTTTGGCGAACTGATTCAGCATCCTTGCAACCTTTGTTAGGCAAGTCGAATTCGACCGGATAAGAGTTCCTGGATCATACCCTGCTTGAGCTGGCGGGCCTTATCGCGGCGAGCTTCAAGGGCGGCGAGTTCGGTGTCCATATCGAAGAGGAAGGTAGCGATGGCGGTTTGCTCATCACGACTTCTGGGTAAAGCTATTTTAAAAGAGTTAAGAGCGGTTTTTTGGATGTTTGGCAGTCCAGACCCCACACGTAACCCCATAATGCTGTCCTGTTTCCCTTTAAGTGAAAAATACAGGAATAGATTCTCTATTCCGCGAGGGTGAACGGCATAGCAGTGACCTCCACACCAAAACGGAGTAGTAACAAACTGAACGAAGCCGCATGAATTCCCACCTTCGCTTATAGCTATAGTGTTCTTTGGGGTATTTGCAGTATCTGTATAGCCAGAAGCAGATACTCCGCCGTTAAAGTGCGGAATCAGTCCGTGGGTATTTTTGTTTTGAGATAATTGCTCGCCTTTTGATATGAGTGAAACCTCACCAAGGTTAACTTCTGTCCACTCCCCACCAAACCCCGGAAGACGGTGTTGGCCGGTGAGGAGTAGTCGCAGGGAGGCTTTCTGAATATCACGTTTTTTGTCGATTAGCAGGGTCAAACTGTCGAGGAATGAATCTACATCTGACAGTGCAATGGCGATGCTGCGTTGCTCTGGGAGGGATGGAAGTCGAATTGTATGGCCAACGACGTTATTTCTGTTCAACGTTGGAACAGAGGTGGCTGCATCAAATCGCTCAAGCCTAAAGTGCCGTAAAAATACCGAAACAAACCTTGGATCGTTACCCTTGAAGTCCTTTACCCAAAGGGTCGTATCGTGAGGCCAACATGGTTCCTCAACTAGAAATACTCTTCCAAGAATCCCCTTTCGTCCCGTGATGACAGCCGGGGGTGGGAGTTTCGCCTCGTTGTGGAAGTACGATAAGCCCGATGAAGAGTAAACCGGAATGGCTCCTGGTTTACTCGTCGCTTCAGTGAGGTCGAATCCACGTTGTAGGGTACAAAGATCGGATATGTCGCATTCATGCCAACCTTCAGGGATCCCCCCCTCATCCGTCGGCTTGAACCCTGGATTCAGCTCCATATTCATACCGCAAACCCCATCTTCGCAAGATGCTCATTGACCTTAGCTGCCAGCACTTCCACCTCGGCACTCAACGCCGGCAGAGGTGCGGCATAGCGCTCGGCTAGTTGGCGAATACGACCACTGAGGGCCTGTGACACTCGATCCAGTTCGGTCTGCACGTCGACTTGCAAGGTGGCCAGCCATTTATCGTCCACCACCAGATTTTTCAGTTCGGCCTCGCTGAGTTGGGCATAGCGACTCTGTACCTTGGCTTCCAGCGCTTTCTGCGCGGCTTTGACCTTTTTGCTGGCCTCGGCTTCGCGCTCAATCAGTGTCTGGCATTGCTCCAGCGCCTGGCGCTCCTCTTGGGCATCCATGTCTTTTTTGATGGCTTTTAGGCGCGCTTTGACGCTGGCGGCGGTGAGTTTGCCCTTGTCGGTCTTGCCTTCGGCGAGTGGGCCATCTTCGCTGCCCTGTTCTTCGTCCAACTCTTCCAGCTCGCAGCTGATGGCGTCACGCTTGGCTTCCAGCTCGGCAATGGCGGCGGCTTCGGCGGCGTAGTAGCGGCGCACGATCAGATCGGGTGACAGCAAGTCGGTATTGGGCTCGCCCTTGGCCGCGCCGCTGGCGATCAGTGGCTGCCAACCGTCGATTACCAATTGGTACACATCATCCTGCAAGGTTGCGTACCAGTAGTCCTGGAGGTGCTGGTAAACGTCGTAAGCGTCCAGCAGCGGTGCAGCCTCAAAGCGATGCAGCAGGTCTTCGGCCAGGGTATTGAGCAGTGGCTTGGGTCGGTCGCCGATGGCAATATTTTGCAGGCGTGGGCGGTGCTCGTTGCGCCAGGCATCGAATAGGCCACTGATGGTCTGGTTAAAAGACGTGAATTCGGGGTGGGCAAAGATGCTGGGCTTGATCTCGGCCTGCATCACCTTGAGTTGCAAGTAGCCTGGGCGCTGCGGGGCAAATAGCGCGCTGCGTAGGTTGGGCATTACCTCCCAGTAGGCTTGCAGGGCGTCTACATCGCGCTCGGGGATGCCTCCGTGCAGGTGGGCCTCGATATCTTGCAGGTCTTCTGCTTCGCTGGTGTTGATGTAGCGCGGGATATTCAGGTTGAAGTCGTGGGACTCGATCTCAGCCAGTGGCACGAGGCGTGAGAACTTGGGCAGCTCACGCTGCTGGGTGCAGGCGTCGATGATCTTGTGGATGTCCTGCTCGCGCAGGCGGTTCTTGTTGCCGTCCTTAATAAAGCCCTTGCTGGCGTCGATCAAGAACAAACCCTTGCGCCCGGCACTGCCGGCTTTGTCGAGAATGATGATGCAAGCAGGAATGCTGGTGCCGAAGAATAGGTTGGCCGGCAAGCCGATAATGGCCTGGATATAGCCCTGCTGGAGGATGCGCTTGCGGATCACTCCTTCGGCACCGCCACGGAACAACACGCCGTGGGGCAGAATCACCGCTGCTTTGCCGGTGCTCTTCAGTGAAGTGAGCATGTGCAAGAGGAAGGCGTAGTCGCCGTTCTTGTCTGGTGGAATGCCATAGCTGAATCGGTTGTAGTCGTCCTCGGCTGGGTTGAAGCCATTGCTCCAGGCCTTGGTGGAGAATGGTGGATTAGCCACAATAAAGTCGAACAACTTGAGGTTGCCCAGCGGGTCTTTCCAGTTTGGCGCGGAGAGGCTGTTGTCCTTCCAGATTTCCGCCGTTGGGCAGTCGTGCAGAATCATGTTCATCTTGGCCAAGGCGCTGGTGGCGTTGTCCATTTCCTGGCCGTAGATGGCCAAGTCTAGGCCAGTGGTGCTTTTGGCTTCGTCGTGGGCTTTGAGCAACAGCGAGCCTGAGCCGCAAGTTGGGTCGTAAATGCTCTGCTTGCTGTCAGTGGCACCGGCCAGGCCGATGACCTGGGCCATAATCCGCGACACCTCGGCAGGGGTGTAGAACTGCCCCTTGCTCTTGCCTGACTCGGTGGCGAAGTGGCGCATAAGGTATTCGTAAGCATCACCCAGGATGTCGTCGCCCTGGGCGCGGTTGCTGCGGAAATCCAGCCCCGGCGTGTTGAAGATGCTGACCAGGTTGGACAGGCGGTCGACCATCTCCTTGCCCTTGCCGAGCTTCTCCTGATCGTTGAAATCCGCTACGTCGATGACGCCGGTCAGGTTATTGGCCTCGGCCAGGCGGGCGATGATCTGATTGATCTTGTCACCGATCTCCTTGTCACCCTTGAGCGCCACCATGTCGGCAAAGCTGCCGCCTGCGGGCACCTCGATCAGCGAGTTGGGATCGCCAGCGTACTTGTCAGAAACGTACTTCACGAACAGCAGCACCAGGACGTAGTCCTTGTACTGCGAGGCATCCATCCCGCCACGCAGCTCGTCGCAGGATTTCCAGAGGGAGGAATAGAGTTCGGATTTCTTAATGGCCATGTGTTTCTCAGTGTCCTTATATATGCCGCTTATCTCGTGGCGTCGATTCGGCTTGTTAAAGCGGCCAGAACGCTTTGGTGAGCTCTGCCTGTTGGAGGCTCAACCTCTCAATTTCCGTTTGGATTCGAGCCTCATTATCGAATGCCTGAACCATGGCCTGCATGGTCTGCAAAGGAGGCACTGGAATCTCAATGTTCTTAAGGGTCGAAAGCTGAATGGAGGGAATGCTTGCCCCCACTGCTG
The DNA here is from genome assembly GCF_044543345.1 of Pseudomonas sp. NPDC077451. Classification (NCBI taxonomy): domain Bacteria; kingdom Pseudomonadati; phylum Pseudomonadota; class Gammaproteobacteria; order Pseudomonadales; family Pseudomonadaceae; genus Pseudomonas; species Pseudomonas sp. NPDC077451. The sequence goes on along the minus strand of NZ_JBITVX010000016.1, from coordinate 24,373 downwards.
CTTGATGCAGCAGGCCCTGCCCAATGGCGGATCGCAGGAATATCAGCAGCGCTTTGGGAGGGTATTGATTGGGGAGTCGGCTGCGCAAAAGCACTAATGATTGCCCTGCTACCCAGCTGCTCTGGCCTGGCGGCGGAATGTCGCCAGCGATGCCAGCCTTGCCTACGACGCCTTTGAAGGTCATCAGAATGTCGTCAGTCTTGATGAAGTAGCTGTCTGCTTTGGGCGATTGTAGGTCGAACAATGCTTCTTTACTGGCACTGCGTATGTAGCCGAACGCTGGTATGTCTTGGGCTAGTACCTCGTTGACGCTTGCACCTTCTGAGGCAGTGCTGTGCTGCCTGGGACGAAGGATCTCAAAGAAGTCCCCCAACTTGCGCAGTGGATAGCGCTTCAGGGTGTTGCTTAGCCTCTGTGCAGACTCATCCTGAACGTAGCGACTGGCCTCAAGACTGAAGTCGCTGTTGGAAATCTCTTCAGTCGTCACATTCCTGGCAAATGGGGAGGCATCGTCGCTCGCTACCAGTTGCAGTATTGCACTGGAGTCCTTCAGTTCCACGCGCCGTCTGCCGGATGTCTCCTTGAACGCCTCATGGTTGGCATTCACAAAACGGATCGACTGGCTTCGACTATTGCTGTCCAAGACGAGGATATTTATAGGAATCGCTGTGTTACCACACAGCCCGCCCGGTAAGGCGATAATCGTTCGGATTTGACCGCGATTAACTAGATCTTCACGCAGTTGTCGCTCGACACCCTTACCGAACAGCAGAGAGCTGGGAACTGCCAGCACAACGAGGCCTTGTGTCTGCGCGAGCAGGTGGCGGATATGCAGCACATTGCCAACTGAGGTCTGTTCGGGGAAGCGTCCCCAGAGGTCACCTTCGCAAATGTCACTTGGGTATTTCGCGCCCATTGGTGGAACGCAAATGGTTGCATCGAACTGAACCAACTTTCCTTGGTTGATGGCTTTGGGAGCTCTCAGTGGATCGGTTGCTTGCAGCTCCCAGTTCGTACCACCTATCAGGTTGAGCACCTGAGCGCAGGTACTTGGATTTTGTGACTCAACCCAAAGGTTTGCTCCGGTGCGAGTAACGCGCGCAGCCAGCTGGCCAGAGGTTTCCCAGGGTATGTAAATGCTCTGGGCTTGCTCGACCTTAGCCAGCACCACCATCAACTCACACAGCCCTGGCGAATAGGTGAAAGTCTCAAGGCGCGACTCGTTACTCCAATACGCGACGTCATCCAGCAGCAGCGTATCGAGCAGGCCTTGAGTGCCTAGCAAGCGGATCTTCTGGGTTAAAGCAGAAAGGTCACTCGCCCCATGAAGCCCTTGCCATGCACCTTCATCTAAAAATGGGTAGCGAGTGTGTTGCTGTACACTCCGGAGAGCCTCCAGCTGCGCGGAGGTGTTCTGCTCGCAGAACACCTCGAAACGAAGGTTTTCTGGTAGTACCGGCTCCTTGGAGAGCTTCCACCAGCACAGCAACTGTAGGACGAGGGACAGAGCATTGGAGGGGGCTGCGCCAGTTCCTCGAATGGTATCGAGCAGTTGCCAGAGGACTTTATCATTCATTGTTTTACCGTGCTGTCTGGTATGGCGTAATGCGTTCATTGACGCTGCGAGCAGTTGTAGGTTGTGATCAGGGCTTCACCGTCGGCGACGACCACCACTCCTCCTTTGTCGTTAATTTTCATCAGGAGGCGGCGTTCCCGATCCAGAGCTGCTAAGCGCTGTTTCGCTTCCTTCTTACCGAACACGATTTTGTCCTTCTCCTGCGAGCCATGGGCCAGAACGTAATCGACCATGTCGAGCGAGATCCCGCGCTGGGATTGGCGTGCCTTGCAGTGATGGGTGGTGTGCATGGTGTTCTGCTCAATGGAGTGGTGAACATGTGCTCAGATTATGTGAAAGCTTTCGGTGCGTCAAGTAAGCAATTTATGCGTAAAATAAGCATGAATTCAATATATTATCCTCGTGCTGAGAAGGAACCGTATTTTGCTGAGATAGGTAAGCTACGAAGGCTGTGTAATAGAAGCGACCGTCATTGTATGAAGCAGGCTGCTTCTGAAGCGCTGGATAGTCTGTGAGAGAGCCTCTACTACAGATATTGGGCTACCAGAACACTCAATCCGGCAGCCGCTTATGCCCCTTCTGACATCCAGCACTCCAGCCTACGATGGGCCTGATTGACCATAACGTCCTATTACGCGCAGGGGCAGGCCATCTGCATTACGACAAAGAAATCACTGTCGCCGAATGAGCCAATCCCACTGCCTGAGGTGCGCTTGGCTCATATTTACGATCTCAAATGACCGACTTTTTATAAACGGCAATACGCCCGGCGATGCCCGCAAATACCAATCCGTAGTGCTCAAGGTTGGCTCGCACGTGTTTACCGAAGCGGTGGCGTGTTGTCCGTTGCAGCGGCGCCCAGGTCACTTCCCCAATGATGTCGCGGATCTTGCTCGCTTGGCCGAGCGGCATTGCAGAAATATTTTTCTTCAGTGTGTCCGAAGCCTTGTCCCAAGCCGACGTCTGCATATTGTCCATTCTAAGCTCCTTAAAAGTTGTAACTTTATCGGTTTGAATGATGATGGATTGGCATGTACTAGCCACGAATGGTGATTTCGATACGGTCGATGTCTACACCGAAAGTAATGGCCAGACCGGCTTTTGCCTCCGCTAAGGTCAACGCCTTGATAACCCCTGAAACCGTTGATGGTGTGTCCGTGTTGGTCGAGTTCGTAGGCTCTTCCTGTGCCAGTGCTGCCTGAATTTCATCTGGTACGTCATACCCAAGCGCCATATTCAGGGCAATCCAGGTGCTGTCAGCGCGAGGCCTCGCGAAATCCCTGCAACCGGGCTCTTCGTAGCGTCGGGGCATTACCCCATGAATATTGGCTGCCCGCGCCAAGGCGGAACGGCTCAGGCCGAGGAACTCCCGACGGGCTTTCAGGGCCGCTGGGAATTCGGGGGATGCTGGGTAAGGAAGCATGGTGACTCCTGGGCTGGTGGCGGTAGCGGCAGGATAACTTGTAGGTTGTTACTTATCAATAAAAAGTAGCAACTTTAGTGGTTACTGTTAGGTGACCAGTGCGGATCGGGGTCTTCTTTGCACGGATGCTTGGCCGTGATCCACCGCGTCGATCCGCGAGCCTTTGGCGAGACCAAGGGCTGGTGCATCGCCAGACAGACGGGAATCCCCTACTCGCAGGCCTGGCATTAGTGGACGCTCCTCCGCGCTTCTAGGAAGCGCCCATGCTCAGGGAACCGCTCTTTGAAGTTGCCTCGAATCATATTCAGCTCTTGGGCGGTGGCCACCGCTTTGTCCCAGGCCGGTAGAAAGCTGAAACCCATAACCAAGGCGCGATGCTTCAAGCGCTTGTAGAGCGGCAGATCTCCCTGATAGGCCGCAAGCAGTAAGGCTTCCCTGAGGATGGTTTTTTGCGTTTCGCCAGAGCGATAAAGTGCCAGGTCAGCAGCCTGCTCATAATGGCCTAGCGCCGTCTCTAGCTGGCCCGCAAGCACATGCCAGCGACCCTCCAGAAATTCTAGAAAGTAAGTGCTGACCGATTCTGACTCGTGGATTGATATCTGGTGGCGGAATTGATCCAGGGCGAAGCGCGTTCGAGCCTGTTGGCCGACGGATTTATGGGTGGTGCGCTTTAACTGATCGTCAAGCACTAGCCCGTGGCAGACCATGTCACGCTTATGTGCCGATGCTTGAACATTCAGTGCTGCCAGCTTTGCCCCGATATCTTCGGGCTGCACATCGCTGAGTACTTCACGCAAGATGCAGTCGCGCAGTTTCAGGTGTGCGTCAGCGGCCTCGTCGAAGACCGCTAGGGCTCGCGCAATGATGAGCCATTCCGTGAATGCGGTGATGAGGCGCTCTCGGACGGTGAACGCACCCAACAGTGTTTTCTGTAGCAGGCTGATGCGTTGCAGCGTGGGCAGCTGTTTCCCCTGACGCCAACGCTGAATCAGTTCTCGCCCGTTCTTGTTCTCACCATTGGCGTCTGGATACAGCTGATGACCTAATCGATGGGGTTCAATTCCGAGCTCATGCTCCAACCATGAAAAGATGACCGCCACTGGATGTTGCTGGTCGTTGAGCAGCATGGCGATAGGGGGACTCGCTACGGCCCTTTGCATTTGCAGCAAGAAGGATGCAGCAAAAGGGGCAAACAAATGGGTAATGAGGGCGGGTAGGCTTTCCTGGCGGGTAAGGGCATCCAGCTGAACGGTTTTGATCAGCTTTATATAGCCTTGGTGAAAGCTCTTCTCCGCGCTCATTACGAAATCAGTGAAGTCAGGATTGCTCCTGGCGAGCAGGGGCGCTTCGATCAGTTCTCGGCGCAACTGCGTAACCAACTGCCAGTCAAAATCACCTTGCCTGGCCAACTGATCGACATGACGGTTACTGGCTTTGGTATCGAGTGCCTTGGCGAGTAGGCGGTAGCATTCACCTAGGCGAGGGTATGGTGGCAGTGGGGTGTTTTCTGCTTTCGGCATTGCAGATGTACTCTCTTCATCCGTGTTAGCTGCCCGCTGCTAGCAACGGGCAGTACTCTGGCGATCAGGCTTTTGGCCCCTGCCCACGGTTCCCACCGGATTTGTGGCCGTGTATTTTGCTGGGCAAGTTTCCGCCGGGAAACGGATTGTTGGTCGCTGGTCGGGAATTACCTTTCCCTGCTGTGTCAGAGGATTTTCCGCTACTGCGCTTGGCCATTTGCGCGGTTGTTTTGAGCGTGTGACGAATCATGCTGCATCTCCTGTGTGAGTAGCGGATCGCTACATGGCATAAGGTACGGAGACGCTTGGCAGAAGGCCCGCGCGCAACTGGTCAACTTTTTCTATGGGGTGAAGGCTGTTGGACAATTTTCAGCCATCACTCAGCTAAACCCCTTCCCAAGCGCTGCCATCCTCTCCCTGGAGACCTTTTCGAGGACGCGCCGCCGATTCCGACAGGAGATTAATACAAGTGAATCCTCACTAGGCGTTGCCAGATGCAGCAAGCTTTCGAACGCACCGGTCTACTCTGCACGCGTGACCAACTCTTGGGCCAGGGTTGAGTCAGAAGGTAGTAGTAGCAATGCGCTGGAATAGCGTTTCACCGACATGGCTAGCGTGAGCAGCTCTTCGGCTCCGGGCCCTCTTTCAAGGAAGTTTCGCCCAGGCGCGGAAATTACACGCAGTGCTGTGGGCATTCAGATGCCAAGGCCGTCTTGTATCTTTAAACGCTTAATAAAATTCGTTTCCTCAGTCGCGGTGGTTCTAAGGTATTCCTCATAACTGCGTGTGAATCTTGCTTGGGGGAGCTCAGGGGTATAACCAAGGCCCAAGACCCGCAGATCATCTGGGCGCTCGGGGGCTGCCCCAGTCCACGTCAATTGATGCGGTGCAAAACGCCCGTGCCCTGATTCGACCTCCGCTAGCAATTTCGCGCTATCGTTTTCGAAGAACACCGAAAGTGTCAGCCGGTCATGAAAGTCTCGAAAATACGCGAGGCGCAACCAGCCGGTGTCTTCATGCAAGGGGCTTCCGCCAAGCCAAAGCGACAGCTCGGCTAGATGCAGCAACACCTCACTGCGCTCCGGAAACACCATCCACACCTTACGCGCCATGTGGCGGCGCGCGAGAGCCAGTTCATAGAGATCCATCGCCACCCCGCTGGCTTGCCGCGAGTCTCCTCCGACTTTGCAGAACAGCACGGCTTGAGGATCGCCTTGGCTGTCCAGCACCGCAGCGGTGGGCGCTTGAAACACATTGGCGCTGGCGGATTTCAACACCGCTCCGTCAGGTGCTTCGAAAAACTCCAAGGGTGTTGCGGCTAGGTAGCTAAACAGATCCCTAACCAACCCCTTTGCGGTACGCCGTTTTTCAGCGCGGGCATTGATGGCGTGTGCCAGCATGGGGCTCTGACTGCGTAACTCTGCGAGTCGCTCTGACAGCGCTGAAATACTGATCTGGTTTACTAGGGCTCCAGACAGAAGCTCCTCTGCCAGCAGCGGCGCAATACGTGAAATCTTGTCGAGCAGCTCCATGTGCACGTAACTGCATCGAACCTGCAACTGATCAGCTTCGGGTAGGCAGCGCTCTAGGTAGCGCCCGGCAGAAACCATACGGCTGAGCGTTTTCTGATTCATCCCCAGAGCTTGGGCGACGCTGGCCATTGTGGCGTCTTGCCCTTGCTGCTCGAAGGCCCGCTTAGCGTTGAGATAGGTATCAAACCAGCGGCTATCGACTGTCCGAGCCATGGCTCTCCTTGCAAGGATTAGCGATTCAATTCGTAGCCTATTACAGAAATAGGTTGACGGGCAATGAATCCACAGCTACTAATTGTTTGCATAACGTAGCTGGTTAACGAAATCGGAGAAGAAATGCATCGCGGTCTTGAGGCTGTACCTGTAGCGCGCAACGTGTCGAAACGCACACGCCGGGGGCGGCCGTGCCATGTGTTTATGTCCGCCAAGGCAGGCAGGCTCATCTCAATGGAGAGTTATGAGGAGTACAAGCGCGCTGTGCTGCTAGAGCTTGATCCACGAGTGGTGTGTTTTAGCGAGCAGCCTTGGACAATGGAAGTGAATAGCGGGGAGATTCGTCCGACACGAGATGCGTTCAAGCCGGTCACCGCTGATATGCGCTTCTACACGCCTGATTTCACCGTGCGCCTAGCTGGTGGGCGAATTTTGATTGTCGAAGTGAAAAAGGCCCTCCCCTCCGATGAGCGCTCCGAGAAGTACACCTTGGTTAAGTGCCGCTGCCAGGAAAACGGGTTTGAGTTCCTGATGCTTGAAGGAGCTCATCTCAGCGCGGCGCTCCTGCGCAACTGCGAATACTTGGTTAGAACCTCGGCTGAATACCTGAAGAAAACGCTGCCGGAGATGCTTGAACGGTTGTTGGAACTGTCTCAGCAGCGCACCCGTTGGACTTACACAGATCTCGCCCAATTAGCGCCACACGGCGGTTTTGGCGTTTTTATCGGAATTGCATATGGAATTTTTCAAGCGGATTTGCAACGCGATCTGTTGTCTGGCCAGGGAGTGATTACACCCGCCTTGGGAGAATTGACTCACCTACAGCTCGGTTTTGTATGAACAATCGGCTGCTCAAACTCGGCGATCTGGTTAACGACAATAGCCAATTGTGCAATGTGCATGACATTCGCTTGCAGACTGATCAGATCGTGCTGGAAGGTGCCGCAGGCAATCTCGTTTTCTACGGTGTCAGCGAGTTCAACAACCGCGTTGCCCAAGGCCTTACCAAACCGGTGTTCTCACAGCGCGCGACCAATGAAGAGGGGCCATCCAGAGAGCTCTCTTTGACCGAAAAAGATGCGCTTAAAGCGCGGTTGGACGTGCTCGCGAAAGTGAAGCCACTTCGCGAGTTAGGAGTGCCGTGGCAAGAAATTGCACCCATGTTAGGCGTGAACGCATCCAAGATGCGCACGATTCAGCGCTGGTACTCAAAGTACACCAGTGTTGTTAATAAGCAGTTGGTCGCACCGCTCTACTCGGCTCGCGGTAATCGAGGGTCGAAGCTTTCCGAAGTAACCGAGCAAGCACTGCAAGAGACCCTCCTTGAGTTCTTCAAGGAGTCTGATCGCTTCTGCGTTACCGCGATTACCGAGCTGGTGAACACCCGGGCTAGGGATATCTGCGCGGAGTTGAGGTTGCCATTTACAGGGGTGTCGAGGCGCTCAGTCTCACGCGCCATTCGTAGGATTGGCAACTTTGAATCAGTAAAGGGCCGATTGGATTCACGCACAGCCCGGCAGATTCTGCATGCCGCACTGGAGTTGTTGTGTATCGAGGCGCCATTCGAACGGGTCGAATATGACTCGACGGTGCTAAACGTTCACATCGTCAATGAGCACGGCGTTGTGATCGGCAAACCCACGCTTTACCTGCTGATCGATTGTGCTACCGGCGCCATCATCGCTTTCTACCTGACGATTCAAGCTGAATCTGAAGAGACCTTTCTCAGGCTGCTTGAGATGGCGTTCATGCCCCGGGATGAGCTCTTCTTGCAGCGTTATGGCGTCAAGCAAGCACTCACTCCACCTGCGCTGTGGCACAAGATGTGCGGCGACAACAGTGCGGCGCATCATGGCCAAGGGATGTATCACGCGCTCTGGTACTTAGGAGTGGCAAATGAGTTTTCGCAAGCTGGAAAACCTCAGTCGCACCCGTATGTGGAGCGCACGCATGGATCGACGAAAACCGGCCTGATCAAAAAGCTCTGCGGTGCCAACTTGTCGGAAGAAATTCTGGAGAAAAATCCGGAAGGGCGAGCGGTGCACGAAGCCGGATTGACCTTGCCTCAGCTGGAAAATCTGGTGGCGAGGTGGATCTGCGATGTTTACATGAATAAACCACTGGAGCGCCTGACCTATCGCTTTGGATACCGCTGCTCGCCGCGTCAGGCGATGAATGAGCTGGCGAAAATCTTTCCACTGGTGCCACCGCCGACCCCCGAAGAGTTTCGGGAGGCCTGCCTGCAATATCGCAGCAAGAAAGTTGTGCTGACCAGCCAAGGAGTCGTGTTCGAGACGTTCCGGTACAACAGCCAAGAGCTTTATGAGCTGTATCTGGCGGCACCGCGAAAATCCAAAGTGGAAATTCGCTGGCACCCGCTGGATGTCAGTTCAATCTCAGTGGTTTCGCCACTCGATCAGAAAGTCATGATCACGGTGCCGAACAAGCAGCGCAACCTGCCACCGATGAGTTTCGGTGAAGCGAAACAGATTCGCCGCCAACTCTACAAGTCGGATGCCGAGCTAACCGAGGAGGCGTATCACCAAGCTGCCGTTGAGCTCTATCGAGACATTCACGCGTTGAACAAAGCGGCCAAGGTCGCTAATCGCAAGCGGGGTGCAAGGGCGGCGGACAAGCAGCAGCAAACGAAAGCACTTCAGGCGAACAAGGCCACCAGAGCACCAGACAAGGTTGCTTCTTCAATTCTTGACTTGCAGGCGCTGACACCTGCGCCGACGCGCAGCTGAGGTATTCCAGGTGTTCCAGCCACTATCGACACAGCGAGTCATGCACCGGGAGTTCCAGAAGGCCTATGACTTTGCACGAGGTATCGTCGAGCGGTCTGTAGAGGGGGAGCGGCTGATCGCCATGCTCTTGGGCGTGCCTCGGCAAGGGAAATCGCTGATCAGCGAGCTGCTGCTGGCGGACTTTCCTTCCTGCTCGGTTCAAGGTCTGCAAGTGATCCCAATCGTTCGCGTCGTAACGCCAACAAGGCCGACGAAGAAGGCTATGGCAGAAGCAATCATTGACGCGCTAGATAAGCGTCGCTACGGGCGCTATACGGCCGAGCAGGCAACGGCGCGAGCCAGCTTTCTGCTGAAGTCAGCCAAGGTGCGAGTCCTTCTCTTCGATGAGATTCAGCATGTGGTGGAGCGCAACACCGCTAGGAGCTGGTATGAAGTCGCCGACTGGCTCAAGACGTTGTCTGATGGGCTTAACCTGTCGCTGCTGTTGGTCGGTTTGCCGGCGGCGCGAGAGATCCTGTCAGTCAACCACCAGCTGCGAGACCGCGCTACCTCTCCCCACATCATCTACCCATACAACTGGAATCACCCAGCGGATATCAAGGAGTTCTGTCGCTGCTTGCTGTCTGTTTCGGAGGTACTGGCCCAGCAGGGCTACACACTGCCATCTATGACGGATCTTGACCTTGTCTGGCGTTGTTATGCCGCCACCCATGGGCGTTACGGAATGGTAGTCAAGCTGTTTGAAGAGGCGAGGCACCAAGCACAGAAAGCCAAGGTCAAGACCATCACGATGCAGGCACTCGCCGATGCTTTCCAGGTGAGCGTAGGCGATGAAGGGGAAGTGGGAAATCCGTTCGAGTCTGATGCTGAGCTTAGCGATAGCGTTTTGGTGCAGCGCTATGTCGCTTTGCTGAATGAATCCGGGTTGAAGGCACCTCGGCAGAAAAGAGTTCAGAAAAGCACATCCGGCGATGCCAGCGTTGATGGGGGCGGCCAGCGATGATGCAGATTCACCTAGAGCCATTCACTGATGAGGCACTACACAGCTACCTGCTGCGGTTGGCTCAAGGTTATGGCCTTGAGAGCAGTAAGCAGTTGCTGAGAGCGGTAAATCTAAAGCCTCGTCTTTGTTATGACCAAGAGCAGCTTAGGGCGTTGGGGGAAGAGTTTGGTCTGAGCCTCGACGTGCTAACGGCGATGAGCCCAAGCCATGCTGCCAAGGCGCCGATCTCTGACATGAAGTATCAGCGATCAGTATGCAGCCCTATTTGCCCCTGCTGCATCCGCGAAGCTCCCTATGTTAAAGCCATGTGGGATCACGAGCTGATCACGGCATGTCCGAAGCATGGTGTGCTTCTGATGGATGCCTGCCCCGGGTGTAGTGAGCCGATTACGCGTGACCGGAAGTCGATCACTCATTGCCTGCATTGCAATTTCCCCTTTGCTGATATCAGCGCGAATTCCGCAGAGGACTTCGACCTGGCCATTTCTGCGTTGATTGCCGGAGCAGAGTATGGGGCCAGAGGGTTACTTCCAGCTGCCCTCCAGTGTGGCAGCCCACCGTTAGATATCGCGGCGTTCCTGACCTACCTGGCGAGTCATATTCAGCCCAGTACGCTACCTGTTCGGACAGGGAGGGAAGCGCGTCCGAAAACACTCCAAGAGTCGCGCGCTGTGCTGATGCGCATCTGGTCTGTGCTTGGGCAGTGGCCAATTGCGTTTGAGAATTTTATTGAGGCACGGATTCGCGAGGGTGAGGGTCGCTCCGTTCATCAGCGTGTAGGACGGTGGTTAGCTGTCTTTCATAAGCAGTTTGATCACGAAGTCTACGGCTTCTTTACAGAGGTGACTGGACGTGTTTTGGCATCCCATTTTGATGGCTGTTTAAGGCCCAGCATGCGAAAAAGGTTGCTCGGTGCTGATGGCGTCGATGCTCTGCAATGGTTCTCAGCTGCGGAAGCCGCTCGGCTACTAGGAGTGGCGCCAGACATTCTTACGAACCTGGTCATCACACAGCAGGTTCAGGGGAAAATTCACCAAGAGGGCACAAATCGGATCATTGCCATACGACGTGCGACTCTCGATCAAATTGCTGCGCAGCGAGCGTCTTATCTCTCGGCAATGGAAGCACGCCATCGCCTGAACGTTTCGAAAAATTTCTTTGAGCGGTTTATCCAGGCCGGTGGCTTGCGTCGCTACAAGCGCGACGAGCGTCCGGTATTGGTGGCCGGCGAGTTCCGAGTTGAAGACGTCGATCAAGTGATCCAGCAACTGGCGGGGGGTGTCCGCCAAAAGTCCAAGGCATCCGTATTGATCGGCCTGCAAGACATTTCAGCTAAGCATGGCATCTCCAATAGCAAGATCGTCGGTGTATTGCAGGACATCCTCCATGGAACCATTCGCCCGGTGGCGCATGTCAGCTCAGTGCCTGGACTCGCCGGTTTGCAATTCGACAAAGCCGAGATCGAGCAGCGGATTCGGGACAATGACCCTGACGTTGTCCTGAGCGTTGACGACCTGGCGCAGGTGTCGGGTTGGAAAGCCGGCGTGATCAAAAAGTGGATTCAAGGTGGGTATCTGAAGGCGGTTGAAGAGCGGCACGGAAAAGCCAAGCGCGATGTTGTCCCGGTCTCTGCGCTAATCCAGTTTCTGCTGACTTACAGCCCGACTGCTGAGCTCTCCAAGCAGCTGAACACTAAAACTCAGTACATGATGCAGTCGTGGCGCCCGGCACGTATCGAAACCGTTGTGCCGCCGCAGGACGTGGGCGGCGGGCAGCGTGGGTTGCTGGTGCGAACCGCCGATCTGGCACGTGCGGCGCAGTTGCGCCAACCCACCATTGCTGAGCTAGCTGACCAGTGGGAGGCCTCCTCGTGCTGACGCGCTATCAAAAGCTACGACTCGTCGATGCGCTTCTGGAGCGCTACCCGGACGAGGTCATCACCGGATACGTGATGAATGCCCGCATCGTCTCCGCCTGCCTTGTTGGCGCCGTCTATCAAACATGGGGCTACGCCCAGGGTGAGCGGCTCATGTCCGGTGCCATCACACAGATCATTCAGTACGAGCGGCGCTGGCTGATCAAAACAATCGACGGTGATTGCCTCTCCATAGTGAGCTTTGCCCCCGGTGGGCGACGGTCGCTGCTGCACCTGACCGCCCTTTTTGAAACAGCGGCCCTAGCGCATTCGCGCTGGTGCCTCCATTGAGCTGGGGGAGCCTATGAGCCAGCAAACTGCTCGAATCGCCCTGTTGCAAGCGCCCGGCACGGCCATGATCGGCCATCAGATGGCGAACGCTCATGCTATTGATCTTATCGCCGAAGGCTTTCCGGGCCGCCATTTTTGCCTCGTACGCGATTGGATCTGGGTCGATCTTGAACTGCCGAACGGCGTCCGCGAAGAACTCAACCGCATACAGCTTCTGCCGGTCATGTTGTACGCAAACTGTGTAGTCACAGACAGCCTGGGTCGTTTCGACGAAGGGGACTGGCTACGCAGTACGCCGTTGATGGCGTTCAAGCAGGGCTGCCTTTTTGAAACTCGCGACACGGTTTACGCGCTCCTTGGCCATGGCGTGCGCAAGCGTGCGGAGCTCAGTGCGATGGTGAAGATCTTCCGGGTGGAAAGAGAATGACGATGAAAGACCTCAATGCGGTTACGGAAATGCTCTATGGCGCCGGACAACCGATGGCCGGCTCAGACATGACTGACGCGCAAGCGCTGGCGCATATAGAAAGCCTTCGTTTGAACACTGGGTTCTGTTTGGTTCGGAACTGGATCTGGCTGGATCTCGACGTCACCGACGAGCAGCGCACCGTTTTGGAAAAGACCCAACGCCAACCCGTGATGATCTATGCCCACAGCGTTATTTATGACTCCGCCCGGCGTTGGGATGTCGGTGATTTTGTCCGCACCTCACCGCTACACCGCTTTGATGAAGGCTTCCTCTTCAAGACCTCCAACACGACTTATGTGCTGCTTGGCAATGGCGTACGCAAACGCGCCGCGCTGGAAACCGTCGGGCGAATTTGCTGATGGTGTTGGTCAGCGGTTGGGGATTCGAACCCGGCTTCGCATAACACCAATTCGGTTAGATGGCGGGACGACCTCTGCCACAGACGCTAGGAGTGATCGTGATGGGTAATCCGACGCAGACCGATGCCAACATTCACTGCGCCGTGTGTGGAGAAGCCACGCGTGTGCCGGGATATGGCCAGCAGTACGGCACCTTAACGGCATTTTGGGGGTATGGCGCGCAGCATGATGGTGAGCGGTACCAGGTGCACTTGTGTGAGTCCTGTTTCTTCCAAACGCTGACCTATCTGCGTCAGGAGCGCCGTATCCACACATTGTTCGATGATGAGCAACCGGCAGACGGCCAGGTGTTTGGCCGGATCGCGCGCGATGACTTTTTCGGCGAGTCGTAACTCACTTTCAACGCTAATGGGCATGACGATGCGTATTCACTTGCTTTCCGATCTGCACAACGAGTTCAGCCTCTTCAGCCCGCAAGTTCGAGATGCCGATGTCGTCGTCTTTGCCGGTGACATCGATGTCAAAACGCGTGGTGTGGCCTGGGCCAAACAGGCCTTCTCTGGCCCTGTTCTATACGTGCCGGGTAACCATGAATACTACGGTGGCCATCTGAGCCGTACCTTGGAAAAGATGCGTGCGGCGCAGGATGAGCGGGTGCAGGTGTTGGATCGAGATGAGGTGGTCATCGCGGGCGTGCGGTTTCTCGGCGCAACGATGTGGACGGACTTTTCCGCGACCGGCAATCCACCCATTGCCTCACTCAATGCGCAAAGTGCCATGAACGATTTCCGGCAGATTCGCACGGAAAACTTTCGGCGCATCCGGCCTGCTGACCTCGTTGAGCAGTCTGTGAAAACCCGCGATTGGCTGCGCACTAAGTTGGCTGAACCTTTTGATGGCCGCACCGTGGTGGTCACCCATCACGCCCCTACCCTGCGTTCGCTCCGGGACAATCCGCATGCCGGTGACCATATGGATGCTGCGTATGCCAACCGCTGGGAAGACCTCATGGGTGGTGATCGGGTGGCGCTATGGGTGCACGGTCATTCGCATACGGCGGTCGATTATGACGTCGCGGGTACGCGCGTGGTGTGCAATCCGAGGGGCTATCCCGGCGAGGATACCGGCTTCAACGCCAACCTGGTTCTAACGCTGTAGTCGGTCATGGGGGAGATCACAGTGAGCACACATTCTGATTCTGATGCAGATCGTCTGGCTGAAGCGTTCAATTACGCATTCGGTGAGCCGGTAACGGCATATCTCACCGACGCGGTGATTGTTTCATGCTGCGGTTTCGGTGTTATGCACAGGCATGTCAAAGCGGAGCCGTCTGGTCGGTTTCAAGATGGCCACCGGCTGAGGACGTCGGACATTCTTCAAGCGGAGCAGTGCGGGCCATACTGGATTTTACGAACGCTCAGCGGGAGCTTTTATGTGATTGTCAGCTTTCACCCGCACGGTGGTCGGCAGTCACTTGAGGCGTTTCTCAAACTTCGTGAACAGGGCGTTCACCTGACGCCTCATCACCTACAGTGAGGAACTGATGTTGAATCAGCCCATCAGCGACGAAGTCACGCGTCGAGCCCAGCGTTTGGGAAAAGCATGCCATCCTGTGGTGGCAGAACGGCAAGCTGATGAGTTGGCTCGCTATGCGCGATTAACATCCGCATGCGACGCCCTAGAGTCGTTCATTGGCATTCGTTCGCCAGCGGATGAAGACGTCTTCGACCTACTCGCCCAACGGCGTGGCCAGATTGCCGATGTGCTCGCTCAGGCCAATCTGGAGGCTTTTCAGCAAGAGGCCGAGCCGGGAATCTACTTGGCTATCCCGTACTTCGCCGGGTGTTCTGACAAGCAACCTGTTTGGCTCGTGAATCGAACGTTGCGGCGAATCACCTACATACGGCCATCTTGGTACGCATTTGTTGCGTGCACAGTAATCGAGCCTAATAAAAAGCTTAGGATCAATGAGTACTCAATGGGCGGGGACGGAAATTTTGTCAGCAATCGGCGGTTTGTGTTGCTGGTTGAGGGTGAGCGTGGAGAGTGGTGCGTTAGCATCTCAAAGCGTGCCGGCTATCTGTGGCATGAGCACTTGCGTGGACTGCATTTGCTGAAGATGGTTAAGAGCCTTTAAGCAGCCATGCAAATGCGCGCGACACGTACTGCATGGAGCATCGAATACTTCAGCGTCTTTCACTCGCTGTAGTGTCGTTTGTGTTTTGCGATGGGGGCCTCAGCAATGCGAGAAGAGTACGACCGCGCTCAGCTGTTAGATGAGGTCTGGGCCGAGCCGGTGACATTGGTTGCGCCACGCTATGGATTGTCTGATGTCGGACTTAAAAAGCTCTGTCGGCGTTTGCAGGTGCCAACACCGGCGCGTGGACACTGGGCTAAGGTAAAGTCTGGGCGAGGCATTCCCCCTAAACCCCGGCTTAAAGCCTACAACGGTGATCCTCGGCATTTGCTGAAGCCACTGAAAGTCCACCGCCCTCGTTCGGGGGCGAAGGAACTGGTTGATGAACGCTTGGCCGCCGTAATTGACTACGAGCACGATCCGACACATCTCATCAAAGTGCCGATACGCGTTACGCGTTGGCATCCTCTTGTAGCTGCTACACGTGATGCCTTTCAGGCCGGCTATATAGACAGCCGTGGTCTGCCGCTGCCCGGTGGCAAGGGACTCCATATTGCAGTCTCATCCGAGCAACGTCCGCGTGCGCTGCGCATCGCCAATGCGCTGGTGCGGGCCTTGGAGGAGCGCGGGTATTCCTTGGTGCCAGGAGAGCATCATCTGGACGTGCAGATGTTTGGTGTACGCCTGTCGTTGAGCGTTTTTGAAGCGACGAAGCGCTCGGACTATGTGCCAAGCGACGCGGAGCGAGCGGCCAAAGCGCGTGGCGATTGGATGTATTGGCCGCGCTATCGCTATACCCCGTCTGGGAGACTGGAGATCCGCATCGGTGGTGGTTATGGCGGATCGGTCAAAGATGGCGCGCACCAGGTTGTGGAAGAGCAGCTGAACAAACTCATCATTTGGATGGCCAGGCGGGCCGTGAGTATTTTGCAGTTCCGCGAAGAGTGCGCTCGCGCGGAGGAGCTTAGGCAGGCTCAGCGACGTGAGGCGTTGGCACAAAAAGCCGTGCAGGATGCAGAGAAGGAGAAGCTGGAGGCCCTCAAAGTGGCCGCGCTTCGCTGGCAGCAAGCGCAGGTCATTCGGTCTTATCTGTTGGCCATGGAAAACCGGGCGGTTGGTGGCTTCGGGGTGAATGAGAAGCAACGTGCATATTTGCTTTGGGCGCGGGCCAAGGCGGACTGGCTTGATCCACTGGTGGCAGCTCCAGATCCACTCTTGGATCAGGAGATCCGTATTCCCTACTAGATGTTTAGGTCGGTGGTGCATTGTGACGCGCTGCTACCGAGGAGAAGAGTGGGCCAAGATACGTCCCGCTCAGTGTCATGCGGTCGAAGCTGTACACATGTGCGTGAGGGCTTTCGATGCAACGCCCCACCAATGGGTAGTTCTGATCAGGTTTTCCGGGTTTTAGCTCGATGTTGCTCCCACACCATGGGCAGTCTGCCGAGAAGCGCACGAGGCGTGTCCAGCGGGATTTCTCATGGCGGAACATCTCTAACTCACAGCCATCCTCGCTCATGGCCATGACCCACAGTGGGGCTTTGACGACGCAGTCGTCGATGACGCGGAACCATGGGGCGTAGATGTGATGCCAGCCAAATATGAAACCCAACGCCGTTAATAGCAGAGTGATCAGGCTCCCCATAGAGATAGGCCCGTCGCGCAAGCTGAGGCTGAGCAACAAGACTCCCAGCATCGCCACCCAGAATCCGCTACCGAGCAGAATGGAACTGAGAAATGTGATGCCACGGACGCTGAGGTTGCGCATTTCTCCATCTCGCAGGAACAAGCGAGCAGCGAGCGATGGCTTGATTGAACCTTTGGCGGAGCGTCGGTAGGTGACCGTCGAGGAAGGTTCTATATCGGGCGTTTGTACCGTGTCATCTTGAGGCACCATCTCCAACCAATAAAGGCTGACGACGCCTCTGCCGCCACCCGGTTTGTAGCCGATTTGTAGGCGCTGCCCAGTTGATGATGGCTGGGCCAGACCCAGTGCTCGGCGCAGGATCGTGATGGAGGGAACCCAATCCTTGGGATCTGTTTCTTGCTCCGCAGCGGTACCGCAACCTGCTAGCAGTGCCTTGGCTTCGAACGTCAGTTTCTCATCGTAATCAGGACGAGCAAGGTGGGCATCGGCCATGAATGACAGGATCTCGTACGCGCGACCGCGCGAGGGATTCTCTGTTAGGTGTTGTTTAAGACGCTGAAGTACTTCGATCATGCAATTCCCTATGCTGTTGATTAAAAAGACGTTTAAACCGGAGATTCCGGAATGCGGCGGTTCTTGGAGGTTTTCTCTTCCGCATATTTTCAGTCTTGAGACCTTCTCAACTCCAGCGGAAAGTCTCATGACCATGACGATTGCAGTGGATGCCAGTGGCCGAGTTGTTTCGATTAACGAAGTGGTACGTGGCCTGGCTTGTGGCTGTCGGTGCATTGAATGCAATGAGGTCGTCGTTGCTCGCCAAGGGCAACAGCGGATGCACCACTTCTCTCATGCTTCGCAAAAAAGACCCTGTGAGGTAATGCCTGAAAGCTTTTTGCACCGATACGCCAAGCAAGTGGTGAAGGAAAGCTTAGGGTTGCAGTTGCCTCCGCAGCCGGGGCATCTCCCAGACTCTGAAGACCAGAGTTCTTGGTGGGATTTTGAGTCAGTCAAAGAGGAACCATGGATGGGCGATTTCAGGCCAGACATGATCGCAGAGCTAAAGGACGGCCCTTTGTTGATTGAATTTGCTTACACCTCCTTTGTTGATGACCAGAAGCAAGCACTGATCGAACAGTTGGGCATTCGTGCCGTTGAGGTGGATGTGAGCGATTTGGTGGTGACGCCTTCAGCTGAAGGGTTGCTGGAGCTCAAAAGAGCAATCCTGCATGACGCGAGCTCAAAGCAGTGGCTCTATCCGCCAACGCCTGTGACTGTTGTGGTTAATGAAGTCTCGAATCCTTTTGTCGAAATCATTGCCGCTCAGCATCCGAACCCACTGCCTCCGGTGCGTACGAGGTACACAATTCAGGGGCTTTGGGTTGATGTTCGTACACTTGAGTATGGTTCCGTGGCCGTGAGGTCGGTTGCCTACAGCCCTTTGATTGTTGACCAGCTCAAGCGACTAGCTCGGAAATACAGCGGGCGATATGTCGCGAAGTACAAAAACTGGGTGTTTCCATCTTGGGCAAGGTCGCTTCTTCAGCAGGAGCTTGAGGCCCTGGCCGATAGCGACCAACTGGTATCTGGTTCCCACTAAGCTATAGTGGCATCCAGCCAGCAAATTTTTCAGGTGGGCGGTATGGGATCGATAGGTATCCGTCGAGGTCTGGTAGACCCTCTGGATGCCAATAAGCCAAGGAGACTAGGTAGTTGATTGCTGACGTTGAGCGTTTTCTGCGCGAAAACCCAGGCTCAAAAGCAAGGGATATCGCCAAGCATCTCGGAGTGGACAAGGGGGAGGTGAATTCGCTTCTTTATAAGAGCCCCGATACGTTCGCCCAGGATGCTGGCCATCGGTGGTCGATGGTGATGAGTGTGCTGGCCGTTGTCCTTAAAAAGGAGGCGTGGGTGGACAGTGCCTCGTTTGAGGGTGCGCTGGCTGCTGTTGGGTCACCATTGGATTCCTTTTGCACAGGCGCGGTGTTCGTTGTGCCCAAGGGCTGCAAGATCATGATTGATGCTGCGGCGCGAATGCTGGCGCTATGCAATCAACTCGTGATGGTAGGCAAAACGGTGTCGATTGATTTCAGTGCCTGCAATGCAACGCTGAACTACTTCAATCGGCTAGGTTTTTTTGACCACCTAGCCGATGCCGTTGATGTTATACCGGAGCGTCCCTCCCTATCAGGGGCGGCAACCTACCGTGGCAACAATCATGGTGTGGTTGAGCTTGCTTCGATTGCTCCCGACATCCCCGATGAAACCATTCCCAAGCGTTTGAAAAATAGCCTGGTGGAGTGTGCAGGTGAACGCTATATGCAGTCCGCGTTCACCTTCATTTCGGAGCTATTCGGTAACGTGAGGGATCATGCAAAGTCCGAGATTCCGGGCGTTGCAGCTCTTCAGTACTACCCGAAAGGCCGCAAGATCCAGACAGTGATCTCTGACAGCGGGATTGGTATTGTCGGAAGCCTTCAGCGCATTTTGGAGCGGAGGTATCCGGAGCTTTTTCAACAGCTCGACTTCTCGAAACCAGAGGCAGGGCCGGAACTGCTCTTGCACGTATTCAAACAGGGGCGAGTCTCCAGTTCTGATGATGATGCTCGGGGACTCGGATTGAAACGCAGTGGTGAGGTGGCCGCTGATTTCAACGCAACGGTTACGGTGAGACAAAAAAACTTCGAGCTGACGATGGTCTACAGCGATGGACGATTCAATCGCAGCCACCATTCTGTGGAGATGCCAACCATCCTGGGAACCCATATCTGCTTTGACTTCTTGATTGACAGCTAAAGCCCTCTCGTTAAACTGAGCAAATGAATCAGAAATCAATCACGGTCAAGCTACGAGACTTCACCGAGGACGACCACCCTTTTGGCAATGTCCAGGGGAAGGCAACCTTTGGGAAGCTGCTCGACTTCGTTCATTCCCATCCGCAGTACTCCGTATTTGGAATCTCCCTGTCGGGCATAGAAGCGACGGATGCATCATTTCCGAGAGAAAGCGTGGTTGCTGTCGCGAAGCTTTTTAGGGGAGAGCGCGGCTTCTTCCTCAAGGATGTCAAAAGTCGAGACTTGCTGGATAACTGGAGCTATGCGGCCCAGGCCAAAGAGATTCCTCTGACTGTCTGGGCTGAAGACCATTACCAAGTCATCGGGCCTGAAATCAGCTCGTCCACGAGAGAGCTGCTTGATTGCGTGCTGCCGCAGCGCGCGGTTACTGCCGCCAAGGTGGCCGAAGCACTGAACACTTCGGTAGCCAATGCCAGTACGAAGCTCAAGAAGCTCAAGGATCAGGGGTATATCCTTCGAGCCGAGGAGACTGCTGAATCCGGCGGAATTGAGTACATTTATCGCGCCATCGGCGAATCTGCTTAAACAGCTTTACAAATCCAGATTCGGCGCGTAATGTTCGCCTCGACGCCAGAGGTTTTTTGCAGTCTCTGGTTAAACTGGATCAATTAAGCAGATAGGTGATCGATATGGCGACCAATCCACCGGCTGGTGATGGGCATCGCAATGGTGCGGTACGTCAGCGCTCCCAAACCCAGACGCCGTCTGGTCATTGGGTTAAACGTGACACGGAAACCGGCCAGTTCATGGACGTGAAAACTTCGGACAAGACGCCGTTCAAAGGCGTACGGAAAGAGAAATAGGAGCAGCTTATGAACGCGAAATACGAGATTTTCCTGGGAGCGGATCGTCAGTACTACTTCCGTTTGAAGGCGCCTAATGGAGAGAAGATCCTTGCTAGCGAAGGCTATACAACTAAGGCGAACTGCCAGAATGGTATCCAGTCGGCGAGGATCAACTCCCCATACGATGCCAATTACAAAAGGCTGCCATCCTTAAACGCCCAGTACTACTTCACTCTGCATGCAGGTAATGCTCAGGTCATTGGCAAGAGTGAAATGTATACTTCTGCTCAAGCACGTGATGGTGGTATTGCGGCGGTTAAGGGATATGGCCCGAGTGCTCCGGTGGTAGATCTCACCTGATCTGCCATGCTCCTACGAACCCGCTTCGGCGGGTTTTTTGTTGCTTCGGGCTGTTCAGTCCCAATTGGAGTTATCCTCTGACGTGGGCCGGCTTTCAGAAATCGGCGCCATTCAGTGGCAGGCTGCGATTGCTCTTGCCAGGTGATTTCAACAAGGGCGTAGAGGGAGTCCCATGCGGCTCCCTGATCTCTCGCTGGCCGGGAAGCTTGATAGCCTCCTGAGTAAAGGACTCTGTTCGCTGCTTGGTGGACTATCCAACGCACTCATTTGCTACTGGGCTTACTGGTGTTGGTAGGTCGGCATGCGGCTCAGCAATAAAATTCCCTGCACTCCCGATGGCAGCGACAGCTCAAAAGATGATCAATTATTGCTGAGCCATAATTTCTTATTAATCTGGACAATATTCGCTTGTGGCTTGTGGCTTGTGGCTTGTGGCTTGTGCATGGGTCTTCAGGACATCTGACAGTAGCGCCGTGCTCGACTTTGCGACAGCTAGCTAGCTAGAATCTGTTGCAGGCGCCAGCCCAACTTGCACACGAGTTAAAAAAGGCTTCGCATTCCTTCGATTCATATCTCTCTAGCTGAGAAACCCTTCCAAGCCTGGATGTTCGGGGCTTAAACGTGTGCCGGTTCGCTCCGTACGTCAGGCGATGAGGATTGGTTTCATGGCTTTCAAAGAACTCGCCTACACAACCAAGCAACAGCTTGAATTTGCTACTCGGCAGTCATTTCGCCATTCACACATCTATGAGCTGCTAGCAGCGAGCTTTGGGTTCAATACCCGCGCTTCGTTGGATGCTGCGCACATCATGGCCGTAACGGAGCGCCCGCAAGAGCCTGTAGCTTCCTCCTTAGCAACACTTCACCGTCGATTAGTTGAATTGGGTTATGAAGCTGTCGCTGACACGGCTGGCGCGGCCTTGCTAAGCATGATTGCTGATCAGCGTCTGGGGGTTACCTCTGTTGAGTCCGTTATAGATGTCCTGCAACAGGATCATTGGGCATGTCGAGAAGAGTGGTATGAGGTTGATGAGTACGAGGATGAAGCCCCGGGCTCTGAGTCAGTAGGCAATCCGTCACCATCACTCGCCCCCGCAAAAATCGCATTGTTGATTGATGGTCTGAACGGTGCGGCTTCGAGAGGCAGTGCGGCAGCTCACTACGCTTTGGCACTTATATATAGAGGTGATGACCTCAGCGAAGAAGAGAGCTCATCCTACTGGTATTCGCTGATGGAGCAGGGGCGTGATCTTCATGGGGTGCAGCTTGAATGGGCGACGGTCTACAAGACGCACCTGCTCAACACCGAGCGAGAAGCACTTCATTTGGCTGAGGCTGCACGTCTGGGATGGGCGGATGCTAGGTTGGATATTGCTCTTGAGAAAGCGCAGCGTGCTGAGCATCAAGGCGACCGCGGGCAGGCTGAGCATTGGTACAAGGAAGCCGCAGCTTTAGGGCATGTGGAGGCGATGCGCGCTCTGGCTTGGTTGGCAGAGCAGTCCCGCGACGCTGATTCCGCAAGGCATTGGAATCATCAGGCAGCTTTGCATGGTGACGTTGATGCGATGCGTGATTTGATCGATGAAGATGACCATGGCAATTTATTCGAGAGCTGGGTCTGGGTGTACCTTGCTGAGCGTCTGGGAACCGACCTGCGCGAAAGTACGCTGCGGGCATACCACGATGGCGGTATGTATTCAGGCCAGGAGTACGATGATGATCAAGGTGGCCCTCTCTACGTCGATGGGAACGAGGGCGTTCAGCTTGAATCGCTAAACGCGTTAGATGGTGCGAGGGCAAAAGAGGCTGCACGGGAGCTCTTCCGCCAGATCAGCAGCTTGTAGCCCTCGACCAGAAGGCAGTCTGGGTAGACTAGTAAGGGGGTTTACCTACGACCAGAGATGAATTTGGGCTTTCATCAGCCTGCCTTCTCCCCTAGTCTGTGCAGCATTGACAGGATGCCAATCCTCGTTGACAGGCAGCCTACCTCCGGCTTGTGTGTTCGATCAGCAAGCTATGCGGAAAATGACATTTATTACGGCCATTCCGGCGAAAAATGCCACTTTATGCTGCGCAAACGTGTCAATAAGTATGTCCATTTATCTTGTAAGTTATTGATTTTACTAGGTCGTGGCTGACAGGTTTGTTGCCCACCGACAAATTCGATTCATGGTTATCAAACCCGGCGCAAGCCGGGTTTTTTGTTCCACGTGAAACATTGGTTCTTGATAGCTTGGCTACATGGCAGCGCAATGTTTATTCAATTTTCACAATCCAACTCCTCCCCGTAAGCTCAACGCCATCAAGAGTTCAGTTTCCCGTCCCTATGCAGGGACCACTTATTACGGGGTCTCCAATGCTCGACAGCAATTTGAAAGCGCAACTGAAAACCTATCTGGAAAAGGTCACCCAGCCGTTCGAGATCGTTGCATCCCTCGATGACGGCGCCAAATCCCAGGAAATGCTCGCCATGCTGGAAGACATTACCAGCCTGAGCGACAAGATCACCCTGCGCACCGACGGCAATGACGTGCGTAAACCTTCGTTTGCGCTCAACCGTATCGGTGGCGACATCAGCCTGCGTTTTGCCGGCATTCCGATGGGCCACGAGTTCACCTCGCTGGTGCTGGCCCTGCTGCAGGTCGGTGGTCATCCGTCCAAGACCGCACCTGAAGTCATAGAGCAGATCAAGAATCTCGACGGCGAATACAACTTCGAAACCTATTTTTCGCTGTCCTGCCAGAACTGCCCGGACGTGGTCCAGGCGCTTAACCTGATGGCCGTGCTCAACCCGAATATCCGCCACGTCGCCATCGACGGTGCGCTGTTTCAGGAAGAAGTCACCATTCGCCAGGTCATGTCCGTGCCGAGCATCTACCTCAACGGCGAGCTGTTCGGTCAGGGCCGCATGGGTGAAGAGGAAATTCTGGCCAAGCTCGACATCGGCGCGTCAGCGCGCGATGCCGAGAAGCTCAGCGCCAGGGATGCTTACGACGTGCTCGTTGTCGGTGGTGGTCCAGCCGGCGCTGCAGCGGCCATCTATGCGGCGCGCAAGGGCATCCGTACCGGTGTCGCAGCCGAGCGTTTCGGTGGTCAGGTGCTCGACACCATGGCCATCGAGAACTTCATTTCGGTCAACGAGACCGAAGGCCCAAAACTGGCCCGTGCGCTGGAAAACCATGTGCGCGAATACGACGTCGACATCATGAACCTGCAGCGCGCCGCCCAGCTTATCCCAGGCTCCGAAGGCGGCCTACACGAGATCAAGCTGGAGAACGGTGGCTCGCTGAAAGCCAAAACGCTGATCCTGGCGACCGGCGCACGCTGGCGCGAAATGAACGTGCCCGGTGAGCAGGAATACCGCGGCCGTGGCGTCGCCTACTGCCCGCACTGCGATGGCCCGCTGTTCAAAGGTAAGCGTGTGGCGGTCATCGGTGGCGGCAACTCTGGCGTGGAAGCGGCTATCGACCTGGCCGGAATCGTCGCCCAAGTCACGCTGATCGAATTCGACAGCCAGCTACGCGCCGATGCCGTGCTGCAGAA
>NZ_JBITVX010000015.1:0-89913 GCF_044543345.1 Pseudomonas sp. NPDC077451 | reverse complement strand
ACCGTCCAAGGCCAGGGAGGCCAAGGACGGTGAAGATTTCCAAAACCCGGTATCCGGTGGATCGTAAGGCTGCTCCGCTTAAGTGAACAGCATTAGCCTCATCGGGCGCGGTTTTTTTTGCCATGTCTAGTTAGCGAGCCGACTGGCTGGCCACATCATTCGGCGCACGGCCATATACGTCGTCCAGACGCTCGATGTCATCCTCGCCCAGATAGCTGCCCGACTGGACTTCGATAATTTCCAGCGGGATTTTGCCAGGGTTGGCCAGGCGGTGAATGGACGTCACCGGGATATAGGTGGACTGGTTCTCGGTTAGCAGGAACGTCTTGTCGTTGCAGGTCACCTGGGCGGTGCCAGAGACGACGATCCAATGCTCGGCGCGATGATGGTGCATCTGCAACGACAGCTGCGCACCCGGATTGACGCAGATCCGCTTGACCTGGAAGCGACCACCCATATCGACCGAGTCGTACCAGCCCCACGGGCGGTAAACGGCGCAGTGGTTCTGCGTTTCGGAGCGGTTCATGGCGTCGAGCTTGTTCACCAGCTTCTTGACGTCCTGGACCTTGTCCTTGTGAGCGATCATGGTCGCGTCTTTGGTCTCGACGACTACGATGTTATCCAGGCCGACTACGGTTACCAGCTTGCCGTTACCGTGAACCAGGCAGTTGCGGCTGTCTTCGACGATCACGTCGCCTCTGGTCACGTTACCGTTTTCGTCTTTTTCCAGCACATCCCAAAGCGATGACCAGGAGCCAACATCGCTCCAGCCTGCCGACATGGGCACGACGCATGCCAGTTCGGTTTTTTCCATTACCGCGTAGTCAATGGAGTTGTCCGGACAGCAGGCAAAAGTGGCTGGATCGATCAGCAGCTCTTCGCCGTTCTTGATACTGCGCTCCAGTGCAACCCAGCAGGTGTCATAGATATCCGGATCGTGCTTCTTTAGCTCGTCTAGGAAAACGCTGGCACGGAACAGGAACATGCCACTGTTCCAGTAGTAGTCGCCGGAATCGACGTATTCCTGAGCGCGCACTTCATCCGGCTTTTCAACGAACTCTGTGACGCGGTTGACGCCTTCTGGCAGCCCGTTACGTCCCTCGTGATCGCATTTGATGTAGCCGTAGCCGGTTTCCGGGCTGGTGGCAGGGATACCGAACAGGACCATGCCACCATTTTCGGCTGCATTGGTCGCCAGGGCTAGGGAGCGCTGGAAGGCTTTATGGTCTTCGATGACGTGATCGGCCGGCAGCACCAGAAGCAACTCGTCGCGGTCATCGGCAAGCAACTTCATCGCCGCAATGGCAATTGCCGGAGCAGTGTTGCGGCCGAACGGTTCAAGCATGAGGCCCTGGGTTTGAAGCTTGCGTGCGGCCAATTGCTCTTTGACGATGAACCGGTGTTCCTTGTTACAGACCAGCAGGGGCGCTTGCATGCCTTCGAAGGCTAGGCGCTCGATCGTCTGTTGAAACAGTGTCTGCTCCGCCGTAAGGGCGAGGAACTGTTTGGGGAATGCCTTCCGCGAAAGAGGCCAGAGTCGAGAACCGCTGCCGCCTGAGAGGATGACCGGAATCATGTTGTTTCTCCTGAATCGTTGAGAAGGGGAAGTTCTTCTTGTCCATGTGGGCGGCCAGAGGTCTGTGCTCGCCATACGCTTCTTGGTCGGGCCTTCAGGTGCCGCGTGCCGTCAAGTTCAGTTGTCCTACAGGACCACTGTTTTCGGGGCGAACTGCGTGCTCCGAGCCTGAATGTGGGAGGTGCTGCCTGGTAGTCGATGGGCGCCGCACTTGATATTGCGGAGCTGATAGCGGTTCCGGGGTCGACGCCTGCGAGCGTCTGAATAATCTTGAGCTGGCAGGTGGGCATGCCGTTCAGCTGCGCTCTATCTGCCTGAGGCTGATGCGCCTGATAGTCGTTGATAAGTACCGACACTGCGCTGATCCGGCCCGTCTGTTCTCTCTTGAACACGCCCGGCGACCTCACGGATCTGCCTTGGCTGACACGCTGAAAACCTTGTTTTGAATTCCACTGCACGTTCATGTGCGACGTCCCTTTCCGCCTGGAAATGCCGGTACGCGCTTATGATTGCAGGTGCCTTCGGATAGTTCCCCGCTGGCGTGCCGTCGATCGGGGAGTTTTTGACGGGGGCAGAGGATGCGACAGGTTGCTGGCGCTGTACGCTGTGATTGGCGGGCGGGTTCAGCTCTGGTGTGGAGGGTAGATCGCGTCTGGAGGCGCGATGGCTGGGCTCCCCCCGCCAGGACAGCGAAGGGGGCACGGCCAGCTGGATGGAGTCAGCCTTGAGCGTCTCGCAGAAATACCAGATGATCGGGCGATGAACTGTCAGGGCAATAGCGATAGCCGTCATAGTCAAAGCTTGTCAGCTGTTCGGGTTTCTTGATGCGTTCCTTGATCACATAGCGGCTCATCAAACCTCGGGCTTTCTTAGCGTAGAAGCTGATGATCTTGTATTGGCCGTTCTTCATATCCTTGAAGTCGACATCGATCACCCGCGCATTCAGCGCCTTGCGTTTCACGGCGCCGAAGTACTCGTTGGAAGCCAGGTTGAGCAAGACGTCGTCCCCCTGTGCGGCCAGTGCTTCGTTGAGCCATTCGCTTATCCGTTCGCCCCAGAAGGCGTACAGATCCTTGCCGCGAGGGTTAGCCAACTTCGTGCCCATCTCCAGACGATAGGGCTGCATCAGATCCAACGGTCGCAGGACGCCGTAGAGCCCGGACAACATGCGGAGGTGGCGCTGAGCGAAATCGAGATCCTCTTCAGAGAAGTCGTTGGCGTTCAGGCCGGTGTAAACATCGCCCTTGAACGCGAGGAGCGCCTGCTTGGCATTGCCCGGTGTAAAGGCCGCGTCCCAACTGCCATAGCGCGCCACGTTCAGCGCTGCGAGCTTGTCGGATAGGTGCATCAATTCGCCGATTTGCTGAGGCGACATGTCGCGCAACTGGCTGATCAGCGCCTGCGCGTGGTCCAGGTGTTCGGGCTGGGTGAAGCGTTCGGTCGTCGGTGGGGTGTCGTAGTCCAGAGTCTTGGCTGGGGAAATCACCATCAGCATGCAACGGTCTCCTTTAATGTCCGCGGATTCTAGGCGGTATAGCCGTTGTCGCTCCAGCTATGGCCTCGATTAGTTGTTGACCTTGACTCGGGGCGAGGGGGCACGCTCTTCTGTGATTTGACGAAGGAGGACACATGACCGACTGCAACCACTCGCACTGGCAGCCCTCGCACGATTATCGTCCTCTTGAGAAGGGCGCAGAAAAACAGACCTGGGCTGTTGTGCTGCTGACGGGCTTGGCCATGGTCGCCGAAATCGTCGCTGGCTATTGGTTCAACTCGATGGCTTTGCTGGCGGACGGCTGGCATATGGCATCGCATATGGTGGTGATTGGCATGTCGGCGATCGCCTACTTGCTCGCCCGACGCTATGCGTACGACCGGCGTTTCGCCTTCGGAACCTGGAAGATCGAGGTGCTGGCAGGTTTTGCCAGCGCTGTATTGCTGGTCATGGTGGCCCTGCTAATGATTGGCGAGTCGCTGATGCGCTTCTGGACACCGGCCCGGATCGGTTTTGACGAGGCGCTATGGGTAGCGGTGATCGGTTTGTTGGTGAATATGCTGTCCGCCTGGCTGCTACGCGACCAGCCCCACCATCATGGCCACGATCACGATCACGATCATTCAAGCGCGCCAGGAAAGGACTTGAACCGCCATGCGGCTTTCATTCACGTGTTGACTGATGGCCTGACTTCAGTCGCTGCGATTATGGCCTTGCTGGGCGGCAAATACTTCGGCTGGGGTTGGCTAGATCCGCTGATGGGCATCATCGGTGCGATCGTGATCCTGATCTGGGCCAAAGGCTTGTTGCGTGAAACGACAAAGGCGCTGCTGGATCGAGAAATGGACGATCCGCTGGTGCGGCGGGTGCGGGAACGGTTGGAGCAACTGCCGGATACCGACGTGACCGATCTGCATTTATGGCGAGTCGGGCGTGCGCAATACAGTTGCATCGTCAGTGTTGTCACTCATCAGCCGTATTCGGCCGATCGTTACAAGGCTCAGCTGGCTGAGTTTCCAGAACTGGTACACGTGACGGCGGAGGTGAACAGGTGCGGCGAAAACGCACAGGGTGATTAGCGAGACTAATCCTGGTTTCGGGCTGCGCCAAGCGCTATTCGTCGTTCCGATAAAAAAACGTCATCAGTTTGAAAAAGACTTTTTCCTGTCATCTTTTTTGCGGTATTACCTGAAGCAAGACCGCCGAAACCTGCACTCACAGGTGGCGGCCTCTGGGTGGCCCCAAGCCCCTGCCACCCAAGTCCGCTCACCTTGCGCACGGTGGTTCTTTCTGCGGCGGAGCGCTTTGGCTCTCCGTCGATCCGGCTCCGAAAAGGTGATCGCGTATGGATGACTACGGCAGACCCCGCGCAACTCAGCCCACCCTTTACGTTCTTGATACCAACGTTCTGATTCACGACCCCAACGCGCTGTTGAACTTCCAGGAGCATCAGGTCGCCATCCCGATGACCGTGCTCGAAGAGCTGGACCAGCTCAAGACCGGCAAGCACAGCGTGGCTGCAGAGTGTCGACAGGTGATCCGCCTGATCGACAAGGTGCTGGGTGACGCTACCCCCGAAGAAGTTGAACTTGGTGTCCCCATTCAGCGTGAAAAAAGCGGCCCGTGCGGCAGCCTGTCGATCCTGATGAGCAAAGTCGCCGATTCAAACGGGCTTCCAGAGGACCTCAACGACAACAAGATCATCAATCAGGTCGTCGATCTGCAGCGACGCAGCGCGGGCGTTCCGGTGGTGTTGGTCACCAACGATATCAACATGCGGCTCAAGGCGCGTGCCTGCGGCGTCGCCTCGGAGGATTACCACACTGACAAACTGGTCGACGACGTCGGGCAGTTGTCCCGCGGGTATCACAGCCTCAGCGGGTCGTTCTGGGACAGGGTCAGCAAGGTCGATACCCATCAGGGGCATGGCCGCACCTGGCATCGGGTTCAGTTGATCGACAACTTGCCCGCCGTGCACGTCAACGAATTCATTCTCGATGAGCAAGGTTTCGTTGGCTGGATCAAGGGCATCAAGGCCGACGAATTGCTATTGCTCGACATGCATCAGGAGCCCTTGCTCCACCAGGAAGCCTGGGGGCTGCGGCCGCGTGATATCCATCAGGCGTTGGCGCTCTTTGCACTGCTCGACCCGGATATTCATCTGGTCAATCTGTCGGGCGCAGCGGGGTCGGGCAAGACAATCCTGGCCCTGGCGGCCGCCATCGAGCAGACAGTGGTGAGTAAGCGTTACCGCCGCATCATTGCCACGCGCAGCGTGCAGGGCCTGGATGAAGACATCGGTTTCCTTCCAGGCACCGAGGCGGAAAAGATGGAGCCGTGGCTGGGTGCGATCACCGATAACCTCGAAGCGCTGCACATGGACGACGAGAGCACTCACGGCAGCGTCGATTACATCCTGCAAAAGGTTCCGCTGCAGTTCAAATCCCTGAACTACATCCGCGGACGCAGCTTCCAGCAGAGCCTGATCCTTATTGATGAATGCCAGAACCTGACGCCGCACCAGATGAAGACCATCATCACCCGGGCCGGCAGCGGATCGAAGGTGGTCTGCCTCGGTAACCTGGCTCAGATCGATACGCCGTACCTGTCCGCGACCAGCTCGGGGCTTACCTACCTCACCGAACGATTCAAGGACTTCCCGCACGGGATGCACATCACTTTGCAGGGCGTTCCTCGTTCGGTCCTGGCCGAGTACGCCGAGGCCCATATGTAGTAACACTGCTGGAGGCTGGAGTTAGCAGCTCCAAGCAATCAAGGCCTAGAAGGAAGCGATGGCACGGGCTCGCTTCCAGCTTCCAGCTTCCAGCTTCCAGCTGAGCTAAACTGCGGGACCTCACAGTCTCAGCAGGATTAGAAATGCTCACGCACCTCGATTCCCAAGGGCGGGCCAACATGGTCGACGTTACTGCCAAGGCCGTCACGGCGCGCGAGGCGGTTGCGGAAGCCAAGGTTCGCATGCTTCCCGAAACCCTGCAGATGATCCAGCAAGGCGGGCATCCGAAGGGCGACGTCTTCGCGGTCGCCCGTATCGCTGGCATTCAAGCAGCAAAAAAAACTCACGAACTGATCCCCCTCTGCCATCCCTTACTGTTGACCAGCATCCGGCTCGACCTGCAGCCGGAAGGCGACGATTGCGTGAGGATCGAGGCGCGCTGCAAGCTGGCGGGCCAGACCGGTGTGGAAATGGAAGCTTTGACCGCTGCGAGCGTCGCAGCGCTGACGATTTATGACATGTGCAAGGCGGTCGACAAGGGCATGGTGATCGAGGGTGTTCGACTGTTAGAAAAACTGGGCGGCAAGAGTGGTCACTGGCAGGTGCCAGCATGATCCAGGTGCAGTTTTTTGCGCGTTATCGTGAGGCTCTGGGCCGTGATTCCGAACAGTTGGAATGGGACGCCTCCTGGCAACAGGTCGACGACCTGCGCTTGCGACTGCTGGAACGCGGGGCCGAGTGGGCGGTGCTTGGTGAGCAGAATCTGATGTGCGCGCGCAATCAGGAGCTGTGCAGCCTCGACGAGCCACTCGCAGACGGCGATGAAGTGGCGTTCTTTCCCACCGTGACGGGAGGCTGACCATGGGCGTACGAGTCCAACAGAGTCCATTCGACCCTGGCGTCGAGCTCAATGCCTTGCATGCGGCCAATCTCGGTATTGGTGCGGTCACCTGTTTCGTCGGCTACGTACGTGATTTCAATGAGGGTCGCGATGTTGCTGGAATGTTCCTCGAGCATGCCCCGGGAATGACCGAGAAGGCGCTGCAGAAGATCATCGACGAGGCCGCTGGGCGCTGGCCGCTGCTCAGGTTGGAGATTCTGCATCGAGTAGGGCGCTTGGAGCCGGGGGAGCCCATCGTGTTTGTCGGTGCCGCCAGCGCTCACCGCGAGGCCGCTTTTGATGGGTGTCGGTTCGTCATGGATTACCTGAAGACCCGCGCGCCTTTCTGGAAAAAGGAAGACACCCCGGAGGGAACACGCTGGGTCGAAGGTCGCTGCAGCGACCGGGATGCAGCCGATCGCTGGCAACAGGGTCCGACCGACTAGCCGAATGCGAGCCAGGATCCGTAGACCAGACTCTAGGTGCATAAAAGGCGAAGCCGGGTCCTGCTTCGCCTTTTTGTTTTCTGCGCTTAGCGCTTGGGTGGGACAGCTGCCAGCAGCTCAGCAGGCGGCATTTCGCAGCTGATCGTTCGACCCAGCAATGCCTCGATCGCCGGCAGGGCGAAGGAATCGTCTTCCCCGGCAAAACTGATCGACGTGCCGCTGGCCCCGGCCCGGCCGGTCCGGCCGATGCGGTGGACGTAGTCGTCGGGGACTTCCGGCAGGGTGAAATTGATCACGTGGCTGATGCCATCGACATGAATCCCGCGGCCGGCGACATCGGTGGCAACCATCACGCGAATCTTGCCTTCGCGGAAACCTTCCAGTGCTCGGATGCGCTTGTGTTGGGGAACATCGCCTGACATTTGAACAGCGCTGATGCCATCGCGGGTAAGGCGCTCCTCAATGCGACGCACCTCATCCTTGCGGTTGGCGAAGACCATCACGCGGGTCCAGTCGTTCTGGGTAATGAGGTTGTAGAGCAACTTGTATTTGTCGCTGCCTGCCACGGCATACACGTGTTGTTCGACTGTGTCGCTGGCCACGTTGATCGCTTCAATCTCGACGATGGCCGGGTCCGTGGTCCACTGCTTGGCCAGATTCATCACGTCTTCGGTGAAAGTGGCCGAGAACAGCAACGTCTGGCGTTCGCTCTTGGGGGGCGTCTGGCGAATGATCTGGCGGACCTGAGGAATGAAGCCCATGTCCAGCATGCGATCCGCTTCGTCGAGCACCAGCACCTCAACCATATCCAGGTGCACTTCGCCGCGCTGATTGAAGTCCAGCAGGCGTCCGGGCGTTGCTACCAGGATGTCGCAATAGCGGGACTCGAGCGCCTTGAGTTGCTTGTCGAAGTCCATGCCGCCGACAAAACTCATGACGTTCAAACCGGTGTATTTGGTCAAGTTCAGCGCGTCATTAGCAATTTGCACGACCAGCTCACGAGTCGGCGCGATGATCAGGGCACGTGGCTCGCCCATGTATCGATCCGCAGGTGGTGGGGTTTGTAGCAGCTGAGTGATGGTCGAGATCAGGAACGCGGCGGTTTTGCCGGTGCCGGTCTGGGCCCGGCCAATAGCGTCGCGGCCTTTGAGGGTAAAGCCGAGAACCTGAGCCTGGATCGGTGTGCAATAAGGGAAGCCAAGGTCGTGAATGGCGTGCATAAGCCCGGGGGCGAGCTTGAAGTCATGAAACCGGGTCTTGCCTTCGGCTGGCTCGACTGCGAAATCTTCCAGCTTCCAGAGTGGCGCCGGCGGGGCGGCAGGCTTGCTTGCCCGTTCACGGCGCGGCCTGGGGCTGGCCTTGGGGGCATCATCCTGTTGCGTTTTGGTCTTTTCGTAGTACGCCGGGTCGCTGGCGCCCTGGTGTATTGAGGTGCTGATTTCAACTTCGGTGGTCGCAGGCTGATTCGAGCCTTTGCCAAACATCTTCTTTAGTGCTTTGAGCACGGTCTTCTCGTCTGTGTCTTGTAAGGTTTGCTCGCCAGTGTAATGCAAGAAGCAGATACGGCGAAGACTTGCTCAGGGATGGTCGGTCGCAGCGCTGTTTCAACCGCAGACGCGATTTCGGCCCAGTTCCTTGGCTCGGTAGAGAGCGCGATCAGCCTCGTTGATGAGGCTGTCCAGATCATCGTTCAATCGCATCGGTGCTACGCCAATCGATATGGTCACTCCCGGCAGTAAGCCGATGGGCGAATGGAACGAGGCGACGTCTTCAAGGCTGCGACGTAGCCGTTCTGCAACGTTTCGCGCATCTTCGATGGTCATCTCGGGCAGCAGTACCACGAATTCTTCGCCGCCATAGCGCACCAGGCTGTCGGCTGGGCGCAGCAGTTTGCCGAGTGTGTTGACCACCAGGCAGAGCGCATGATCGCCCGCCAGATGCCCAAGTTTGTCGTTGTATTCTTTGAAGCGATCGACGTCGAGCATCAGGAGCGAAAGTGGTTGGCCGCCCAGTGCGCAGCGGGCGCTCTCGCGACCGTAGATATGCTCCAACCAGCGGCGATTGAACGAGCCGGTCAGCTTGTCGATATTGGCATTTTGCTCGCTATTGATGATCAGGCGGTCGCTCAGGCGCACACGCTGGCAAAGCAGTTCAGCCAGGTTCTGCATCAGCTGTGGCGAGCGAGTCAGCAACTGCATCGAACGTCGATGCACACGCAGCAGGACCGAGTCCTCCAGGGCCAGTACGTAGGCCGATGGGGGCAGATCGTCCATGAAACTGATCTCACCAGCGCAGTCGCCGGGGCCGATTGCGCGAACTGGGCTGCCTTCTAGCGAATCCAGATGGACCGCCAGTTCGCCGCCAAGAACCAAATAGAGATAGTGGTTATGTACATGCGGCGATAGCAGAATTTCGCCAGGTACGGCCGTGCAGGGCTCGAAGACTTCCTGCAACAGGCGCAGACAGGGTTCGTCCACTCGGTCTAGCAGGCGCGCCTGTCTGAGGTGCTGCATTTCTACCCGCCAGCTGGCCGGGTTCATGGCTGCACAATCCGCTCGGATGACATCCTCGTCATGACTATCGCACGCATCCCTTCAAGGCTGGCTAGGTCGGCTTCTGCTGGCCGCGATGCAACACTACAACGGCAGGCGCATCGAGTTTTGTTCTACCCATGCCAAGCGTAGCTGTAATCACCAACCAGGACAGGCGCGCAGCGTCACATTTTTTCTTTGCAGTCGGTCAACTATCGCTAAGGGCATCAATCCAGCCGAGCGGCCAACCATTCGCCGATATCGCGAATTTCCTCGGGTATCACCTCGTGGGCCATCGGATAGTCCTTCCATTGTGCCTGCACCTGGTTCTGTATCAGGCAGTCATAGGCGGCACGCCCCATTGCCGGCAGCACGACATCATCCCTCGCACCGTGTAGCGCCAGTACCGGAAGCGCGGCCTGCAATGGCGACAGCTTCAGGTCCGGATTGAAGGTCGGTGCGTAGGTGGAAAGGGCGATGACACCGCCCAGAGGGCCGGGCCAGCGCAGGAAGGCTGTGTGGTAGACGACTGCACCGCCTTGGGAGAAGCCGGCCAGAAAAATGCGGGCGGGATCGATGCCACTGTCGCGCTGTGCCTCGATCAGGTCGATCACGCTTTGCGCTGACTGTTCCAGTTGCGCTTGGTCGATGGCGCGAGCGGGGCTCATCGCGAGGATGTCATACCAGCTCGGCATGGCCCAGCCACCATTAATAGTGACCGCGCGAGTCGGTGCCTGGGGTAGCACGAAGCGTGTCGTCGTCAGCCGTTGCTGTAACGCTTCGGCGACTGGCTGGAAGTCGTAGCGGTCGGCGCCGAGGCCGTGCAACCAGATGACGCACGCGTCGGCGGTAGTTGCGGGTTCGATGATCAGCGGGTCACTCATGTTGGGCTCCGTTCGGGCGGCACGCGCCAGGTTGGTGCGGGCGCAGAGAGAAAATGCAGCAATCTGCGGCGAGGTTACCTTTACTGAGCTCGGCAATGAAGCGCACGGCGGCCCGTAAGGGGCTTTCAGGGTTCTGGTACGCTGCTTGCTTTGTCTGATTTGCCCAATGCGCCGGAAGTCATCGGCACTTCTGCAAGCGGCGTGTAGGGAGGAGTTGCTGATAATCAAACGGCGGCTAGACTGAGGTCAGTTTCTTCTTCGCCTCCTCGAAAGGTATCGAGCGGCAGCCTGTGATCCAGGCGGAAGACTCTGACCACAAGAATAAAAGCAAACTGGAGGTTTCGATGATAAGGGTTAAATCCACACTGGCCGTGCTTGGTGCCGCGACACTTTTGGGCGCAAGCGGCTTGGCTCAGGCAGGGGCGACTCTGGACGCGGTGAAGAGCAAGGGCTTCGTGCAATGCGGCGTCAGCGACGGGCTACCTGGCTTTTCCTACACCGATGCCAAGGGCGAGTACAAGGGAATCGACGTGGATATCTGCCGTGCCGTTGCGGCTGCGGTGTTCGGCGATGCGAGTAAGGTCAAATACAGCCCACTGACCGCCAAGGAGCGCTTCACGGCGCTGCAGTCCGGTGAAGTCGACATGCTGTCGCGTAACACGACCTGGACCAGTTCGCGTGATGCTGCAATGGGGCTGAACTTTACTGGCGTGACCTACTACGACGGGCAGGGTTTTCTGGTCAACAAAGCGGTCGGTGTTTCCAGCGCCAAGGAACTCGACGGCGCGACCGTCTGCATCCAGGCGGGCACTACCACCGAACTGAACCTCTCCGACTACTTCCGCGCTAACAACCTCAAATACACCCCGATCACCTACGACACTTCCGACGAAAGCGCCAAGTCGCTTGAGTCAGGGCGTTGCGACGTACTCACTTCTGACCAGTCCCAGCTTTACGCCCAGCGCATCAAGCTGGCCAAGCCGGACGACTACATCGTATTGCCTGAGGTCATCTCCAAAGAACCACTCGGGCCGGCCGTGCGTCAAGGCGATGAAGAATGGTTCGATATCGTTCGCTGGGCATTGTTCGGAATGATCAATGCGGAGGAGCTGGGTATCACTTCGGCCAATGTCGAAGAGAAGGCGAAGAACACTAAGAATCCTGACGTGGCTCGTCTCTTGGGCGCCGAAGGTGAATACGGCAAGGATCTGAAATTACCTAAGGATTGGGCGGTTCAAATCGTCAAGCAAGTCGGCAACTATGGCGAAGTGTTCGAGCGCAATATCGGTTCAGGTAGCGAGCTGAAGATCGAGCGCGGCCTGAACGCGCTTTGGACCAATGGAGGTCTGCAGTACGCACCCCCAGTGCGTTGACCGAGCTGGGTCGGCGCTCTGCCGACCTTGTTTCAAGGATGAGCGCTGCCGGTGCCTGTGCACCGGCAGCGCCGTATGAGGTTTCTTGATGCGAACCATTGCCAAAGCAGGAGCCGCCCGCGGCTCGTTGCTCACGGACCCGCAGGCGCGTGCCTTTCTGTTTCAGGTCATCGCCGTAATAACAGTAGTAGCGATCGGCTGGTTTCTGTTTCACAACACTCAGACCAACCTCGCCCACCGAGGCATTACGTCAGGCTTCGGTTTTCTCGATAACGCTGCCGGTTTCGGCATTTCCCAGCATCTGATCGACTACAGCGAGAGCGACTCTTATGGTCGTGTCTTCTGGGTTGGCCTGCTCAATACGCTGCTGGTCAGCATCATCGGGATCATCCTGGCCACTATTATCGGGTTCATTCTCGGGGTGGCGCGGCTCTCACCCAATTGGCTGATACGCAAGATCGCGACTGTCTATATAGAGACGTTTCGCAACATCCCGCCATTGCTGCAGATTTTCTTCGTCTACTTCGCAGTGCTCAGCCCGCTGCCAGGACCGCGAGAAAGCCTGAGTCTTTGGGATGTGGTGTTCATCAACAACCGAGGCGTACAGATGCCCGCGCCCAGTGCTGGGGAAGGCTTCTGGTCGTTCTGGGTGGCGATGTTCGTCGCGCTGGTGGCGATCGTCATGCTCAATCGCTGGGCACGTGCTCGGCGTCACGCCACCGGCCAGACGTTTCCCATCTTTTCAGCCAGCCTGGCATTGTTTATCGCAATCCCCTCGATCTGCTCGCTGGTGATGGGGGCGCCTTTTCTTTGGGAAGTGCCCGAGCTTCAGCGTTTCAATATTCGTGGCGGCTGGGTTGTGATTCCCGAGCTGGTGTCGATTGTGCTTGCGTTATCGATCTACACCGCGGCTTTCATCGGTGAGACAGTCCGTGCAGGTATCCAGTCGGTCAGCCACGGGCAGACTGAAGCGGCCGCTTCGTTGGGCCTGCGTCCGGGACGTGTGTTGCGTTTGGTGATTATCCCCCAGGCCATGCGGGTGATCATTCCGCCACTCACCAGCCAATACCTCAACCTGGCGAAGAACTCTTCGCTAGCGGCAGCGATCGGTTATCCCGACATGGTTTCGCTGTTTGCAGGGACGGTGCTCAACCAGACCGGTCAGGCGATCGAAACCATGGCCATCACGATGAGTGTGTACCTCGCCATCAGCATCAGCATCTCGCTGCTGATGAACTGGTACAACAAGCGCATTGCGCTGATCGAGCGGTAAGGACGAGCGCATGACGATCCATACTTTCAAACCGGACCTGCCGGCGCCCTCTACCAACATTGGTGTGGTGGGCTGGATGCAGGCCAATCTGTTCTCCAGCTGGATCAATACGTTGCTGACCCTGGTCGGCCTTTATCTGATCTGGTTGATAGTGCCTCCCATCATCGACTGGGCGATCATCAAGGCCGACTGGACTGGCGAAACCCGGGCGGACTGTTCGCGTGAGGGTGCGTGCTGGGTGTTTGTGCAGACGCGTTTCAGCCAGTTCATGTACGGCTTCTACCCACCGGAGCTGCGCTGGCGGGTGGATGCTACGGCCTGGCTCGCCATCATTGGTGCCGCGCCGCTGTTCTTGCGGCAGATGCGACACAAGGCAAGCTACGGCATCGCTTTTCTAGTGATCTATCCACTGCTTGCCTATTGGCTGTTGCATGGCGGCTTCCTGGGCCTTGAGACTGTTCCGACCAGCCGCTGGGGTGGTTTGATGCTGACCATCGTCATTGCCGCAGTCGGTATCGCTGGCGCACTACCGCTCGGGATTCTGCTGGCGCTGGGTCGACGTTCGGATATGCCAGCCATCCGTGTCCTGTGCATCACCTTCATCGAGTTCTGGCGAGGCGTGCCGCTGATCACCGTGCTGTTCATGTCCTCGGTGATGTTGCCGTTGTTCCTGCCGGAGGGCATGAACCTCGACAAGCTGATGCGTGCCATGGTGATGGTGGTGTTCTTCGAGGCGGCTTATATCGCCGAAGTGGTTCGTGGAGGCCTGCAGGCGATCCCCAAGGGGCAATACGAAGCGGCCGCGGCGATGGGCTTGGGTTACTGGCGCAGCATGGTGCTAGTGATTCTGCCGCAAGCCCTGAAGATGGTCATACCCGGCATCGTCAATACCTTCATCGCCCTGTTCAAGGACACCAGTCTGGTGATCATCATCGGTCTGTTCGATTTCCTTAACAGCATCAAGCGCGCCACCTCGGACCCTGCCTGGCTAGGCATGTCGACTGAGGGTTACGTATTTGCGGCGCTGGTCTACTGGATTTTCTGTTTTGGCATGTCGCGCTATTCCATGCACCTGGAACGCAAGCTCGACACCGGTCATCGAAATTAGGAGAGGCAACATGAACGACACATCTCTTCAGCCCGAACAGCCTGAGCAGGCCGGTGAACCGGTCATTCAGATGCAGGGCGTACACAAATGGTTCGGCCAGTTCCATGTGCTCAAGGACATTAATCTCAACGTGACCCAGGGCGAGCGCATCGTATTGTGCGGGCCCTCGGGATCAGGCAAGTCCACGACCATTCGTTGTCTCAATCGCCTTGAGGAACACCAGCAAGGGCGCATCGTAATCAATGGTGTGGAGCTGACCAACGATCTCAAGCAGATCGAAGCGATCCGCAGCGAAGTGGGCATGGTATTCCAGCACTTCAACTTGTTCCCGCACCTCACCGTGCTGCAGAACTGCACGCTGGCACCCATGTGGGTGCGCAAGATGCCGCGTCGCCAGGCCGAAGAAGTGGCCATGCACTATCTGGAACGCGTACGGATTCCGGAGCAGGCTGACAAGTTTCCGGGGCAGCTTTCCGGGGGCCAACAACAGCGCGTTGCGATTGCGCGGGCGTTGTGCATGAAGCCGAAGATCATGCTGTTCGACGAGCCCACGTCGGCGCTGGACCCGGAGATGGTCAAGGAAGTGCTGGATACCATGGTTGGCCTTGCCGAAAGCGGCATGACAATGCTCTGCGTGACCCACGAGATGGGCTTTGCACGCACCGTCGCTGACCGGGTGATCTTCATGGACAAGGGGGAGATCGTTGAGGAGGCGGAACCCGAGACCTTCTTCACTAATCCGAACAACGAGCGCACCAAGCTATTCCTCAGCCAGATCCTCCACTGATTCAGCGTTACATAGGGGCGTGAGTCATCAGCTCGAACTGAACGCTCACGTTCCGTCACTGAGCTTAAATCGGCGGCGTCCCCTTAGCCTCGGACGTCGTCATGGGCTAGAATACGCGGCCCGACTGCTCCCCCCTCCGAGGCTGTTCCGACGATGTTGATCCTGCGCGGCGCCCCCGCTCTTTCCGCCTTCCGTCACGGTAAGCTCCTGGCCCAATTGACCGATAAGGTCCCCGCTGTCAGCGGGTTGTACGCCGAGTTTGCTCATTTCGCCGAGGTATCCGGCACGCTTGGTGCGGACGAGCAGCAAGTACTGGCCCGGCTGTTGAAATACGGCCCAAGCGTTCCGGTTCAGGAACCGGCAGGAAGACTGTTTCTGGTCATTCCACGCTTCGGCACCATCTCGCCATGGTCGAGTAAGGCCAGCGACATTGCGCGCAACTGCGGCCTCGACAAGATCCAGCGCATTGAGCGCGGCATTGCCTACTACGTCGAAGGCAATTTCTCGGAGGCCGATGCTGGCTTGGTCGCAGCGGCCCTGCACGACCGGATGACCCAGCTGGTGCTCGAGCAGTTCGAGGGTGCGGCGGATCTGTTTAGCCACGCACAACCCAAACCGCTGCGCGCGATCGATGTACTGGGCGGCGGCCGTGCCGCGCTGGAACAGGCCAATGTGGAGTTGGGTCTGGCTTTGGCCGAAGACGAGATCGATTACCTTGTTACCAGTTTCAACGGCCTTGGGCGTAACCCGCACGACATCGAGCTGATGATGTTTGCGCAGGCCAACTCGGAGCATTGCCGTCACAAGATTTTCAATGCCAGCTGGGACATCGATGGTGAAAGCCAGGAGAAGTCGCTGTTCGGCATGATCAAGAACACCTTTCAGATGCACGGCGAAGGCGTGCTGTCCGCTTACAAGGACAACGCCGCGGTCATCGTGGGTAACGTGGCCGGACGTTTCTACCCGGACGCGGAAACGGGCGAGTACGCGGCAAACCAGCAGCCCGTGCACATCCTGATGAAAGTGGAAACGCACAACCATCCGACCGCAATCGCGCCGTTCCCAGGCGCGGCCACTGGCTCGGGTGGCGAGATCCGGGACGAGGGCGCTACCGGGCGCGGCGCCAAGCCCAAGGCCGGCCTCACAGGATTCACCGTCTCCAACCTCAACATTCCTGGCTTCGAGCAGCCTTGGGAAGTGCCGTACGGCAAACCCGAGCGCATCGTGACGCCGCTCGACATCATGATCGAGGGGCCGCTGGGTGGCGCAGCGTTCAACAACGAATTCGGCCGTCCGGCCCTGAACGGTTATTTCCGGACCTTCGAGCAGACAATCAGCACCCCGCGAGGCGAAGAAGTGCGGGGTTACCACAAGCCGATTATGCTGGCTGGCGGTATGGGCAACATCCGTGAAGATCATGTTCAGAAAGCCGAGATCTCGATTGGCGGAAAACTGATCGTGCTCGGTGGCCCGGCGATGCTCATCGGTTTGGGTGGCGGCGCAGCCTCATCCATGGCGACCGGCAGCAGCTCCGCCGATCTAGATTTCGCATCGGTGC
Source organism: Pseudomonas sp. NPDC077451 (assembly GCF_044543345.1). Classification (NCBI taxonomy): domain Bacteria; kingdom Pseudomonadati; phylum Pseudomonadota; class Gammaproteobacteria; order Pseudomonadales; family Pseudomonadaceae; genus Pseudomonas; species Pseudomonas sp. NPDC077451. The sequence continues at coordinate 73,268 of NZ_JBITVX010000015.1, read as the reverse complement.
AGCGTGACAACCCTGAGATGGAGCGTCGCTGTCAGGAAGTGATCGATCGTTGCTGGCAGCTCGGCGACAAGAACCCGATCAAGTTTATTCACGACGTCGGTGCCGGTGGTCTGTCCAACGCCTTTCCGGAACTTGTCAATGACGGCGGTCGTGGCGGTCGTTTCGAACTGCGCAACGTGCCTAACGATGAGCCTGGCATGGCGCCCCATGAGATCTGGTGCAACGAATCCCAGGAGCGATATGTACTGTCAGTCGATGCGGCGGACCTCGAGCGTTTCGAGGAAATCTGCAAGCGTGAGCGCTGCCCCTTCGCCGTAGTCGGCGAAGCCACGGCCGAGCCGCACCTGACGGTAGCCGACAGCCATTTCGGTAACAATCCGGTCGATATGCCGCTCAACGTCCTGCTCGGCAAAGCGCCGCGCATGCATCGCAGCGCTGTTCGCGAGGCCGAGCTGGGAGATGACTTTTCGCCTGATCAGGTCGACCTGTCAGAGGCGATCGATCGCGTACTTCACCATCCAGCAGTCGCCAGCAAGAGCTTCCTGATCACCATCGGCGATCGCAGCATCACCGGCATGGTCGCGCGTGATCAAATGGTCGGGCCGTGGCAGGTCCCGGTGGCTGATTGCGCAGTCACGGCGACCAGCTATGACGTTTACACCGGCGAAGCCATGGCCATGGGCGAGCGTACACCGCTGGCCCTACTCGATGCGCCCGCGTCGGGCCGCATGGCAATCGGCGAAACACTGACCAACCTCGCTGCGGCACGTATCGAGAAGATTTCCGACATCAAACTGTCCGCCAACTGGATGGCCGCTGCTGGGCATCCGGGTGAGGATGCGCGCCTGTTTGACACAGTCAAGGCGGTTGGCATGGAGCTTTGTCCGGAGTTGGGCATCACCATTCCGGTCGGCAAGGACTCCATGTCGATGAAGACCCGCTGGACCGAAGAGGGCGTAGACAAGTGCGTGACCTCGCCGCTCTCGCTGGTTGTGTCCGGCTTTGCCCCGGTTGTTGATGTCCGCCAGACCCTGACGCCGCAGCTGCGTCTGGACAAGGGCGAAACTGATCTGATCCTCATCGACCTGGGTCGCGGCCAGAACCGTATGGGCGCGTCCATCCTGGCGCAGGTCTACGGCCAAATGGCGCGTCAGGCGCCGGATGTCGACGATGCGGAGGATCTGCAAGCCTTCTTCGCCGTAATCCAGGGGTTGAACGCAGACGGGTTGTTGTTGGCTTATCACGACCGTTCCGACGGCGGTTTGCTGACCACTGCGCTGGAAATGGCGTTCGCCGGCCATTGCGGACTCAACCTCAATCTCGATTCCCTTGTTGAAGCGGCCGCTCACATCCCGGCAGCGTTGTTCAACGAAGAATTGGGTGCGCTGATCCAGGTTCGCCAGGGCGATACGGAAATCGTTCTCGCACAGTTCAGCGCGGCAGGCCTTGCCGATTGCGTTTCGGTCATCGGGCAGCCGGTCAACAACAGCCATGTGGCGATCAAGTTTGAAGGCGCAGATGTTTTCGCCGGTGATCGCCGTCTGCTTCAGCGGCAGTGGTCCGAGACGAGCTATCAGATCCAGCGTCTTCGGGACAATGTCGACTGTGCCGATCAGGAGTTCGACGCGCTGCTTGAAGAAGACAACCCGGGCTTGAGCGTTACCCTAGGTTTCGACGTGAACGACAATATCGCCGCGCCGTACATCAAGCGTGGCGTGCGGCCCGAGGTGGCGATCCTGCGTGAGCAGGGCGTCAATGGGCAGACTGAAATGGCGGCTGCGTTCGACCGAGCAGGTTTCGCCGCCGTCGACGTGCACATGAGCGACATCCTGTCGGGACGTATCAGTCTGGAGCGATTCAAGGGGCTGGTTGCGTGTGGCGGTTTCTCCTACGGCGACGTGCTAGGCGCTGGCGAAGGCTGGGCCAAATCGATTCTGTTCAATGGTCGCGCTCGCGAAGATTTCAGTGCGTTCTTTGAACGCAAGGACAGCTTTGCCCTTGGCGTCTGCAACGGGTGCCAGATGTTGTCGAACCTTCACGAACTGGTACCCGGCAGCGAGTCCTGGCCGCACTTCGTGCGTAACCGTTCCGAGCAGTTCGAAGCGCGTGTGGCGATGGTACAGATTCAGGATTCCCCGTCGATCTTCCTTCAGGGAATGGCCGGGTCGCGGCTGCCGATTGCCATTGCCCACGGCGAGGGTCACGCGGAATTCGAAAGCGAAGAAGCGCTGCTTGAAGCGGACTTGTCCGGGACGGTAGCGCTGCGCTACATCGACAATCATGGCAAGGTCACCGAGCGTTACCCGGCCAACCCTGGCGGCTCGCCGCGTGGCATTACGGGGCTCACCACGCGGGACGGACGCGTGACGATCATGATGCCGCATCCGGAGCGTGTATTCCGTGCCGTGACCAACTCCTGGCGCCCTGACGAGTGGCAGGAGGATGGTGGCTGGATGCGCATGTTCCGTAATGCCCGGGTCTGGGTAGACTAAGGTTGGGTTAGGGCAGAGAGCCCGAAGCGTGCAAGCGTTTCGGGCTTTTTCTTGCCTGAAGACGAGCCGGTCCGCCATTGCTGAACCAAGCAACGACGCCAACGTCTGATCTTGACCTGGGGCACCCAATACGCTCTGGACCTGAACACAATCCACTCGGTGGAGCGCATGCTCCGCCAACCGTTTCTGTGCGGAGATGTTGATGTACAAGCTGTGTTTCTATGTTCCGGAAAGCCATCTGGATGCAGTCAAGAAAGCGGTTTTCGCGGCCGGCGCCGGGCGTATTGGCGCTTACGATAGTTGTTGCTGGCAGGTGCTAGGGCACGGGCAGTATCGCCCGCTGGAGGGAAGCACGCCGTTTCTAGGGCAGCATGGCCAGGTTCAATCGGTATCCGAGTGGAAGGTTGAACTGGTGGTCGCTGATGAGCTGATCCACGATAGCGTCAAGGCGCTCAAGCACACTCATCCATATGAGACGCCTGCCTTCGAGGTGTGGCGGCTATCCGATTTACAGTTCTGATTGAATGATGTCCAAAGAAAGCCGAGTCGCCATGGGTGACTCGGCTTTTTTGCTTCATGGGGTCGATCAGACGCTAACGTTGAGGCGAACCTCGATATTCCCGCGTGTAGCGTTGGAATATGGGCAGACGTTATGCGCGGCTTCGGCCAGCTGCTCGGCTGTGGACTGATCCAGGCCTGGCAGGCTGACGTTCAGCTCTACTTCAAGCCCGAAACCTCCAGGAATCTGGCCTATGCCAACCTGGGCAGCGACTGACGTATCGGCGGGAAGCGGTTGCTTTAGCTGGCTCGCGGCAAACTTGAGTGCGCCAATGAAGCAAGCCGAATATCCTGCGGCGAAGAGTTGCTCCGGGTTGGTGCCATCGCCGCCTTGTCCGCCGAGCTCGCGGGGAGTGGACAGTTTTACGTCGAGCAGGCCGTCGGACGACGCTGCTCGGCCGTCGCGACCTCCGGTCGCGGTGGCGGTGGCTGTATAGAGCGCCTTGATGCTTTGCATGATTCGCTTCCTTCGAGATGAGTAGGCTGATTAACGTATAGCGATAATATTTAGCGCGCAAGGTAAATATCAGCATCTCTCGTGCTTATGCGGCTGGCATCGGAAAGGTAAGGTCAGCTAGCCGTCAGTCGCGAGTCAATAATGCGCTTCGAAGGGAAACGAGTTGATCGCGAAGTGCTAGCAACGCTTCGTGTGATTGCCCGGTGCATTCGAGCATGCAGGCGGGAAACTCACGAGCCTGCTCCTTCATGGCCCATCCAGTATCCGTGAGACGCAATTCGACCACTCGCTCGTCGCGGCTGCTGCGGGTCCGGCTGATGAGGCCTTCTGCTTCCAAACGTTTGAGCAGCGGAGTCAGGGAGCCCGGCTCCGTCATGAGGCGAGCGCTGATCTCGCTGACCGTGAGGCCGTCGCGCTCCCAGAGAACGAGCATGGCCAGGTACTGCGGGTAGGTCAGGCCGATGCTTTGTAGCAGCGGCTTGTAGGCTTTGGTCATCTGCAGCGAGGCAGAATACAGGGCGAAACACAGCTGATGGTCCAGCTGCAATTGCTCGTCTGAAGAGGGCTTTGTCATGGGTGGTCGAATGGCAAGGAAATGGCTTTCACGGTAACGCGCAGCCTTGCTTGCTGCCAAGCCCGGTACTCGTTCAGGGACGAATCTCTATCAGGGTGCCGTCTTTCACCAGATTCCAGATTTCGCGCATGTCATCGTTCTTCAGGGCGATGCAGCCCTCAGTCCAGTCGAGCGTGTGGAAGTACCATTCGGGATACTCCTCATCAACCGGTGTGCCGTGCAACATAATCATACTGCCCGGTTTCGCGCCTTCGCTGCTTGCGCGCGCCAGGTCCTTCGCGTTCGGGTAGGAAATGTGCATTGCCAGGTTGTACTTGTCGGAGACTTTGCGCCAGTCGATCCAATAAAGGCCTTCAGGGGTACGCTGGTCGCCTTCGCGCTGTTTGGGCCCGACTTGCTTGCCGAGGGAAACGCGGTAGCTCTTCATGCTGACGCCGCGGCTGATCAAATGAAGCTTGCGCTCGGACTTGACCACCAAGACCTTGTCGATGAAAGCCTCGTCAAGGGCAGGGGCCGCGTTTGCAAAAGAAAAGGTGGCGAAACTAAAGCAGACAATCGCTAACAGCCAGCGCATTGGGGCGAATCCTGAATCTAAACTGCATCAGACCTGTCTGCGCGCCACCCGCATTGCCTCGATGGCTTCGTTGCGCACCGGGAAGGTCTGCTGCACCCGGTCGGCGAAGAAGTATTCTAGGGTACGGCCAACGGTCGGAAAAGCCAGCTCTGACCAAGGGATGTCGGCTTGTCGGAAAAGCCTGACTTCCAGACTTTCGTCTCCTGGAGAAAATCGCTCATCGACCAGCTCTGCGCGGAAGAACATGTAGACCTGGTTGATGTGCGGCAAGTCGAACAGCGTATACAGCTGCAGGTCCGTGACTCGGGCGCAGGCTTCCTCGAGTGTTTCCCGCGCTGCTGCCTGCTGTACGGTTTCGCCGTTTTCCATAAAGCCGGCAGGCAGTGTCCAGTATCCGCGTCGTGGTTCGATTGCGCGTCGGCAAAGCAGAACATGTTCATCCCAGACGGGCAGGCAGCCAGCAACGATGCGCGGGTTTTGGTAGTGAATCGTATCGCAGGACGCACAGACGAATCGCTGCCTGTTGTCTCCGTCGGGCACCCGCTCAATGACCGAGTCGCCGCACTGGCTGCAAAATTTCATCACGACTCCTTAGTTTGCGTATTTCGTTCGGCCGGGTTCGATCAGCGAGCTGGCTATTGCTGAGAGCCGACCTGTTGCGAAAAGTTTGCCAACAACGACTGGCCTGGTCGAACCTGCCCACTTTCGCTGCGCTAGGGCGGCTGGATTTTGGCTTGGCCTGTCTTGGGCGCCTCGGTGATTCATGCCATGATGCCAGTCAAAGACAGAAAGAGAAGTTCCATGCTGGACAAGATTCTCCGACGGGTGCGTGATTACTCTCCGCATCTTCTGGAGCCTGAAGGCAGGATGCCTGAGGCGGCCGTACTGATGCCCATTACCCGCAGTGACTCGCCGGAACTGGTGCTGACGCTGCGCGCCAGTGGTCTTTCTACTCATGGTGGCGAGGTGGCATTCCCCGGAGGGCGGCGCGACCCAGAGGATCGTGACCTGATCCATACCGCGCTGCGCGAAGCTGAAGAAGAGGTCGGGTTGGCGCCTGGGATAGTGGAAATCGTTGGGCCTCTCAGCAGCGTGGTTTCGCTGCACGGTATTCATGTCACGCCTTTTGTCGGCATCGTGCCGGACTACGTCGAATATCGCGCCAATGATGCGGAGATTGCCTCAGTGTTCTCCGTTCCGCTGGGTTTCTTCTGCCAGGATGCGCGTGAAGTGACCCACCGGATCGACTATCAGGGCGGTGCTTGGTACGTCCCGTCTTACCGATATGGCGAATACAAAATCTGGGGGCTGACAGCGATCATGATCGTCGAGTTGGTCAACCTGATCTATGACGCGGGGATCGAAATGCGCCGGCCTCCCGCGTCCTATATCGATCTGAGTCAGAAGAGGTCATAACCGTGAAATATCGCTTGGGTGATTCCCTCGTTGAAACCCATCCGCAGACCTGGGTAGCGCCAAATGCAACGCTGGTCGGCAAGATTCGCCTGGAGGCTGGTGCCAACGTCTGGTTTGGTGCGGTGCTGCGGGGTGACAACGAGCTGATCCATATCGGTGAAAACAGCAACGTGCAGGACGGCAGTGTCATGCATACCGACATGGGCTATCCGCTGACGCTGGGGACCGGCGTTACCGTCGGCCATAACGCCATGCTGCACGGCTGCACCGTCGGCGATTACAGTCTGGTGGGGATCAACGCAGTTATCCTCAACGGCGCGAAAATCGGCAAGTATTGCATCATCGGCGCTAATACCTTGATCGCTGAAGGCAAGGAAATTCCGGACGGTTCCTTGGTGGTCGGTTCACCAGGCAAGGTGGTGCGTGAGTTGACCGGCCAGCAGAAGAAAATGCTCGAAGCGAGCGCGGCGCATTATGTACATAACGCTAACCGCTATGCGCGTGATCTGGCGGAGCAGGACGATTGACTGCAAACGAAAAGCCGGTTGCATCACCCTGTGTAAGTGTTTGTGCGTTGAACGACGACGATATCTGCACGGGCTGCCAGCGCAGTATTGACGAGATTCGTCGCTGGGGGCGGATGGATAATCCCGAGCGGCGACAGGTACTGCTGCGTTGTCATGAGCGCGCGCTCCAAAGTGGTCTGCTGTTCTAGCGCTGAAGCGCGGCACCTTTTGGCAATCGCCTTTCGCTATTTGTACAACGAGGAACGTCATGCCCCGAATTGGTACGCCATTATCGTCTAGCGCTACCCGCGTGCTGCTCTGTGGTTCTGGTGAGCTCGGCAAGGAGCTGGTGATCGAACTTCAACGTCTGGGTGTGGAGGTCATTGCGGTAGACCGTTACGCCAACGCCCCAGCTATGCAGGTTGCGCACCGTCACCACGTGATCGACATGCTCGATGGTGCAGCGTTGCGGAGCGTCATCGAGCAGGAAAAGCCGCACTTTATCGTCCCTGAAATCGAGGCGATCGCCACTGCGACGCTAGTGGATCTGGAGCGTGAAGGCTATACCGTTATTCCTACGGCGCGGGCCGCACAGCTCACCATGAACCGGGAAGGTATCCGCCGGCTGGCCGCTGAGGAGCTCGGGCTGCCAACCTCACCATACCGTTTCGCTGATTCGCTGGAGGAGTGCCGTTCTGCGGTGTCCGCGCTCGGCTTTCCCTGTCTGATCAAGCCTGTCATGAGCTCCTCGGGCAAGGGGCAATCGGTTCTGCGCAGTGAGGCTGATCTCCTCGAAGCCTGGGAATATGCCCAGGCCGGTGGCCGAGCGGGGAAGGGGCGCGTGATCGTCGAAGGCTTCATCGATTTCGATTATGAAATTACGCTGCTGACCGTTCGGCATGCGGGCGGGACCACCTTCTGTCCTGCGGTGGGACATCGGCAGGAAAGGGGTGACTATCAGGAGTCGTGGCAGCCGCAACCGATGACGGCTGCAGCGATGGTCGAGGCCGAGCGAATTGCCTTGGCGGTCACCGGCGCATTGGGCGGGCGCGGCCTCTTTGGTGTCGAGCTGTTTATCAAGGGCGACCAGGTCTGGTTCTGCGAGGTTTCACCAAGGCCGCATGATACGGGCCTGGTAACCCTGATATCTCAGGACCTGTCCGAGTTCGCCTTGCATGCGCGAGCGATCCTTGGACTGCCAATTCCGGCGATCCGCCAGTTCGGCCCGTCTGCTTCCGCCGTGGTGCTGGTTGAAGGCGAGTCCGATCAGGTGAGCTTCGGCAATCTGGCTGCTGCGTTGTCCGAGCCGGATATCGCGCTACGGTTGTTCGGCAAGCCGGGCGTCAGTGGGCAGCGGCGTATGGGTGTTGCGCTGGCTCGTGACGCATCGATAGAAGCGGCGCGTGGCAAAGCGTTGCGGGCGGCCTCGGCGATTGATGCAAAGCTATAGTTACTCTGGCTCGCCATTGAGGCGCCGGTTATTGAGTGTCGCTTTTTGATTCCTCAGGCGCCTCGATTACCCAGGCGCGCACGCTTTTGACGCGGTTGTCCGCAGCCTGCAGGATCTCGAGTCGGTACTGGTTGATCTGCAGGCATATCCCACTATCCGGGATGTGTTCGAGTGCCTCTGTAATCAATCCGTTGAGCGTCTTGGGGCCGTCGCAGGGTAGCTGCCATCCCAGGGCGCGGTTGACTTCACGCAAGTAGGCGGCGCCGTCGATCACCAGGGTGCCGTCGTCCTGCGGGTGTATGTCCGGGCTGCGCAACGCGTCCTGATTGCTGAACTCGCCGACGATCTCTTCGAGAATGTCTTCCAGGGTCACGATTCCCAGCACATCACCATACTCATCGACGACAATGCCGATCCGGCGTTTTTGCTTCTGGAAGTTGACCAATTGGGTGGAGAGGGGGGTGTTCTCCGGAATGAAGTAAGGGTCGCTGCATGCGTCCAGCAGGCTTTCTCGGGTCAACTGATCATGGCTGAGCAGACGCGCGATCTGGCGCATGTGTACGATGCCTTCGATCTGGTTGATGTCCTTGCGAAACACGGGAAGGCGGGTATGAGGTGTCGTGCGCAATTGCGTCACGATGGTTTCAAGGTCATCTTCCAGGTCTATGCCGGCGACCTCATTACGCGGAATCATGATGTCGTCGACGGTTACCCGTTCCAGGTCGAGGATACCGAGCAGCATGCTTTGCCGTTTCATCGGCATGTCACTTCCCGATTCATGGACCACGCTACGCAGTTCTTCCGTGGACAGGCTGTCACTACCTTTGTTGGTCAGATCAACACCGAGCAGCCTGAGCAATCCATTGCTGATCCAGTTGAGCAATGCCACCAGCGGATACAGTACTTTTTGCAGCATCAGCAGCGGGAGGCTGACAGGGTAGGCAACTGCTTCAGGTCGCAGGGCTGCAAGGGTTTTTGGTGTTATTTCCCCGAAAATCAGCAGGACTATCGTCAGGCCGACGGTCGCGATCGCAATCCCGGCCTCCCCCCACAGCTTGATGGCTAGGACGGTAGCAATGGCAGAAGCGAGGATGTTGACGAAGTTGTTGCCGACCAGGATGGTCCCGAGCAGCCTGTCTGGCCGCTCAAGCAGGGCGCTAGCGCGTTTTGCTCCGCGGTGTCCTTCCTTGGCTTGGTGGCGCAGGCGATAGCGGTTGAGACTGAGCATTCCGGTTTCGGAGCTGGAAAAGAAAGCCGAGCACAACAGCAGGAAGACCAGCATGCCGAGCAGAAAGCCGGGGTGTAGATTTTCCACGTAGTGGTCCTAGATGTGCAGGATGAATTCGCGGACCAGCTTGCTGCCGAAGTAAGCCAGCATCAGCAAGCAGAAGCCTGCCAGTGTCCAGCGGATGGCCTTGTAGCCGCGCCAGCCTAGCTGATGGCGGCCCCATAGCAGCAGGCCGAAGACCACCCAGGCGACCACCGACAGCAGCGTTTTGTGTACCAGATGCTGGGCAAACAGGTTATCGAGGAAGATCCAGCCGGAAATGAGCGATGCTGACAACAGTAGCCAGCCGGCTAGCAAGAAGCCGAACAGCAGACTCTCCATGGTCTGCAGCGGAGGGAAGTTCTTGATCAGGCCGGAAGGGTGCTTGTGCTTGAGATGATGATCCTGCAGCAGCAACAGCAACGATTGAAACACGGCGATCGTGAGCATCCCGTAAGCAAGGATGGAAAACAGGATGTGCGCCAGTATCCCCGGCTGCTCGGCGATGGCGGGTGCCGTGCCGGACGGTGCAAACTGGGCGAACAGCACCGTCAGGCAGCCGAGGGGGAAGAGCAGCAGCAGCAGATTTTCGACAGGCATTCGGTAAAGCGCGAGCAGGATCAGCAGAATTACGGCCGCAGCAATCAGGCTCGAGGCGGTGAAGAAGTCCAGGTGCAGGCCGCTCGGTGACAACAACTGGATGAATAGACTCACCCCGTGTGCAACGAGCGCCAAGGCGCCCAGGATAAGAAGCAGACGCTTGTCCGGCACGGTGCGTTGCGCCAGGCGCAGGCCCTGGTATCCGGTGACGCCGGCGTAGAGGCAGGCGGCAGCTAGGCTCGGGAGCAAAGGGTGCATAGGTCTGTTAGTAGGCTCGAAAGGCGCTGAGTGTGGCATAAACACCGGGTGCGCAAAAGTACACGGTTGGCTGCCGGTACTGCCGTGGTGCGGGTCAATGGGCGGACAACCGACAGGTGGCGGTGCCCCTGGCAGGTATGGATTTGTCCTGCTCGATGAAAAGCACGGGCGGCGGGGTACCGGCCTGGGGCATGCAGCTTCTATAATCGGCGCCTTAACCACACCCAGCGTGGAAAACGGCACATGTTTGAAAACCTAACCGACCGCCTCTCGCAGACGCTTCGCCATGTTACCGGCAAGGCCAAACTGACCGAGGACAATATCAAGGACACCTTGCGCGAAGTTCGCATGGCATTGCTAGAAGCCGATGTCGCGCTACCCGTGGTCAAGGAGTTCGTCGCCAGGGTCAAGGACAGGGCAGTCGGCACGGAAGTCTCCAAGAGCCTGACGCCAGGCCAAGCCTTTGTGAAGATCGTTCGCGCCGAGCTGGAAGAGCTGATGGGCGCGGCCAACGAAGACCTCGATCTTAGCGTGGTGCCGCCCGCGGTAGTACTGATGGCAGGCCTCCAGGGGGCGGGTAAGACGACGACGGTCGGCAAGCTGGCAAGGTTCCTCAAAGAGCGCAAGAAGAAGTCGGTGCTGGTGGTTTCAGCCGACGTCTATCGCCCAGCAGCAATCAAACAGCTGGAGATGCTCGCGACGGAAGTAGGGGTGACTTTTTTCCCTTCCGATACCAGCCAGAAGCCCGTGGAAATCGCACTGGCAGCGATTCGTGAGGCCAAGCTCAAATACATCGATGTGGTGCTCGTCGATACAGCCGGCCGGCTGGCTATCGATGCTGAAATGATGGCCGAAATCCAGGCCGTTCATGCGGCGATCAAGCCGGCCGAGACATTGTTCGTGGTTGACGCCATGACGGGTCAGGACGCTGCGAATACTGCTAAGGCGTTCGGTGAGGCGCTCCCTTTGACCGGCGTGGTGCTGACCAAGGTTGACGGTGACGCGCGCGGCGGTGCTGCCCTGTCGGTGCGACATATCACGGGCAAGCCGATCAAGTTTCTCGGCATGGGCGAGAAGAGTGACGCGCTCGAGCCGTTTCATCCGGACCGGATCGCCTCCCGAATCCTGGGCATGGGCGATGTGCTCAGCCTGATCGAGCAGGCTGAACAAACGCTCGATCGGGAAAAGGCCGAGAAGCTCACCAAGAAGCTGAAGAAGGGCAAAGGTTTTGATCTGGAAGACTTCCGTGATCAGCTTCAGCAAATGAAAAACATGGGTGGGCTAGGCGGCTTGATGGATAAACTGCCATCGATCGGCGGTGTGAATCTGTCGCAAATGGGTAACGCGCAGGGCGCGGCGGAGAAGCAGTTCAAGCAGATGGAGGCCATCATCAACTCGATGACCCCTGTTGAGCGGCGCAACCCGGACATCATCAGCGGTTCGCGCAAGCGACGCATCGCCATGGGTTCCGGCACGCAAGTGCAAGATATTGGTCGTCTGATCAAGCAGCACAAGCAGATGCAGAAAATGATGAAAAAGGTCAGCGGCAAAGGCGGCATGGCGAAGATGATGCGCGGCATGGGCGGCATGTTTCCAGGCGGCGGCGGAATGCCCAAGTTCTAAAGTTTCGAGCGTTTCAGCGGGTTCTTCGTCGGGGCCTGCTGAGGCTGAGCAGGCCTGCGGTCGAGGCTTGCGATTGTTTTTGAAAAAGCCATTTGCAAAAGTCCGGATATTCCTTAGAATATGCGGCCTTTCGGGCCTTGAGCCCTGCATTCAGATTTGCTGTACCGACTACAGGAACGATGTTCACATGGTAACTATTCGTCTCGCCCGTGGCGGCTCCAAGAAGCGCCCTTTCTACCACCTGACCGTGACCAACAGCCGCAATCCGCGCGATGGTCGCTTCGTTGAGCGTATCGGCTTCTTCAATCCGATCGCCTCGGGTGCGGAAGTGAAGCTCTCTGTAAACCAGGAGCGTGCTGCCTATTGGTTGAGCCAGGGCGCACAGCCGTCTGAGCGTGTTGCTCAGCTGCTGAAGGAAGCTGGCAAGGCTGCTGCCTGAAACACATGAACGTCACGTCAGCCCCGGCCGAAGACCTGATCGTTATCGGCAAAATCGTTTCGGTGCATGGCGTGCGTGGTGACGTAAAGATCTACTCCTTTACCGACCCGATTGACAATTTGCTGGACTATCGTAGCTGGACGCTGAGGCGAGGCGAAGAAGTCAAGCAAGTTGAGCTGGTCAAGGGTCGCCTGCAAGGCAAGATCCTGGTGGCGACGCTGAAGGGGCTGGCTGATCGTGAAGAGGCGCGTACCTACGCCGATTTCGAGATCTGCATCCCCCGCAGCGAATTGCCTCCGTTGACCGGTGAGGACTATTACTGGTTCCAGCTTCAGGGCCTGACGGTCATCAACCAGCTCGGGCAAGTGCTCGGTCGGGTTGATCATCTGCTCGAAACTGGCGCTAACGACGTGCTGGTGGTCAAGCCGTTCGACGGCAGTCTGGATGACCGTGAGCGCTTGCTGCCCTATACCGACCCCTGTGTGTTGAAGGTCGATTTGGACGCAGGCGAGATGCGTGTCGAATGGGACGCGGACTTCTGAGCAACATGTCCAGCTTGCGTGTCGATGTGATTACTCTGTTCCCCGATATGTTCGCTGCTATCGGTGAGTACGGTATCACCAGTCGTGCGGTGAAGCAGGGGCTACTTCAGCTGCAATGCTGGAATCCCCGAAGCTACACGGAAGATCGCCATCAGACAGTCGACGATCGCCCTTTTGGGGGTGGCCCCGGCATGGTGATGAAGATCAAGCCCTTGGAGCTCGCACTGGCCGATGCCAGGCAGGCCGCTGGGGAAAAGGCGAAGGTGATATACCTGTCGCCGCAGGGGCGTCAGCTGAAGCAGGCTGATGTTCGTGAACTGGCGAAAGAGAACGGACTCATCCTCATTGCTGGCCGCTACGAAGGCATCGATGAGCGTTTCATCGAAACGCATGTGGATGAAGAATGGTCGATTGGCGATTACGTGCTGTCCGGTGGTGAATTGCCGGCCATGGTGCTGATCGATGCAGTGACCCGTCTGCTCCCTGGGGCATTGGGTCATGCTGATTCGGCCGAGGAGGATTCGTTTACTGACGGCCTGCTCGACTGCCCGCATTACACGCGACCGGAGGTGTATGCGGATAAACGTGTTCCTGAGGTGCTGCTCAGCGGCAACCATGAACACATCCGGCGCTGGCGTTTGCAGCAGTCCCTCGGAAGGACTTGGGAACGCCGCGCTGATCTTCTGGATAGCCGCTCGCTTTCTGGGGAAGAACAAAAGCTGCTGACGGAATACATCCGTCAGCGGGACGATAGTTAAACGTATCGATGGCACGCCATGACGGCCTGTCTTAGGAGCACAGCATGACCAACAAGATTATCCAGGCGCTCGAAGCAGAGCAGATGACCAAAGAGCTGCCGCCGTTCGCCCCTGGTGACACTGTAGTTGTCCAGGTGAAGGTGAAGGAAGGCGAGCGTGAGCGTCTGCAGGCTTTCGAAGGTGTCGTAATCGGCAAGCGTAACCGTGGCCTGAACAGCGCTTTCACCGTTCGCAAGATCTCCAACGGTGTTGGTGTTGAGCGTACGTTCCAGTATTACAGCCCGATGGTCGACAGCCTCAGCGTCAAGCGCCGTGGCGATGTCCGCAAAGCCAAGCTGTACTACCTCCGCGCGTTGTCCGGCAAGGCAGCCCGCATCAAGGAAAAGCTTTCCTGAGGAAAGCTTCCTTAAGAAAAAAGCAGCCTGCGGGCTGCTTTTTTTATGGGGATTATTTGGCTTCTAGATTTTCGGGGGTACGAGCCGTCGTAGTGCAAAAGGTGCACGGCGTCTTGTCTTGCTCGCCGTTGGGGCTGCTCGTATGGTCTGGAAATGTTGCCCTCAAGGTAAGGGAGAATGGCGAGGTTCGGGTTTGCTCACGGTTGCGTGGCTGTCCGCGCCTTCGGTCAAGGCAATCAATGTCCAGCCCGCGTCGGGTTTGATCCGTGCGTCTGGGTGAAACACATGGGTATGCCCGTGGTTGTCTATGGCGAAATACAGGATAGCGCCCGAGCCATGCAGGGCCTGGTATTCCGGCCAGCCAAAGGTTTCGGTCAGTTTGTTGCTTTTGATTGAGCCACCACGAGCCAGGCGTCCGGCCAGTTGCGAGTAGGTCAACGTGGGCGTGCCTAGGGGGCGGCCACGGTGTTCGTCACTGGGCCGATGTTTGTCGCTGCGTCGACTCTCCTGAGTGCTGGCCAGATTGAACAGGCGATCGCCGCCGAAGTCATGACGAAAACGCATCGCGGCGAGGGTATTCATTTCGCCAACAGGCGACAGCGCCAGCAAATGGCCAAGACCGACCAGGTCAAGGTGGTTTTCAGCGTGCTGCGAGGCTGGATTTCCGTAATAGGTGGGTAAATTTTCCATTCTCGCCGCGTGAATGTTGTCCCAGCTGGAATCGGTCAGCATCACTCTGATGCCTTGCTCGCTCAGCGCGCGTCCAAGTGCACGAGCGACGGGATTTGCGCCAACAATCAGAAACCCGCTGGGCGGCGGTTCTGCGACGTTTAGCAGCCTCGCTAAAGGGCGTGCGGTTGCGCTTTGCAGCACGACGGTGCCAATGATGACGGCGAACGTCAGTGGCACGAGCAGCAGGGCGTCCTGGTGTCCTGTTTCGTCCAGGCGAACGGCAAAGATTGCCGAGACCGCAGCCGCAACGATTCCGCGGGGTGCAATCCAGGCGAGCAGCAGCCGTTCCCGCCAGTTCAGCTGCGATCCCCAGGTGCACAGGGCGATCGTTAGTGGTCGGGCCACGAATTGCACAATTAGCAAAAGAATCAGCACTGCCGGCCCTAGCTCCAGCAGTGCTGTCAGGTCGAGCATCGCTGCTAGCAGGATAAAGAGTCCCGAGATGAGCAGAATGCTCAGGTTCTCCTTGAAGTGGAGGATGTCCCGGACGTCGACATCCCGCATGTTGGCGAGCCAGATCCCCATCAGCGTGACGGCCAGTAGGCCGGATTCATGGACCAGGGTATTGGCAGTGACGAAAACGCCGAGCACTGAAGCCAGTGTCGCCAGGTTCTGCAAATATTCCGGCAGCCAGTGCCGTTTCACAAGTTGGCCGAGGGTCCATCCTCCTGCTATGCCGAGCACAGTTCCGCATAGAAGAACTCCGCCAAACGTCTGCACGCTCTGAGTCCAGGCGGCCTCGGTGCCTCGCGTAATGATGAAGCTGTAAACCACTACTGCAAGCAAAGCGCCGATTGGGTCGATGATGATGCCTTCCCAACGCAGGATATTGGCAACCGCCGCGTTGGGTCGCACCACACGTAGCATCGGTACGATCACAGTCGGGCCCGTAACAAGCGTCAAGCTCCCTAAGAGCAACGCCAGATCCCAATCGAAGCCAAGCAGCCAATGAGCGGAGAGGGTGATCACGCCCCAAGTCGTCAGCGCGCCGATGCCGATCAGGCGGCGCACCACCGTGCCGATTCCAGGCAGCTCAGAGACGCGCAACGTCAGGCTGCCTTCGAACAGTATCAACGCGACTGCCAATGAAACCAAAGGGAAGAGCAACGGGCCGAACAGCTGAGTCGGATTCAGCCAGCCGAGCACAGGGCCGGCCAGGATTCCACTCAGCAAGAGAAAAAGAATGGCTGGCAGTCGTAACCGCCATGCCAGCCATTGGCTGGCGAGCGAGGCGATGCCGAGCGCAGCGAGGGAGATGAGGATGTCTTGTTCGGTCATGTTTACCAAGCGGTCAGGGTGGCGGCCGGGCTTCCGCTCCGGCGGGCTCGTTGTGGGATCTACTGGCTAGTCTGACATTGCTCAGGCCAATCAGGTCTGTTCGGCGTGACCAAGGCGGCTGGCCGGTATAAGCGGTCTATGGAACACTGGCCGCCTTTCTTTCCAGTGTTCCCCTGCATGTCGGCTCAATACGACCCCATTATCGATCGGTTCCTTGATGCCCTTTGGCTCGAAAAAGGACTTTCTGACAACACCCGCGACGCTTATCGCAGTGATCTGGCGCTGTTCAACGGCTGGTTGGACGAGCGCGATGTGCGACTGGTCGATGCGGGTCGGGACGCTATCCTCGATCACCTTGGCTGGCGTCTGGCTAATGGCTACAAGGCTCGTTCTACCGCGCGGTTGTTGTCAGGGCTTCGCGGGTTTTATCGCTTCCTGCTGCGCGAAGGCGTGATCACGGTCGATCCAACGCTGCGAGTCGATCTGCCGCAGTTGGGACGACCACTACCCAAGGCGCTGTCCGAGGCGGATGTGGAGGCGCTGTTGTCTGCGCCGGATGTCGGCGATCCGCTGGGGTTGCGTGACCGGGCGATGCTGGAGGTTCTTTACGCGACAGGCTTGCGCGTCACCGAACTGGTCGACCTTGGTCTTGAGCAGATCAATCTTCGGCAGGGCGTCTTGCGCACATTCGGTAAGGGTAATAAAGAGCGTCTAGTGCCGTTGGGCGAGGAGTCCCTGTATTGGGTGGTGCGCTATCTTCGCGACGCTCGCGACGCGCTGCTCTCCGGCAAGGCCAGCGATGTGGTCTTTCCGAGTCGGCGTGGCGATCAGATGACAAGGCAGACGTTCTGGCACCGAATCAAGCTGCATGCCCGGCAGGCGGGAATAGCTGTATCGATCTCGCCGCACACGCTGCGTCATGCATTCGCTACGCACTTGCTCAACCATGGGGCGGATCTTCGAACGGTACAAATGCTGCTCGGACACAGTGATCTGTCCACTACGCAGATTTACACGCACATCGCCCGCGCGCGGCTGCAGGAACTCCATGCGCAGCATCATCCGCGTGGTTGAACGGATGGCGTTAGAAGATGCGCTGCAGGCCACAAAGCCGATGAGCGAAGGCCCGCCGTCTGCACTGGATGACAGGGGCTATGGTAATCTGCCGGCCTTCCCTCGATCGAAGTCGCCAGGAGATTTCATGCGCGTGAATCGTATCTTCGCTGCCGTAGCCCTTGGTTTCGCCAGCTCCGTTGTCCTGGCCGCTGACGCTGAGCAGGCGATCCGTGAGTCGCTTAATGCACTCCAGCCCGATATGCCCATCGAGGCAATTGCGGAAAGCCCCATGAACGGTGTTTATCAGGTTCAGCTCAAGGGTGGGCGGCAGCTCTACGCGAGCGCTGACGGTCAGTTCCTGATTCAGGGGTATATGTATCAGTTCAAGGACGGCCAGGCGACAAACCTGACCGAGCAAGCCCAGAGCAGGTCTGTCGCGAAGACAATTGACGCGATTCCCACCAGCAAGATGGTGGTTTTCTCGCCTGAAAAACCGAAGACCCATATCACCGTGTTTACCGACACCGACTGCGGCTACTGCCAGAAGCTGCACAGCGAAGTGCCTGAGCTGAACCGTCTTGGCGTCGAGGTTCGTTATATGGCCTTTCCGCGGCAGGGCATGGGCAGCCACGGAGCCAACACGCTGACCAGCGTATGGTGTGCGAAGGATCGGCAGGCGGCGATGAACAAGGCCAAGGCACGTGAAGATGTGCCAGCTGCGAGCTGCGAGAACCCGGTCGCTGAGCAGTACGAGTTAGGCCAGCTGATCGGTGTTCAGGGCACTCCGGCAATCGTTCTCGCGGACGGGCAGATCATCCCCGGTTATCAGCCGGCTCCGCAGCTCGCCGAACTCGCCCTAAAAGCCAAGTAGTCGCTGGGGCAGCGTCTTCGGTCACGAAGAGGCTGCCCGTTCGGGTCGCGGCTGAACTGTTCTGCTCCTCGTGTTCAAAGCCAAAAGGCATATCGAGGAGGCGACAAAATGAAGCTAGAAGGTTCCTGTCATTGCCAGGCCGTTCGTTTTTCTCTGGAATCGGCCGAGCCCTATCCGTTCATGCGCTGTTACTGTTCGATCTGTCGCAAAACGGCCGGGGCGGGTGGTTATGCGATCAACCTGGGCGGAGATCATCGGACGCTGACGGTCGAGGGTCGCGAGAACCTCAGTATCTACCAAGCCAGGATGGTCGACGCTGAAACGGGCGCGGTGCGTATTAGCGATGGCCAGCGTCACTTCTGCAAGCTGTGCGGCAGCGCACTGTGGTTGTGGGACCCGAATTGGCCGGATCTTGTGCACCCGCATGCGTCGGCAATCGATAGCGAGCTGCCAATCCCGCCAGAGTCGACACATCTCATGCTGGCTTCAAAGGCGTCATGGGTTGAGCCCCAGCTGGGCCCTGGTGATCGCTGCTTCGATGAGTATCCGGATGAATCGCTCGCTCAGTGGCACCAGCGCCTGGGGTTGCAGAGCAAGCCCGGCTAGCAGCGGGCTCCTCCTTGCCGCTGCCGATTTGACTAAAGCTCGTGCGCTTCGTAATGTGCGACTCTTTTGTTCGGCCGCTGTGCAGGGCCGTCCGTTGGCAATGGGGAGTGCAACTTGAAACCGGTGAAAGTTGGCATCTGTGGGCTGGGAACCGTCGGTGGCGGTACCTTCAATGTGCTCGAGCGCAACGCTGCGGAAATCGCGCGCCGTGCAGGGCGCGGAATTGAGGTCGCACAGATTGCGGCTCGTCATGCGAATCCCAAGTGCAACACCGGTGATACCCCGATTACTGACGATATCTTCGATGTCGCCAACAACCCTGAGATCGACATTGTGGTCGAACTGATCGGGGGGTACACACTAGCCCGCGAGCTGGTGCTCAAAGCCATCGATAACGGCAAGCACGTGGTTACGGCCAACAAGGCGCTGATCGCGGTGCACGGAAATGAAATCTTCGCCAAGGCACGCGAGAAGGGCGTTATCGTCGCCTTCGAAGCCTCTGTTGCCGGCGGTATCCCGATCATCAAGGCCATTCGCGAGGGGCTGGCCGGCAACCAGATCAACTGGCTCGCGGGGATAATCAACGGAACCGGTAACTTCATTCTCACCGAGATGCGGGAGAAGGGACGTACCTTCGAGGATGTGCTGAAGGAGGCTCAGGAGCTTGGCTACGCCGAGACCGATCCGACCTTCGACGTCGAGGGCATAGACGCCGCTCATAAGCTGACCATCCTTGCTTCCATTGCCTTCGGCGTGCCGCTGCAGTTCGACAAGGCCTACACCGAAGGCATCTCCAAGCTGACCACGGCTGACGTTAACTACGCCGAGGCGCTGGGCTACCGCATCAAGCACCTGGGTGTCGCCCGCAGCACCGCTTCGGGTATCGAGCTGCGAGTGCACCCGACACTGATTCCGGCGGACCGCCTGATTGCTAACGTCAATGGCGTGATGAATGCGGTCATGGTCAACGGCGACGCCGTCGGCTCCACGCTTTATTACGGTGCTGGTGCAGGCATGGAGCCAACGGCTTCGGCTGTGGTGGCGGACCTCGTAGATGTGGCCCGTGCCCTGACGACGGATCCGAACAATCGGGTTCCGCACCTGGCTTTCCAGCCCGACTCGCTTTCAGCTCATCCTATTCTGCCGATTGGGGCCTGCGAAAGTGCGTATTACCTGCGCATCCAGGCCAAGGACCGTCCGGGTGTACTGGCTCAGGTCGCCACTATCCTGTCGGAGCGCGGAATCAATATCGAATCGATCATGCAGAAGGAAGCCGAGGAGCAAGACGGATTGGTGCCGGTCATCCTGGTCACGCATCGTGTGGTTGAGCAGAGGATCGACGATGCCATCGCCGCACTCGAAGCGCTTGCTGACGTGGTGGGCAACGTCGTGCGGATTCGTGTCGAGCAACTGATCTAATCAGCAACGCCGGGTTGCTCTAGTGGCCCGCAGTCAGCGTCCAACATAGGTTTGAACAATGCGCTACATCAGTACCCGTGGCCAGGCGCCCGCCCTGAATTTCGAAGACGTGCTGCTTGCCGGATTGGCCAGCGATGGTGGTCTATACGTTCCGGAAAACCTGCCGCGCTTCACCGTTGAAGAAATCGCGTCCTGGTCCGGCCTGCCGTACCACGAGCTGGCATTCAAGGTAATGCGTCCTTTTGCGGCCGGGAGCATCCCAGACGCTGACTTCAAGCAGATTCTGCTGGACACCTACGGCGTGTTTGCTCACAGCGCAGTGGCGCCGCTGCGTCAGCTGGACAGCAACGAGTGGGTGCTCGAGCTCTTCCATGGCCCGACCCTGGCGTTCAAAGACTTCGCTTTGCAGCTGCTGGGTCGGCTTCTTGACTATGTGCTGGCCAAGCGCGGTGAGCGCGTGGTCATCATCGGTGCGACTTCCGGCGATACCGGCTCGGCAGCAATCGAAGGCTGCCGCCGCTGCGATAACGTCGACATCTTTATCCTGCACCCGCACAACCGGGTGTCCGAAGTACAGCGTCGGCAGATGACCACCATCTTCGGCGACAACATTCACAACCTGGCCATTGAAGGCAACTTCGATGATTGTCAGGAGATGGTGAAGGATAGCTTCGCCGACCAGGGTTTCCTTAAAGGCACCCGGCTGGTGGCGGTCAACTCGATCAACTGGGCGCGGATCATGGCCCAGATCGTGTACTACTTCCATGCTGCGCTGCAGCTGGGCGGCCCGGCCCGTTCGGTGGCGTTTTCCGTACCGACGGGCAATTTTGGGGACATTTTCGCGGGTTACTTGGCGCGTAACATGGGCCTGCCAATCAGCCAGCTGGTGGTGGCAACCAACCGAAACGACATTCTGCACCGGTTCATGAGTGGCAACCGTTACGACAAGGACACGTTGCACCCGTCGCTGTCGCCCTCCATGGACATCATGGTGTCGTCCAACTTCGAACGGTTGCTGTTCGATCTGCATGGCCGCAACGGCGCGGCGGTTGCCGAATTGATGAGCGCATTCAAGGCCAGCGGCAAGCTGTCGGTCGAGGAGGAACGCTGGACCGAGGCACGCAAGCTTTTCGACTCGCTGGCGGTAGACGATGAGCAGACCTGCAAGACGATTGCTGACGTCTTCAGTGCGACCGGTGAGTTGCTCGATCCGCACACGGCGATCGGGGTTTATGCCGCACGCGAGTGCCGCCGCAGTCTGGCTACGCCGATGGTAACGCTGGGTACCGCCCATCCTGTGAAATTCCCCGAGGCTGTGGAAAAGGCCGGTGTTGGCAAGGCGCTGGAGTTGCCGGCGCATCTGACGGACTTGTTTGAACGCACGGAGCGATGCACTGTTCTGAAGAACGATCTCAAGGCCATGCAGGCGTTTGTCAGCGAGCATGGCAATAAAGGTAAGCCGCTGTAAGCGACCAGCAATAACGAAAAAGGCCAGTCTCACGACTGGCCTTTTTCGTTTGAGGGAGGACCTGAGCTTATTCGTCGAACTCTTCCCAGCCGCCCATCTCTCTCCAGCGATTGACGATGCCGCAGAACAGCTCAGCAGTCTTTTCCGTGTCGTAGCGCGCAGAGTGTGCTTCGCGTCCGTCAAAGTCGATATCGGCTGCCTGGCAGGCTTTTGCGAGGACGGTCTGACCGTAGGCGAGGCCTGCCAGCGTTGCAGTGTCGAAGCTGGAGAAGGGGTGGAATGGGTTGCGCTTAATATCGCAGCGGGCAATTGCTGCGTTCAGGAACCCGAGATCAAAGCTGCTGTTGTGGCCGACGAGAATGGCACGTTTGCAGCCGGCTGATTTCACCGCTTTGCGCACGCCGCGAATGATCTCATTCATCGCCTGTGATTCGGGAACGGCCATGCGCAGCGGGTGGTCGAGCTTGATGCCGGTGAACTCCAGCGCGGCTGCTTCGATGTTGGCGCCAGCGAAGGGTTCGACTCGGAAGAAGAGCGTGTCTTGCGGGTAGAGCAAACCCTGCTCGTCCATGCCGATGGTCACGGCAGCAATTTCCAGCAGCGCGTCGGTCGCGCAGTTGAATCCGCCGCACTCGACATCAACCACGACTGGCAGGAAGCCTCGAAAGCGTCTCGCCATCGGCGAGCGCGGCTTGCCTGGCTGGTTGCCTTCCAGCTCGTCGTCAAACTGATCGTCGCTCATGCGTTGGTCTCCAACCGCCATTGCAGGGTTTCGCCTGCACGTAGGGGCACGACGTTGTGCTCCCCGAACGGCAAGCTGGCCGGCACGCTCCAGGATTCACGTACCAGGGTGATCTGCTCGGTGTTGCGCGGCAAACCGTAGAAGTCGGCGCCGAAGTTGCTGGCAAAGGCCTCCAGGCGGTCAAGCGCGCCGCGCTGTTCGAACGCCTCAGCATAGAGCTCGATCGCAGCGAACGCCGTATAACAGCCGGCGCAACCGCAAGCGTTTTCCTTGGCGTGCTGGGCGTGCGGGGCCGAGTCAGTGCCGAGAAAGAACTTCGGATTGCCGCTGGTAGCCGCATCAAGCAGCGCTTCCTGATGGACGTTGCGCTTAAGGATTGGCAGGCAGAAGAAGTGCGGGCGAATTCCGCCCACCAGCATGTGGTTGCGGTTGTAGAGCAAATGGTGGGCGGTGATGGTGGCGCCGACGTTGCTGCTGGCAGCCTCGA
Organism: Pseudomonas sp. NPDC077451; assembly: GCF_044543345.1. NCBI lineage: Bacteria > Pseudomonadati > Pseudomonadota > Gammaproteobacteria > Pseudomonadales > Pseudomonadaceae > Pseudomonas > Pseudomonas sp. NPDC077451. The sequence continues at coordinate 50,700 of NZ_JBITVX010000015.1, read as the reverse complement.
CGAACTGCACGGCATCCCGGGTGGTGATGTGCTCGAACACCACCTTGAGCGTGGGGAAGCGCTCGGTGACTCGGCTAAGCTGTTCGTCGATGAAGTATTTTTCACGATCGAAGATATCGATTTCTGAACGCGTCACTTCGCCATGCACCAGCAGCGGCAAGCCGACCTCGGCCATCGTCTCGAGCACTGGAAATATGTTGTCGATGCGGGTGACGCCGGATGCAGAGTTGGTCGTGGCGCCGGCTGGATACAGCTTGGCGGCAAATACGTAGCCACAGGCCTTGGCGGCGCGCACGTCTTCGGGCTGCGTACCGTCAGTGAGGTAAAGCACCATCAAGGGCTCGAACGGGTTGCCGTCCGGTCGGGCGGCAAGAATGCGCTGGCGGTAGCTGTCCGCCTCTGCTGCATTGCGAATCGGCGGTACAAGGTTCGGCATGATGATCGCTCGTGCGAACTGGCGTGCGGCGTCCGCCACGGTGTGCGGCAGCGCTGCGCCGTCGCGCAGGTGAATGTGCCAATCGTCGGGGCGCAGTAGTGTCAGTCGGTCGGACATGCGGATTTCCAGGCGGTAAAACGTGCGGGAATGCTACCGGAAACGCGTGAAAAAATCGCCGCAGGCGGGTCTTCCGGTCGAAACGAGTAGCGAGGGCTGGCGCCAGCTAGGTATCGCAGCGTTCAAGTTTTCAAGGTGCGCACCGATACCTCAATTGAATGTTGTTTACCCTGGAGCCACACGTGCGCTTGCGCCTCCTTGTTCTTGCCTGCTTGTTGGCTTCCCCAGCCAATGCCCTCACGTTTCAGACTCGTCTGGAGCGAGCGCAGTGGCAGGTGGAAGGCGATCAGTTCGAGTGTCGGTTGATCCAGCCAGTCGCAGGCTTTGGTGCAGGTGAATTCGTACGGCGAGCGGGCGAGCAGCCTACTTTTCGCTTGCAGTCACCTGATCGCTGGCTGGGCAATGGTTCGGCCACGCTGCTTGCGGCAGCTGCGCCCTGGCAGCCTAGTCGCGGTGATATCAATCTGGGCGTAGTTTCCGTAGCCGGCGGCGAGGTTCCATTCAACAGTACCTACCTGCAGGCCGATCGCCTGCTCAGTGGCCTCCTCGAAGGTCGCAGCCCGGTGGTGCGCCACCGCACGCGGCTTGGTGGCGAAGCGTTGGAGGTGCGGCTATTGCCTGTGCGATTCGGCAAAGCCTATGAAGATTTTCGCAGCTGCACGGCCAAATTGCTGCCGGTCAACTTCGAGCAGATTCGTACGTCGCAGGTTGGGTTTCCCGCCGGTGACGTCGTACTCGATGCGTTGGGCCAGGCCAAGCTCGATATCATCCTGCAATTTCTCAAGGCTGATCCCAGCGTCAACCGCATCCAGCTTGATGGTCACTCCGACAATAGCGGCAATAGACTGACCAATCGTGACCTGTCGCGTCGTCGCGCGCTTGCGGTCGAGGCGTATCTGACTGCCAACGGCGTGCCGAAAGAGCAAATCACGTTGCGCTTTCACGGCGAACGCTATCCCGTCGTGCCCAACAGCAGCGAGGCCAACCGGGCCAAGAATCGGCGTGTAACCCTGCGTTTGGAGCGCGAGCCGGCAACCACCACTGCCGCAGCAGAGGGCGGTACACCGTCGACCTGATGCCGAGGGGTCGCATGCGCCCCTGTAAAACAAACGTCGCGACCAGTAGAATCCCCGCTTTCCTTAAAATCCCGGGAGTGGATGGCAATGGCCGACGTAAAGAAGGTAGTCCTGGCGTATTCCGGTGGCCTGGACACCTCGGTGATCCTCAAGTGGCTGCAAGACACCTATAACTGCGAAGTGGTGACCTTTACCGCCGACCTCGGTCAGGGCGAGGAAGTCGAGCCAGCCCGTGCCAAGGCCAAGGCCATGGGCGTTAAGGAAATCTACATCGACGATTTGCGCGAAGAGTTCGTCCGCGACTTCGTCTTCCCGATGTTTCGCGCCAACACCGTTTACGAAGGCGAGTACCTGTTGGGTACATCCATCGCCCGTCCGCTGATCGCCAAACGCCTGATCGAGATCGCCAACGAGACCGGTGCTGACGCCATCTCTCATGGCGCCACCGGCAAGGGCAATGACCAGGTCCGTTTCGAGCTGGGCGCCTATGCGCTGAAGCCGGGCGTCAAGGTCATCGCCCCCTGGCGTGAATGGGACCTGCTCTCGCGCGAGAAGCTGATGGATTACGCAGCCAAGCACGAGATTCCGATCGAGCGCCATGGCAAAAAGAAATCGCCGTACTCGATGGACGCCAACCTGCTGCACATCTCCTACGAAGGTGGTGTGCTGGAAGACACCTGGACCGAGCACGAAGAGGACATGTGGCGCTGGACGCGTTCGCCTGAGACCGCACCGGATACCCCGACCTACATTGAACTGACCTACCGCAAGGGCGACATCGTTGCCATTGACGGTAAGGACATGACCCCGGCGGAAGTGCTGACCTATCTGAACAAGATCGGCGGCGAGAACGGCATCGGGCGTCTGGACATTGTCGAGAACCGCTATGTCGGTATGAAATCGCGCGGCTGCTACGAGACCCCGGGCGGAACCATCATGCTCAAGGGGCATCGTGCCATTGAGTCGATTACCCTCGACCGTGAAGTAGCCCACCTGAAAGACGAGCTGATGCCCAAGTATGCGAGCCTGATTTACAACGGCTACTGGTGGAGCCCTGAGCGCAGCATGCTGCAGCAGATGATCGACGCGTCGCAGGCCAACGTGAACGGTGTAGTGCGTCTGAAGCTCTATAAGGGCAACGTCATCGTCACCGGCCGCAAGTCGGACGACTCGCTGTTCGACGCCAACATCGCCACTTTTGAAGACGATGCGGGCGCCTACGATCAGGCCGACGCGGGTGGTTTCATCAAGCTCAACGCGCTGCGCATGCGCATCGCCGCGAACAAGGGCCGGACGCAGTTCTAACAGAAACTGCTACACAGCCCGACCATGACCCCGGCCACGAGCCGGGGTTATGCTTTTTGCACCGCTGAACAGGAGAGACATCATGAGACTGCTGCATACCATGCTGCGAGTCGGCGATATGGAGCGATCCATCGCCTTCTACACCGAAGTGCTGGGCATGACCCTGCTGCGACGCAAGGATTATCCGGAAGGCAAGTTCACCCTGGCGTTCGTCGGCTATGGCGACGAAGCGCATAACAGCGTGCTGGAGCTGACCCACAACTGGGACGTTGATAAATATGACCTGGGCGACGGTTACGGCCATATCGCGCTGGAGGTTGAAGACGTGTACAAGGCCTGCGAGGATATTCGCAGCCGAGGCGGCAAGATCACCCGTGAGCCGGGGCCAATGAAGCATGGCACCAGCATTCTTGCGTTTATCGAGGATCCGGACGGCTACAAGGTCGAGCTACTCTCTCCGTCGCGCCGGGACTAGCAGCGACGCCACAAAAAAAGCCCCAACCACGGGGCTTGTTTATTTAAAGATCGAAGTCGAACTCGTTGAGTTGCTTCTGCAGTCGGCGCTCTTCGAGCAGGTTGTCGATGATCCGGCGCTTGGTCAGGTTGGTCTTGGCGACTTCGACTGGCGCCTCTGCACCATCGTCTTCGTCATCCGCGACGAAGTCATCTTCGATCTGGATCTCTTCTTTCTCGGACACTTGTATCACTCCACGGCTTGGGCGCGCTGTTGGCGCACCTTATAGCGACAAAAGAGGAGGCCGTAAAAAAGATTTTTTCAATCGTGCGATAGGTTTTCCCATTGGCCGCTCAATCGTCCGACGTTTTGTGCTTGTACTCGCAGAGGTCCTCGATCCGGCAGCTGCCACATTGTGGCTTGCGCGCCTTGCAGACGTAGCGTCCGTGCAGGATCAGCCAGTGATGGGCGTCGAGCAGATAATCCTTCGGCACGAATTTGACCAGCTTGCGCTCGACCTCCAGCACGTTTTTGCCCGGGGCGATATTTGTGCGGTTGGCGACGCGAAAAATGTGGGTGTCGACCGCCATGGTGAACTGGCGAAACGCAGTATTGAGCACGACATTGGCCGTCTTGCGCCCGACACCCGGTAGCGCCTCGAGGGCCTCGCGATTGTCCGGAACCCGGCTGTCGTGTTGCTCAATGAGGATGCGGCAGGTCTCGAGTACGTTCTTCGCTTTGCTCGGGTATAGACCGATGGTCTTGATATAGCTGCACAGACCTTCATAGCCAAGCCCATAGATAGCTTCGGGGGTGTTGGCGACCGGGTAGAGCTTCGCTGTTGCTTTGTTAACGCCGACATCAGTGGCCTGCGCCGAAAGAATCACAGCTATCAACAGCTCGAACGGCGTGCTGTAGGCGAGCTCGGTCTTTGGCTCCGGATTGTCTTCATGAAACCGGCGAAAGATCTCCAGGCGTTTGGCGGCATTCATTACATCAACCCATCCAGCATCATTCGATCACTCCAGTGACACGAACGCGGCGGCTCTGAACAGGCGCATCTGGCTGCGTCGCCCTTGCGCGCTCGGTGAAATGCTCGTCGATACGATTTTTCAGGGCGATCAGCAGGCCGAGCACGATGAAGGCGCCGGGGGGAAGGATGGCCAATAGGAAGCCCTTGTAGTCACTGATCAGCGTCAATTGCCAGTCAGCTGCAATTGGGCCGAACAATAGCTGCATGTTGGCGAACACCGCGCCGGTGCCCACCAGCTCGCGTAGGCCGCCGAGGGCCACCAGCACCAGCGCAAACCCGAGCCCCATCAGCAACCCGTCAAAGCCTGCAATCAGTGGGTTGTGCTTGGCGGCAAAACCGTCGGCACGGCCGAGAATGACGCAGTTTGTCGTAATCAGCGGGATGAAGATGCCCAGTATCTGATAAAGCTCGTAGGTGTAGGCCTGCATGAGCAGCTCGATACAGGTCGTCAATGCCGCGATGATCATCACGAAGGCGGGCAGCCGCACCGCGGTGTTGACTACGCCACGTACCAGCGATACGCCGACGTTCGAGCAGATCAACACCAGGGCAGTGGCGAGCCCGAGCCCGAGCGCATTGACCGCCGAGTTGCTCACGCCGAGCAGCGGGCACAACCCTAAAAGTTGGACGAGCGCAGGGTTGTTCTTCCACAGGCCATTGATGCTCAGTTCGCGGTAGCTTGGATTGCTCATTGGCCTCGGTCCTGCTCGGTTTGCGGATCGTTGATCTGCAATGTATCGCGGGTCGCGGCGGCGCCGGCCCGTGAATGTGTGGTCACCTCGTCGGGCTCGACCTCGTTTTCAAGCGCTGCCTCGGCTGCTATCGGAGCCGTATCGGTGGCGAGCAGCTCCTGCTTGTGAGCCTCGAAATACTGCAGGGCGCGATGGACCGCGCCGACTACGGCACGCGGGGTGATGGTGGCCCCTGCGAACTGATCGAACTCGCCCCGATCCTTCTTGACGGCCCAGCCGGAGGCCTCCGGATTGTTCAGCGAGCGGTTTTCGAAACTGCGTATCCAGGGACTCTTGGCCAGTTCTATCTTGTCCCCAAGACCCGGTGTTTCACGATGCGCGACCACGCGCACGCCGGCAATCCGCCCGTCAGCCTGCACGCCTATGAGCAGGTGGATTGCACCGCTGTAACCATCCGGTGCAATGGCTTGAAGGATCACCGCGCTTGGCTGGCCGTTCTTCCTTGCGATATAGGCCGGCATGGCTTGCCGCGTGCCAAGCAGCGGATCCTGTACCTCGACGCTGCTATCGAGCAACTGATTGTCGTAGCTGTCTTTCGGAAGAATTTGGTTAAGGGCGCGTAATTGCGCGGCGCGCTCCGAGGCTTGAATGCGTTCTGCAGTGAGCTGCTGCAACAGCGTCACGCCGCCAACCGTGAAAATGGCGAACAGCCCCAGCACCAAGCTGTTCTTAAGCATCGAGCGACTGAGTTCAGGGATGATCATGTCATTCGCCCAGCTTGAAGCCGCGCTCGGCCTTACGGTGGCCATAGGTTCGCGGACGGGTGTAGTAATCGATGGTGGGAGCCGACAGGTTCATCAGCATCACGGCGAAGGCCACTGCGTCCGGATATCCGCCCCAGGCGCGAATGACATAGACGAGAATGCCGACGCCAGCACCGAAAATCAGCCGCCCCTGGTTGCTGGTGGCGCTGCTCACCGGATCGGTGACGATGAAAAAGGCACCGAGCATGGTGGCGCCGCTGAGCAGGTGGAACAGCGGTGAACCATGGCTATCGGAACCTGACCCGTTCCAGAACAGGAGGCTCATGATTGCCAACGCGGCAAGCATGCCAATAGGCGCATGCCAGGTGAATAAGCGTTTATGCAAGAGGAACAGCCCGCCGGCAAGAAATGCGAGATTGACTACTTCCGAGCCAATGCCGCCGAAGTGGCCGAATGCGGGGTTGGCCCAGAGCTCATCGACAGTGAGACTCTTGTTAACCTTGAGCACATCGAGCGCGGTGGCTTGTGTCCAGCCGTCCGGCAGCGAGGCGATGCCGAGGATGTGTTGCAGGCCGGCGCTCAGACCGACCGTATGTGGCACAGGCCAAGTCGTCATTTCCACAGGAAAGGAGACCAATACCACCACATAGCCGATCATCGCCGGGTTGAAGGGGTTCTGGCCAAGGCCGCCGTAGAGCTGCTTGCCGAGTACGATGGCGCTGCCGGTGGCGATCAACGTCAGCCACCAGGGCGAGTAGGGCGGCAATGCCAGTGCTAGCAGGACTGCCGTAACCAATGCGCTGCCGTCGCGCAGGAAGAACTGCACCGGACGTTGCCTCAGCCGAAGTATCAGTGCTTCACTGCCGAGCGCGACAGCGCTGGCCCAGATCAGGTTAATCAGCGTTCCGGCGCCATACAGCCAAGTCAGGGCAATCACGCCGGGCAGGGTTGCCGCCAGGACTAGCAACATGACGCGCTGAGTGCGGTTGCTCCCCTTGGTGTGCGGCGAGGTGATTCGTGGCAGGGCCATTGGCTCTCCGGTTGATGTTCGAAAGGAATCCTGATCAGGAGCTGATCGTTGCGATCCCGAAAACAGCGCCGACGGCGTTGTTCCTTACGATTGGGTGTGTTCCTGTAGTTTTTGCTCGGCTTCGCTTAAACGTGCTCGGGCGCGTTCGACGGCCTCGGCTTCACTGTTGTCGTCGCGCTCAAGCTTGCGCAAATCGGCCCGCGCAAACGCAACTTCTGTCTTGAATGCGCGAGTCTGATCATCTATGGGTTGCTTGTCTGTGCGTACCAATTCTGGTGCTGGCTTGCCGGACTGCGCTTCCGCCTCATGAAGCGCTTGTTCCGCGCTGGCCAGCCCATCGCGCAGCTTGCTCAGCTGCGCCTCTTCGGCGCCGGCTTGTTCAGCTTTCTTGAGCTCGGCGCGTTTCATTGCCAACTCGATCTTGGCTTTCTTGAGCGCCTCTTCGCCAGGCGTTTTGGTTTTGGCGGCCGGCGTGTTTTGCGTTGCAGTTTCAAGCGCGGCTTCGGCCTCGGCCAGCTCCGACCGCAAGCGGCTCAGCTCTACCTCCTGCTCGGCATCTCTGGTTTCCAACTTCTCCAGCTTTCGAACCTGCGCCTGCAGCATGGCAGCCTCGATCTTGGCCTTCTTTGCGGCGTCGTCGCTGGTGGGCTTGGCTGGAGTCGCAGGCTTGGAATCCTGAACCGCCGCCAAAGCGTTCTCCGCGTCGATAAGTTGATCCCGCAGACGGCTCAGTTCGGCGTCCTGGTCGGTATCGCGCGTTTCGAGCTTTTCCAGCTTGCGGATCTGTGCACGCAACATCGCGGCTTCGATCTTGGCCTTCTTTGCGGTGTCGTCGTTGGCGGATTTGGCTGGAGTCGCAGGCGTGGCGTCCTGCACCGCAGCTAGTGTTTTCTCCGCTTCGGTCAGCTGGGCCTTGAGGCGGCTCAGCTCGGTGTCCTGCTCGGCCTCACGGGAGTCGAGCTTCTCCAGCTTGCGGACCTGCGCTCGCAGCATCGCGGCTTCGATTTTGGCTTTTTTGGCAGCCTCGTCGTTGACCGGCGATGCTGCGGTGGGACTGTCCGTAGCACTGGCGGCTTCGTTCAGTGCCTTCTGCGCGCTGGCAGCCGCGGTGCGTAACTCAGCAACCTGCGCTTCCAGTTCGGGCGTCGCATGGATGGCGAGCTGCTTTTCAGCTTTTTTCAGCGCGACCTGGGCCATGCTGGCTTCGATCTTAAGCTTCTTCTGCTGTTCAGACAGGCCCGCCTTTTGCGCCTGGACGCGTGCGACGGGGTCGTCCTGATTCGGTATGGAGCTGGCCTCGGCCTGTGCCGCCTTGGCCTTTGCGGCGCGTTCGGCGCGGGCCTTACGGTCCGCCTCCTTCTGCTCTTCGGCACGGCGCAGGCGCTCCTGGCGCAGCTCGAAGCGCTGCTTGGAGTGTTCGGCTTTCTGTTGCTTCTGCTCCAGCTCACGGATTTCGCCCTTGGCGGCGCGGTAGTACTGCACCAGCGGGATACTCGACGGGCAGACGTAGGCACAGGCGCCACACTCGATGCAGTCGAACAGGTTGTAGGCCTTGAGCTGCTCGTGCTCCTGGCCCAGCGCGAAGAAGTGCAGCTGTTGCGGTAACAGACTTGCCGGGCAGACCGATGCGCATTCACCGCAGCGAATGCAGGGCAGCGCTGGTGGTGGCGGAGGTAGCTCCGCAAGCGTGCTGGCGAGCAAGCAGTTGGTGGTCTTGATCACTGGCACGTCCACCGACGGCAGGGTGAAGCCCATCATCGGTCCGCCCATGATCAGCCGGTTGAGGCGGTTCTGGTCGAGACCGGCAAAGGTGAGAAGGTCTGCCACTGGCGTACCGATCAACGCCTCGACGTTCATGGGGCGTGCCAGCGCTTCACCGGTAAGGGTGGTGACGCGTGAGATGAGCGGCTTGCCTAACAGCACGGCATCATGAATGGCCACGCAGGTGCCAACGTTTTGGCAGAGCATGCCGATGTCGGCCGGCAAGCCGCCGCTGGGCACCTCTTCGCCGGTGAGAATCTGGATAAGCTGCTTTTCGCCCCCCGAGGGGTACTTGGTAGGAAATACCTTGACCAGGAATCCACGGTCGCCCACTGCCGTGCGAACGGCTTCGATCGCCTCTGGTTTGTTGTCCTCAATGCCGATTAGGACGTGCTCTGGCTGAATCAGATGAACGAGTATCTCAATCCCCGCGACAAGCTCATGGGCTTTGTCCCGCATCAACATGTCGTCGGCAGTGATGTAGGGCTCGCATTCGGTTCCATTGATGATCAGAGCACGAATTTTTCCGGGGGGCGGGCCGTTCAGCTTAACGGCCGTAGGGAAGCCAGCGCCCCCGAGGCCACTGATGCCTGCCTGGCGGATTTGCTCCAGCAACTGGTCGGGCTGCATTGTCCGGTAGTCCGGTTGCGGCTGCAGTTCGATCCATTCGTCTTGACCATCGCTGTCAATCGCAATGGCAGCGCTGAGCATTCCCGACACGTGAGGGTAGGGCTGGGGACCGATGAAACTCACTGTGCCAGACGTCGGGGCATGTACCGGCACACTGACGAAGCCTGCGGCCTCGGCGATCTTCTGCCCCTTGAGCACACGCTCACCCAGCACAACGCATGGCTCGGCAGGCGCACCGATATGTTGGGCCAGCGGAACAACCAGCCGAGCAGGGAGCGGCGGCAGCTGGATCGGCGTGCGGTTGGATAGATCCTTACACTCCGGCGGGTGTATGCCGCCATGGATATCCCAGACGTTCAGCGAGGTCATGCGGCCTGCTCCCGATCACTGGCGATCAATTGGCCTGGCATCAAGGGTTGGTCCCACTTCCAGCTCTGCAGGTTGCTGCCCAGTTCAATCATGTCTATGCAATCCACCGGGCATGGCTCCACACAGAGGTCGCAGCCGGTGCACTCGGAGACGATGACGGTATGCATCTGCTTGGCGGCCCCGACGATGGCATCCACTGGGCAAGCCTGAATGCACTTGGTGCAGCCGATACACTCGGCTTCGCGAATATAGGCGACACGCGGCGGCACCTCACCCTCGACGGCATCCAGCGGTTCGGGCTCGACATCAAGCAGGTCGGCCAATGCCTGGATGGTCGATTCGCCACCGGGTGGGCACTTGTTGATCTTGTCGCCGCCTGCAATCGCCTCGGCGTAAGGCTTGCAGCCTGGATAGCCGCACTGGCCGCACTGGGTCTGCGGAAGCAGTGCATTGATCTGTTCGGCGATCGGGTCGCCTTCGACGCGAAAACGCACCGCGGCGAAGCCGAGAATGGCTCCGCACACCAGGCACAGCGCGAGGAGCGCAAGCACAGCGATCACGACCAGACTCATAGTTTGATCAACCCACTGAAGCCCATGAACGCCAGCGACATCAACCCGGCCGTGACCATGCCGATGGCTGCGCCCTGGAACGACCGGGGTACATCGGCGATGGCGATGCGCTCACGCATGGCCGCAAACAGCACCAGCACCAGAGAAAAGCCCAGGCCTGCGGCAAATCCGTTCGCCGTAGCGGTTAGAAAGGTGAACTCGGATTTGTTGGCATTCAGCAGCGCGACGCCGAGCACGATGCAGTTGGTAGTGATCAACGGCAGGAAGATGCCCAGCACGCGGTACAGCAGGGGACTGGTCTTGTTCACCACCATCTCGGTGAACTGCACCACCACAGCGATCACGAGGATGAAGCTGATGGTTCGGAGGAACTCGAGATCTAGCGGCTTCAGGACGTACTGCTGAACGATGTAACTGCACATGGCCGCCAACGTCAGCACGAAGGTTGTTGCCAGCGAAAGACCAATGGCCGTTTCGATTTTCTTCGAAACGCCCATGAACGGACACAGACCGAGAAACTGCACCAGTACGAAGTTATTGACCAGAATGGCGCTAACCATGATCAGAGCGAGTTCGGTCATCGCGGATTCCTGTGCGCTCTGCATGAGCCGAGGCTAAAAGGCCGCTATTATCGGGAAGCGGCGGCAGCCGTACAAGGCCGCGACGTGATCTGGCTTCGACTCTGCCCTCGGTGTCGTGACACATATGGAAATGCATCAACCGTCCGTTTGGATGCCAGCCTAACATTTGCTGTGGTCTGATTAATTGAGGCCGCAACTCCCAGGCGGGGCGGTCCATGGAGGTGCTCGATGAAGTTGCGAATAGCGGTTTTGCTGCTGGGACTCGGTTTCGGCGCCCAAGCATGTGCTGAATCTCGGGGCGGCGTGTGGGTCTATCAACCTGATGGCGGCAGTTATCGCGTCGAAAGTCGCCCATACCAGTACGACCCGCGCAGTCCATACCCTCAACACAGGCAATATCCCCAGAACCTGCCGCCTCGCTATCAGGGGCAGCTTCCGCCGCAGTACTACGATCGGCACCGCGGCTCGGATCGGCATCACTGGGACCATGGGCGACGGAGCGAGATTCGCCAGCCGCAGCGGTGGAAAGATGAGCGGCGGTCCAGATTCGATAGCCCATCGCGTTGGGAGCGTGATCACTCGAGAAACTTTGGCCGGCCACCGCTAGTTCGCGATGGGCGCGACTACCGGATGCATCAGCGGCGCGATTTCGACGGTCGACACTACCGCCGCTAATAAGTACCGCGCCGCTGCACTTGACCGTCACACGCGGCGCTGGTCGATTCTTGCTGGCTAGTCGCCTTCAAGCTGCCTCTGTGTCATAAGGTCGAGGTCAACGGTTTCTCCAGCGAGGATCACGTTTTTCCAGAAAGGCATTGACCCCTTCGAGCGTGTCGTCGGCATCGAACAAATCGACAAAGGCTTCACGTTCTGCGGCTGCGAAGTGTGCTGGGCCGCGAATGTGCATCGAGTCAATCAGCGGTTTAATGGCGCGAACGGCAACCGGGCTCTGACGCGCCACGCGAGAGGCGAGCAGAAGTGCGTGCCCACGCGCCTCTCCGGATTCCACTACCTGCTCTACCAGGCCGATCCGCTGAGCCGTATCCGCCGTAACGCGTTCACCGCAGAGAATTATCCGCTTAGCCCAGCCTTCACCCACTAGCCATGCGAGTGCCTGCGTACCACCCGCGCAGGGCAGCAGGCCAACCGATGCTTCCGGTAGCCCCAGTTGGGCCTGTTGTTCAACGATGCGGATGTCGCATGCCAGCGCACATTCCAGCCCACCGCCAAGCGCGAAACCGTTGATGGCAGCTATGGATACCCCACGAAAGCTCCGAAGGGCCTCGAAGGCTTCGCCGAAACGCTTCGCCATCTCCCGTGCGCGGGTGCGGTCGCCATCGGCAAAGAGCTTGAGGTCGGCACCAGCGCTGAAGAACTTTTCGCCCTGGCCGGTGATCACCAGTGCATAGACCTCGTCGTCATGGTTCAGGTGCTCGACGACTTGCTTGAGGCCGATCAACGACTCACGGTCCCAGGTATTGGCGGGTGGATGGTTGATAGTGATCAGCGCGGTATGCCCGTGCTTTTCCACGGTTAGCTTGTGGGTCAGGTCAAAAAATCCAGACTTGTAGGGTTCGACTGCATTGCTCATGATGATGGTTATCCTCGTCGGTATCGAATGCCTGCGACTCGTCTGCATTTAATGCCTGGGCTGGCATGCACTACAGGCCAAACATCGGCAACAGGGATCGCCCTTCAGCCAAGTCTAGTTGCAATCGTTTCGATCTGGCGAGGCGTTCGAGCGGCGTGACAGCCACCGGTCTGGGAGGAGGATGTCGCTGATGCGGCGCAAAGCGAGAGAGGTGCGCGTGACGATGGCTGGAGCGGCCTGGCTTTCCAGAGCCGCTCCTTTTTGCCTGTTTACTGGAGGGCCAGAGCCTGTCCGCCAGCCCGGCGCTCAGCCTGCCATTCGGCAAGCGACGGGGCAGCCTGCTCCCCGGTGAGGCGGTGGACAATCTCGAAGTAGTCTTGCTTGAAGCGGTCCTTGAGCACCTCTTCGCGAGGCTTGACCTTCACCGCGTATACCGTCTGTACGTTCTGATGATCGAAGGTGCGCCACTCTTGTTCGCCCTTGAGCAAGCTGTAGCGATGACCCTCGAGCGCTGCGATGATCCGCTCGCTGTCGAGGCTGCGGGCACGCGTCGCCGCGTCAGCCCATTGATAGACGATGCTGTAGGCAGAGGCGGCCGAACTCGACGGGTGGGTCTGGTATCGCTCGTCGTAGTTCTGCACAAACTGTTTGCCGGCGACGGAGCCTTCCAGTTCTGGGACGCGCCAAGTCCAGGGTTCGGTACCCAATACGCCACGCATGATGTCAGGACCTGCTGTTTCAACCATGCTTAGCGTCAGGTTGGGGACCGCGACCTGCATTCTCTTGTTCAGGCCGAGCTCGTCGGCGATCCGCATCGCACGGACCAGGTCTTCGCCGAACAGCACCAGCACCAAGACTTCGGCGTCGCTACTAGCGACCTGGGTCAGGGCTTCACGATAGTCGGAGAGGCGGGCGCCGGGAAAAGCCGTTTTGATGCCGGGGTGCGCACTGCTGTTCTGCGTGCCGGTGGCCTGGCGTAGCGAGCTTTCGCTGGTATGGCCCCAGGTGTAGTCAGAGGTGATGTAGAAGTAGCGTTTGTTCGGCAAATGCTTGTTCAGATACTGGCCCAGCACCTGCGCGCTCATCCAGGCGTTGTTGCATTCGCGAAACATATAGCGATGGGCATCTTTGCCCGTGGTGTCATTGGAATAAGTGAGGGTGCCGAAATAGAGCAACCCGCGCTCCTTGGCGCGCTTGCCTGCGGCGATAGCGACCGCGCTAGAGGCGCCACCGAACAACATAACGGCGCCCTCATCGGCCAGCTTGTCGACGTTGGCAACGGCTTTCTCGGGTCTTGATGCGGAGTTGCGGGTGGCTAGCTGGAGCGGCCTGCCCAGTACGCCGCCTCTGGCGTTGATTTCGTCGACCGCCAGGAGTGCCCCACGCATCTGCGAAAGCCCTTCTTCTTTGTAGCTGCCGGTGCGAGGGTAGTTGAGGCCGAGGGTGATCGGATCGGCAGCTTCAACTGCCAGACAGAACCCCAGCCCTAGAGCAAGGAGCGTAGTCCGTTTCATTGCAGATTCCTTGTTGTATTTTTTATTGGCGAGAGGCTTTTTTACTGCGCGCTGCGGCTATACGTCACGCACTCATTGGTCGTAGCGGGCCAGTCTTTCGCGTAGCTGTGAGGTAGCCGACATTTTCTAAGCCTGATTGGCGGTATTAGGCGGTTCAGGTGGACGCATTGACTCTGCCGGAACCTTTGCTTAGGGTTCGGCGCCTCGGCAGATCAGGGCAACGCCATGAATCCAGGTGATCGCGTCAAACTTGAAAACAGCTGGAAAGCGGTTCTGCAGGACGAGTTCGAGCAACCGTATATGAAGCAGCTGGGAGAGTTTCTGCGTCGTGAGAAGGCGGCTGGAAAGGTGATCTATCCGCCGGGCCCCATGATTTTTCAGGCTTTAAATTCCACTCCGTTGGAGCGTGTTCGCGTTGTGATTCTGGGGCAGGACCCCTATCACGGCGCCGGTCAGGCGCACGGGTTATGTTTTTCAGTGCAGCCAGGCGTCGCGCCGCCGCCGTCATTGCAGAACATCTTCAAGGAACTCAAGAGAGATCTGAACCTGGACATACCCAGCCACGGCTATCTTCAGCATTGGGCGGATCAAGGCGTGCTGATGCTCAACACCTCATTGACTGTGGAACAGGGAGTGGCCGGATCGCACACGAAGATGGGCTGGCAGCGCCTGACCGATCGGATCATCGAAGTGATAAGCGAAAAGCGGTCGGACGTGGTTTTCTTGCTGTGGGGCGCCCATGCCCAGAGCAAAGCGAAGCTGATTGATCCGACCCGGCATCTGTTGCTGAAGTCAGTCCATCCCTCGCCGCTCTCGGCGCATCGGGGATTCATCGGCAACGGCCATTTCAGCCGGGTCAATCAATTCCTCAAGCAGCGGGGCTTGGAGCCAATTGATTGGAAGTTGCCAGAGTCAGTCTGAGCGGCGCTCAAGGCGCCGCCGACAGGATAGGTTTACTGTTGTTCGCCGTGCTTTGAGGCCAGCTCCTGAGCCTTTTTCAGGTGCTGCTCCAGTGTGTTCAAAGTCGACTCGGCGTACTTCTTGAGCTCGGGGTTCTCACCGTTTTTGGCATATTCACGATAAAGCTCGATGGTTTGCTCATGCGCTACGACCTGATTGTTTGCATAGGCCTCATCGAAATTTTCGCCTTCGCGCAGTTCAAGAATCATGGCCTTTGCCTGATCCATCAATGTGGCATCGTCAGACATTTCCAGGTCTTCGTGCTGGCGGGCTAACTCGGCGAGTTTCTGGTTCGACTTGGTGTGATCATCGATCATTTTCTGGGCGAAGGTCTTGATGTCCTCAGACTTGCTTTCGCTCATGGCCAGCTTAGCGGCTTCGATTTCGGCGATGCCTTTTGCCGATGCTTCGTCTACGAAATTTTCACCCTCTGCGGCGAGGGCGAAGTTTGCAGCTACGCTGAAAAGCAGCGCCGCGGTACCCGAAAAGAACGTCTTGGTCGTGCGGTTCATCGTTAGTCTCCTTCAAGCGGACAAGCTCGTAGCGTCGAGGCATAGGCCAAGAGCGCAATCAAGATGCGGCAAGAGCGCCGTCTATTTAATGACTAGGAGCCGCGGTAGCGGTTCCTTGCGTCAGGCGAGCGGTCGGTCGGTGAGGCTACGCTGGAGCGGAGACCAAGAAGTGCAGGTGCCGGGCGGCACCCGCGCGCTATTTACTGAAGCATGCTCATCGCGGCGTCCATCGCAGCTGAGAGATCTTCGTCCTCTTGCAACAATGTATTGGGATCAAGACCGAGCTTGGCGAATGCGGGAATCTGGTTCCAGTCGAGCTGCGTAAAGGGGTGCGAGGTGCCGATGTAGCTCTGCAGCGTCGCGACCTGGACTATGTCGACGTAATCTACCTTGGCTGAGGCTCGGGAAAAATCGAGGTACTGCGCGGGGACCGTGGCGATCGGATCGGGGAACTCCCAGGCACGAAGAATCTTTTCACCGATAATGGGATGAATCCGATCGATAACATGGTTGAGGCTGATCGAATCGCTGAGCAGCGCGCTGTGCTCTTCTGCGTACGTCAGGATCGGCAGGACTCCAATCTGGTGAACCAGGCCTGCCAACGTTGCCTGATCGGCTGGGAGGCGTGTGAAGTTACGGCAAAGCACATGGCTGATAGCTGCGATCTCTGTGCTCTTGTTCCAGACCTCACGCATCTTGCGATCCACAACGTCCGTAGTCGCTTGGAACATCTGCTCCATCGCCAGGCCGGTCGCCAGGTTCGACGTGTAGTTGATGCCGAGGCGGCTGATCGCCATCTGCAGATCGTTTATTTCCCTGTTGGTACGCAGCAACGGGCTGTTTACCACTTTAATGATGCGTGCAGTGAGGGCAGTGTCATTGCCGATCACCTTGGCCAGCGTGGGAATGCTTACGTCCGGATCCTCTGCAGCTTCTCGCACGCGCAATGCAACTTCCGGAAGCGTCGGCAGGACCAGTTCGTCGTTTTCGATCGCCTGTGTAAGTGCCTGCTGGACCTTGTCGGCAAGAGTGCTCATGTCTTTCCTTACTTATAATTCGGTGTGGAATGTGGCTGGCAATGGTTAACGCTGGATTTCCCGATCCGCGTCAAGCGTATAGGGCAACTGCAGCAGAGTCAGTGGAGGGCCATCCGGGGAGCCGAGAAATAGTCGGCCATCCGCCGCGGCATCTTCCTGCAGCACGGCTAGCAGCTCTAGAGCGCCCTCGGCGCTTGCTGCCATGACGACTTCACCTACGCTTGAACCATGCACCGGGGAGTAGACTTCAAGCCCCGGAGCCGGCACTTCTACGTCGTGATTTTGCGCGGCAAGGCGATGCAGGCGGCGCTTCAGTTTGCCGAGGTATTGCATTCGCGCGACGATTTCCTGGCCGGTATAGCAGCCTTTTTTGAAACTGACGCCGCCTAATGCCTGAAGGTTGATCATCTGCGGGATGAACAGCTCGCGAGTGGCTGCAACTACCTGACCGATGCCGGCGCGAATCTGAGCGAGCTGCCAGCGATCGAGCGAGGCTTCGGGAAGCTGGGACGCCAGTCGGAGTTGGGTGGTCCCGGCGTCTTTCGCATGGGTCCAGAGTTCGGCGCGGCCATCGTTAAGGCGTACGGCGATCAATCCATGCGCGGCGACCATGACGTCGGCCGTCTGGGGAAGATCTAGGCCGAGGCTGACAAGTGCGCCATCACCTCCGCTGAGCCCGAAGCGAACCCACTCAGCGCTCTCGTCATGCAGTTTGGACTTCGAGAAGGCAGCGAACTTTGCGAGGTCGGCGAGTTGTGGCTGGACCAGCCCGCGATCCATCGCCAGCAGATAGCCGTCGCCCTCCGGCACGATGCGGAAGCTGGACTGCATTCGTCCCTTGGGTGTGCAGCGCGCACCGAGGCTGGAATGTTGGTCATCAAGGTAATTGAGGTTGCAGGTCAGTTGCCCTTGTAGAAATTTACTGGCATCCGAGCCGCGTACGGCCAGGATGCCTTCATGCGACAGAACGCAGAAAAAAGCAGTGTCAGTCATGACGAGTCGCCGTGGAGAAATCCGGATCGGCATCATAACAGGCCATCGGCGAAATACAGTGTGCACCAGCTGCCACTCCGTAGGCCTGCTAATGCTTGTGCCGCCCGTTCACGGCAGTCGCTATAATGCCGAGCTTCAACTCAGGAGCATTTGCATGGTCGAACAATCCGAACTCAATCGTCTGTTCTGGCAGAGCCGCCGCGGCATGCTCGAACTGGATGTACTGCTGGTGCCTTTCGTCAAGGAGGTCTATCCGCAGCTCGATGAAGAAGACCAGCGCCGCTATCGCAAGCTGCTGTGCTGTGAAGATCAGGACATGTTTGGCTGGTTCATGGAGCGCGCCGTGCCCGATGACGAGGATCTACGCTGCATAGTCCGTATGATTCTTGACCGTGTCCAACCAAAGTAGCCAGGCATTCGAATGCCGCTGGCGGGCATCTGGCCCGCTGTTAGCTATATACTTGGTGATGCTGCTGCTGGCCGTAAGCGCGCTATTGATACTGCCTGTACCATTCTGGCTGCGCATGTTCGGGTTGCTGCTTTGCGTGTTGCACGCTGCCTGGGCGATACCGTCTCGCCTCTTGTTTTGTCGTCGTTGTTCCTGGCTTGGTCTGCGCCATGATCAAAACGGGTGGTCGCTCTGGAGTCGGGAGAGGGGTTGGGAGCCCGTGCAGGTGCTACCTGACAGTATCGCGCTGCCGCTGGTCGTAGTGTTGCGATTCAGGCAGCCAGATAACTGGTTCGCCCGAGGGCTCTGCATTCCGCAAGGGGTAATGGCGGCGGAGCAGCACCGGCGTCTGCGGCTCAGGTTGAAGTTCAGTCGTCGTAGGTGGGCGGTACCAGGATAGTGTCCGTCGCTTCCGGCAGCTGGTCAGGGTAGTCCAGCGTGAAATGCAGGCCTCGGCTTTCCTTGCGTTGCATGGCCGAACCGATCATCAGTTCTGCAACCGTTGCTAGATTCCGCAGTTCGATGAGGTCCCGGCTGACTTTGTAATTACTATAGAACTCATCGATTTCTCCAAGCAGCAAGCGAACCCGGTGCTGCGCGCGCATCAGTCGCTTGGTGGTGCGAACGATGCCTACGTAGTCCCACATGAACCGTCGAAGCTCGTCCCAATTGTGCGCAATGATCACGTCCTCGTCCGAGTCGGTCACTTGAGTTGCGTCCCACGTGGGTAAAGCTATGGAAGCGGTGACGCCGGGTAGCTCGCGAAGCATGTCTTGAGCGGCGGCGCGGGCGTAAACAAAACACTCCAGGAGCGAATTGCTGGCCATACGGTTGGCGCCGTGCAAGCCGGTGAAGCTGGTTTCGCCGATCGCATACAGCCCTGGTATGTCGGTTCTACCAGTCTGGTTGACCAGCACTCCGCCGCAGGTGTAGTGGGCCGCTGGCACCACTGGGATCGGCTCGCACGTAATGTCGATACCGAATTCCAGGCAGCGCTCATAAACGGTCGGGAAATGCGCTTTGATGAATTCTGTAGGTTTATCGCTGATATCCAGATAGACGCAGTCGATGCCGAGGCGCTTCATCTCATGATCGATCGCACGGGCTACGATGTCGCGGGGCGCCAGTTCCGCGCGCGGGTCGAAGCGTGGCATGAAGCGTTCGCCGCTGGGCAGTCTCAGCACGGCGCCCTCGCCGCGCAATGCCTCGGTAATCAGAAAGCTCTTGGCTTTTGGATGGTACAGGCAGGTTGGATGAAATTGGTTGAACTCTAGATTGCCCACCCTGCATCCCGCGCGCCAAGCCATTGCGATGCCGTCGCCGCATGCTCCGTCGGGGTTACTGGTATACAGGTACACCTTTGCGGCGCCACCCGTCGCCAGTACGGTAAATTTTGCCTGGAAGGTGTCCACTTCTCCGTTGGTTCGATCAAGCACATAAGCGCCAAGGCAACGCTTACCGGTCAGGCCCAGCTTGCGTTCGGTGATCAGGTCTACGGCAACGCGCTGGTGCAGTAGATCGATGTTTTCCCGATCGTGAGCACGGGAAAGCAGGGTGTTGAAAATCGCGGCGCCGGTCGCATCGGCAGCATGGATGATGCGTCTGTGGCTATGTCCGCCTTCTCGCGTCAGGTGGTATTCGAAGCCGTCAGCTTCGCGCTCGGCGTCGTCCCGGGTGAAGGGCACGCCTTGCTCGATCAGCCACTGGATGGCTTCGCGGCTGTGCTCCACTGTAAAGCGTACCGCTTCTTCCTTGCATAGCCCGCCACCGGCAACGAGGGTGTCGGCGACGTGGGATTCGATTGTGTCGGTAGTGTCCAGCACTGCAGCCACACCGCCTTGAGCCCAATACGTGGAGCCATTGGCCAGGTCGCCCTTGCTCAGTACTGCAACCCGGAGTGAGGGCGGCAGGTTGAGCGCTAGGGTCAAGCCGGCTGCGCCGCTGCCTATCACAAGAACGTCGTATTGATAATGTCGGCTCATTTCGAATCTCACGTTGAGGCGAGCCCTAGTATATAGGTGCGTCCCCCTGCAAAATAGCGGGCCTTGTTGGACTTGGCGGGATGCTTTGGAACTTTTCTTGCAGGCTTGTCTCTATAGACAGTTGTGGATGCAGACCGGCTGGCCATCGTTCGGTGGGCGGCGGGGTTTTGCTGTGGATACCAGGGTGGCGCCATCGGAACGGTTCGTTTTGAGGCGTCGCTCGCCAATGCCGTCAGGTGTGTTGCAGGAATGCTTGCTTGGAGGGGGAGAACTTTTGTGTAAAGCCCGGGTCTATTCTGGCAGGTCAGCTCGTAGGCGAGCGCAGCACCCCTTCCGGGTCATGGAGGAGTGTTTATGCTAACCCAGGAGCAGGACCAGCAACTGGTCGAGCGAGTGCAGCGAGGAGATAAACGGGCTTTCGATTTGCTGGTATTGAAATATCAGCACAAAATCTTAGGGTTGATCGTTCGCTTTGTACATGATTCTCACGAAGCTCAGGATGTTGCGCAAGAAGCCTTTATTAAAGCCTATCGTGCGCTTGCGAACTTCCGCGGAGACAGTGCTTTTTATACGTGGCTGTACCGCATTGCCATTAACACGGCAAAGAATCATTTGGTGGCTCGTGGGAGAAGGCCGCCTGACAGCGATGTCAGTTCCGAGGATGCGGAGTTCTATGAGGGAGATCATGCTCTCAAGGACATTGAGTCGCCGGAGCGCGCACTTCTCAGGGATGAAATTGAGGACACCGTTCACAGAACTATCCAACAACTTCCTGAAGATTTACGCACGGCTCTAACACTGCGTGAATTTGATGGTCTTAGTTATGAAGACATTGCAAATGTTATGCAGTGTCCGGTGGGTACGGTCCGCTCACGGATATTCCGGGCGCGGGAAGCCATCGATAAAGCATTGCAACCCCTGTTGCATGAATCCTGAGACAGCGGCGATAGCCAAGAGAGGAACCGCCATGAGTCGTGAAGCCCTGCATGAATCGCTGTCCGCGGTGATGGATAACGAAGCGGACGAGTTGGAATTACGTCGAGTGCTCTCCGCTGAGAGCGACAGTGAAATGCGATCGACTTGGTCGCGTTATCAGATCGCCCGTGCCGCAATGCACAAGGAGCTGATCGAGCCTCGTTTGGATATTGCGTCGGCAGTTTCGGCGGCGTTGGCTGAAGAGCCTGAAATTACTGCGGTTAAGCCACAGCGCTTCGCTTGGCGTAATGTAGGCCGTCTTGCTGTCGCGGCATCGGTTACAGTCGCTGTGTTGGCAGGCGTACGCCTCTACAATCAGAGCGAAGTTGCTGGACCTCAGATTGCTCGGCAGGCTGCGCAGCCTAGTATCGCAGTGCCGCAAGCTAGCCAGGGGCCCGCCGTGCTGGCAGGCTATAGTGAGGGTACGGTTGCTCCCGGTGCCCAAGTGACTGGGGCGGAAGGTTCGCCTGAAAGTTGGCATGAAAAGAGATTGCCGGCTTATGTTCGTCAGCACGCTCAGCAGGCCGCTTTCGGTAGCGGTTCGGAAAGTGCGCTGCCCTACGCTCGCGCAGCCAGCATGGAAGATCGTTAAGGAACAACATGCGTGTGATACCGCTGTTTGTGGTGCTCGGAGGCTGGCTATCGATGCCGGCCTTTGCTGCTGAAGCCGATCTCATGATGCAGCGACTTGCAGATGCTGAGAAAAAGCAAAGCTATCAAGGCACTTTCGTCTATGAGCGCAACGGAAGCTTTTCCAGTCATGCTGTCTGGCAGTTGGTAGATGGTCAACAGTCGCGTGAGCGACTGTTGCAGCTAGACGGTCCCGCTGCAGAGGTTGTGATCCTCAACGGAAAGATCCAGTGTGCGACCGAAGATATGGCGTCCCAGGTGCGGGAAGCCACGCCTTGGCGCCAGCATCAGCTGGAGCCGGAGGCGCTTTCCAAATGGTACAGCTTTCAGGTGATCGGCGAATCCCGAGTCGCAGGGCGGCCCACGGTTGCGCTAGCCGTGCGTCCTAGGGACCAGCACCGCTATGGCTTCGAGCTGCATCTCGATAGAGAGACATCCCTACCGCTTAAATCACTGTTGCTTGATGAAAGCGGGCAACTGCTTGAGCGCTTTCAGTTCACGCATTTCACGCCAGGTTCAGTGGAGCCAGCAGATGTGGAAGGGGGGGCGGATTGCGAACCGGTCTCGCTTGCTGTCGAGCAAAAAGAACTTACATCAACGAAA
Source organism: Pseudomonas sp. NPDC077451 (assembly GCF_044543345.1). Lineage (NCBI taxonomy): Bacteria > Pseudomonadati > Pseudomonadota > Gammaproteobacteria > Pseudomonadales > Pseudomonadaceae > Pseudomonas > Pseudomonas sp. NPDC077451. The sequence goes on along the minus strand of NZ_JBITVX010000015.1, from coordinate 28,635 downwards.
TGGCGCTCTGATTGGTTGCCAGATGGGTTTCAGCTGATCGACTCAGATGTGCGTCCGAGTCCCGCCTCAAAAGAGCCGGTCACTTGGTTGTCTTATAGTGATGGTATCGCTCGCGTATCGGTATTTATCGAGCCGCTGGACGGTGCTGTAGTTGAAGACGCGCGCAGCCAAATGGGGCCTACGGTGGCTGTTTCGAAGCGTATTTCTACGGCTGGCGGCGATGTCATGGTTACTGTAATTGGGGAAATCCCTCTAGGCACGGCGGAGCGAATTGCATTGTCCATGCGCGCCGGGGCTGATCAGGCGTCGCAATGATCGAGGAAACAGGTCGCGTAGTTGCATTGGCGCCCGGCGCTGTTTGGGTTGAGACGGAGCGCAGTAGTACCTGTTCCGGTTGTTCCGTGAGGAGTGGCTGTGGGCAGGGCCTGGTTGAGAGGCTTGGTGTTCGCGAGCGTCGTGGTTTGATACTGGCGTTATGTGATCTTCGGCTTAGCGTAGGGGATACCGTTGTGGTCGGTATCCGTGAAAGCGTATTGCTACACGGCGCCGTGCTTGTCTACCTTTTTCCGCTGATCATGCTTTTCATCTTTGCGCTCGTCGCTTCCCAGCTTTCGGCTCCCGAGCCTTACGTGATGCTTGCTGGACTAGGCGGCTTTCTGGTCGCCTGGCTCGTGGTACGCAAGCGCAGCCAGCAGACCTCAGCCGATCCGGCGTTGCAGCCGGTCGTGTTGCGTGCGGCTTTGGCAGCTAGGGCTGGGTAGTCGGGCGGTTTATTCCGTCTCGCAAGCGGGCTGTCAGCATAATAGGCTGCACCTCGATTAGATCATCATCCACTTGGCCACCGAGTGATCGGTTCTGCCTCAGCCTCAGGTCGAGCCATCCGCAATTTCAGTAGAACTGTTCAATTTCACCACGCGTATTGCGCGATGAGCGGGCAAGTTCCGCTGTCTTCAAGCTCGCCGAACAGTATTCTCTAACTTCAGAAATAGCGGGCTCTTCGGCCGCTTTTCTGCATCGGCCTATCAGCAGTAGTGTGCACGTTGCCGTGGCGGAAGGCTGATCATGCACGTCCTAGGCTCCGGCGTGGCACTGAATAGACCTATCAGGTACACTTTGCGGCTATTTTCGGCGGGCAATCGGCTCGCGACGTATTAGAGTGTTGAGCTGTGAGCGACCTGAGTCATATCCGCAATTTTTCTATCATCGCGCACATCGATCATGGCAAGTCGACCCTGGCTGACCGTTTCATTCAAATGTGTGGCGGTTTGACCGAGCGTGAAATGAACGCCCAGGTGCTGGATTCGATGGACCTCGAGCGTGAACGAGGCATCACCATCAAGGCGCACAGCGTCACGCTTTACTACAAGGCGAAGGACGGCAAGACCTATCAGCTGAACTTCATCGACACCCCAGGCCACGTAGATTTCACCTACGAGGTCAGTCGCTCGCTCGCCGCTTGCGAAGGTGCGTTGCTGGTGGTCGATGCTGGGCAGGGCGTTGAAGCGCAATCGGTAGCCAACTGCTATACAGCCATCGAGCAGGGCTTGGAAGTGATGCCCGTGCTGAACAAGATGGATTTGCCGCAGGCCGACCCCGATAAGGTCAAGGGCGAAATCGAGCATATTATCGGTATCGATGCGACCGATGCTGTGGCGTGTAGCGCTAAGAGCGGCATGGGTGTAGACGATGTGCTTGAGCGTCTAGTGTCTGTCATCCCCGCTCCGACGGGAGAAATTGATGCGCCCCTGCAGGCGCTGATTATCGACTCTTGGTTCGACAACTATCTCGGTGTCGTCTCGCTGGTGCGAGTTCGCCATGGTCGGATCAAAAAGGGCGACAAGGTCCTGGTCAAGTCCACCGGCAAGGTACATCAGGTCGACAGCGTGGGTGTGTTCAACCCGAAACACACGAGTACGGTCGACCTCAAGGCTGGCGAAGTAGGCTTTATTATTGCCGGCATCAAGGATATTCACGGTGCACCGGTTGGTGACACCCTGACACTCTCGAATACGCCTGACGTTGAAATGTTGCCCGGTTTCAAACGGGTCAAGCCGCAGGTCTATGCGGGTCTGTTTCCGGTTAGCTCGGACGATTTCGAAGACTTCCGCGAGGCGTTGCAAAAGTTGACGCTCAACGATGCCGCGCTGCAGTACGAGCCGGAAAGCTCGGATGCGCTTGGATTCGGCTTCCGCATCGGCTTCCTCGGCATGCTGCATATGGAGATCATCCAGGAGCGCCTCGAACGCGAGTACGACCTGGATCTGATCACCACGGCGCCGACAGTGGTCTATGAACTATTGTTGAAAAACGGCGAGACTATCTATGTCGATAGCCCGTCCAAGCTACCCGATCTTTCCTCGATCGAGGATATGCGTGAGCCCATTGTGCGGGCCAACATTCTCGTACCCCAGGAGCATTTGGGTAGCGTTATTACGCTTTGCGTGGAAAAGCGTGGCGTTCAGCGTGACCTTCAGTTTCTCGGAACGCAGGTCCAGGTGCGCTATGACCTGCCCATGAGCGAAGTGGTGCTCGACTTCTTCGACCGTCTCAAATCGGTCAGCCGGGGCTATGCCTCGCTGGATTACAGCTTCGAGTGCTTCCAGTCCGCCAATCTCACCCGTCTGGATATCCTGATCAACGGCGACAAGGTCGACGCGCTAGCGTTGATCGTGCACCGCGACAATGCGCATTACAAAGGGCGGATCCTTGTCGAGAAGATGAAGGAGCTAATCCCCAGGCAGATGTTCGACGTCGCCATCCAGGCTGCGCTGGGCGGTCAGATCGTCGCGCGAAGCACTGTGAAAGCGTTGCGTAAGAACGTTCTGGCGAAGTGCTACGGCGGTGACGTAAGTCGTAAACGCAAACTCCTTGAAAAGCAGAAGGCCGGTAAGAAGCGGATGAAGCAGGTCGGCAACGTTGAGATTCCACAGGAAGCCTTCCTTGCCGTGCTCAAGGTAGATAGCTGACATGTCGATCAATTTCCCGCTGTTGCTGGTCATCGCCGTTGCGGTATGTGGATTTTTGGCACTACTCGATCTACTGATCTTCGCGCCACGTCGCCGGGCTGCGATAGCCAACTATGAAGGCCAGGCTGGGGAGCTTGACCAATCGACGTTGGACGCTTTGAACAAAGAGCCGGTTCTTATTGAGTACGGCAAGTCCTTTTTCCCGGTTCTTGCGATCGTTCTGGTGCTGCGCTCGTTTCTTATCGAACCATTCCAGATTCCATCCGGTTCGATGATTCCGACGCTTGAGGTCGGCGACTTCATACTGGTAAACAAATTCGCCTATGGTATTCGGCTACCCGTGGTAGATACCAAGATCATCGATGTCAGTGATCCGAAACGTGGGGATGTGATGGTATTTAGATATCCCAGCGATCCCAACATTAACTACATCAAGCGTGTTATAGGCCTGCCTGGCGATGTAATCCGGTATAGCAGCGACAAGCGTTTGAGCATTAATGGAGAGTTGGTTCCCGAAATACTGATTGGCGAGGAACCTGGCAGCTTGGGCAGCGCGAAGCTGTACCAAGAGAAGCTCGGTGAGGTAGAACACCTCATTCGCAAGGAAATGGCCCGCTATCGGATCGAGCCCAACCGCGAGTGGCGCGTTCCGCAAGGCCATTACTTCATGATGGGCGACAACCGCGACAATTCCAACGACAGCCGCTACTGGCACGATGCGGCGATTCCAGCTGAACTAGCCGGCATGGTTCCAGACCGCAACATCGTCGGCAAAGCCTTCGCCGTATGGATGAGCTGGCCTGATCCGAAGTTCAGCAACTTACCGCATTTTTCGCGGGTTGGATTGATTCACTGAGTCTGTGAATCAGGGCCCGGTTCCGGCGAGCCGGCCCGCTATATTTGAACAGCCCCAATCCGCGGGTAACGTACGACATAGAGGTCGACATGAGTTTCGCTCGTTCGCAAAAAGGCCTGTCCATGCTGAGCTGGATCATGGTGCTGGCGTTGGTGGCGTTTTTTGCCAGCACCGCATTTAAGATGCTGCCGCATTATTTCGACTATATGTCCATGGACAAGATCATCTCTGGGGTTGAAAGTGACAAGGCGGCAGACATCCGCACCGTGGGAGATTTTTTTAGCCATGTGCGCAAGGGCATGGATGTGAATGGTATTCGCGACCTGAACCTCGAAGAGGCGATGAAGGTCGTGATTGAAAATAACGAGTTCAAGGTTCACTTGGACTATGAAAAACGCGAGCCCCTGATCCGCAATCTCGATCTGGTGGCGAACTTCGATAAAGAATATCGCCTAAGGATGCCGTGAGCACTTCGTTAGCCCGTCTCGAGCGTAGGCTCGGATATCAATTCAAAGACCAGGAGCTGATGCTCCTGGCTCTGACACATCGCAGCTATGCCGGACGCAATAACGAGCGTCTGGAGTTTCTTGGCGATGCCATCCTCAACTTTATCGCCGGCGAGGCGTTGTTCAACCACTTTCCGCAAGCCAAGGAAGGGCAGCTCTCTCGGCTGCGCGCGCGACTGGTTAAAGGCGAAACGCTTGCCGTGCTCGCACGCGGTTTCGAGCTCGGAGAATACCTGCGGCTTGGTTCTGGCGAGTTGAAGAGCGGTGGCTTTCGCCGTGAATCGATCCTTGCTGATACGCTCGAAGCTTTGATTGGCGCCATATATCTTGATGCGGGCATGGAGGCGGCGCGTGACCGCGTGCTGGCTTGGCTTGCCAACGAGCTGGAAGGGCTTACGCTCGTTGATACGAACAAAGATCCAAAGACCCGCCTGCAGGAATTTCTGCAATCGCGGGCATGCGAATTACCGAAGTACGAAGTGGTTGCGATTCAGGGCGAACCGCATTGCCGGACGTTCTTCGTCGAGTGCCAGGTATCGTTGCTCAATGAGAAGACTCAGGGGCAGGGTGCTAGCAGGCGTATTGCCGAACAGGTTGCCGCTGCCTCGGCATTGATAGCGCTCGGCGTGGAGAACGGGAATGACTGATGAACGAATTGAAGGCGAAGACGTCAGCCGCTGCGGCTATGTAGCCATAGTTGGAAGGCCCAATGTGGGTAAGTCAACGCTCCTCAATCACGTCTTGGGGCAGAAGCTCGCGATCACGTCGCGCAAGCCGCAGACGACACGACACAATATGCTCGGAATCAAGACCGAGGGCACCGTTCAGGCGGTCTATGTCGACACCCCTGGCCTGCACAAGAATGGTGAGACGGCACTCAACCGTTATATGAACCGCACCGCTTCTTCAGCCTTGAAGGACGTCGACGTTGTCGTCTTCGTTGTTGATCGTACGCGCTGGACCGATGAGGATCAGCTGGTGCTTGAGCGTGTCCAGTATGTTGAAGGGCCGGTCATCGTGGCGGTCAACAAGACTGATCGCGTCGAGGACAAAGGCGAATTGCTGCCACATTTCGAATGGTTGGCTCAGCAGCTTCCTAACGCTGAAATCGTACCGATCTCCGCCCAGCACGGGCAAAATCTCGATGTGTTTGAAAAGCTGGTTGCCTCGCATCTTCCAGAGAACGAGCATTTCTTCCCCGAGGACCAGATCACCGACCGCAGCAGTCGTTTTCTGGCAGCTGAACTGGTGCGGGAAAAGATCATGCGTCAGCTGGGTGCCGAGGTGCCCTATCAGATCACCGTCGAAATCGAAGATTTCAAGCAACAAGGGCGCGTGCTGCATATCCATGCATTGATTCTGGTCGAGCGAGACGGGCAGAAGAAGATCATCATTGGCGACAAGGGCGAGCGCATCAAGCGCATCGGCCAGGAAGCGCGCAAGGACATGGAAGTGCTGTTTGACTCCAAGGTCATGCTCAACCTCTGGGTCAAGGTGAAGAGCGGTTGGTCCGACGACGAGCGCGCACTGCACTCGCTCGGCTACAGCTGACGCTAAGGCCGCGACACCGGTCCGACTGCCGCAGCCTTGGCGGTCGGACAAAGGCATTCGCTCCGTTTCTGCCTACGACCTAGATCCCATGACCGCTCAAACCGCCTTTGTGCTGCACAGCCGGCCCTATCGCGAAAGCAGCGCGCTGGTGGATTTCTTTACGCCGCAAGGGCGGCTGCGGGCAGTGTTGCGTGGGGCGCGGGGTAAGGCGGGCAATCTGGCGCGTCCCTTCGTCCCGCTCGAGGTCGAGTTTCGAGGTCGCGGGGAGCTGAAGAGCGTCGGGCGGCTCGAAGGCGCCGGGCTGGCCTACTGGCTTGACGGCAACGCGCTCTTCAGCGGTATGTACCTTAACGAATTGCTGATCCGTCTGCTCCCCGCCGAAGACGCCCATCCCGCCATGTTCGATCACTACGCAGCGACCTTACCGGCGCTTGCCGCCAAACGACCCCTCGAGCCAATCCTGCGCTCCTTCGAATGGCGGCTGCTTACCGAGCTCGGCTATGGGTTTGCCCTGGACCGGGACATTGCCGACCAGCCGATCACGAGTCAGGGGCTCTATCGGCTGTTGCCCGACACTGGGCTTGAACCGGTCGGGCAGTTTCAGCCGGGCCTCTTCAATGGAGCGGAACTCCTGGCCATGGCTGAGGCCGACTGGAGTGTGCCGGGAGCACTGGCCGCGGCGAAAAGATTGATGCGGCAGGCTCTGGCACCGCACCTGGGCGGCCGGCCACTGGTCAGCCGTGAACTGTTCATGAATATTAGGGAGGTCCCGCGTGACTGAAGCCAATCGAATCCTGCTCGGCGTTAATGTCGATCATGTCGCCACCCTGCGCCAGGCGCGTGGCACTCGTTACCCGGATCCGGTCAAGGCCGCGTTAGATGCGGAGGAGGCAGGGGCCGATGGCATCACGGTGCACCTGCGCGAAGATCGTCGGCACATTCAGGAGCGTGACGTGCTGATGATGAAAGACGCGCTGCAGACCCGGATGAACTTCGAAATGGGCGTGACTGAGGCCATGCTGGTTTTTGCCGAGCAGTTGCGCCCGGAGCATGTGTGTCTGGTTCCGGAAACGCGCCAGGAATTGACCACTGAAGGCGGCCTCGACGTGGCTGGCCAGGAATCCCGCATCCGTGACGCCGTCATGCGGCTGGCTGCCGGTGGCGCGGAAGTGTCGCTGTTCATTGATGCTGATCCACGGCAGATCGAAGCCGCCGCGCGTATTGGCGCCCCGGCCATCGAGTTGCACACCGGGCGCTACGCCGATGCCCACTCTGTGGCCGAGCGGGCCTGCGAGCTGGCGAGAATCCGTGACGGAGTCGAGTCCGGTCTGAGTCATGGGCTGATCGTCAACGCCGGTCATGGCTTGCACTATCACAACGCTGAGGCCATCGCCGCGATCCGCGGGGTCAATGAGCTGAACATCGGACACGCCATCGTTGCTCACGCGCTGTTCGTTGGCTTCAAACAGGCCGTCAAGGAAATGAAGCATCTCATTCTCACCGCAGCGGCGCGCGGCTGATGCGCTGAGCGGTTGCGTTTGCTACAGATTGCTTTCGCTGGTTAGCGTCGGAAGAAGATATTCAGCAGAACCGTCAGTACCACGCTCAGGATGATCATTGAGGTGATGGGGATGAAGGTTCTGCTGTGCTCCGATTCGATACGAATATCGCCGGGCAGTTTGCCGAACCAGCTTAATAATCCCGGCGCGTAATGAAGTAGCACGCCCAGCATAAGCAGGAACAACCCTGCGACGATCAACCATTTCGCCATATCGCCTCCTGTTCTGGTCAGTGATAAGCGGCAAAAGCTGCCACGACGTGCCGGGCCAGGACTTGTACGGGCTCACTGCAGCCGGGGGCGCACAATAGCTTGATCCGGTACACACCCAACGACGGAAGATTTTCGCCTTCGTCCATGCGTTTGAGCGGTGGCTTGACCAGGCTCAAGGGATAGGGCGCTACCGCTAGATCGGCGATCATCGCGGCTTCCTGACCCGCGCACTGCTCGCTGGAGTAAGCAATTCGATACGACCGTCCCGCTCTGTCGAGCGCATCTAGCGCTTGGCGGCGCCACGCGCATTCTGGAGTAGACAACGCCAAGGGCAACGGATCGCGCTCGACCGCGACGCCCCCGGCGCGTCCGGCCCAGACCAGCTGCTCGCTATGGATGACCTCGCCACGAGAATCATCCTGACCAAGGTTGCCGACGCTGATGAGCGCTACGTCCAGCTCACCGGCGTCAATGCGTTGAATCATGTCGACGCTCCGCCCAACCGATACGTTCACCTCGATGCCCGGATGGGTCCGTGCAAACAGAGACAGCAGGCCCGGCAAGATATGAGTGCCAATATCGGCGGGCGTACCGAAACGTACTTGGCCGTTTAGCTGCGGTGTTACAAACGCGCTCACCGCTTCTTCGTTGAGTTTCAGCAGCCGACGGGCATAGCCCAGCAGCCGCTCACCCTCAGTGGTCAGGGTGATGCGCCGAGCTTCTCTGACAAAGAGAGCACAGCCGAGCATGGTTTCGAGGCGCTTGATCTGCATGCTGACGGCCGACGTGGTCCGGAAGATCTGGCCTGCCGCGCGCGTGAAACTGCCGCTTTCGGCGATCGAGACGAAGGTACGGAGCACATCGATTTCCAATAGCGGCATCGCAGATTGGGGAAGCTGTTCGGGCATTCCGGGCATTGGCTAGCCTTCAATTTTGTTTAACTGGTCGTTCTATTCTAGTCGTTTGTTTGAATCGTAAAGTGCGCTCAGTCTTACTTCACCGGCCATATCGGTCGGCAGGCACTGGGTGCGCCGACGCACCTTGTACTTAGGGGGCGCAATGAAGTGTTCAGACAGACGAGTGACAGATGCACCAAAAGGTCCGCGGCAAGAGCCCGCGAGACCGGATCTCTATATGCCGGCAATGTGGCCCCTCGGACTGCAAGAGTGGGCGCTCGACTGGTTCGCGGCCTAGCGCAAGCGTCGCCTCTATCGGCGGCTGCTCACGCTCAGCGACCGGCAATTGCGGATGCGTGATCTGAGCCGCCCGCGTTTGATGGAGAAAGCACAGGTGTCGCTGCGTCAGCTGGTTGAAGAACAGCGAAGTGCGCGCGTCCAGCGTTAGGGTTTGCGCGCGATCAACACGGCGCGCATCGGCGCGGGCAGGCCTTCGATGGTCTTGCTGTGATCCTGCGGGTCCAGGAACTCCGGCAGCGACTGATAGCGCATCCAATCGGTGCTGCGCTGCTCCTGGATGCTGGTAATGCTGACATCGACGCAGCGCACGTCAACGAAGCCAGCGCGCCGCAGCCAGCATTCCAGCGCCGCCACCGAGGGCAGGAACCAGACATTACGCATCTGCGCGTAGCGGTCTTCCGGGACCAGAGCGGTGTGTTCGTTGCCCTCGATCACCAAGGTTTCCACGACCAGCTGGCCGCCCTTGATCAGGCAATCCTTCAGGTCCAACAGATGATCGACAGGCGAGCGTCGGTGGTAGAGCACGCCCATGGAAAAGACTGTGTCGAAGCCTTCGAGCTTGGGCGGCAACTCCTCCAGCGCCATGGGCAGATGCCAGACCGGCAGCTCCGCCAAGTAGCGCTTCATCGCGTGAAACTGGCAGAAGAACAGCCAGTTCGGGTCGATGCCGACGACCGAGTCGGCACCGGCGCCGAGCATGCGCCACATGTAATAGCCGTTGCCGCAACCGACGTCGAGGATGCGCTTGCCGCTCAAATCCAAATGCGGCGAAACCCGGTCCCATTTCCAATCCGAGCGCCATTCGGTGTCGACATGTACGCCGAACACCTCGAAAGGTCCCTTGCGCCAGGGCGACAGGCCGAACAAGGCGTCTTGGGTAGCCGCACGGGTGTCCTCGTCGCACTCCGCTTCCAGGCGGAAAGCCGCTTGCAGTTCGACGGCGGTGGGTTTGATATCAGGCAGCGCATCGACGGCGCGACGCCAGCGCGGCAAGTCACCGTGGCCGATGGCGAGTTTGGCATCGAGTTGTGCCTGCAAGCCGTTGGCCCAGGCGGCCAGTGGGGTGCCGGCCAGGCGCCAGGCGAGGGATGTCAGGTCAAGGTTCATGGCAGCGCAATCAACGAGGCGAAGTTCAGGCATTGAAACCAGGGCACCACCTTGGTGAATCCGGCCTCCAGCAAGCGCTGACGGTGGGTTTCCAGGCTGTCGGGCTTCATCACGTTCTCGATGGCGCTGCGTTTCTGCGCAATTTCCAGTTCGCTGTAGCCGTTGGCGCGCTTGAATGCGACATGCAGGTCGGTCAGCAGGTCATGCTCCTGCTCGTCTTCGAAGCGCAACTTTTCCGACAGAATCAGCGTGCCCCCAGGTACCAGCGCCTGGCGGATGGCGCCTAGCAGAGCGGGCCGCTTTTCAGGCGGGATGAACTGCAGAGTGAAGTTGAGTGCGATCAGCGAGGCGGGCTGGAACTGCAGGGCAAGCACGTCGGCTTCGATCACCTCAACCGGGAGCAACTCTTGAAACATCGAGTCCTGCCCGTGCAGGTATTCACGGCAGCGCTCGACCATGGCAGTAGAGTTATCGACGGCGATCACCTGGCAATTATCCGTCTTGACGTGCCGGCGCAACGCTTGCGTCACCGCGCCCAGCGAACATCCCAGGTCATAGAGGCAGGTGTTCGGCTGGGCGAACTGCGCGGCCAGCACGCCGATGTTCTCGACGATGGTGGGATAGCCCGGAACCGAGCGTTTGATCATGTCGGGAAAGACCCGCACGACGTCCTCGTTGAAGACGAAGTCCTGGGGTTGGGCGAGGGGCTTGGCGAACAGGCGATCGGGTTCGTGGCTCACGGCGGTGTCTGGGCAGGCTGAAAACAGGGGCGGCATTGTAGCGGAAAGCCATGCGGATGGCCGTCGCGAAGTGGACGGTCGGTTCTAGTGCCCGGCTACTCCACGTCTTATGGCACGTTTTATTGCACTTCGATTCGGCAGTCGAACAGCCCGGCCGGCTCGGTGTCGGTTTCCCAAGGGCGCTGATAGGCGAGATAGAGGCGGCCGCTGCCGGCCTCGGCTGCCTCGAAGCGCCAGGTGGACAGACCATCGCCGCCGATGACGTCGGACTTCGGTGAGCTGAATACTTCCGGGCCAAGGCTTTTCAGCTGCTCGGCCGAAACCTCGCGCAGGTTCCAGCGATAGCCTGTGGTGGGGTTGCTTGGCAGGCTCACGATCAGCATCTGACCGGGCTGCAAGGTCAGCGGGCAGTCCGCATCGTCGTTCAGCGCGATACTGCTCGGCGGCGTACTGGCGCAACCGGCCAGCAGGAACAACGGGGCGAACGACAGCAAACGGGCGAGAGGCATGGGCGACCGGCTCCAGAGGGAAGAAAGAAAACGCTCGGGCGTCGGTGGAAACCATAAGGCGCCAGGGCCGGTGGGTAAAGCTATTCGCAACGGCGACGGACTGTACACAAGCGGAAGGGGCCGTGCCGCCGGCTTACGGCCCCTGATTCCGGTATCAGAACAAGACCTTGACCACGTCACTGAAGCGCTTGGCGAAGTGCATCGTCAGGCCTTCTTTCAGATAGTCGGGCAACTCCTCGAAATCTCCGCGATTCAGCTCCGGGATGATCAGTTCGTACAGCTTCAAGCGCCGCGCGGCGATGACCTTCTCTCGCAGCCCACCGATCGGCAGCACCAGTCCGGTCAGCGTCAGCTCGCCGGTCATGGCCACGCCTTTTTTTGGTGCCTGATTGCGCGCCAACGACAGCAGTGCGCTGGCCATGCTGATGCCGGCACTCGGACCATCCTTTGGCGTCGCGCCTTCTGGCACGTGCATGTGCACGAAGGCCTGATCGAAGAATTTCGGATCGCCTTTGAATTCCTTCAGGTGCGAATTGACGTAACTGAAAGCGATTTCAGCCGACTCTTTCATGACATCACCCAACTTGCCGGTGAGCTTGAAGCCACGGTTGAGCGTATGGATGCGTGTCGCCTCGATCGGCAGTGTTGCGCCGCCCATGCTGTTCCAGGCCAAACCGGTGACCACGCCGACTCCAGTGAGCAGCTGTTCAGGGTGCCAATACGCCATGCCCAGGTAGCTTTCGATATCTTTCGGCCCGATCTTGATCTTGCTCTCAGGTTCATCGAGCAGCTTGACCACGGCCTTACGCACCACCTTGCCGAGCTGCTTGTCGAGCTGTCGAACACCGGCCTCGCGCGCGTAGCCTTCGATGAGGTTGCGCAACGCACTGTCGTTGATCGCCAACCGGTTCTTCGGCACCCCGGCGCGCTGCAACTGCCGCGGCCAGAGGTGGCGCTTGGCGATCGCCAGTTTCTCTTCGGTGATGTAACCCGACAGCCGGATGATCTCCATGCGGTCGAGCAGCGGGCCCGGGATCGAATAAAGGCTGTTGGCGGTGCAGACGAACAGGACCTTGGACAGGTCCAGGCGCAAATCAAGGTAATGATCGAGGAAACCGACGTTCTGTTCCGGGTCCAGCGTTTCCAACAGCGCCGAGGCCGGATCGCCCTGATGACTATTGCCGAGCTTGTCGACCTCGTCGAGCATGATCACCGGGTTCATCACTTCGACTTCCTTCAGCGCCTGGACCAGTTTGCCGGGCAGGGCGCCGATGTAGGTGCGGCGATGGCCCTTGATCTCGGCCTCGTCTCGCATGCCGCCGACGCTGAAACGGTAGAAGGGGCGGCCCAGCGATTCGGCAATGGACTTGCCAATGCTGGTCTTGCCGACGCCTGGCGGGCCCACCAGGAGCACGATGGAGCCGGAGATTTCACCGCGGAATGCGCCGACGGCGAGGAACTCGATGATCCGGCTTTTGATATCGTCGAGCCCGGCATGGTGCGCGTTGAGCACCTTGCGGGCGTGCTCCAGATCGAGCTTGTCTTCGCTGTACAGGCCCCAGGGCATTGAGGTCGCCCAGTCCAGATAGTTACGGGTTACCGCATACTCCGGCGAACCGGTTTCCAGCACCGAGAGCTTGGTCAGCTCGTCGTCGATCCGCTTCTGGGCGGCTGGTGGTACGACCTTGCCCTCAAGGCGGGAACGAAACTCGTCGGCATCAGCGCTGCGGTCGTCCTTGGTGATCCCCAGCTCTTGCTGGATGATCTTCAGCTGTTCCTTTAGGAAGAACTCACGCTGACGTTCGCCGATCTTGCGGTTCACTTCGCCGGTTAGTTCTTTCTGCAGCTTGGCGACTTCGACTTCCTTGCGCAGCAGGGGCAGCACCTTCTCCATGCGCTTGAGCACGGGTACGGTGTCCAGGACCTCTTGCAGCTCGATGCCTGGCGCCGTGGTCAGCGCCGCAGCGAAGTCGGTTAACGGCGACGGCGCGTTCGGGCTAAAGCGGTTGAGGTAGTTCTTCAGCTCCTCGCTGTACAGTGGATTGAGCGGCAGCAGCTCCTTGATCGCGTTGATCAGTGCCATGCCGTAGGCCTTCACCTCGTCGCGGGGGTCTTCATCGCTCTGCGGGTATTCGACTTCCACCAGGTAGGGCGGTTTACGGCGCAGCCACCCTTTGATTCGAACGCGGGCCATGCCCTGGGCGACGAATTGCAACCTGCCGCCTTCCTTCGATGCGTGGTGCACGCGCACCATGGTGCCGTGTTCGGGCAGGCTGTCCGGATCGAAGCTGGCGGCATCCTGTGCCGGGCTGTCCATGAAGAAGAGGGCCAAGCGCTGGTGCGGCGTCTTGGAGACCAGCTCCAGAGTCTCGGCCCAGGGCTCTTCGTTGACGATTATCGGCAGCACCTGTGCGGGAAAGAAAGGCCGGTTGTGGATCGGGACGATGTACAGCTTGTCGGGCAGGTCCTGATCCGGCAGCACCAGACCCGTGGAAGAGGCGTTTTGCTCGAGTTCTTGATGGATGTCGTCGTTCATGCGGCACCTGTGGCGAGTACGTGCTCTTTAGATGGGTATCTGGCGAATGATTTCAATCCAATCGTTGCCTGGCTGTTTTTGCCCACGGCTATAAAAACCGCCAAGCCTCCGGTAGAGTGCGGCCCATACCCCAGGTGCCCCTCCATGCTCAATGCCCGTCTGCTGCGCCTTGATGATCAGGCCCACGAACATGCTCACGACTACCACCAGTTGGTGCTGTCGCTCTCGGGCAGTGCCGCGTTTGAGGTCGACGGCGCAGGCGGTGAGGTGTGCCGTATGCGTGCCTGCCTGGTGCCGGGATACGCCGAACACGAGTTCGCCGGCAAGGGTGATAACCGCATGCTCATCATCGACCTCGATGAGCAGGACCTCAGCGCCGACGATCCACGGCTGCTGGCGCAGTTGTTCGAAACGCCTCGTTATCCGGCGCTGGATGCCGACTTCCACAACCTGCTGAATTACGCCGGCGCCGAACTGGCCCGCTATGGCAGCGACCCGTTGCTGGCACGGGCGCTGGGCGGTGTGCTGTTGCGTGCGTTGCACTTGCGGGTGTTTGGCGAAGCGACACACCAGCCGAAAGGGCCACTGGACATCGCGCGCCTGGATGCGCATATCGAAAGCAATCTGGCGCGGCGGATCACGGTAGCCGAGCTGGCGCAGGTGGTGTGCCTGAGCCCCAGCCACTTCCACGTGCAGTTCAAAGACAGCGTCGGCCTTACCCCGCATCAATACCTGCTGAAGAGTCGCCTCGATCGCGCCGCCAGGCTGCTGCGCGAAAGCCCGCTGCCCCTGGTGCGGATCGCTGAAGAGTGTGGCTTCTCCAGCCAGAGCGCCTTGACTACCGCCACCCGTCGTTACCTCGGGCTGACGCCGAAACGGCTGCGACGCAGCGACGAGTGACCGAACCTAAACGCACCGAGACGGTGCGTTTCGCGTTCTACCGCCCCTGCTTTGCACCGCTTTAGCGACTTTTCATGACAGGCTTTTGACGCTCATCAAAACCCATAGGTTTTTGAAAAAGTTCCGTAGTTTTGCGCAACAACCGGAAACGCCCCCGCCTTAGATTCGCCTACCCGTTTGGCGAACCGCCCGCGCATTGCTGCCCGCGCGTCGCCGTCGAACCAGATCCAAACACAACAACACTCCACGAGAGGAGCGGCGCGATGTTCAAAGCCGGTCAAGTCTTGCAGGGCGATTTCGCCAATCTGAAAGCCGCCGAATTCTTCCCCGCCATCAGCGCCAATTACAGCGTTGACGAGGCGGCCTACCTGAACGAGCTGTTGCAACTGGCCGATCCTGGCGAGGCGGGCATCGAAGCCATTCGCCGCGAAGCGCGCAGCCTGATCGAAGCGGTGCGCGGTCGTGATAACGCCGTCGACACCCTCGACGCACTGCTGCGCCAGTACAGCCTGGATACGCATGAAGGCCTGATGCTCATGTGCCTGGCCGAAGCCCTGCTGCGTGTGCCGGATTCGGCCACGGCCGACGCGCTGATCCGCGACAAGCTCAACGCCGCCGAGTGGGAACGCCATTTAGGACAGAGCGACAACGTGCTGGTCAATTTCGCGGCCTGGGGCCTGGTGATGACCGGCAAGGTGGTCGACCCGGACAATTCCGACGGCCGCCCGAAGAATGTCATTGGCCGGCTGGTCAAGCGCTCCGGCGAGCCGGTCATCCGCGCCGCGATGAATCAGGCGATGAAGCTAATGGGCAAGCAGTTCGTGCTTGGCCGGACCATATCCGAAGCCTTGAAGAACGGCCGTCCCGAGCGCGAGAAGGGCTACACCTATTCTTTCGACATGCTCGGCGAAGCGGCGCTGACTACCGAAGATGCGCGCAAGTATATGGCTGACTACCGGCAGGCTGTAGAAACCGTCGGCGCCGAGCCGCAGGTCGGTCCGGGACCGCGTCCTTCGGTGTCGATCAAGCTGTCCGCGCTGCACCCGCGTTATGAAGTGGCTCAACGTGAGCGCGTGCTCACCGAACTGTTCGAAAGCGTTCGCGAGCTGGCGATCCTGGCGCGCCGCCTAGATGTCGGTATCACCATCGATGCGGAGGAGGCCGATCGCCTCGAGCTCTCGCTGGAACTCTACGAAAAACTGATGCGCGACCCGGCTATTGCCGGCTGGGGCGAGTTCGGCCTGGTGATTCAGGCGTATTCCAAGCGCTGCCTGCCGGTACTGGTCTGGCTGACCCTGTTGGGTAAAGAGCTGAACGCGCGCATCCCGCTGCGTCTGGTGAAGGGCGCCTATTGGGACAGCGAAATCAAACAGTCCCAGGTTCAGGGCCTGGACGGGTATCCGGTATTCACCCGCAAGGAAGGTACCGATACCTCCTATCTGGCCTGCGCGCGCTACCTGTTGTCCGAGCACACCCGCGGCGTGATCTACCCGCAATTCGCCAGCCACAACGCGCACACCGTGAGCTGCATCCTGTCGATGGTCGGCGAGTTGAAGACGCCGCGCGAGTTCGAATTCCAGCGTCTGCACGGCATGGGCGATGCGCTCTACGACACGGTGATCGAAAAGTACCGCAAGAACGTCCGCATCTACGCGCCGGTTGGTGCTCACAAGGATCTGCTGCCGTATCTGGTGCGTCGTCTGTTGGAAAACGGCGCTAACTCATCGTTTGTTCACCAGTTGGTCGACCCGCGCGTGCCGGTCGAAACCCTGATCGACCATCCGGTGACCCAGCTGCGCCAGTTCAAGACCCTCGGCAACCATCGCATCCCGCTTCCGCCGGCGCTGTACGGCAATCGGACCAACTCGCAAGGCATCAACATGAACATCCAGACCCAGTGGAACGAACTGTCCAGCGCCTACCAGACTTTCCTCGATCGCCAGTGGCAAGCCGCGCCAGTGATCGGCGGGCAGAAGCTCACCGGCACAGCTCACAAGGTGCATTGCCCGTATCAGCTCAGCCAGGAAGTGGGCACCGCCCAGTTCGCCACTGCCGAGCAGGCCAAACAGGCCATCGACGGGTTGTCAGCTTTTTGGCCGCGCTGGAACGCCACGCCCATCGAGCAGCGCGCGCAGATTCTCGAACGCCTTGGTGACCTGCTGGAAGCCAACCGCGCCGAGCTGATGGCCCTGTGCACGCTGGAAGCCGGCAAAACCCTGCAGGACGGCATTGACGAAGTCCGCGAGGCGGTCGATTTCTGCCGTTACTACGCGCTGCAAGCCCGCCTGAAACTTGGCCGCGAAGAACTCAAAGGTCCGACCGGCGAGCGTAACGAGCTGTTCCATGAAGGCCGTGGCGTGTTCGTCTGCATCAGCCCCTGGAACTTCCCGCTGGCTATCTACCTTGGGCAGATCACCGCTGCGCTGGTCGCCGGTAACACCGTGCTGGCCAAGCCGGCCGAGCAGACCAGCCTGATTGCTGCCCGTGCGCTGGAGCTGATGTTCGAAGCCGGCCTACCGAAGGAGGCGATTGCCTTCCTGCCGGGTGACGGCGCGACCCTGGGCGGCGTGTTCTGCCGCGACCCGCGCGTCGTTGGCGTGTGCTTTACCGGCTCTACCGATACTGCGCGCATCATCAACCGCCAGCTGGCCGAGAAGGAGGGCGCCATCGCCACCCTGATCGCCGAAACCGGCGGCCAGAACGCGATGATCGTCGACTCCACCGCGCTGCCTGAGCAGGTGGTCAAGGATGCCATCGGTTCGGCCTTCACCAGCGCCGGTCAGCGTTGCTCGGCCCTGCGCGTGCTCTACGTGCAGCGTGACATCGCCGACCGTGTTATCGAGTTGATCAAAGGCGCCATGGATCAACTCAAAGTCGGCCCGACCCATCTGCGTGAAAACGACCTGGGCCCGGTGATCGATGCCGAAGCCCGCGACGGCCTGCTGGCGCATATCCAGCAACTCAAGGCCGAAGGCAAACTGATTGCCGAAGCCAAGCTGCCGGGCAGCCTCAACGGTCACTTCGTCGCGCCCGTGGCGTTCGAAATCGGCGGGATTCACGAGCTGAAAAAAGAGCAATTCGGCCCTGTATTGCACGTGGTGCGCTTCGATGCGGCAGATCTGGAAAAGGTCGTCGCCGACATCAACGCCACCGGCTACGGCCTGACCCTTGGCATACACAGCCGCAACGAGGAAACAGCCGAGCGCATCGAGGCGCTGGCGCGAGTCGGCAACCTCTACGTCAACCGCAACCAGGTGGGCGCTGTGGTCGGCGTGCAGCCGTTCGGTGGCTGTGGCCTGTCTGGTACTGGCCCGAAAGCCGGTGGCCCGAGCTATTTGCTGCGCTTCGTCAACGAACGCACGACGTCGACCAACACCACGGCTGTAGGCGGTAACGCGTCCCTGCTGTCGCTGGGCGACGATTGAGGGGCCTGGCGGCCTGCATTCGCCGCGAGGGCGCGCCTCCCACAAAGGCAGCGGTGTACACCTGCCGCTTTCGTGGGAGGCCCGCCTCGGGGCGAAACTTTTAAGCTCAAGCTTTGTATGCCGCACTGGTTTCACCCCGGCCGCCCCGGCGATTGGATCACAACAACAACCAGAACAGTTGGCGGATCGCTCTTCCGCCTCTGATGGGCTCAGGTGAGCCCGTCCCGGTGATGGCGCGAACCGCCATCGCCCTCTGCCAGGTGGGATCGGGAATACCCTCGCGCCCATCAACAACAACTAACGAGGGAACAAAATGAGCATCAGTACTCCCACTTTGATCACGTTCGTGATCTACATCGGCGCCATGCTGTTGATCGGCTTCGTCGCCTACCGTGCCACCAAGAACTTCGATGACTACATCCTGGGGGGACGTAGCCTGGGAAGTTTCGTCACCGCACTGTCGGCAGGCGCTTCGGATATGAGCGGCTGGCTGCTGATGGGCCTGCCAGGGGCCATCTTCGTCGCGGGGCTATCTGAAAGCTGGATCGCCATCGGCCTGATTGCCGGTGCCTGGCTGAACTGGCTGTTCGTCGCCGGGCGCCTGCGTGTGCACACCGAGCGCAACAAGAACGCACTAACCCTGCCAGACTACTTCTCCCACCGCTTCGAAGACGAAAGCCGCACGTTGCGGATCTTCTCGGCTTTGGTCGTACTGGTGTTCTTCACCATCTACTGCGCCTCCGGTGTGGTCGCTGGCGCGCGTCTGTTCGAGAGCAGCTTTGGCATTCCCTACGATCTTGCGCTGTGGATCGGTGCTGCTGCAACCATCCTCTACGTATTCATCGGCGGGTTCCTCGCGGTCAGCTGGACGGACACGGTGCAAGCTACGCTGATGATCTTCGCGCTGCTGATCACGCCGGTGTTCGTGATTCTGGCGCTGGGCGACATGGGCGCTGCGATGGATACCATTGCTACGCAGAACCCGGCCGCGTTCGACATGTTCAACGGCCTGTCCTTCGTCGCCATCGTCTCCTTGCTGGCCTGGGGCTTGGGCTACTTCGGTCAGCCGCATATTCTGGTGCGCTTCATGGCCGCCGATTCGGTCAAGACCATCCCCAACGCCCGCCGCATCGGCATGGCCTGGATGATTCTCACCTTGGCCGGTGCGGTCGCCGTGGGCTTCTTCGGCATTGCCTATTTTGCAGGTCACCCGGAATTGGCCGGTCCGGTCAGCGAGAACGGTGAGCGGGTGTTCATGGAGCTGGTGAAGATCCTGTTCAACCCCTGGGTTGCCGGCATCATCCTGTCTGGTGTCCTGGCTGCTGTGATGAGTACGCTCAGCGCGCAGCTGTTGGTTAGCTCCAGCGCCCTGACGCAAGACTTCTACAAAGCCATGCTGCGCAAGAACGCCTCGCAGACCGAACTGGTCTGGGTGGGTCGTGCGATGGTTCTGCTGATCGCCTTTATCGCCCTTGGCATTGCCTCCAACCCGGACAGCAAGGTGCTGGGCCTGGTCTCCTACGCCTGGGCGGGCTTTGGTGCTGCCTTTGGTCCTGTGGTGCTGATTTCGCTGCTGTGGAAGAACATGACCCGCAACGGCGCGCTGGCTGGCATGGTTGTCGGTGCCGTCACCGTGGTGGTGTGGAAGGAGTTCATCGGCATGGGTCTGTACGAGATCATTCCGGGCTTCATCCTCGCCAGCCTTGCCATCGTGATCTTCAGCAAGGTCGGAGCCGGTGCTTCACCGAGCATGATCAAGCGCTTCGAGGACGCCGAGCGCGAATATCAAGGCCGCTGATTGAGTAGCTGACGTAACCAAAAACCCCGCTGCCGGCATTCCGGCAGCGGGGTTTTCTTTTGTATCCGCGACCAACCATTAACCGCTGGTCGGCGATGACTCATGTGGCGTGGTTAGTCGTCGACAACAAGGTTCTTGCGATCGTCCTTAGCGCCTGCTGCGATCAGATGCTCAGCCATGTCTTCGGTCACGTGAACGCTATGGCCGCTGATATGAGCCATGGACATCCGAGCTGCTGGATCTGTCGAGACTCGCACGTCCTTGATGGCGCAGGTCTGGGTGGCGTTTTCGAGTGTGGTTGAACAGGTGCCGTTTGCAGTATCGATGTTGACTGTCATGGCGGGTCTCCTCGGGTGTGCGATGGAGCCGCACTGAAAGGTGCAGCTACTCAGAGTGAGACCGTAGCCAGGACGATCTGTTTGTGCGTAGCGGTAATTGAATCCGACAACGGCGTCGGCGGAAGCGAAAATTATGCTGATCAACTGATGGCAATAGGCTAGCCTGATCAGGCCAGCAGGTTGCCAAGGAAGGCGGTAGTCCCACGGTAATCGTCAAGATGGCGGAGTCAGCCAGATGTTCAATCGTGTTGTGTGGTCCAGTTGTTTTCTGCTGCTTTGCGCCCTCACCAAATCAGCGCAGGCCCAGCCGTTCAGCGCGTTTGTGTTCGATGCGCAGGGGCGGCCGGTGGAGGGCGCCGTGCTCAGCCTGGCGGGGCAGGCGCAGGCCAAACCCGTCGCCGTGGCGGTCATGGATCAGATCGACAAACAATTCTCACCGGCCGTGCTGGCCGTTGCGACCGGCACCGCGGTGAGCTTTCCCAACGGCGATGACATTCGCCATCAGGTCTACTCGTTTTCGCCAGCAAAGCGGTTCGAACTGCGCCTCTACGAAGGCACGCCGAGCAAGCCTGTCATCTTCGATCGACCGGGGCTGGTGGTGCTGGGCTGCAACATCCATGACTGGATGCTTGGCTACGTCTATATCACCGATGACCCATGGTTCGCTGTCAGCGACGAGCAGGGTCGCATCCAGTTGGACGTGCCGGCCGGCCAGTATCCCTCTACGCTCTGGCACCCGGCGCTGGTTGATATGCCGCCTATCGAGGCGGGGCGGCTGGAAGTGGGGGCTGTGCCTATCGAGCTGAAGCTGCCGATTGCTATTGCCGCTGCGCTGCAACCCTCGGCACCGCCACCCACACCCTTTGCCGACGCGTTCAGAAAAGCCGCCCATGACGCGCACCCTTAGTTTTCACGCACGTCTTTCGTGGATCCTCGCCGCCTTTCTGCTGGTGGTGATCGGCGCTCTGTATTTCTCTGTGCGTCTGGTGACCGAAGCGGCCGTGAGCCGGCAGGCCGCCGAGCGGCTCGATTCCGGGTTACGAGTATTCGAGCGTTTGATCGACATTCGCAGTCGTCAACTGCGTGACGGCGTACAGGTGCTGGTCGCGGATTTCGGCTTCAAGGAGGCGGTGGCCACCGGCGATACCCTGACCTTGCAATCGGCGATGGCCAATCAGGCGGCCCGGATCAATGCCAGCGAAGCCATGCTGATCGGCCTGGACGGTCGGGTGCTGGCCTCGAGCCTGTCCAATGCCGTACCCGGCGAGACCTTCCGCTACGCCGCCGAACTGCGAGACGCGCGAGGGCAGGGACCGACCCTGCTCATCGTAGTGCTCGATCAACAGGCGCACCTGTTGGTCGAGGCCGAAGTCCGCGCGCCTTTGCCCATTGCGCGAGTGGTGATGGGATTCGCCATGGACGAAGCGCTTGCGCACGAGCTCAAGGAACTAACTGGCCTGGACGTGTCTTTTCTGGCCAAGGCGGAGGGCAACAGCGAACAGCTGGCGACCACACTCAAGTCCGAGGCCCATGCCGAACTGATCGATGGTTGGAGCCGTCATGAACATGCCAATGGCATCGAAGAGCTGACACTCGATGGTGAGCGCTATCTCAACGAGGACGTGGTGCTGTCGCAGGGTGACGGCTATAGCGTGATTGCCCTGGCCCACAGCTCGCTGGACGACGCGCTGGTCGGCTTTCACCAGTTAGATATGCGGATCCTGCTGATTACGCTCGTTGGCCTGATTGCCTCCTTGTTGGGAGCGCTGATGTTGGCACGTAGTCTTTCAGGACCGGTGAACGCGCTGGCTCAAGCCGCCCAGCGGGTCGGTCGCGGTGACTACCACACGCCCATCGAACTGGACCGCGACGATGAACTCGGCAGCCTGGCCAAAGCACTGAACCAGATGCAGCGCGGCATCGCCGAACGTGAGCAACTGATTGCACACAACATGCTGCACGACGATGTGACGGGCCTGCCCAATCGATCCCTGGCCGCCGAATTGCTTTCCCGCGCTGTCGAGGCCGGCCGGATCACGGCGGTGTTGCACATTGGTATCGGCAACCTCGACGCCGTGCAGGACAGCGGCGGCTCCGAAGGCGTAGACCAGGCGCTGCGCGAGCTGACCCAGCGCCTGCAGGCAGGCTTGCAGCCCGGTGATCACCTGGCGAGGATGCTCTCCGATGAATTCCTGCTGATCGTCAGCGATACCTCCGCTGACAACGCCTTCAGCGCAGCGGTCGCGGTGCAGCAGGCATTGGCCCTGCCAGTGCGCGTCGCCGAGCTTGAAATGCGCATCGAAGCACACATCGGCGTGGCGGGTTATCCGGACGATGCCGGCAGCGTCGACGAGTTGCTGCGCCGCGCCAGGATCGCCATGCAGGACGCGGCGCAGATGCCGGACGGTCTGCAGCTCTACCAGCATGGGCGTGACGATGCCCATCAGCGGCAGATCAGCCTGATTCGCGACCTACGGCATGCCGCAAACGGAGGTGGTCTGCATCTGCATTTCCAGCCCAAGGTTGATCTCGAACACGGTCGGGTCTACCAAGCCGAGGCGCTGCTGCGCTGGAATCACCCGATCTATGGCCTGGTGTCGCCCGGCGAATTCATTCCGTTGGCTGAACGCACGGGCAGCATCCAGCTGCTTACCGCCTGGGTGATCGAGGCGGTGCTGCGGCAGCTACATATCTGGAACGGTCGCGGCCTGTACATGGAAGTGTCGTTGAACATTTCCGCCGAGGACCTCAGCAGCCTGACCTTGGAGCAACGGGTGACCGAGTTGCTGCAGCGCTACGTGATTCCGGGGGACCAGCTGGTATTCGAGATTACCGAAAGCGCCATGATGCGCGACCCGGAGCGCGCGCTGACGATGCTTCATCGGTTGCGGGCGTTGGGTATTCGGTTGTCGGTGGACGACTTCGGTACCGGCTTCTCCTCGCTCGCTCAACTGCGGCGCATGCCGGTACAGGAATTGAAGATCGATCAGTCGTTCATTCGCGAGCTGGACGACACCTGTGGTGATGCGGTGATTGTCCGTTCGACCATCGATATGAGCCATGCGCTGGGCCTCAAGGTCGTCGCCGAAGGCGTCGAACATGGCGAAACGCGTGATCTTTTGCGGGCTTGGGGGTGCGACACCTTGCAGGGGTATTTTTTCAGCCGACCGTTGCCTGCTGATGCCTTCGAGGCCTGGTTGAAACAGCAACCCCACCTGGCTGCGCGACCGCTCAAGGAGCCTTCATGACAGCCCTGCGAACACTGCTGCTGGCCGCGTGCTGCGTGCCGATGATCGCCAGTGCCGATGCGGGGCGTTTATTGGCTACCGGTGGCGCGACGGGGATCGAAGGTGCTGCAGGCGGCGGGATCACGCCATGGGCTGTGCTGGCGGGGTACGGCGAGCGAGGCGAGTGGGGCGGCGATGTCTTCGCGACTCGTGTCGAAACGGGCGACTACCGGCTAGATGTCGCCGGTGTGGCGTTTGCCTTCGATAATCGCCTTGAGCTGTCTTTTGCGCGGCAGCGTTTCGATCTCGGCAATCTGGCGCGGGACCTGTCGCTCCCGGAAAACAGCCTCAGCCAGGACATCTTCGGCATCAAACTGCGGTTATTCGGCGATCTTCTCTATGACCGATTGCCGCAGGTTTCGCTAGGCGCACAGCATAAACGTCAGAAGGACTTCCTGATCCCGTCGTTGATCGGTGCTCAGCGCGACGAAGACACCGAGGCCTACCTCACCGCGAGTCGGCTTATCCTCGGCGGTGCCTTTGGTTACAACCTGCTGCTCAACGGCGGCGTCCGTTACAGCCGCGCCAACGAACTCGGCCTGCTTGGCTTCGGCGGTGACCGTCGAGACAGCCGCAGCCTGCTCAAGGAAGGCTCAGCCGCTGTGTTGTTCAATCCGAACTGGGTGCTCGGCGTCGAATACCGGGAGAAGCCCGACAACCTGTCGTTCGCCGGCGAAAGCGATTGGGCGGATTTGTTTCTCGGCTATTTCCCCAACAAGCGCCTTGCCGTGGTGCTGGCTTATGCGCGGCTCGGTGAAATTGCCACGCTGGACAATCAGGATGGCGCTTACCTGTCCGTACAAGGCAGCTTTTGATGCATCGGCTCGTCCTGCTGTTCTGTTTGTGGCTTGCTGCCTGCACCCAGCAAGCGATCAAGGATGACAGCCTGTTCCGGCAGCTGGGTGGCGAGCCCGGTATTACCCGCATCGTGGAAGGGATGCTGCTGCGCATTGCCCGGGACCCGCGCATCGTCGAACACTTTCAAGCTGTCGACATCCAGCGTGTGCGCGACAAGCTGATCGAGCGGTTTTGCGTCGAGGCGGGCGGCCCGTGCACTTACACCGGCGACAGCATGGAGGAAAGCCACAAGGGCCTGGCGCTGACACCCAGCGACTTCAATGCGCTGGTGGAAGATCTGCAGGCGGCGATGACTGATGAGGGTGTCTCGATGCCCGCGCAGAACCGTTTGCTGGCGCGCCTGGCGCCCATGCGCGGGCAAGTCATCGACCGCTGAAAGCGCTAGCGGTGACGATCAAAACAAACCACTGCATGACCGGTTCGCCAGCCTGGTCAGGCAAGGACGGCCATAGGTCGTTCCGTTCGCACCTTTCCCAGTCAAAACTGTCCGGTCACGAGCGCAGAGTGCATCGAGACGCTATGCTTTCGTTCTAACCCGACCCATCCGTTGCCAACGCTGCGCCACAAGCGTTCGCGTTTCGTCAGTGGAGGCGGGGGCCTGGCCCCTGCAGCACAAGGAAAACAAAACCAATGAATGTGAGTACCCCCACTCTGATCACCTTCGTGATCTACATCGCGGCGATGATCCTTATCGGTTTCACTGCCTACCGCGCCACCAAGAACTTCGACGACTACATCCTCGGCGGCCGCAGCCTCGGCAGTTTCGTCACCGCATTGTCGGCGGGCGCGTCCGACATGAGCGGCTGGTTGCTGATGGGGCTGCCGGGCGCCATCTTCGTTGCGGGCCTGTCCGAAAGCTGGATCGCCATCGGCCTGATTGCTGGCGCCTGGCTCAACTGGATCTTCGTCGCTGGCCGTCTGCGCGTGCACACCGAGCACAATCACAACGCCCTGACCCTGCCGGACTATTTCTCTCATCGCTTCGAGGACACCAGTCGCCTGCTGCGCATCTTTTCGGCGCTGGTGATTCTGGTGTTCTTCACTATTTACTGCGCCTCCGGCGTGGTGGCGGGCGCCCGCCTGTTCGAGTCGACCTTTGGGATGGAATACGGTACCGCGCTGTGGGTAGGTGCAGCGGCAACCATTCTTTACGTGTTCATCGGCGGCTTCCTCGCGGTGAGCTGGACCGACACCGTGCAGGCCACACTGATGATCTTCGCGCTGTTGATCACACCGGTCTTCGTGATTCTGGCACTGGGCGACATGGGCACCGCCATGGACACGATCGCGGCGCAGGATCCGTCGAATTTCGACATGTTCAAGGGGCTGTCCTTCATCGCCATCATCTCGCTGCTCGGCTGGGGTCTTGGCTACTTCGGTCAGCCTCACATCCTGGTGCGCTTCATGGCGGCCGACTCGGTGAAGACCATTCCCAACGCCCGCCGTATCGGTATGACCTGGATGATCCTGACGCTCGCAGGCGCTGTAACCGTGGGCTTCCTCGGTATCGCTTACTTCGCCGACAACCCCGCGCTGGCCGGTCCGGTCACTGAGAACGGCGAGCGGGTGTTTATGGAACTGGTCAAGCTGATGTTCAACCCCTGGGTGGCCGGCATCATCCTCTCCGGCGTACTGGCTGCCGTCATGAGTACCCTCAGTGCGCAGCTGCTGGTCAGCTCCAGCGCACTGACCCAGGACTTCTACAAAGCCTTCCTGCGCAAGGGCGCGTCGCAGACCGAACTGGTTTGGGTCGGTCGCGGCATGGTGCTGCTGATTGCCTTGATCGCCATCGGCATTGCGTCAAACCCGGACAGCAAGGTGCTGGGATTGGTGTCCTACGCCTGGGCAGGCTTCGGCGCTGCATTCGGGCCAGTGGTGTTGATCTCGCTGGTGTGGAAGCGCATGACGCGCAACGGTGCGCTGGCGGGCATGTTGGTCGGCGCTATCACCGTGGTGGTGTGGAAGGAGTTCATTGGGCTCGGATTGTACGAAATCATCCCGGGCTTCATCCTTGCCAGCATCGCCATCTACGTGGTGAGCATCATGGGCAAGGAGCCGGCGGCTTCCATTCAGCAGCGCTTCGAAGTGGCTGACGCGGAGTACCGTGCCGGCTGATCGCACCGCGTCGGGATCATCGTCACAGCGGCGATGATCCTCGCGCTTCGCTTCTCGCTTGAATCTCCTGTCGTTACTCCCCGCCGCAGAGGATACTGGTCCTCAGGCGCCAGCCTTTGGCGCCCAAAGGAAATTCAGGAGTATTCCAATGAAAGCGCAATCCGTGATGACTCGCGCCGCAGCCGTCGTGCTGGCGGCTCTGTTGATGACTGGCTGCAGCCTGCGCTTGCCAGGCGTCGGTATCGACATCGGTGATGGCGGTGGCGGTGGCCACGGCGGCAATCACTGCCCGCCGGGCCAGGCCAAGAAGGGTAACTGCTGAGCCAGGCGAAACCCCTCCCACCAACTGAATGGCGACTGCCATTCAGTACCCCTCCAAGTGACGCCAGGATCTTCTCCTGCTTGATTCGGTTTCCTTGTTCGCCTCGCTTACCCGTGCTCACCCATCATAACCATGACGACAGTCCTGATATTTACGAGACGACATAGCCGCTCATCCCCTGAGCCGCCGAACGGTTTGACAGGTCTAAGCTTTCTGCCACGGTTAGTCTGAGTGCGCGTACCGCTTGCGCTTGGCAAGCCCGGCAAAGCTCGCATCGCTAAAACAAAAACAATAAACATCTGAGGAACCTCTCATGCTTCCAAGCAAGTTGGCTTTAGCCTGCACGCGTGCCATCGCCGGCGTGGTGCTGGTCGGTACTATCGGAATAGCTGCCGATGTTCAGGCACGGTCCAAGCCGATCAAGCCCCCGGTCTCCCACAGCGAATCACGTGAACAGGATTCGCGCGCCTTCGCCCCCATTGTCTCGCCGTTGGCAGCATTTCCCGGTCTGCCCAGCGAGCGCTGGACCGGCATTTACGAGGGCGCGTCCTACCAGATCGAAGTGCCACCAAACTGGAACGGCATGCTCGTCATGTATGCGCACGGCTATCGCGGTACCGGACCCGAACTGACCGTTGGACCGCCGCCGATCCGTCCATGGCTACTGCAACAGGGATACGCCTGGGCAGCCTCCAGCTACAGCAAGAACTACTACGATGTGCGCGCCGGCATTGAAGACACCAACGCGCTGGCGCTGGCCTTCAGCGATCTGACCGGCAAAGCCCAGCCGAGCAAGACCTACATAACCGGGCATTCCATGGGCGGCCACGTCGCTGCGGCCGCGGTGGAAGCCGAGACCTACGCCACCGCTAACAATCCGGTGCGCTACAGCGGCTCGGTGCCGATGTGCGGCGTCACGGGTGACGTCTATGAATTCGAATACCTGATGAACTTCACCCTGGCCGCACAGCACCTGGCCGGGCAGGGCCCGACCACCTTCCCTGCGACGGATTTCCAGGCCAAATTGCCGCAGATTATCGGAACGCTGTGGGACAGCTACCCGACCGACCCGTCGCCGCAGGGTGAGAAGCTGGAAGGCATCGTTCGTGACCTCAGCGGTGGTGAACGCCCGATTTTTGCCGAGGGCTTCCGCACCAGCCTGCAAAGTGTCGTACTGGGCACCGGAGGCCAAGACGGTTCGGTGAACGGCATTCTGGCCGACTCGCTCAGTGGCAACCTCGCCACCCGCTATCAGTTCGACACGAACAAAGCGATGTCCCGCGAAGAGCGCGAGTTCAACGACTCGATCATCCGCGTGGTCGGCCATCCACCGGCCAACAGCATCCGCCCGGACGGGCTGCGCTGGATTCCGGTCGTGAACGGCCAGTTCAACGTCCCCGTAGTCAGCATCCACACCCTCGGCGACCTCTACGTGCCGTTCAAGCATCAACAGATCTATCGCCGCAACGCCGAAGCCAACGGCAACGGCGACTTGCTGGTGCAGCGAGCCATTCGCGCGCCCAGTCACTGTGATTTCACCTATCAGGAACAGGTTGAAGCGATGGCGGCAATGCTTCAGTGGGATCAGCAGGGCGTCAAGCCAGCGGGTGACGAGGTCCTCAATCCGCGCGTAGTCGCAAACCCTTCCTACGGTTGCCAATTTACGCGTAATGACGGCACGCAGAATCGGACGTCGTTGCCGGCTTGCCCTGAGAGTTGATCCGCTAGCGACGGAAAACGAAAAAGCCCTGCTCCGGCAGTAATGCTGTTCACTTAAGCATTTGAGTCCAGGCCGTGGCTTCTAGAAAATCCGATACCAGTCCTCTGGTATCGGATTTTTTATGCCCATTCAGC
>NZ_JBITVX010000014.1:0-116355 GCF_044543345.1 Pseudomonas sp. NPDC077451 | reverse complement strand
GGGGCGTATCCACAATGGTGTCCACTAAAAAATGGTGGGCACCATTGTGGCTATTCGAGGCTAGGGCAGGCAGTGGGTGCAGGGCGGACGCTTACGCACGATTTGCTGTTGGATGAGCATTATTTCGACGATGCTACCAATGACCGCATCCGAGGAGAACTTTCGGAGCTCTTGCCCAAACAGGTCTACGAGGTAGAACGGCAACCTTTTTTGGGCCTGATGAGCGGATTGACCAACTACACCATGGCTGACGAGCTTCGCGTAAAGCAGGCACTCGACATTGCTGTCGCGACCGGTGATCTGCTGGCGGTCGACAAGAACGGCAAAACAAGGCGTCGAAAAGGCACAAGCATCAAGTCGACAGATATCCTGATAGCGCCCCCGCAAAGACCCATCTTCTTCGTGCCACCTCTGAAGAAATCCAGTTCAGAAAACTGAGAGGGGCGGCATCGCTCTTCGGGTGGGCGGTTCGCCTCCAACGGTAGAGGTGCCGGCATGATACAAGCAGTAGTTTTCGATGTGTTTGGCACGCTTCTCCAGATAGGTGAGCGCCGCCATCCTTTCCGCCAACTGATGCAGAACCTGCGGCTTCAGGGCAAAACACCAAGGCCGGATGACGCACGGACTCTGATGACTCGAAATCTGGGCTTGGCTGGAGCTGCCGATTATTTCGGTGCGCAGTTGAGCAACTCTGAGTTAGCTAGCCTTGAAAGCGACCTTTTCACCGAGCTGGCCAGCGTTCGCCTTTTCGATGATGCGTTGGAGTCGCTAAATCAGCTAAAGGACGCCGGCCTGAATCTCGCGTTGTGCTCCAATCTCGCAGCCCCATATGCGATTCCGGCCAAACTGTTACTGCCGTCGTTCGATGTTTACGGATGGAGCTTTGAGGTTGGGACAATAAAGCCTGAGCCCGCAATCTATCGTCAGATGATCGAACAGCTTGGCTGCGAAGCCTCCGCTATCGCAATGATCGGTGACACGTTGCAAGCCGATATGCTTGGTCCAATTGGGCAAGGCATGCGGGGCTACCACCTACAGCGTGAAGGAAAAGCCGATCAGTGCGGCTTCGTCTCGCTGATGGACTTTGCAGCCCACGTTCTGCAATACCCACCATCCGCCAACGGCTAAAGCGGCGTCGCCAGTTTTAGCTGACGCCGCTAGACCCGGATGGCTTACAGGCATGAAGACACCCTTTTTCTGTAACGGGAGCTCCTTCAACCCTTGAGCGCCAGAATACGCCGAGCGCCGTTGAGAACGATGAATCCCACGACGGTACCGATAATCAGGTCTGGGTAGTTGGACCCAGTCCAAGCGACGAGCGCTCCGGCGACTATGACGCCCATGTTGATGACCACATCATTGGCGGAGAATATCCAGCTCGCTTTCATGTGAGCACCACCTTCCCGGTGTTTGGAAATCAGCAGCAAACAACCCGTGTTGGCGAGCAATGCCAGGAACGCGACGGCCATCATTATCAGCGACTCGGGCTCGCTGCCGAATATAAAGCGTCTGATCACCTCTACGAGCACGCCGAGGGCCAAAATCAGCTGGAGCACACCAGCAAGGTGTGCAGCACGCACCTGCAGATTGACGCTGCGCCCAACCGCATAAAGGGCCAGGCCGTACACTGCCGCGTCAGCGAACATGTCGAGCGAATCGGCAATCAGACCCGCGGACCTGGCAATCAGGCCAGCAGTCATCTCTACCACGAACATGAAGGCGTTGATGCCTAACAGTAAACGTAGGGAGCGGGATTCCTGTGTAGAGTTCGCCGGATTCTCGGCGGCTTTGATCATCTCAGGGTCTGCCGCGACAGTTTTCTGAAGAGTGGCGCCTAGCCCTAACGTCGCCAGCTTTTTGGTTATGGGCTCAACGGCACTGTCATGCATGACATCTAACCGACGGTCCGACAGATCAAAAGTCAGCTTCCGAACTCCGTCCAAACCATTCAGCGCCAAGCGGATCATTCGCTCTTCTGATGGACAATCCATCTTGGGCACGGCGTAAACACTGACCCATTGCCCCGTCGTATCGGAAGGGTTTTGCATATCGGCATCAGCGGCTGGTGTCGCATCGCAGCCGCAGGGACCATCGGACTTGCTCATGATACGGCTCCACTTGAAATCGAAGATGGGATCATTAAAAGCCTTATAGCTACTATAAGGTCAATAACGCAGAGCCGATGAGGATTCACACGATGCGCATTGGTCAGTTAGCAAGGCTAATAGGGATTGATACACAGACGATCCGCTTCTATGAGCAGCAGGGCTTGTTGCCACCGCCTGATCGCCAGGCGAACGGCTATCGTGTCTACACCGAGAAGCATGGCGAGCGGCTAGCGTTCATCCGGCGCTGCCGAATCTTGAATCTGTCACTTCCAGAGATTCACGCACTCCAAAGCTACCAGGATGACCCTCGCCAGCCTTGTACGGCCGTCAATGCCTTACTCGATGATCACATTTCTCAAGTCAGATCCCAGATAACCGCTCTGCAATCACTCGAACGACAACTCGTTTCACTGCGGGCTAATTGCAACGATGGGCGGGAAGTTGAGGCTTGCGGCATTCTCGCCGGAATTAGCGAGGACGCATGCATTAAATGAACGGCGTTGGGGCTTGCGGGCCTGGTTACCCGGCCAACGCGCATGCCCTCGAAATGGTTGTTTGTCCCTGTGGTTTTTGCCCCTTCGTAGTGATGGCTGTCTCCGTGCGGTATCACTTTGAGTCAGGCCTGCCGAGGAAACGTGAGTTCAAACGTGGTCCGACCGTCTTTGCTGGCGACGGCCACGTGGCCTTTGTGGAGGTTCATCACTGAGCGGACAATCGCTAGCCCCAATCCTGCCCCGCGAGGTTGTATGCCGTTAACGCGGTAAAAGCGGTCGAACAGGTGTGGGAGATGATCCGATTCGATAGTCGCGCCATGATTGGTGACAGCCAGCGAGACGATGTCTGCGTCCCCCTCAAGGATCTTAAGCTCGACCGTGCTGCCAGTATTCGAATGCCGCAATGCGTTGGATAACAGGTTGGAAATGGCCCGTTGAACCATAAGTCGATTTCCCAAAATCATGGCATCGCCCGTTACTGTCGTAGCGACTCCCGCTTCTTCGGCTAGGACTTCGAAGTATTCACATACGCGCCTCGCCTCGCTTCCCAAGGATAATGGTTCGAGCTTCAGTGCTGGGCTGGCGTGGCTGGCCTGGGCAAGAAACAGCATGTCTGACACGATTCGATCCATGCGTTCGAGTTCTTCAACCGACGACTCGATCACTTCACGATACTGCTCCTTGCTTCGCTCACGCACCAAAGTCACCTGCGCCTTGCCTATCAGGTTGTTCAGCGGAGTTTTCAACTCATGAGCGACATCGTCCGAGAATTGAGACAGTTGCTGAACGCCGTCATCGAGTCTACGAAGCATTACGTTGAGGCTGTGCGCCAATGCTTGGAGCTCTTGCGGAAGCCGATCGGGGCGGATTCGAGGTGATAGATCCTGTGTCGATACCTTAGTCGCCAAGGCCCGGAACTTGCGAAGCGGTCGCAAGCCATTATTTGCAACCAGCCATCCAGCCAACCCGATCAATATCAGCAGCATCGGCACGGTCACTAAGGCCGAGCGCAGAAATGCAGCCACCAGCCGTTGATCGGCACTGCGATCTTGCGAAAGTAAAAGCGTCATTGGGCCCAGTCCCGGAACCTGGATCTGCTTGCGCCCGGTTAGCATCTGCACGCCATTTCTCGTTGTCCAGCCAAGGTATTCACCGTCTCTGTTCACGAGACCCAGCTGCTCCGGGGCATTGGCGAACCGGCCGATACTGAAAATCGGTGATTTCTCCGTATCGCCGATGACGGTTATCGAAAGGTTGTCATGGCCCAGCACCGTATCGCTCAGCGCATGTTGCCACGATCGGCCCATGCGGGCTTCGGTATCCTCTGCAAGTCCATGATCAATCTGTGCGAGTTTGTCCGTCACTTCCTCCTCGGCGCGCGACTCTAGTTGGCTTACCAGTACCCAGTAACTCATCCCTATCAACAGCGCAACCAAAGCGGCGCCGGTCAGCGTGATCTGTAACGCGAGACGCGATGCTAGACTAAGTGGTTTCAAGGCCGCGCCTCCAGCACGTAGCCCACACCCCGGATAGTGTGTATCAGGCGATCGCCAAAGGGTTCGTCCACCTTCATCCGCAGGCGGCGAATCGCGACATCTACCACGTTGGTATCGCAGTCGAAATTTATATCCCAGACCAAGGTAGTGATTTCGGTGCGTGTCAGAACCTCGCCAGTTCGGCGCATGAGCAGATGCAGTAGAGCGAACTCTTTGCTAGTGAGATCGATACGTTGGCCGTTCCGATAGGCGCGATGCCGGCTCGGGTCCAGTTCGAGGTTGGCAACACACAGGTTACTCGGAAGTGAGATCGGCTCGCCTCGCCGCAGCAATGTTCGAATACGAGCGAGCAACTCGGGGAACTGGAACGGCTTAACCATATAGTCGTCAGCGCCAAGTTCCAGACCGCGGACCTTTTCGTCCAAGCGGCCATTCGCTGTCAGCATGATCACGCGAGTCTGCTTACGCCGTCTGATGAGCTCGAGCACCTCCCACCCATCCATGGTTGGCAAATTCACATCAAGTAGCACGAGGTCATAATCGTTCTGCAGCGCCAGATGAAACCCATCGAGACCATCATCCGCTCGATCTATGTGGTAACCAGATTCGGCAAGACCCTGCTGCAGATATTCCGCAGTTTTTACTTCGTCCTCTATAACCAAAATGCGCATATTTTGAGGTAACTCTAGTTGACGGGGCGCCAAAAAAACATCCATCAAGTGGCTACAAAGTCAAGACGGAGCGACTTGGTCGGAACTGTTCTAAAGAATCTGACATATGCCGCCGTAGGCCGGGGTGGGAACAGTCTAGCGCGGCAGGAGCGCTGGGAAGCTGCCTTACAAATTTTGTAACCTGCCAGTCATCTGGCTCGCTGCGTAAGCAGTACTTACGCAAAAAAAGGCGCCCTGATGGGCGCCTGAAACACATCTTCAAACCAAGGGAGCAAAACTAAAGAAGATGTGGTGTTGCTCATGGTGTTTCACAAGATCGAGAGCGGGTACTCGGCTATGAATCGGACCTCATCGAGGTCGGACTCGAAAGCAGTCGCCCGCGTGGTAGCCTGGCGCACCCGCAGAGACAAATCCTTGAGAGAGCCAGTCTGTACAACGTAGCGGGCTTCGACGTCGCGTTCCCAGCGGTTCTGTCCCGTCAGCGGCGCACCGTTATCGTCTTGGCGCATGTACACCTCGTTCGCATTGCTGTAATCGGCGCCCCAACCGCGGGCGTAGCGGGTCATGAAAGTAAGCCCGGGTATGCCGTATTCCGCCATGTTCAGGTCGTAGCGCAGCATCCAGGACTGCTCTTTAGGTGAGTTGAAATCACTGTACTGGATGGAATTGTTCAGGTAGATCGAGTCCGCCTGGCGCAAGTAGTCAAAGTCGTTGTTACCGTTGTTTCGCTGATACGACGCCGTGACAGTGTGCGCGCCGAAGGCGACACCCAGGCTTGAGCTCCAGATGTTGTTGTCGAACTCGCCCAGTAATTCGCGGCCTTCGTCGGTTGCCTTGTAGTAGTTGAAACTGCCCAGCAACGCGACGACATCGGAAAGCGGATAGGTGGCCGATAGACCGAAGTAATGTTGGTTCCAGGCATCCTTGAGGCGGCTGGTATACAGGCTAAAACTGAGATTTTCGTTTACGCTATAGTCACCGCCTGCGTAGCCGAGCCAAGGGGCGTCGACGGCACCGCCATAAAACGTGACGAAGTCATCGTTCGTGTTGCTGGTATTGGGCTGGCTCATCGCGTGCAGGCGGCCGCCCTGGAGGGTGAGGTCGTCCAGCGAGTTGTTCACAACGGTGACACCCTTGAAAGACTCCGGCAGCAGCCGTGCGTCACCAAAGTGCACGACGGGAGTAGCGGGAAATACATCGCCTGCCTTGATCTCGGTGTCCAGCAAGCGTGCTTTCACCGCGCCCCCCACCCGTGTGAAGTCATCCTCAGGATCGCCGGCGCTGTCGTGGGGAAGCAGGTCGATGCTGCCGCCCGCACCGGAGCGCCCCGAACCGGAGTCGAGTTTGAGTCCGAGCATGGCGAAGGCGTCGACGCCAATCCCTACCGAGCCTTGGGTATATCCGGACTCGAAGAAGGCCATCAATCCGTGGGCCCATTCCTCGGAGTAGCCATTGCCGGTGGCACTCTCACCGTCGCGAAAATCTCGATTGAAATAATAGTTGCGATTTATCAGCGATAGCGTGCTGCCTTCGATGAAGCCGTCCGCTGTTTCCGATTGGGCTAAGACCGGGGCGCTGCCCAATGCCAGTGAAAGGGCTGTCAGTGAAAAAACGGCCTTTTTGCTCATGATGATGCTCCTTGTGTACGGCAGATCAGTGCTTGAATGACGCCTTTCGCCTTTTTGTTTTTTAGCGCTTGGCCATGTTCTCCCCCCCCGGATGACAGCAGGATTAGCGGTAAATGACTATTTTGTAATCTGAGGAATGGCATCGCTCACTCTCTCGATTACAGATTTGTAATGTTTCGGTCACTCGATCGTTATCCACTCTTCTATAAAGTCACCACCCCATAGCGTCAGCTATCTTGCCGGCTTGGCAAGGCTGATAAAAAACGCTTATGTGTATTTGTTTAAACCTAAGGCGAATCACTATCGGAGTAGAGGCGCATGTGTTTAGCGTCTTGGCGGGGGTAGTTCTTATGATGGGATTCGACATCTAAACCAGGAAGTCATCGTTTTGTCTTGGATGAGAAAAATAGTTTTGCTGATGTTGCTAGCCTTGTTTCCATTGCAATCATCATGGGCAGTTGTTAGCACGAGCTGCAGTCATGAGGATGGTTCGGCAGCAAATCATTTTGGACATCACGAACATCCGCACGAGTCTCTGGGTACTGACGAGGAAGGATCGTCAAAAGCCGCAAAAAAAATCAGTTTGGATGGAGACTGTGTCTTTCATGGCGACCATATCAAGCCGCTTATAACGAAAGGGATTTCTCCTGGTTCGGTATTATCAATAAGCTTGAAACCGTTTTTTTCTGCTAGCTACGCATCGGCTGAAGCCGGGCGTCCTGAAAAACCTAATTGGCGCATCGGTGCAAAGCCGGTGAGACGCCAGATTAACCAGTAGGACGCCATTTATCTGTATCTGAGGTCTCACC
Organism: Pseudomonas sp. NPDC077451; assembly: GCF_044543345.1. Classification (NCBI taxonomy): domain Bacteria; kingdom Pseudomonadati; phylum Pseudomonadota; class Gammaproteobacteria; order Pseudomonadales; family Pseudomonadaceae; genus Pseudomonas; species Pseudomonas sp. NPDC077451. Next base: position 109,149 of record NZ_JBITVX010000014.1, on the reverse strand, counting down.
GAACCTTCCCTTTTCTAGGAGATTTCGGTGCGAAAAGTTATTTTACCGCTGGGGTTGACGATGTTGTCGTGCAACCTCGCCTTTGCGCAGCCTTTAGAGTTGCCGACCTTCACACAGACCTTACCTGCCAGTGTGGCAAATACCTTCCCCGTTGAGTCTGTCGACTCCATAAGCTTTCTACGCGCCTTGGAGCTCGCTAGCTCTGCAAGCCCTGAATTGGCTGCTGCAAGACGTGAGCTGGCTGCTTCTCGCGCATTGATTAGCCAAGCCGGAGCGCGTCCGAATCCAATATTGTCCGCTAGCCAGGAGGGAATCCGAGGTGATGCCCCCGAGACGACGCTTGAGCTGAGCCAAGAAATAGAGCTGGGTGGTAAACGTTCGGCTCGTATTGAGGCAGCGCAACGCGCCATGGACGTAGCGGCCGCCGACCTACAGGACGCTCAAGCTCGACTGAGGGGGGCAGTGATGGGCGCATACTACGATGTGCTTACTGCTCAAGAACGGCTGGAGCTCGCTCAGGCTGCTTCAAAGCTTGCGAAGCAAGCAGTGAACGTGGCCAATCGGCGTGTGAGGGCCGGCATGGTTTCTCCCGTAGAGGAAACCCGGGCGCGGGTTGCGGCTACTGGAGTGCAAGTGGAGCTTGCCCAGGCCACAGCTGAACTCGAAGCTGCGCGCACTCGTCTGGCGGCCAACTGGGGAAACCCACAGCCACGCTTTGAGCGAGTACTAGAGCCGGCAGAGGCAGTACCTCCGCTTCCCGAACTAGCTGAGCTTTATAGCCGCTTGAGCGATTCCGCTCAACTAACCCGCGCGCGTCGGGAAGCAGAAAGACGTCGGGCTGCGTTGGAGCTGGAAAGGACGAATCGCTTTTCTAACGTGACGGTTAGCGTAGGTGCCCAACGCTCAGATGAATATAACGGCACGCTGGGACTGGTGAGTATCTCGATGCCCCTGCCGTTGTTTGATCGAAACCAAGGCAACATCGGAGCAGCGCAGGAACGGGCCTACCAGGCGCAGGACGAGCTCAACGCCGTCCATATACGCCTGAAAAGCGAACTTTCCCAAGCGCACATGCGGCTGCGCACTGCCCGCCAGCAGTTTGAACTGTTGCGCAACGACATGCTCCCCAGTGCCCAAAGCGCTTATGAAGCTGCCAGCAAGGGGTTCGAACTTGGAAAGTTCACGTTCCTTGACGTACTGGATGCTCAACGCACGCTTTTCCAAGCCCGATCTCAGTATCTGTCTGCGCTATCACAAGCTAACCAGGCGGCGGCAGAAATCTCGCGAATTGTCGGCGATGGGTCGGCCGTTATCACCTCGGCCACTCAGCCATAAGGAATCCATATGAAAAGTAAATCGAACACATCTTCCTTGGCTGTTCACAAAAAACAGATTTTTTGGATCGTCGTCATATTAGGCGTGGCACTGGTGCTTGGTGGATTACTTCTTAGCAGTAGTCCTGCCGTGCCCAATGCGAGCGACGCGCATGGCGAGCATGGTGGCGCTTCGGAGCATGAAGATGAAGGGCATTCGGATGAGAATACCGAAGCCGAAGGAGGTCATGGCCATGATGAAGAAGGCGCCGATAGCGATCACGAGGTCGGTGCGGCAGAGAAAGATGAGCATGACGATGGCCCTGAGGGAGCGGCGCACGCTGAAGCAGCAGAGGTTGAACTCTCTGAGACCCAAATCCTAGCCGCGGGCATCTCGCTAGCAACCGCTCAGCCTGCGCAGATAAAAAGCGCAATCGAGCTGCCTGGCGAAATTACATTCAACCAAGACCGCACAGCGCAAGTTGTGCCTCGTCTCTCAGGTGTCGTTGAAGCGGTCAAAGTCGATTTGGGCGAACAGGTGAAACAGGGGCAAGTGCTTGCTGTGATCGCGAGTACCGACCTGTCGGAACGTAGAAGCGAGTTCTACGCGGCACAAAAACGTCTTGCATTGGCTCAGAAAACCTATCGACGCGAAAAGGAGCTGTGGGAAGAGCGTATTTCTGCAGAACAGGATTATTTACAGGCACAACAGGCTCTACGGGAAGCAGAGCTGACGGTTGCGAATGCAAAAGCACAGCTACAAGCGCTTGGTAGTGATGCTGGCAAGCCAGACGCATTGAGCCGCTACGAACTCAGGGCGCCGTTCGATGGGATGATCGTTGAGAAGGACATCACGCTCGGTGAGTCAGTCAATACCGACGACCAGATATTCATCATTTCCGATCTCTCTACCGTTTGGGCAGATATCAGCGTTCCTGCCAATGCACTCAGCGCGGTACGAGTCGGCAGCAACGCGGTTATCGAAGCCACAGCATTCGAGTCCAGTGCCAATGGCACCGTTTCTTATGTCGGCTCACTTGTTGGTCAGCAAAGCCGCGCCGCTACCGCCCGGGTCACGCTTCCGAACCCGGAAGGTGTTTGGCGTCCCGGCCTGTTCGTCAAAGTGCGGGTAGGCTCTGGCGGAGTGTCCGTGCCGGTTGCAGTCAAGCCCGATGCGATCCACACGTTGGAAGATAATCCGGTGGTGTTTGTACGGACCGACCATGGCTTTGCTGCTCAGCCAATCGTGACTGGTCGCGGCGATAGTGAAGCGGTTGAAATCAAGGAAGGTCTTCAGGCCGGAGTGCGCTATGCCTTGGCCAACAGTTTCATCATTAAGTCCGAGCTTGGCAAAGCCAGCGCCTCGCATGCTCACTGATACGGAGTTATAGACTGTGTTCGAACGTATCATTCGCTTTTCTATAGAGCATCGCTGGCTGGTTTTGCTAGCCGTGCTTGGCATGGCAGCGTTAGGAGCTTACAGCTACCAAAAGCTGCCTATCGATGCTGTCCCTGATATCACCAACGTACAGGTGCAAATCAACACTGCGGCCCCAGGTTATTCCCCGCTGGAAGTGGAGCAGCGCATTACCTACCCGCTCGAGACGGTAATGGCCGGGTTGCCCAAGCTCGAGCAGACCCGTTCCTTGTCTCGATATGGACTTTCTCAGATCACAGTTATTTTTGAGGAAGGCACTGACATCTATTTTGCCCGCCAACTTGTGAATGAGCGCTTGGGAGGGGCCAAAGATCAGCTTCCGGAAGGCGTCACTCCAACACTTGGCCCTATTTCCACTGGGCTTGGCGAAATCTATTTTTGGACGGTTGAAGCTGAGGACGGTGCCACCAAATCGGACGGTACGCCTTATACCTCTGCTGACTTGCGTGAGATTCAAGATTGGATCATCAAACCGCAAGTCCGCAATGTACCAGGCGTAACTGAGATCAATACGATCGGAGGATATGCAAAGGAATATCAGATCGCCCCCAATCCAGACACTTTGCGGTCGTTTGGACTGACATTACAAGATCTGATCGAAGCGGTTGAGCAAAACAATAACAATCTAGGTGCCGGATATATTGAAAAACGCGGCGAGCAGTATCTTGTTCGTGCTCCAGGACAAATGCAATCAGTAGAGGACATCCGCAATACCCTTATTAGCAACGTTGACGGTACCCCAGTACGTATCCGCGACGTTGCGACGGTAGAGGTTGGAAAGGAGCTCCGTACTGGCGCAGCCACCGAGAATGGCCGCGAAGTGGTTCTAGGTACGGCTTTCATGCTTATCGGTGAAAATAGCCGGGTAGTTTCTAGGGCTGTCGATGACAAGATGAAAGAGATAAACCTTTCGCTTCCAGAGGGCGTAAAGGCGATTACTGTCTACGATCGAACTGTACTCGTAGACAAAGCTATATCCACCGTTAAGAAGAACCTCACTGAGGGTGCCATTCTTGTTGTGGTTATACTTTTTCTCTTCTTGGGCAATATCCGTGCGGCGATCCTAACCGCACTTGTTATACCGCTGGCGATGCTCTTTACGTTCACCGGCATGGTAGCCAACGAGGTCAGCGCCAACCTGATGAGCTTAGGCGCATTGGATTTCGGCATCATTATCGATGGTGCCGTGGTGATTGTTGAGAACTGCGTGCGTCGACTTGCTCACGCTCAGTCCCATCACGGGCGGGCATTAACGCTGTCCGAACGGCTTCATGAAGTGTTCGCTGCGGCAAAGGAAGTGCGTCGGCCTCTACTCTATGGGCAGCTGATCATTATGATCGTATATCTGCCGATATTCGCCCTTACAGGGGTAGAAGGTAAGATGTTCACGCCCATGGCGTTTACCGTAGTGACAGCGCTATTCGGGGCGATGATTCTCTCGGTGACGTTCGTCCCGGCAGCCGTTGCGCTCTTTATCGGCAAGCGTGTTACAGAGAAGGAAAACTTTCTAATCCGCAATGCTAAACGGGCCTACGCACCTGCATTCGATGCGGTGATGTCCAACAAGCCAGTAGTGCTCACCTTTGCCGTTGTTGCAGTTGTACTTTCCGGCCTCGTAGGGGCACGTATGGGCAGTGAATTCGTGCCTAGCCTCAACGAGGGGGACTTCGCTATCCAAGCCCTTCGTGTACCGGCTACCAGCCTTAGTCAGTCTGTCGAGATGCAGCAGCAGCTGGAGCGAAAGCTCATGGATGAGTTTCCGGAGATCGAGCGGATTTTTGCGCGCACAGGCACTGCGGAGGTGGCATCCGATGCCATGCCTCCAAACATCTCTGACGGGTACGTCATGCTGAAGCCACAAGAGCAGTGGCCGGATCCAGGCAAGTCGCGCGACGAACTCTTAAGCGAGGTCCAAGCATCCGCCGCTGAGTTACCGGGCAATAACTACGAGTTTTCCCAGCCTATTCAGCTGCGTTTCAACGAGTTGATTTCCGGTGTTCGTGCCGCTGTAGCCGTGAAAATCTATGGTGATGACATGGAGGTTCTTAACAGCACGGCGGCGGAAGTGTCCGAGGTGCTAGGACAAGTACCAGGCGCCTCCGAGGTTACGGTCGAGCAAACGACTGGCCTTCCTATGCTCACGATTGATATCGATCGCGATCAAATCGCACGATACGGCCTGAGTTTAGATACCGTCCAGCAAGCGGTTGCAGTAGCCATCGGGGGCCGAGAGGCAGGCACCTTGTTTCAAGGAGACCGGCGTTTCGATATCGTAGTTCGTTTACCGGACGAGATACGAAGCGATCTCGCCGCAATTGAGAGGCTCCCAATTGCCCTTCCAAGGGAATTAAACAGCGCCATAAGTTATATCCCCCTCGGCGAGGTGGCCACTCTGGATTTGGCCCCCGGTCCGAATCAGATCAGTAGAGAGGAAGGGAAACGGCGAATTGTCGTTAGTGCAAACGTCCGTGGTCGGGACATTGGATCATTCGTATCTGAGGCAGAACAGAAAATCCAGGCCCAAGTAGATATCCCGGCAGGTTATTGGATCGACTGGGGCGGTACCTTCGAGCAGCTTGAATCGGCAACGAAGCGGCTGCAGATCGTCGTCCCCGTGGCGCTGCTCCTGGTGTTCATTCTGCTTTTCATGATGTTCAACAATGTCAAAGACGGCTTATTGGTCTTTACAGGGATTCCATTTGCGCTCACCGGAGGCATTGTTGCGCTGTGGCTGAGAGATATCCCGTTGTCCATTTCAGCAGGAGTTGGCTTTATTGCTCTGTCAGGCGTCGCCGTTCTAAATGGCCTGGTAATGATCTCCTTCATCCGTAGCCTACGGGAGCAAGGTTTACCTCTGGACACCGCGATCCGCGAGGGAGCTCTGACCCGGCTACGGCCGGTATTGATGACAGCCTTGGTGGCTTCACTCGGGTTCGTTCCGATGGCCTTGAATGTGGGTACCGGTGCAGAGGTACAACGTCCCCTTGCGACAGTGGTAATCGGAGGGATTCTCTCCTCAACGGTGCTAACGCTATTAGTGCTACCGTTGCTCTACCAGCTGGCTCATCGGCGCGAAGACGAATTGGAGGAGCAAGAAATTGCGCTAGCCGCTGACAGAACTAGCTAGAAAATCGAGTGGCGGCACACAACGCCCCGTTCTTGCTAGCTAGCGAGAACGGGGCGTGTTGGTTTCGGAGTGCTAAGATTCAGCTGCGGCGCAGCGGGCAGCAAAGCCTTTATAGCGTAGGTCTAATGCATCTAAGCGGTGAATAGAAAGGGTGCTCAGCGCTTAGTGCGTATGACTCCGCGCTACATACGCCTCCTCGGCTGATGGCTTTCACCCACGGTGAGCTGACGAAAAAAGATTATGCAAGCAGCGGCTGAGCTGCCCCGGGCGGCAGCACGGGCGATAGCTACGAAAACGCCCTGGCTGGACCGATCAGCGGGCTTTACAAGGCCGAGCTGACACCTTCAATCATGGACGAACCGCGAGGCCGTTGAGAGGGCGACCCTGACATGGATGCGTTGTACGCCACCAGCGTCTGTTCAGCCCAATCGGATATGCTCTTGCGAACGCTAATAACAAACAGATCAGGCGATAGCGGCCTGACTTAACGAAACGGCCTATAAAGGCCAGGGCGATTCGCTGGTAGCGATTTTGCGTGCAAGTGATGGACACAAAAAAGCGCCCCGAAGGGCGCTTAGAGTACAACTGCTACCAACGGAGCTTGGAAGCTGGCGGCGGCGGATATCGTTCGGATATTAAGTGGTTAGTCAGCTTTGGTTTCTTTTTTGATTTCCATGTTGTTCTGATCCTGGCGAATATCATTAACCTTCAACTCGCCTGCTTTTTTTTCGGCGGATTCGGTTCCGTGAATTCGCTTTTGATCTGCTCGGAATTTTTCATTAAATTTAATCGAGCGGTCGTAGCCATCTTCTGCATAAGACAATGCGGAGCCGAATATTACCGATCCAACAACAATAGCTTTCAACAGATTCATAGGGCAGTCCTCGCTAAATTCAAAGGTGTCTTGCTGAGCTTTATCGGTGAGCTCTACAGGTTCGAATGAATTTTGCGTGACTGAAGCTAACAGCAGCATGAGCGAAGCATTACATTATTGAAATGTAATGCTCCCATTGTGCAGTGACATGATCGCCTTGCTTCGTCATTTCAGCACCGAGGCGCACCAATCTGCAAGGGGCTTGAGCCTACGGCAAGAATGGTCGGAAGATTACATTATTGTCATCTTCAGGGCATGGCACCGCATAATCCATATCATTAGCGAGCAACGTCGTTTAGCGTCTGAGAGAGATCGACCTGTTATCGGCAAGTTAAAGACGATAACGCACGAACTTGCTCGAGAGTGGTCGCATTTTCTGTCAGTGTGGCTTGGAGGGCCCGATGGTATAGGCGCTAGTATTTTTATTATCTCTTATGGGCGGTCGTTTGGCTCCCCTATTTTTCTTACGCTAGTTTTTAAGGAGCGGTAAAAATATGGCTCACGAACATAACCATAACACCGAAGCCATGGGTGATAAGCGTTTAATCGCAGCTATTGGCGTTAATACTGCATTAACTCTGGCACAAGTTGTTGGCGGAATACTTTCTGGAAGTTTATCGCTCATAGCTGATGCGCTACATAACTTGAGCGATGCCGCATCACTGGTTATTGCGCTCATCGCACGTAAGATCGGCCGCAAACCGCCAGATGCTTTTAAAACCTTTGGCTACCGACGCAGTGAAACCATAGCGGCTTTGATTAACTTGGTCACGCTGATTATCGTTGGTCTCTACCTCATCTACGAAGCTATAGGTCGGTTTTTTGCCCCGCAGCCCATTGAAGGATGGACAGTGGTCGTGGTGGCGGGAATAGCCTTGATTGTAGATATCGCTACGGCTTTGCTGACCTACACAATGTCTAAGGACAGCATGAATATAAAGGCGGCATTCTTGCACAACGTGTCGGATGCGCTGGCCTCCGTCGGCGTCATTATTGCCGGAACATTAATCCTCCTGTATGGCTGGTATTGGACAGATACTCTCCTGACACTGATGATTGCTGGGTACGTGCTCTGGCAGGGCTTTAGCATGCTGCCTAAAACCATTCACTTGTTAATGGAGGGCGCACCAGAAGGAGTTTCCATCGCCGATATAATCAACGTCATGGAACAAGTAGACGATGTTGAAAGTGTGCACCACGTGCATGTTTGGGAAATCGCGGAACACACAACTGCATTGGAAGCCCACGTTGTCATAAATAAGGCTAATCTGCCTGATATCGAACGGGTGAAGACCGATTTAAAACGAGTACTCCATGAGCAATTCAAAGTCAGCCACTCGACACTTGAAATGGAGCTAGACGGCAGTGTTTGTATCGACACCAGGCAGGCCGACAGTCATCGCAGCGAAGCATAAGCCTGCTTTGCGCTCAACGCTGTTGCTAGGTAGTTAGCTCGATATCAACGGAGTGAACTTGCGACATCACTATTGGCGCTATGTCCTCTACCAGAGACATGTTAGCGGCATGTGGCCAAATCAGCTCTCACGAGGAGATTAGGCTAGGTCGTGGCTCCTTCGGCGGGCTGCAGCGACGAGCAAGCCCCGCCAGTCGCTACCGCCGCGGACGCTCAGAGCCAGCGGCGAACTCGTGCACGGTAGCGGGCAAATGATTCGCCGAACAATGCTTCCAGCGCCCACTCTTCAGCTGCGATCTGGAAACGGTTCATGTACAGCACGAAAGCAACCACGCCCAGCAGTGTTAGAGGTGAGGCCAAGGCCAGCGCCCAAGCCGCCAGAATAATGGCGAAGCCTAAGTACATGGGGTTGCGGCTGTAATGGTAGATGCCAGCCTCCACCAATGCCGAAGCCTGCTGCGGCTGCAATGGATTGACAGTAGTACGTGCGCGGCGAAACGACAGTACGCCGGCGAAACACACGCCGAGCCCCAGGAACAGTACCGGCAAAGCGAAGGTCAGACACGCGGTCCATGCCAGTTCGATGCTCGGCAATCTGGATCCCGACAACCCCATCAGCAGAGCGATCAGGCCCGCTACGAGCAGCGGTGGCACGCGGTTCTCCAGCGCGCTCATAGTGTCATTCCCGTGCCTTGGCCACTTCGCTGCTCACTAATCGGCGCAGCGGCTCCGGGCCGAACTCGCTGAGCGCACGACCATTTACAAAAAAGGTCGGGGTGCCACGAATCCCAACGGCCTTGACGTCCTGCATGTCCGTTTCAAGCACGGCGTTGACGCTAGGCGTATGCATGTCCTGGCGGGCCTGCTCCAAGTTCAAACCGACGCGCTCGGCAGCAGCCCATGCCTGCGTGACTTTGGGGTCGTCGTGCCAACCGGGCTGGGCCTCCAGCACGGCCTCCAGCACTTTTTCATGAAGATTTTGCTTACGCGCCGCCTCCAGCATCCGTGATACCTCTTCGGAGCCCTGATGGAATAGCACATAGCGCAGCACCAAACGCACATCTTCCGGGTTCTCGGCGAGTATCTGCTTCACATAGGGATGGAATGCGCGGCATGCTTCGCAGGAAGGATCGAAGAATTCGACGATGGTCACTGGAGCCTGCGCCGGACCAAATACTGGTGAGTGGAAGCGAACCAGTTGGCCGCCGTTCTGTTTGGGTTGTGTCCCGGTCTCTTGGGCGGTCGAACCGGGAGCCTGGGCCTGTTGAGGCGACTGCGACGGGGAATAGAAGAATGCGGCGGCAGCAAACACGGCCAGGACCACGACACTGGTGATCAAGACCACGGAACGGCGATTCATGAGGTGGTTCTCCGACGGATGAGAATGAGCAGGATGGCGATAAGGATAAAAGCGAACAAGGCAAGTGCCGGCAGGGGCACCACGCCGAAGAGGGTCATTCCGGCGCCTGAGCAGGATGGACCAGTGGCCGTGCAGGGCTGGATCGGCTGTGGAATCAGCCCTGCATAGAGCAGCGTGTGAACAAATGCCAGTGCCGCACCGATAGCGGTCAGCGGCAGGGCATAGCGCCAGACAGTAAAATCCGAGCGGTAGCAGGCGATGGCCAGGATCACCGCCAGCGGAAACATAAAGGCGCGCTGGAACCAGCACAAAACACAGGGTGGCTGGCCCATCACCTCGCCAATGAACAGCGCGGATAGGGTCGATACCAGTGCGACCAGCCAGGTTAGCAGTAGTAGATTCCAGGCCATGCCTGACGGTTGAGGCTTCATTGCGGTTAACTCCTGGCGATGGCGAGCACTTGCCTCAGACCCGCCATCCAGTTATTTCGAAACATCATGCATCCTCTTATCGGCAGGACTTGTTAGGACCGTTGCGGACTTCGCCCAACGGCAAAGCGAAAAGCAACCAGCCTCAACGCTGGGTTAAATCCGATGCCAGTGGGAGAATGTCGCCCTTGCGCAACAAGGGAAGATATCAGATGTCGCGGGACTGGCTGGAAGAACACCAGATAGCATTTTATTTCGCGGCGGTGGTGGCCGCTGCCATTGCAGGCCTGAGCTCTGCGCAATTCACCGGACTGACGGCCATGGCCATCACACCGGCGATTGCCGTGCTGATGTATGCCATGTTTCTGCAGATTCCTTTTTTGGAGCTGCGAGAAGCTTTTGCCAACCGCCGCTTCGTCGGTGCCTTGTTGCTGGCCAACTTCCTATTGGTGCCATTGATGGTGTGGCTGGTGACGTGGCCGCTCTCATCGAACAAGGCCTTGTTGGTCGGCGCGCTGCTTGTCCTGCTGACGCCTTGTATCGATTACGTGGTGGTCTTCACCCACCTGGGCAAAGGGGACTCTCGTCTGGTGCTCGCGGCGACGCCATTGCTGCTGTTGCTCCAGCTTCTGCTGCTGCCCCTCTACTTGCGGCTAATCCTTGGCCCCGAAGCCGGCACAGTGATCGAGCTGTGGCCCTTCGCAGAAGCCTTCCTGTTACTGATCGTCCTACCCTTGGTAGCGGCTGTGCTCACCGAATTTGGCGGACGCCGATCTCTGCTGCTTCGCGCATGGAGCGCAGGTTGGGCCTGGCTGCCAGTGCCTGCAATGGCCCTGGTTCTAATCGTGGTGGTGGGTTCGCAGATCGCGGCTGTCGTGTACCAACTCGACATCCTGGCGCCGTTGCTTCCGGTATACGGAGCGTTTCTACTACTCGCTCCGGCCCTCGGCGTACTCAGCTCCCGGCTATTTGGCTTGGAGGCTTCTGCCGCACGGGCAGTGGCCTTTAGCTCAGGCACTCGCAACTCGCTTGTAGTGCTTCCCCTGGCCCTAGCGCTCCCGGAGTCCATTCGCGCGCTGGCCGCGGCGGCTGTGATTACTCAGACACTCGTAGAACTGATTGGTGAATTGATCTACTTACGGGCGATTCCAGCCATGGTCAGAAACAGTTGAGCCTCGTCGAAATCGGCGAGAGCGCTCATGCCTCGTGCTGTGGAGCAAGATTGATCAGCGGCGCAATGATGAGCTGAGCGGAGCGCGCCCAAGAAACCAGTGCCTCAAGATCCATCTGTAGAGATTGGGCTTCTGTCCAGATACAAGCACTCTCGGCAGGCACCGTAAGAGCGATGCCCTCAACTATCGTCAGAGCCATCGCATGCAATCTCAGTAGCTCGTCGCGAATGGAGGTGATTCCACCAAGTTCCACCAAGCAGACGTCCAAGCGATCAACCAGCCGGAGCAGTTGAGAGGTGTCGAAGCTGTCGCGCAGGTTTTCCAACGCCACGGCGTCCACTTCGCCGTACGGTGTAAGGCGGAAGGATGCGGGAGGAATGTTGATCATGGCGTTTTCTCGGTATCTAGCTGGCTAGGTCTGATCACCCGCAGCGAGCCGGCAGCTTGTTGGAACACCGAGTCCTTGATCCAGGGCTCCGGTGGCCGGTTTAGCTTGAGGTTGAATTCGCCGAAGCGCTTGAGGTTGCTGGTCAGGTAGAGTGGTTGGGCCCCCTTCAGCATACATAGCGGAACTGGTGTAGACGACTAGCCCTGAGCTAGGCCTTGGGCTTTCAAGCAGCTCCAATGATCGGCACTGAAGTGCTAGGGAGCGGATTACTTCTAAAATTCTGGCTAACACGCTCACACTTAAAAACGCTTCTGGATATGCTGGAAAAAGGCAAGCCAAGCAGGCGAAAAATTGACACTAACTACTTTCAATACAATGGTTATTTCTTGGGATATAACTCTTCTAAAGATAATGCCGGTAAATACGGATTTGAAGAAAGCCCTGCTGAAATCAAGCAAAAAGTGAAAGAGCTTTTACTAATCTAGCTCGGTCGAACAAACTAGGTCTATTGCTCGTTGAGTGATCGTCTCTGAGCATTTTAACTGCTGCCGTTGCTGGCAGCCATGAGTCAAAAATTGCACTCAACGACAGGCAGCTTTTGGCCGGTTGTAGCCGGTCAGACGTCTAGCTCGGTCTGTTACATCAGCGTAGGTTCTGAACCCTTTCGAGATGAAACGCATGGTAAAGATAGCCGGTGCAGGCAGCAGATCTACGATCTGCCTTCCACCGCGCGGAAGGTCAGCTTGCGAAGTATTTATTCCTTTACCTCACCACCCGAGGTGCGTAGTGATCGCTTAGTGCGGCCTCGTACCGCCCTAAGCAAATTTCGCAAATTTATTTAGGTAAATTACTCAGAACCCAGACGTTGAGAGCTTGCCGCAGTTCTTCATTCATATTTGAGTATGCCTGCTGCAGCATAGCTATTAGTCTTTCTTTATCAGACATTTTGGGTAGCCAATCATCAATGCATAGATGATCCACATTACGCCCAATGCGGATTGCAGCGATAACTAGGTCCGCTACAGCTCGTGTGTGGTTTGCAGAGTATGCCGCATCGCCTACGAATTCTATATCCAAGCTCTTTAACAGCTTAGAGCATTCGAACACACCGACATCACCTAGAAAGGCTGTCGTATCTATTTCGCAACCCAAGCCACATATGAAGCCAGTTGAACGTCTAGACCTCTGTACAAAGAAAGTTTGTAGGAAGTGCCAGTCCCCAGTTCCTGCGGCAGACGGAAGGTTTAGAGCGGCAATCCCACTGAGATACCTGTTCCGCGTGGTTTGAGGGATAACAATGCTAGACATAAGATCGAATCCATCACTAGCGTCATGTTCTGATCAATGAAGCCTTGCGCATGGCGGTCACGGCGGGTTTGATCCCGTAGAACAGTCCGGCCACCACCGGCACATCCCCAAAAGCGATGTAGACCCATGACAGAGCGATCAGGATAAACAGCGAGGGCAGTACAAACAGTACCCCAGCAATCACGCCGCCCCAGGTACGGTGCATCAGCCAGCCGATATAGGTGGCCAACTGCTGGGCTTCCGGCCCCGGCAGCAACATGCAGTAGTTCAGTGCATGCAGAAAACGCCGCTCAGAGATCCAGCGCCGACGCTCCACCAGCTCCTGGTGCATGATCGAGATCTGCCCAGCCGGGCCGCCGAAGCTGATAAAGCCAAGTTTTAGCCAGAACAGAAAAGCCTGGAGCAGGCTGACAGGTTCAGCACGCGGCAGATCCTGCTCTGCAGGCGACAGTGTGGTCTCATTCATCAGCGGTCTCGTCTTTTACAAATGCCGCCAGCAACCCATCGAAGATACCGCATGCGGCCGTTAGCAGGCGGTCATCGTTAAGGATGGTTTCGCGCCGCCCGGCCAGTACACGTTCGATGCTGGCAGCCTCGGAGGGTTGAACACCACCAACATCCAGGTAATGCACCAAGGCCGCGACGCGGGCGTTAATGCCATCTAGGAAGTGAACGGAGGCTGCTTTTTCGCGGCTTTGTTCCTCCATCTCCGCAACATGAGAAGCATCACAATCAGCGCTACGAGGCGTAGCTGATCAATCCAGTCCCTTTATGCGAATCCATGTCGACGCACTGCCTTATAACGCATACGCGGAAATGCCGCCTTCCTAACAGCAAGTCGCCCTTAAGTGCCCGGCAAGCTTACAAAAATGTAATCAGCGCATCAGCTTTAGGTCAGGACGCTTTTCATATGGTGGCTGTCAGACTCAGCAAGACTGGAAGAATACTCCGTAACCGTCGGTGTACTTGCCACGTTCGCTGCTAACTAACTCATCCAAGGAGCTCGCATGTCCTCCTCGCATTGCCACCATCAGCCTGACCAAACGAAAGGATCAGCACCGCTCACAGACCCGGTCTGCGGGATGAAGGTGAAAGAGAACAGCGAGCATGAGCAGGATTACCAAGGAACCACTTACCGCTTCTGCAGCCAGGGGTGCCGGACCAAGTTCCGTTCTGACCCTGCTAGATATCTTGCTGCACAGCAGGCTCATGGGTCATCGCCTCAGGCATCCACGCCGCCCGCACAGAAGGCATCCGCCGGTGATGCAACGACCGAGTACACCTGCCCGATGCACCCTGAGATCCGCCAAATGGGTCCAGGTGATTGCCCTATCTGCGGGATGTCATTGGAACCTCTGATCCCTGAACTCGACGAGGAGGAGAATCCCGAACTCAAGGACTTCTCGAAGCGATTCTGGTGGTCTCTGCCCCTGACCGTAGCAGTAACCCTGTTGGCAATGGCGGGACATGCGATACCGCTGTTTCACGGCGCTAGCCAGAACTGGGTTGAACTAGCCCTTACGACCCCGGTTGTCTTGTGGGCAGGTTGGCCATTTTTCGTGCGCGGTTTCGCATCAGTTAAGCATCGCAGCCCAAACATGTGGACGTTGATCGGGCTTGGCACAGGGGCTGCGTATATTTACAGCATCGTAGCAACCGTCTTACCGAGCATATTTCCAGAGTCATTCACTGTGGGCGGCCGGATAGGCGTTTACTACGAAGCCGCAGCGGTCATCATTTCACTGACGCTTTTAGGTCAGCTGCTCGAACTGAAGGCCCGCTCTCAGACATCTTCCGCAATCAAGTCCCTGCTTGGCTTATCACCCAAAACAGCTCGCCGTATCGCCAAGGATGGTTCCGAGGAGGACATCCCGCTCACACATGTTCACGAGGGCGACCATCTGCGCGTTCGTCCTGGTGAAAAGGTACCCGTTGATGGAGAGGTATTAGAGGGCGAGAGCGCCGTCGACGAGTCCATGCTTACGGGCGAGCCCGTCCCAGTGACGAAGCGAGCAGGCGATGCGCTCATCGGCGCGACGATGAACACGAGCGGCTCGCTTGTCATGCGAGCCACCAGGGTTGGCTCCGGGACTATGCTTTCACAAATCGTCCAGATGGTTGCGAATGCGCAACGCTCCAAAGCACCCATGCAGCGAATGGCGGACACGGTTGCGGGTTATTTCGTGCTGACGGTCATTGGTATCGCCTTGCTGACATTCTTTGCATGGGGCCTGTTTGGACCCGAGCAGGGCTGGGTATTCGGCCTGATCAATGCAGTTGCGGTTCTGATCATTGCTTGCCCTTGCGCACTTGGCCTTGCAACGCCTATGTCGATCATGGTTGCCACAGGCAAAGCGGCTGGAAGCGGAGTGCTTTTCAGAGACGCAGGCGCCATCGAGAACGTCCGTAAGGTAGACACGCTGATTGTCGATAAAACAGGAACCTTGACCGAGGGCCGACCTGTCTTCGATCGGGCCATAGGCGTCACGCCGTTTGACTCGCAGGAAGTCATCCGTTTGTCTGCCAGCTTGGATCAAGGTAGTGAGCATCCCCTAGCCCACGCGATCGTAGACCATGCCAGAAGCGAAGGTATCCAGCTGGCGAAGCCAGAGACCTTCGAGTCAGGGTCAGGTATCGGAGTCCGTGGTCTGGTGGAAGGCAAGCAGCTACAACTAGGCAACACCGCGCTTATGGAAGATGCGGGTGTGAGCGTCGAGCCGTTGAGAGATCAGGCAGAAAAAATGCGCGAGAGCGGTACCAGCATTGTGTACCTGGCTGTTGATGGGGCACTTGCCGGCTTGCTGGCCGTATCGGACCCAATCAAACCGACTTCCAAGGAAGCTGTAGCGCGGCTCCAAGCGGAGGGCGTGCAAGTCATCATGGCCACCGGCGACGGGCTTACCACTGCCCGCGCGGTGGCTCGTGAGCTATCGATCGATGAGGTGCATGGCGAAGTGAAGCCGCAGGACAAGGAGGCGCTGGTGGTTAAGCTACAAGCCCTAGGTAAAGTAGTCGCCATGGCAGGCGACGGAATAAATGATGCGCCGGCGCTCGCCAGGGCTGATGTCGGCATAGCGATGGGCACGGGCACTGACGTCGCCATGAACAGCGCCCAAGTTACGCTCGTTAAAGGTGACCTGATGGGGATACTGCGCGCGCGCACGCTTTCGGTGGCGACGGTTCGCAATATGCGTCAGAACCTTCTGTTTGCCTTTATGTACAACGGGTTGAGCATCCCGATTGCCGCAGGTCTGCTCTATCCGTTCTTCGGACTGTTGCTGTCTCCGATGATTGCTGCCCTGGCCATGAGCCTCAGCTCAGCATCGGTTGTGTTCAACGCACTCCGGCTCCGTCAAACGCGTGTAGTTTGAAGCCTGTCGGCTTAGGCTTAGGCTTAGGCTTAGGCTTCGGTTGCGAAGCGACCGAAGCCTCATTGATTGCTCATGAATTGCCCCGTAAGCTGGAAATATGAAGTCCTACATGCGCTCCTTCCTTGTCCTGCTGCTAGTGCTCGCGCTTCCGATCAACGGGATGGCGCAATTGCTCATGCCGGTTGGGTCGTCAGCGCATCACGTAATGCCTGATAGGGTAGGCATAGAGGCTATGGCAGCCAGCCACGCGTCGATGGCTGGCGTCAGCGGCGCTGAGCCCGAGTGCTGTGAAGCGAATGAGCATGGAACGGCGACCGTCTGCAAGACGGGCCAAGAATGCAAAACTGCAAGTATCCTTCAGCTTGTCTCAATAAAAGCCCAGCTGATGCCTGCTGCTAAACCCGTGACCACTCCCTATAACGGCCTGATCCCCTCTAGCCTTTTAGACGCCGTCTGGCATCCACCCCGCGTCTAATTCCGATCAAATTATAGGAACCGCCCGAGTGAGCATTCGGGCCGGCTACCGCGCGCCTTTGGCTCGCATGAAAGATCAGGAATCCTTCGCAAATGAAACCCCGTATTTATTGGGCGCCGCCGTACGTGGCCGCCTTGATCATGGGCGCGCTCTCGTTTCCAGGGTTAGCGTCCGCTTTGACCTTAGAACAAGCTCTGAGCGTGGCCGAGCAAGACGCGCCTTCGCTGCATGCGCAAGCCGCCAACCTGGTGGCCGCACGCAGCGCTGCAATCCCTGCCGGCGAGCTTCCTGACCCTAAACTTAAGCTTGGACTGCAAAGCGTGCCCATCGAAGGTGACGCTCGCTGGCAGTTGGAGCAAGAGGCCATGACCATGCAAATGGTTGGGGTCATGCAAGATGTGCCAAACCGAGCGAAAAGGCGCGCTCGTGTCGAGGCCGCGCAGGCTAGTGTTGCGCTCGCAAACGCCCAGCAAACGGTTGAACGTCTCGGTGTGCGCCAAGCAACCGCCGAGGCATGGATCGCTAGCTTCGCGGTCGAGCAGAAGCTAAGCCTTTTCAAGCAGCTTTACAGCGAGAATCAGCTCCTTTCGCGGGCTGTTCAGGCCCGCATTGCTGGCGGCAGCGGACAAACCGCAGACAGCGTACTTCCGAGGCAAGAGGCAGCATTGCTGGCTGAACAAGAGGATGAGCTGCTGCGTAACCAGGCTGTTGCGCGGGCCGGCCTCCGGCGCTGGATAGGCGAGCTAGCAGGCCAGCCGCTTACAGGTGACTGGCCGCAATGGCTTGCCGCCGTTGATAACTATCAGCACAACCTGAACCGGCACCCGGCGTTACTCGCCTTCGACCCGATGACTCGTGAAGCGGAGGCAAAGGTTCACCAGGCCATCGCAGAGAAAACACCGGATTGGAGTTGGGGGGTCGACTACCTGCGACGTGGCCGTGAGTACGGCGACATGGTGAACCTCAGCGTCAGCTTCGACCTGCCGCTGTTTACCAGCTCTCGGCAGGATCCGAAGATCGCGGCCGAACGAGCTCGCCTTGCCCAGATCGAGGCTCAGCGCCAAGCGACCTTGCGCCTGTACAACCAAGAGCTGAGTACTGACCTCGCTGAGTATCAGCGTCTGGACCGCGCACTCATCCGCCTCGACAAAACCTTACTACCCCTCGCTGAAGAGAAGGTCCGCCTTGCCATGGCCGATTACCGCTCCGGAAGCGGTGAGCTGACCGCTGTGATCGAAGCGCGACGACAGCTTGTGGAGACCCGGCTACGGCGTATTGACGTCGCCCGCGATCGATCGTTGAGCAATGCCCGCCTGCATTTCGCCTTTGGAGATACCCGACCATGACATTCCAACACAAGCGGCTGGTACTCGCCTTCAGTCTGCCTCTGATGATTAGCGCTGCAGCGCTAATCGGTCTGCCTACCGCAGCCTTCGGACAATCGCCTGCAGAAGAAGACAAGGAAGTGCTCTATTGGTATGACCCTATGGTACCCCAGCAAAAGTTCGATAAGCCGGGCAAGTCGCCATTCATGGATATGGAATTGATTCCACGCTATGCAGATGAGGGAAGCGACGGGGCATCGATCAGTATCGACCCGAGCGTGACGCAGAATCTCGGCGTGCGCTTGGCAACCGTAACGCGTGAATCGATCAGCCAGTCGCTCGAAGCGACAGGCGCGTTGATGTTTGACGAGCGAGACGTGGCGGTTGTGCAGGCGCGTGCCGGTGGCTTTGTCGAGCGCGTTTACGACCGAGCACCGGAGGATGTCATCGAAAAAGGCGCGCCGTTAGCCGATCTTTTGGTTCCCGAATGGGCTGCCGCACAGGAAGAGTACCTGGCGCTCAAAGGGGTCGGCCAACCCCAGCTGCTCGCAGCGGCTCGCCAGCGGTTGCGCCTTGCTGGCATGCCGCCAGAAGTCATAGTGCAGCTAGAACGAACTGGTAAAGCGCGCCCCGTTTGGACAGTGACGAGTCCAATAGGCGGCGTGCTGAACAGCCTCGACGTTCGCGAGGGCATGACCGTACCCGCCGGCGCTACTCTTGCGCGCGTCAACGGGCTGGACACGGTTTGGCTAGAAGTTGCAGTACCAGAGGCGCGGATCGCAAATTTAGCGCCAGGGCAATCAGTAACAACGCGCCTGCCCGCTTTTGCGGGTGAAACGCTGGAAGGAACGATCCAGACGGTACTATCGCAGGCCAACCTGGATAGCCGCACTGTGCGTGTCCGGGTCGAGCTACCTAACCCGCAACAACGGCTTCGTCCCGGCATGACGGCCGAGGTGACGTTGAGTCGCAACGTCGAAGATGTCTTGGTCATCCCGTCCGAGGCGGTCATTCGCACCGGTCGGCGCGCATTGGTGATGCTGGCCGAGGATCAAGGCCGTTACCGCCCGATTGAGGTTCGCACAGGCCGGGAATTCGATGACCAGACAGAGGTGCTTGAAGGGCTGGAAGCCGGTCAGAAGGTCGTGGCGTCCGGTCAGTTTCTCCTGGATTCAGAGGCGAGCCTACGCGGGCTGACCGCTCAGGGTTTGGAGGAGCCTGCAACTTCTACAGAACCTGCGCTGCACGAGGCTGAAGGTACGATCGTCAGCCTGGAAGATGGCATGGTTGGCCTGTCGCATGGGCCGTTCAAGACGCTGAACATGCCTGGGATGACAATGTCCTTTCCGGTTGCAGATCAATCGCTCCTAACAAAGTTGCAGACCGGCGATCACGTCCGTGTCGGCGCGCGTGAAAGCGAAGAGGGCCTGGTCATTGAGCACATCGAGAAGCTGGGGGGCCAGCCATGATCGCAGCCATAATTCGCTGGTCAGTGGCCAACCGCTTTCTGATCCTGCTGGCTACTGTGTTCGCGGTGGCTTGGGGTGTCTGGTCGGTCAAAAACACCGCTGTTGATGCATTGCCAGACCTTTCCGACGTTCAGGTCATCATCCGCACGCCATACCCCGGGCAGGCGCCCCAGATCGTTGAGAATCAGGTCACCTACCCACTGACGACGACCATGCTGTCTGTCCCCGGCGCGAAGACAGTCCGTGGCTACTCCTTCTTCGGGGATAGCTACGTGTACGTCCTGTTTGAGGACGGCACCGACCTCTATTGGGCCCGTTCTCGGGTGCTGGAGTACCTGAGTCAGGTGCAGAGTCGGCTTCCCGCCGCCGCCAAACCCGCTTTGGGCCCTGACGCCACAGGTGTCGGCTGGATCTACCAATATGCTTTGGTAGACCGAACGGGCAAACATGACCTCTCGCAGCTGCGCTCTTTGCAAGATTGGTTCCTGCGCTATGAGCTCAAGACACTGCCCAACGTGGCGGAAGTCGCGCCCATAGGCGGGATGGTCAAGCAGTATCAGGTCGTACTGGATCCCGTGCGCATGGCAAGCAGGGGCGTGACGCAGCAGCAGATTGCAAAGGCGATCGATGAAGCCAACCGTGAAACCGGCGGGAGTGTTCTGGAACTCGCAGAAACCGAGTTCATGGTCCGTGCGACCGGGTATCTCAAGACACTCAAAGACTTTCGAGCCATTCCTTTGCGTCTCGACGGCGGCGTGCCAGTGACGCTAGGGGACGTTGCGCATATCCAGCTCGGCCCGGAAATGCGCCGGGGCATCAGCGAGCTTGACGGTGAAGGTGAGGTAGTCGGCGGCGTGGTGATCCTGCGGAGCGGCAAGAACGCTCGGGAAACCATCGCTGCCGTTCAGACCAAACTGGATGAGCTGAAAGCGAGCCTGCCCCAAGGCGTCGAAATCGTCACGACGTACGACCGTAGCAAGCTGATCGACAGTGCCGTTGAAAACCTCACGCACAAGCTCATCGAGGAGTTCATTGTCGTTGCGTTGGTTTGCGCGATTTTTCTGTGGCATCTGCGCTCGTCGTTGGTCGCCATCGTGTCGTTGCCGATCGGCATCCTGATTGCTTTTGTGATCATGCAGCGGCAAGGCATCAACGCCAACATCATGTCGTTGGGTGGCATCGCGATCGCCATCGGAGCGATGGTCGATGCAGCAATCGTCATGATCGAAAACGCCCACAAGCACATTGAGGCCTGGCACAAGCGGCATCCTGACTCCACCTTGAAGGGCCAGGAGCACTGGAAGGTCATTACTGACGCGGCTGTTGAAGTGGGGCCGGCATTGTTCTTCAGCCTGCTGATCATCACGCTGTCGTTCATTCCAGTGTTCACCCTGGAGGCGCAGGAAGGCCGGCTGTTCGGTCCACTGGCGTTCACCAAAACCTATGCAATGGCAGCCGCCGCGGGCCTGTCTGTCACGCTGGTTCCGGTGCTCATGGGGTATTGGATCAGGGGCAAAATCCCTGACGAACACCGTAATCCACTCAACCGTGGCCTCATCTGGATCTACAAGCCGGCCCTGGACGCGGTACTGCGCTGGCCCAAGATGACTCTGCTGGTGGCTGTTCTGGTCTTCCTGACAGGCTTGTGGCCGGCCTCTCGCCTTGGTGGGGAGTTCTTGCCCCCGCTGGATGAAGGTGACCTCCTTTATATGCCCACTGCGCTTCCAGGCCTCTCCGCTCAGAAGGCTTCTGAGCTACTGCAGCAGACGGACCGGCTCATAAAAACGGTTCCAGAAGTTGCACACGTGTTCGGTAAGGCTGGTCGAGCCGACACCGCTACCGATCCCGCCCCGCTGGAAATGTTCGAGACGACCATTCAGTTCAAGCCGAAGGATCAATGGCGCCCTGGGATGACGCCTGACAAGCTGGTTGAGGAGTTGGATCGCACCGTACAGGTACCTGGATTGGCCAATCTGTGGATCCCGCCGATTCGAAACCGTATCGATATGCTGGCGACGGGTATCAAGAGCCCGATCGGGGTGAAAGTGTATGGCACTGACTTGGCACAGATCGACAAAGCCACCCAGGCAGTGGAAAAAATCGCCAAAACGGTGCCTGGGGTCAGTTCGGCGCTTGCTGAGAGACTGACCGGCGGCAGGTATATCGATGTGGATATCGATCGTGTCGCCGCCGCACGCTACGGCCTGAATATCGCGGACGTGCAATCGATCGTGGCCGGTGCCATCGGTGGTCAAACCATTGGTGAAACCGTGGAAGGGCTCGCCAGGTATCCGATCAACCTCCGCTATGGCCGCGAGTGGCGCGACTCGATATCCGATCTGCGCAACCTACCGATCTACACGCCGCAAGGCAGCCAGATCACGTTGGGGACCGTGGCCAAAGTACAGGTGACCGACGGGCCGCCAATGCTTAAAAGCGAAAACGCAAGGCTGTCGGGCTGGGTTTACGTCGATGTTCGTGGCCGCGACATGGCGGCTGTGGTGGGCGATCTGAGGGAAAAGATCAGCAAAGGGGTCCAGCTCGAATCCGGCATGAGCATCAGCTATTCCGGCCAATTCGAATTCATGGAGCGAGCTAACGCGAAGCTGAAGCTCGTCGTGCCGGCTACCTTGCTCATCATTTTTGTCTTGCTCTACCTCACGTTTGGGCGCTTTGGGGAGGCGTTGCTGATCATGGCCACGCTGCCATTCGCCCTAACCGGTGGCGTCTGGTTCCTCTATTTGCTCGGGTACAACCTATCCGTAGCGACAGGAATCGGTTTCATCGCACTGGCAGGCGTTTCTGCTGAGTTCGGCGTCATTATGCTGCTGTATTTGAAGAACGCATGGACAGATCGGGTTAACGCTGGAGCCCATGGCGAAGGCGTACTGCTCGACGCAATCCGCGAAGGCGCTGTGCAGCGGGTGCGCCCCAAGGCCATGACCGTAGCAGTGATTATCGCCGGTCTGCTGCCCATCCTCTGGGGTAGCGGAACCGGCAGCGAAATCATGAGCCGCATCGCCGCGCCCATGGTGGGCGGGATGATCACCGCCCCTTTGCTCTCCCTGTTCGTTCTGCCGGCAGCTTACCTGCTGATGCGCCGCCGGCAATTGCGAGTTACCACCCAGCAAGCAACCAACCCCACTGGAGAACATCCATGAACATTAAGCACATCACCCTTGCCTCACTCTTCCTGGTGCCAGTCGCCTATGCCGCCGACAAGGAGCCAATGGACGGCATGCCGATGGATCACAAAGGCATGAACATGCCAATGGACCAGAAGTCGGCGGGACAGACCGCTACAGCCATCGGCACA
Source organism: Pseudomonas sp. NPDC077451 (assembly GCF_044543345.1). Taxonomy (NCBI): domain Bacteria; kingdom Pseudomonadati; phylum Pseudomonadota; class Gammaproteobacteria; order Pseudomonadales; family Pseudomonadaceae; genus Pseudomonas; species Pseudomonas sp. NPDC077451. The sequence goes on along the minus strand of NZ_JBITVX010000014.1, from coordinate 86,371 downwards.
GTCAAGAAAGTAAACACCGAGAGCGGCACCGTGACCATTGCACACGGCCCGGTCGAAGCGCTGGGTTGGCCTTCTATGACGATGGGCTTCAAAGCGAAGCCTGATCAGCTCCAAAAGTTGAAAGAAGGGGACCAGGTCGAATTCGAGTTCTCCTCGAAGGGCATGGATTCCACCATTACGCGTATCGAAAAACGGTAAGCACAGAAAGCGACCGCCGCAGACGCGGCGGTCGTACCAACAAAAAAATGAGCGATTACAGCTTTGTAACCTTGGCAACAGCTTCTTGTAAGTAGCAAGCCTTTAATCTACAGGCATCAACTAACCAAGAGGTGCAAACCATGAACCGTATAACCAAAGTAATCGTTCCTTTTATTCTGACCGTTGCGTCTTCTCTTGCAATGGCCGAAGGCGGAAGCGATCGGACAATGCATCGCCTAAATGATCCTGCAGGATCCAATCTCACTCTTAAAGAGCTTGTCAAAGAAGGCAAAGTGCTGAGCATCGCACCTGCAGGGGCGACCGGTACGACTGAAATGATTCAGAACTATCGGACTACTGCAAAAGTTCAGACATATGAAATGAAGGTAAAGACCCCAGACGGGGAGATTCATACGGTGGAATTTTTGAGCGCACCGGTAGGCGTAAACAACGGCTAACCTGCAAATTAAATATTCGAGGGTAATGATATGAGCAGCCTGTTTTCGAGAATGAAAAGTGTACTGCAGCGCAATCCGATCGTGACCGGTCTAACCGTAGCTGTGGTTGGCTACATGCTCCTGAACCAAAGCACTGGGGCGTTGGCAACGACGCTGCCAAGCCTGCTCTTTCTCTTGCCCTGCTTGTTGATGATGGTCGTATGCATGAAGCATATGTCTAGCGGTAAGTGCGACAAAGCCCAAGGAGCCCAACGTTGGCGAAAGCACCTTGTTAAGCAAGAGCGAATAACCCACTGAACTTGGAGATTTAACATGCGAAACACCATTACAGTAACAGCAATTGCAATCACCCTGGCGAGCGGACTGAGTTTCGCAGCGGCAGATAAAGCGGACCAAAGCCATTCAGAAACCGGCATGATGAGCGGCGACAAGCATATGGAAATGATGGGCGACATGCGTGGAATGATGAAAGAGTGTCGTGAAATGATGGAGGCGGCCAAAGCCGGCCACTCGCAAAATGGGGAAAACCCAGACGCTGCCTAGGATACGAGAGTGCGAGCAACTATGATCGAAGCAGGTCGGGCACCTTTTCTGGGTGCCCACCTGCTTTTTTGTGCGTGATGGCCTAACCAGGACCGTACTGATGGGAAAAGTGTCACTGACGAGCAGAATGGCGATAGCTTTCATGTTCGTGGTTACGGTTGTGCTGTTGGCCGCCGCAATCAGCTTCAATTATTTTTGCCAGCTCCATTTCGAACGCAAAGACGCACAGGTGCTGAATGAAAAGGCTGCTGCAGTAGAGCGTATGCTACGCGGCAGTTCAGAATTCGGGCCTGAGACCGCTTCAAGGATCGATGCTGTTATTGAGCACTCCTTTGGCTTCGCAACTGCGGTTGTAGTAGACGGTAAGACGGTTTACTCCCATCACAATCTGTCTGAGAGCTTGCTACCTCTTGTCACGGACATCCAAGAGGAACGCTGGACGGTAAGTTTCGGTGGCCACCAGTACAGCGGCATCACTAGAAAAGTAAACCGGTGGGTAGAAGGGCAGGACACTGTTATCTATTTGGCATTGGATGTAACGCACCGAATCCACTTCTTCGATATGATTCAGCAGTGGTTTGCTTATACGCTTGTCGTTAGTGCACTTCTGAGTGGCGCGTTAGGTGTTGTTCTGATCAGGAAGGGTTTAAAACCGATTGATGAGCTCTCTAAGACCTCTTCTACAGTAACTGCCAATTGTTTGGATACCAGAATTCCAACCGAATCAGTGCCAGGCGAGCTTCATGAACTCGTAGACAACTTCAATGAAATGCTCTCGCGCTTGGATGACTCTTTCATCAGGTTGTCAGGTTTCTCAGCGGACATCGCGCATGAGCTAAGAACGCCGCTGAACAGCATGCTGACCCAAATGGAGGTCGCGCTCTTGCGCGACCGCGAAAATACCGACTACAAGGATATCTTGTATTCCGCCCTCGAAGAACTTAGGCGCATGTCAAAGATGGTCGATGACATGCTGTTCCTCGCCAAAGCGGACAACGGGAAGATTACGCCCAGTGCCGAAGGGACCAGCATGGCTGAGATTACCACGAGTGTCATCGAATACTACGAGCTCGCAGCCGAGGACAAGAAGGTCGAAATCACGCTTTCAGGCGATGGGTCGGTACATGGCGATAAATCAATGCTAAGAAGGGCCATCTCAAACATAGTTTCGAACGCAGTTCGGTATGCAGAGGAAGGAAGCATTATCAGCGTTGAAATAAGCCAGAGTGGTAACTCGGTTTCGACAGCTATAACCAACCGCGGTATTACTATTCCGGCCGAGCTTCACACTCGAATATTCGACAGGTTCTACAGGGTGGATACCGCAAGGCGCGAAGGTACTACCCTGAATGCGGGCCTCGGCATGGCTATCACACGGTCGATTGTTGATGCCCACAAAGGGCGCATCGCTTGCGAATCAGCTGAGGGGCACACGACTTTCACACTGACGCTTCCAAGGCTGATGTCTAGTTAACGGCGCATTGGCCGACAACGGCCCTGACCTAAGCTTATCGCAAATGCCCTGCTGAACCGAAAGAGGCCAAGGCTTTCGAAACTGTATGTTTGGTTCTGGAGGTTCCCGTGCAAGCGACCTCATCAACAAAATGCGGTTCGACAGTCGCAGCGCTTAACGAAGCGTGCTTCTGCGTAAGCCTAGATCAAGCTGCGCTCGTAAACGTATTGGCTGAACAGCTTGGGGATTCAGAGCTGTCAGATCTGTTGAAGTCACGTTGCCCCCATGTGTTTGCTGCGCGACCGGTCTTTGTATCGCCTTCGCGGCTGCGCCAGGTTAGTGAGGTTATTCAGGCCATCGAGCAGACCGTGAGCTCGCCCGGTTGGCGTGAGCATGCTCTGAATTCTGCACCTCCTATTGCACGACACGATCCTCGGGGCGCGTGGGGCGTCTTCTTTGGCTACGATTTTCATCTGTCTGAGGACAAGCTTGGGCTTATCGAAATAAACACAAATGCCGGCGGAGCGATGCTAAACGTATTGCTCGCCCGCGCTCAGCGCAGTTGTTGCAGCGGCGTAGTCGGGCTATCGCCGGGGCAGGAAGGGCCCGGAGGCTTCGAGCAGTCGATACTGCATATGTTCGCCCAGGAATGGTCTGCAAGCGGCGAGAAACGACCGCTCACGCGCGTGGTGATCTTGGATGAAAGCCCACAAGCCCAATACCTGTATCCGGAGTTTCTTCTTTTTCAGCGGTTATTCGAGTCAGCAGGAATCGACTGCATAATCGCAGACCCAGCCGATCTGGCCTTTCACAACGATTGCCTCTTGGTCGACGGAAAGCCTGTGGATCTCGTCTACAACCGACTCACCGATTTCTATCTGGAGGGCGACAATTGCAGCGCGCTGCGCAGCGCTTATTTAGCGGATATTGTGACGGTAACCCCACACCCTCGGGCCTATGCCCTTTACGCCGACAAACGCAGGTTGGTTGATCTAACCAACTCAAGTTTTTTGGAAGAGATTGGCGTCGATCAGCAAGTCCGAGCCGTGTTGGCCCAATACGTCCCGCTTACTGTCCCGGTCGAGCATCGCAATGCGGAGCAACTCTGGGAGAGACGCCGCAGCCTCTTTTTCAAGCCTGTTAGCGGTTTTGGTAGTCGCGGGGCATACCGAGGAGACAAGCTCACCAAGCGTGTGTGGGAAGAAATCGTTGGCGGAAACTACGTGGCCCAGTCCCTCTTGGCTCCTGGCGAGCGTAGAACTATCGCTGACCCTCAGGTACGACCAATGAAGTTTGACCTGCGCGCATACGCTTATGCTGGCAAGGTGCAGTGGAACGCTGCCAGGGTCTACCAAGGCCAGACAACCAACTTCCGAACAGAGGGGGGCGGTTTTGCTCCTGTGTTTACCTTAGGTGAGGAAGAGGAGCGAACCGGTTCCACAGAGCAGCGGTCGCACGCCTCGTTCACGTTCTTGCTTGACGAAACCGGCGCCGTAGATGAACTGCCGCACCCACAATATCTGGCGTTGGTTCGAGCTGAAAAGGCTACCTCAACGCTTGCCGGTAAACGTTTCCGATTGGCCGACTGGTATGTGGCAATAGAAGATGGCCGTCCTTCCAAAGTCATCCGAGAGTGGTACGGGTGGGTAGCGTTCGACGCAGCTGGTGGTTACCACCCTGAACGCGGTTCGCCGAAAAACGACGAGTCGGATAGTGATGACAATATAGATTCAACCGCTCTACCGACACGGGAAGAACACGATCGAATTGAGGAATTGTTGTTTAAAAGCGAGTGAGAGCCTGTCTCGCACAGCCCAGAGGTTCCTTCCGGGGCGCAGAGCCAAAGGAAGATTGCCTTCTCACTCACCTTTCAGGGCCATCATTAAACCCTTGAAAGCGCCGTTCAGCCGAGTAAATGCAGCCTGGAAACGAATCGAATTTTCCGCATATTTTGCTTGTTCAACCTGAACGTCGACTGTGTTCTGATCAAGTGATGGTTGATTGGGAACCCTGTAAAGTAGGGCCGCATCGCTAAGAGTAACCTCCAAGCCACCAGTATTCATATGGTTCTGGTTAGTTTTGGCCGGTGAAAACTCAGCGTTCATTGCCTGCTTGTTTTGAGCGGCAAGCACCGAGGCAAAATTCACATCCCTGGCTTTGAAATTGGGTGTATCAGCATTGGCTATATTGTTGCTCAGCACCTCTGCCCTTTTGGCAGTGTAGAGGAGCGCTTTTTCTGGCCCGCCTAGAGCCTTTTCGAAACTAATCCTCATCAACGATCCTATCAAGTTTGAAAAAAACAGTGCTGATCAGAATTACGTCGATCAGCCTGTAGGATTTACTCCCGACCTGGCACTTGGTCGGGCGGTGCAAAGCCAGAGAGCGTCCGTAATCGTAATGGCTGGAAGAGTAGCGATTTATTACGGATGACACTCCCTATTAGCCGTCATCAGCTTATGTTCGCGAATCATTTGTTTTAGTACATCGTCTACCAATTTGTCGTGCTTCTCCATCCAAGCCAAATGCTCCTCGGTAGAGACGTCTGGCCCTGGATGATCTTTATGGAGCTGGCTCATCATTTCTTCGAGCATTCCCATATGTTCTTTCATATGCACTTGGCGCTCGCAGACTGGCGCTTTCTCTGCTTGAACCAAAACCGCTTCAGCTTTATCGCGCAGTTGCTGAAGGCGCTCGAGAGTGCGGTCGCTTCCTCCTTCAGCCCAAGCTATGGGAGACAGCATCATCGATCCGACAAGGTAAAAAGGTATCAACAATTTCATAAAGGTGATCTCCGTATTAAAGATTCGGCCGCTGCTACTGAGCCTGTTTCGATGGGCTAGGACCATACTTATGCCGCCTCTCAGACCATCTATTTCTGCAAATTAGTTCATATACCCTGTCATGAAGCTGAGCTAGTGATTACATTTTTGTAAGCATTTGGCTTTTCGACCGAGCGAACCGCGCACCCGGCATAAGCTGTCCATCATTAGGGTTAATAAAGCAGGCTTACCTCGGGTTGCTCTTCATGTCAGCTCCGAGGTATTTATAAACTCAACGCGAGCCTGCCGCTTTGAAGCAGCAGTCTAGACTGGCCTTTGAATCGCCTGTAAGCGCACCGACATGAAGAGAACTATGAGAATTGATCAGCAGCTGACAGCTGGAAAGGCAGAATATCCAATGATCGCTTCGCTGGCGGCCGTCGGTGATGGTCGCTCCATGGCATTGGTCGGCCCAGATGGCAACGTGGAATGGTTCTGTCCCCGGTGCTTCGATGGCACACCGCTGATTTGGCCGCTGCTCGATCGCGATCGTGGTGGGCGCCTGCAGCTGTCGACACCGGGTGACCTCAAAACGCATTATCTGGACGATTCTGCAGTATTGGAGTTCGAGGTGCACAGCGCGTCCGGGTCCGCCCGTGTCACGCTTTGTATGGAGTGGCCTGGATCAGACGATCAGCAAAGCTTGCTTTGGCAGGTAGACGGACTAGCTGGCCGTTGTGAGTTCACGCTGATGTTTGAGCCCCGTCCAGATTTCGGAAGCGTAGCCGGTGAGGCAAGCCTTTCGGCCGAAGGTTTAATCTATTCGTATCAGCGGCAACAGCTATTGCTTCAAGCGGACTGCGCACTGTATCCAGACGGTGAAGGCTGGCAGGGAGTCCTCTCAGTAGATGCAGGAGGGAGTGCCGGAATTTGTCTAAGCGTTTCCTTAGAGCAAGATGCCCCACCCGTTCCTGTATCGATTGAATCAGTGCCAGCTCGGATTGCGGCGACGTTGAAAGCGTGGCGTGACTGGTGTGCAGCGCTGGATTGCCCCGCTAGTTATCGGGCCGACGTCGTGCGTAGCGCTATCACTCTTAAGTTGCTGACATACGAACCCAGCGGGGCGGTTGTAGCTGCTGGAACGACATCCCTACCTGAACGCTTGGGCGGCGAGCGTAACTGGGATTATCGGTATACCTGGTTCCGAGACGCGGGGCTGACACTTGGTGCTCTCTTCGGCCTCGGTTGTCGAGATGAGGCACATCGTTGGGCCCAGTGGATGCAGCGAACCATTGAGCAGCATGGGACGCCGCTGGCCGTGCTATACGATGTAAACGGTGCTGCGCCGCCGCCAGAACGTAATATCGAAGGGGTTGAAGGCTATCGCGGCTCGCGGCCGGTGCGTGTAGGTAACGCTGCCGACGGCCAGTTTCAGCTGGATGTTTATGGCGAGTTGCTGGAGTGCGTGAGCATCTGCGATAGCATGGGTGACGATGCGATGCGGGCGCACTGGCCTCATATGCGCGCCGCTGCTGATTTCATTGCCGCGCACTGGCAGGAGCCTGACCAAAGCATTTGGGAGATGCGCAGCGCGCCGCGCCACTATGTGCACTCCAAGGTTATGGCGTGGGCCGGCCTACAGCGTGCGCTTTGGCTGAAGCGCCGCCATGACCTAGATGGAGATGAGGAAAGCTGGGTCAATCAGGCCGAGGCTCTACGTCAGTTAGTCCTGCGTCGTGGTGTCAGCGCCGACGGCAGCCATTTCATCCGGGCCTTCGATGACGATAGGCTTGACGCCAGCCTTCTGCTGTTAGCACGTGTTGGTTTCATCGAAGGCAGCGACGAGCGTTTCATCAATACGGTCGATGCGATCCGTAAACAACTGGACGAAGGCGGCGTCGCGCTACGGCGCTACCCTGCTGAAATTTCGGATGGGCTACAGGGCCGAGAAGGCGCCTTCTTCATATGCAGCTTTTGGCTCGTCGAGGCATTAGTGCAAACCGGCCGGCCTCGAGAGGCAAAGGAATTTTTCGAACAGCTGCTGCAACGCAAGGGTGAGCACGGCCTGTTCGCTGAGGAGTTCGACACCCGAAGCGGCCAGCATCTAGGCAACATACCGCAGGCCTTTTCTCATGTGGGTTTGATCAATGCCGCACTGAGCCTCGGTTCTTTTGATTAACGTGCCCGCGTTCAACGGGCGCTTTTGCCTGATCCAATTGATGCGACCCGGCTAGCTGGCAATAGCAACAACTACCGCTACGCCAAACACCATTACCAACGCCAAGGCACCCGCAGCCAGCTTGCCCACGGTTTCGGAGCTTAGGCCCAGTGCCTTTCCTTTTGTCTGGTCGCCGAAGCGCCCTTCGAGGCGATGCAGCCCAACTACCGGCTGGAACAAGTTGTCCGGCTGTTCATCGCTAGCCGGTTCGTCGGTCATCTGCCCGTTCCAGGCCTGCTTGGCCATCATCCGATCAAGCAGGCCGGGCATGAACATATTGCCAATGATGGCCTGGAACGAGGCGCGCCCCAGCCAAAGTTCGCGGGGTGCGTCGGTCGCTGCACGGAGGATGGCGCGCGCGGCGACCTCTGGCGTATGGATAGGAGGGACTGGCTGCGGACGCTTTTGCATCTTGTTGCGCGACCAGTCGAACTGCGGCGTGTTGTGTGCCGGCAGCTGCACCATGGTCAGCCGTACGCGGCTGTTGGTATGGATCAGCTCGCAGCGCAGCGAGTCGGTAAACCCGCGGATGGCGAACTTGGCGGCGCAGTAGGCCGATTGCAAGGGAATCGCGCGATAGGAGAGGGCCGAGCCCACCTGGACGATGGTGCCTCGGTTGCGCGACTCCATATAGCGCAGCGCTGCCAGCGTGCCGTGAACGAAACCGAGATAGGTCACCTCGGTCACCCGCTTGTATTCCGCCGCGCTGGTTTTGTTGACCGGGCCGAACACCGTAGCCATCGCGGCGTTGACCCATATCTCGATCGGACCCAGCTCCGCCTCGATACGCTCGGCTGCCTTATCGACCGCCTCGGCGTCGGCCACATCCGCTGAAATCGCCAGCGTCATGGTGCCCTTTTCCTCCAGTTCAGCACGGGTATCGGCTAACCCCTCTTCGCCGCGGGCGATCACTGCGATGCGAAAGCCAGCTTGCGCGAACGCATGAGCTGTCGCTCTTCCTATGCCTGCGGTCCCGCCACAAATCACGGCGGTTTTTGCGCGGTCGGTCATGTTCGACTCCTGTGCTGGTTGGATTGCATTGGCTTAGCGCAACAGCGCGTTCCAGCCGGCATAACGGTGGTTAATCACCCCCTTCGGAAGGCTCAGCACTATTACCAGCAGACCAGCGATCAGGCTGCCGATCGTGGCGGCGAATCCTGCCCCGTCTAGGAACGAGGGCGCGGCGATCAACCAGGCGCCGATGGGAAGATTCAGAAACCGCAGCGGGCGAGCTACTTCTGCAAAGGCCAGCACCGAGACGGTGATCAGCAGCGAGCCCATCAGATGATCGCTGTTGGCCATGGCACCCTCGGTGCCGAAGATCAACCGGGTCGACATCAGCCAGACGCCTAGAATGCACAGCAGCGCGAGCCCCCAGGGCAGGTTTACTCCGCGAAGGCCTTTGAGGGTCATTGAGGAGAGGCTGCCGTCGAACTCCGGCGTGTTGTCCTCGCGGGCGCCTTCCATTGCATCGCCCATGAAAAAGGTCTTCCAGAACGGCTTGCCGCGACGTCGCGCGTCTTTCAGAAACTGCCCCATGGCGACCAGCTCATCCAGTGCGTAAGGCATCATCACCAGCATGGCCAAGGCCTGAACCAGGCACAGCGTGCACCAGGTGTCGATGAAAATCGGCTGGGCGATGATGAAGAAGATACTCACCGCGCCAAGGGGCACGACCACCACGCCGAACGCTGCGACCATCCACGGCATGGTGCGCCAGCGCCGGGCATCGCCCATAACCGCCATGAGCAGCTCGATCATATAGGCCATCACACCGATCCCTGCATCGGATACCGGCCAGGCGCGCGACATGTCCGAGGTAATGATGGTCTCGGTGCCGTTAGGTTCGGTGCCGAAAAAGGGATCCCAGGCGTTCGAGGTATGGCCAAGCTGATAAGCGGCCAGATAACGCGCGAGCAGAATGCCGATCACGGCGAGGATGGCTATTGGCAGGCGTTGCAGCCAAGTCGAAGGGTTGTAATCCCAGCCCGGCGGCACTGCAGCCTTTTGCATCATGCCCTGCATGCTCATGCCGGGCATCATCGGCACCAGAGTAGAGAAGGCGATCACCAGCCCACCGACCAGCAAGGCATTGCCGTAGCTCGCCGGGGATGGAGTCCAGAACAGCAGCGGCGCGAACATCAACCACAATCCCATGACCGTGTTGGCCCATTGCGCCCAGCTAATCCGTTTGAGCGAGAGGATGGCGAACAACACGATCAACGCGCCGCTGATGACGTCGTTCCAGGTCATCAGCAACGCGCGGGTGGCGACTTCAGGCAAATTACGTTCGGCTGCCAGGCGTGGCAGATCAAGGTCACCCGGCGCTACGTTCATGTAGCCGAAGATGAAGGGCGCACTCAGCACCCAAAAGCCGAGCAATACATTGACGAAGTGGCACCACAGCGTCGCGAGATGGCGTCGCTCCATCATCTGCATATGCGCATCCATACCCATATCGGACGACGTGGCGCCTTGGCGTAGATATTCTCCTTGATGCTCCATAGATCTAGTCCCCAGCACTGTAGTATCGGTTACTTTGCGGCAAGAGAAAAAAGCGTTACGGTGTTGCGACCGCGCGCAGGTTTGGGTGAGCTAGGCCAGCGGATATCTAGGCTTTTCTGCTAGCAAGTCAGCTGGCTGAGCTTCTGCACATGCTGGGATATAACGGTCAATCCGGCGAAGCGGCTCTGGCAACGAGATATGAGCTTTGCCAGAGCAGCAAGTCGAGATTGTTACGCAGCCATGCGCTCGCATTCTTCAGCGCACTTCATGCACGCTTTGGCACACTCTTGGCAGTGATCCATCTGATGTTTCGCGCATTCCTCACCGCATGCGCGGCAGATCTTGGCGCAAAGGGCACAGAACTCCTTGGCGTACTCACTTTCACGGCTCATCAGTGTGGCGGCCAACCTACAAATGTCTGCGCAGTCACGGTCCAACTCGATGCAGCGAGCCATCATTTTTACGTCATCCTCACGCAGGCAAGCAGAGGCGCACGTTTCGCACACTAGGGCACAGTTCGAACAAGCTTGGATACAGGAAGCGAACATTGAGTTTGTCATTGCGTTCTCCAGGGTTCGATAGTGGTATGTCGTCGGTGCCTACTAGCCAAATACCTCATAAGCGTATTAGCAGGCACTGAATTACGACACGCTCCTACCGAGCCCGTTTCGACCAACTTCATTACAATGCTGTAAGGTGCGCAACGGTACCGAATATGATGTATGCGGCGACAGTTGGAGACGATGAGCCAAACTTCCGATGGCTTAGCCGGCTTCGCTAGTCTGTTCTAGATAACCGGTGGGGTATGGGGAGCTCCCGGTCGCCACGACTGGGAGCATCCAATGGGGAACGGCCGGAGCGAAAGCCCTTAACTATGAGAGTCACTAGACCTGCGGCCTAATGGTTGTGAAAAGCCCTCCGGTACCGTTGCGTCGAATTAGGATGGCCTAAGACCGACCCCCTTTGCTTGTGCCGAGGCGTCTTTCTAAGAGCCTGGTCAGAACCGCTTAGGTACAGACATACCGGATGTTAGTGGTCGTGTTGCTTCCCGTCTGCGTGTACATGGTTTTTTGAAGGAGATTTGCCTTCCGCATCGGCGTTGTCACCGCCATTGCCATTGCTGTGTTTAACCGCCTGGGGCTCCTCTGACGCATGATGGTCATCGCTTTCATTATTACCATGGTGACCAAAGTTTGATTGGCCGGCTGCATCACTTGAGCTGCTAGAGCCATGGTGATCCGAGTCGCCACTGTCGCCCTGATGGTGGTCGTCCAAGGCCACCTCACCATGTTGTTGACCGTGCCCAGCTGGGGTCTCCCCACCACCATGCTGGTGACCACCGCTAGACGCAACGAGTGCTCGATACGCTCCTTCATCTAACTCAGGAAGCTTCTGCAGAAAAGCCACCATTCCCCAGATGTACGGGTCAGCCATGCTTTTACCCCACGCAGGCATCCCAGTGGCCTTGATGCCATGCTTGATGACCCAAAATGTTTTTGCTGGGTCACCGTATAGCCCCGCTTCAGCCAGGCTGGGTGGTGCGGGATAAAGGCCATTGCTTAGCTCGGTCTCAGCCATGCCTGGCGCCAAATGACAACCCACACACATCGAGTCGTAGTTCCCCGCCCCGGCGCGGATTTGGTCTTCATCGTCGAGAGATGGCACGACTATGTCTTCGGAACGAACCTCAATCGAGCGATTGCGAGCAGTTTCCAGGAATGCGTGCACGACTCCCGTATGAGGATCATCCGCGGCAACGCTAATCAGTCCTGAGAAAACAACTCCGGCCACTACCAACAGGCCCAGAGCACAGAAGGCAGCGAAGCTAATAATTATTCTTTTCATCGAAGGTCCTTAAAACCAAAGCCTGATGCCAGCAACGAACCGCGCCTCATCTAGGTCTTCGCCCTCATCTCTCGCCATATCAGCGGTATTACCGTATGCCCGGCTCCACGTGACGCCGATGTACGGTGCGAACTCACGAACGATTTCGTATCGGAGGCGGAGCCCCACCTCTGTATTTGCTAGACCAGCGCCCACTCCGCGTGCAGGATCGTCCTTGCCATAGAAATTGAGCTCGGCAGTCGGTTGGAGGATGAGCCGGTTAGTTAGGAGAATGTCGTACTCGCCTTCAAAACGTGCTGCTGTCTGTCCACCTTCACCGACGAAGGCGGTGGCTTCCGCCTCAAACCCATACAGCGCCATCCCCTGGACGCCTAAAGCCGCCCACGTCTGCGGCGACTCGGGCTTAAAGTCCTGGCGAACACCTGCTACTACATCCCACCAGGGACTGATTGCACGCCCGTAAAGCGCCTGAATTTCCGCGTCTTCAGTAACGCCATTCGTTCGCTCACCTTCCGAGCGAAACCAGAACCGATTGATATCGCCACCAACCCAGGCAGTAGCTTCCCAACTGAGGGTGCTACCTTCATTTGCGTCCTGGTACTCAAGTTGATCTAGCAGAAGGAACCAGGCCAGATACTTGTCATGGACCGTATGACCTTGAAGACCAGGGAAAGCCGCTTCTCTATCCGCATCGGTCAATACTGGAATGAACGAGGGATGAACCATGCCGGGCATTTCGAGCGTATCGTCATGCTTCATTTGGCCATGGTTCATCTTGCTATGGTCCATCGCACCATGACCCATTGCAGAATGGTCCATTTGCCCACCGGAGCCATGATTCATTGCCGCGGGCTTGGCAGAAGATGCAGGGGCTTGAGCTGCCGGAATAGGAGGGGTTTGATGCATCGAGTGATCCATCATCTCGGCGGCGTTGGCTATCCGTCCAGCCGCTGCGCTCAACGAAACTCCGAGCGCAATAAGAGCAAAGCGAGAAGATCTAGTGGTCATGGTGCGAATCCACCTCAGTACCAGTAGCCTTCGGGTCATGATCCATCTTGCCATGGTCCATTTCACCATGGTCCATCGAGCCATGACCCATGTCGCCGTGGTCCATTTCTGAGTTAGAGGAGCCTTGTGTCTGAGATGCCGGCTTGTTGCCTGAATTTTGCGACGAAGCCGATGGTTGCTTGTGCTGATCATGCGTTTGCTCTGCAAACGCAGCTGATATATTCATTACGCCCAGCAGACTGAACATTAACGCGCTGCCGATAAGAGTTTTACGCTTCATAAAATTTCCCATATAAAGTTCCTCTTACTCGTCCACTCGGACTTCACGAAACATGCCCATTTCCATGTGAAGCAGTAGGTGACAGTGATAAGCCCAACGCCCGAGTGCATCGGCTGTCACGCGGTAGCTGCGCTTCGAACCTGGAGGCATGTCGATCGTGTGCTTGCGAACCATGAACTTTCCATTCTCATCCTCAAGATCGCTCCACATACCATGCAGATGAATCGGATGGGTCATCATGGTGTCGTTGACCAAAGTGATGCGTACCCGCTCGCCATATTTGAGCCGCAGGGGCTCCGAATCAGAGAACTCTATGCCGTCAAATGACCAGGAGAACTTCTCCATGTGGCCGGTGAGATGGAGTTCGATCGTCCGACTGGGCTCACGGCCGTCCGGATCGGGGAAAGTGCTTCTCAAGTCGCCATAGGTCAGGACTCGGCGGCCGTTGTCTCGTAAGCCAATACCGGGATCGTTCAGCCTATGAGTTGGGCTCATGGTCTGCATGTCCACCAGTGGGTTATTGGACTCTGAGGGCGGGTGCGATTGCATACCTGCGCTCATCCCAGCCATTCCAGAGTGGTCCATCCCGGACATCCCACCCATTTTGCTGTGATCCATGCCGGCCATTGCGCCTATGTCGCCCATCCCTTGCATGTCACCGTGGTTCATGCCGGACATGTTGCTATGGTCCATCGCGCCCATGTCGCCGCCATGGTCCATGCCCGCCATACCGCCCATGCTGCCGTGATCCATCCCCATGTCGTCCATGGTGATTAGTGGTCGAGGATCGGTTTCTGGAACAGGAGCGCTCAGCCCTTCGGCAACCGCTAGCGTGCCACGGGCGTATCCTGTGCGATCCATCGATTGGGCGAAGATCGTGTAAGCCTCCTCGGTCGCAGGCTCGACAATCACATCGTAGGTTTCTGCCACGGCAATGCGGAATTCGTCGACGCTAACTGGGTTGACGTATTGGCCATCGGCTGCGACTACAGTCATCTTCAGCCCTGGAATGCGGACATCGAAATAGCTCATGGCCGAGCCATTGATGAACCGCAGGCGAAGCTTCTCGCCGGGCTTAAAGATACCGGTCCAGTTCCCGTCTGGTGCTTGGCCGTTCATTAGATAGGTATAGGTGTAACCGCTTACGTCGGCGAGGTCGGTGGGACTCATCTTCATCTGAGCCCACATTTTCCGATTCGCAATCGTAGCGGCCCAGCCGTCTTCGCTCACGTCGTTAATGAAGTCTCCGACGGTGCGCTTGTGGAAGTTGTAATAATCTGACTGCTTCTTGAGCTTAGAAAGGATTCGAGCGGGATCCTCATCGGTCCAATCGGTCAGCATGACGACATAGTCGCGGTCATAGCTGAACGGTTCGGGATCCTTAGCATCAATGACCAACGGGCCATAGACACCAACCTGCTCTTGTAGGCCTGAATGACTGTGGTACCAATAAGTACCGTTTTGTTTAACCTGAAACTTATATACATACATGCCATCGGGAGCGATGCCGTGGAAGCTCAATCCAGGCACGCCATCCATGTTGGCCGGCAGGATCATGCCGTGCCAGTGAATCGATGTATCTTCGCTCAGCTTATTCCTGACGCGCAGCGTGACGGTATCCCCTTCACGCCAACGTAGAAGCGGCCCTGGGATGGTCCCATTGATAGTCATCGCTGTCCGGGCCGCGCCGGTGATATTGACCGGCGTCTCCCCAATCAGCAGATCGAACTCCGTGCCGGTTAGTACGCTGGGCTGGCCTGGGCTACTCACTGCCCAGACCGGAGCTCGCCACAAGCCAAGACCGCCAAGGAGGCCTGCGGCAGTCAAGCCTTTAACAAAGGTTCGCCTAGAGGTTTTACGTTGCATGTGTACGTTCCAATCAAGCTAAGGAGCCAAGCCGAAACCAGCCTTTAGGGTTGGTGTTGCCAGCGTTAATCGATCTTAGAAGCTCGCGCACGGTCTGTCTTATCAAGCGACTCGCCATTATTCGTAAATATGGCATGCCGAAGAAAAACGCGTAATTACATTTTTGTAAGCTTAAAGCGCCCCGAAAACGTCTGCGATCAGAGTTCCGGTCACTTTAGCTGGCTTTACTTAAACCGCGGGCTGGATAAGAGCCGCTAAAAAGGTCCGGCCATAATCTAGCAGTTCATTAGCAGTTTGTTGCTCATTCACTGCTTTTCAGCGGATCTTTCCAGGCTGTGCGGGCAATTTAGAAGGCCTCATGAGATTGGATAATTATCAAATCTTAGCCGCTCAAGAGGGTTGTAACCTACTAGCCAGTATAAACTTGGTCTGCTCGGTGCGAAGATATTAGGTTAGGTTTTTGACGAGCCATGGTTCGAAGTAGCTATAACGGCTTCGCCGGTTCTACAAACATTTCTGCCTATACCAGCACCGTGGCAGCTATAACATCGCAGAAGCTGCCACAGTTAAGAGCTGCGCAGTCAAATCTGCGTACGGTTTCGCTTCAGCAATTAGCATGAGCGTGCTTCGCTGAAGTTTCCTTCGCGGCTAGCTCCTGGGCTTGGTCGTTCTGGTCAGCCTGATAACTAGCGATCGCTACTTGGCGAGCCTGCTCCATACGAGCAAAGGTACGATCACCACCACCTTCTGCCATTGCATAGGAAGAGCTTGCTGCGATGGCGAGCAGTACAGAAAGGGATTTGAAAAGTTTCATTACTTTTTACCTTTGTTTACGAAGATACGGGAGACCCAGCGCAGCTCCATTAACAGAGGCTTGGGCTTGTGTGTAAGCTAACCGAGTGTCCCTGTCAGAAACCTGATCGAAACATTACGGTTTCGTCAGTAACGCAGAAGAAGTGAGTACAAGCGAAAGCGCAGGTTGCGTGTATGGCATCTTTACCTGCTGTAAATAGGTTCTGTTCCAGCATGCAAAAAAAAAAGGCGCCATCAAGGCGCCAATAGGCCAAAGGAGCATGGAAATGGCCAAAAAGCAGAGTGTGGGGGCAACTGCTGGTGTAGACGTTAACGCTAGAAGCTGTCAGACAGATGATGCGAGCATTACGTTTCTGTAAGGTACTGGATGCAAGGACCGACAACCGCCACACTGTTCTAAATGCTTGCAGGAGTACCTTATGAAGCTTCTTGTTGCTGAAGACGAGCCGAAAACAGGCACCTACCTACAGCAGGGGCTCACGGAGGCCGGCTTCACTGTCGATCGAGTAGAGAACGGGACTGATGCTGCTCAGCATGCGCTTCACGGGGAATACGACCTGCTCATCTTAGATGTGATGATGCCTGGCTTGGATGGGTGGCAGGTTTTAAAGAATGTCCGCGCTGCCGGTAATGACGTTCCAGTGCTATTCCTTACCGCCCGAGACGGGGTTCAGGATCGAGTAAAGGGATTGGAGTTGGGCGCTGATGATTATCTCATCAAGCCGTTTGCTTTCTCCGAACTGCTTGCCAGGATACGCACGCTGCTTCGCCGCGGCAGCCATGCTCCCAACCAAACGATACTCAAGCTCCTCGACCTTGAGATGGACTTGCTGAGACGACGGGTTACGCGATCGGGGAAACGCATAGACCTAACTGCAAAGGAATTCGCACTTCTTGAGCTATTGCTTAGGCGTCGCGGGGAAGTGCTCTCAAAGTCACTTATCGCCTCCCAAGTATGGGACATGAACTTCGATAGCGATACCAATGTAATCGAGGTGGCGGTACGCCGGTTAAGGGCAAAGATTGATGATGAGTTCGAGCCGAAGCTGATACAAACTGCTCGCGGAATGGGCTATCTGATCGAGGCGCCAGGCTTTTAAAAATCACGCTATTTAGCGATTTGCGATATGGCCAATATAACTAGCGGGCCACCTCTGCTAATCCGTGGCGTACTGCTTTGTGCTGCTCGGCGGATCGGCCAATGCATATTCATGCGTAACTTAAGAGGCCTTAATTAGACCTCTTATTGAAACCAGAGGGATCTAAGCTATCACTGGATCCAGCTTTCGACCTCATCCGTTCCATATTCTGCTTTCCAGCCTTTCAGGACCTTGTGATTGCCACCTTTGGTCGCAACTATTTCACCGCTGTGAGGGTTCTTGTATGTCTTGACCTGACGAGCACGGCGTGGTGTCGGGCCTTGCTGAACCGGAGCGCGACGAGTCCCAAACTGCGGGTCAAGAATATTGATCAAGCTAGGTAGAGTAATGCTGTATTCACCCATCAGCGAGCGAAGCTTATCTTCAAATTCCATATCCTTTTTAAGGCTCTTGTCGTTTCTCATGGCCTCAAGTTCGGCCATTTGCGACTTCAATTGCTCTTCCAGTTTACGGTACTCTGCCAGTCGGGACATTTATCATTACCTCTAAGGTCAGTGTTTAGACATTTTGGTCCATATGATATCAATACTTTCAACTTCAAGCATGGCGAGACGAAATTCGGTGGGATGTTTGCGTACCCCGAGGCTGCGGGAGGAATGAAGGAGGTCCGCAGGTCTAAGCCCGAGCTCCTGAGTGACCAGCAAATCGCCATGACATGGGTCGGTATGTGTACAGCGAAGGCCTGTGGAGTAACAGACGCTAGAATATTCAAGTGATGCGAGGAAGCAGCCTTCGAAGCGTGGCCCTACGATGACAAAATCTGCAACGGTGGAAGGTTTATCATCCGGCGCGATTCCGAAGAACAGACCCAGCAGACGATTTGCGAGCTGATCGTAAACACTCGCTGGCCTCAGAGCGGGTGCATCCGAATCCCGCGAAACTGCTTACCGTAGTGAGCTTACTCTGGCGGAAAATTCTGGTAGCCAACCGTTTACGCTCTTTGGGTGTTGAGATTTGTCAGAATATTTTGGCAAAAATCCTGCATCTAATCGTTCTCAACATGCGAATTGTCGAAATATTATTATCTCAATGCTAACTTCAAAGCGGGCCCAGCCCCTGATCCAAGGGGCTGAAATTGTCAGAATTATTTGTAAACCACCATGTAAGCAGAAAAGCCCGAAAGGGCTTTTCTGCTTTAAGACCTGTTCGACCGGGCGGCGCTCAGGAAGCGTTCGAAGGTTGCATGCGCACCGGCCAGCACCTCTGACCAACCGCAGGCCGCTGCCTGCTGTTCCAGCTCATGCAGAAAGCTCGGCCAAAACGGCGTTGCGTTGCCGTGACTTAGATAGCGTAGCGGGGCAGAGGGGTTGGCTTCTGCTACGCGTCGCGCCAGTACACGTCCACCCAGGCGTGACCCTTCAACGACGTACGCTGCGCCCCAGCACCAGCCGGATGACGGTGCTGTGTCAGGCTGCGCTGATGTGGGTTCCGTACAACCCAACGCCTGCAGATCTGCAAGCAATGCCTGACGCCTGCTGCGCTGGGACCAGTCATTGAGCATCGTTTCGATGCCCGCCTGCTCCAGCGTGAGCTCTAACGGGATGAGCGCTAGCGCATGGGCCTGTAGAAAGGCTCGGTAGCCATCGGTCTGATCCAGCTGATAGGCCGAAAAGGCAGCGTCGATGCGTTCATGCTGAAGCGCGGTGGCTGCGCGTAGGCGATTTCGCACGCTGTCCATCAGGCCGAGCTGCTTTCTTTCAGAACCATGCTCAGCTTTCGCACCAATTGTTCTTCACGAAAGGGCTTCTGGATGATGGTCGAGCTGCCCATACCCAGTTCGCCGAGCTCGGCGTACCCGGTGATGAACACCACGGGCAGCTTGGGATAGCGAGACGAGACTGCACGGGCGAGTTCACCCCCGTTCATGCCTGGCATGGCGAAATCTGCGAGCAGCAGATCCACCGCCGCGCCCTGTTCGAGCATCTCCAAGGCCATACGACCACCGTCGGCCTGAACCACTGCGTAGCCCAGATTGCTTAGCATCTGTGCGGTTACTTCGCGCACGGCGTGATCGTCGTCGACCAGCAGTACTCTATGCGAGGCGTCGTCGACGGGCGTGCCCAGCTCATGGTCCGGGACGCCGAGGCTGCGTTCCGGTGCGGTCACTCGAGGCAGATAGACCATCACTGTGGTACCGACGCCCAGCTCAGTCTCGATGCGCGCTCCGCCACCGGATTGCTTGGCGAAACCGAACACTTGCGCCAAACCGAGCCCTGAACCTTTACCCACTTCCTTGGTAGTGAAGAAAGGCTCGAAAGCTTTTTGCAGCACCTCATCGCTCATGCCTGAACCGGTGTCCTTCACCGAGAGGACGACGTACTCGCCTGGCCCAGGTTCTTCGGCCCGCTCCGCTGGTGCTGTGATCACCGCGTTGTCGGTATGCAGTGTGAGGCAGCCGCCGGAGCCCATGGCGTCGCGTGCGTTGATGGCGAGATTGAGGATGATCATCTCGATTTGTGTAGGGTCGACCAGCGCGTGCCAGAGCCCTGCACGGGTGTCGGTTTCGATGGTCACGGAACCGCCCAGGGTGCTGTGCAACAGGCTCAAGAGACCGACCAGAGTGTCGTTCAGATCCACAGCTTTGGGGGCGAGTTGCTGTCTGCGAGCGAACGCAAGCAGCTGACTGGTCAGGGTTGCGCCGCGTTCGCCGGATTCCTGAATGTACTGCAGGCGGCTGAGCGATTTGGCCAGTGGAGCGCCTCGTTCCAGATCATTCTTGAGGAAGCTGGCGCTGGTAAGGATCACCGTCAGCAGATTGTTGAAGTCGTGTGCGACGCCCGCCGTGAGCTGGCCAACCGCCTCGAGCCGTTGCATCTGCTGCAGGGTGGCTTCGATGCGCTCGCGCTCTTTGATCTGTTCGGTCAATTCCCGGTTGGCCGCCGCGAGCTTGTCCACCGCTGCGATTTCGCTGGTGATGTCGCGCGCGGCGGCATACATCATTCCCGCCTCCGGTACCGCAGTCCAGGACAGCCAGCGGTAGCTGCCATCGCAATGTTGCATGCGGTTGACGAAGCGGTCGGTGACGTTGCCGCTGCGAATCCGTTCGGTTTCTGCGTGAGTCGCTGTGAGGTCATCGGTATGAACCAGCGACCACAACGGCGTGTTGAGCAGCTGTTCACGCGGCCAGCCAAGCGCTTGTTCCCAGGCGGGGTTGAGCGCCACCACGGTGGTGTCGAACCGCATGACGGCCAGCAGGTCTCTGGACAGCTCCCAGGTGCGGTCACGTTCCCGGGTGCGCTCTTCCACACGCTCACCCAAGGTTTCGTTCATGCGCTTGAGCGCTTCGGTCGCCAGCCGCTGCTCGGTGACATCCATCACCACCCCAATGAAGCGCTTGCACAGGCCATCTTCGAAGAACGCCTGACCGCGGGTCTCGAACCAGCGGACCTGGCCGCACTCAAGCATGATCCGATAGTCGGTGGTGTACTCCTTGTCGCCATCGTCGGTGCTGAT
This sequence comes from Pseudomonas sp. NPDC077451, assembly GCF_044543345.1. NCBI lineage: Bacteria > Pseudomonadati > Pseudomonadota > Gammaproteobacteria > Pseudomonadales > Pseudomonadaceae > Pseudomonas > Pseudomonas sp. NPDC077451. The sequence continues at coordinate 65,812 of NZ_JBITVX010000014.1, read as the reverse complement.
GGCGTCCCAGATATGCTCGCGCATACGCTGCAAGTCGTCGGGGTGGCACAGCGACTCGAATACCTGGATGTCCACCGGCGCTTCGCCCGGTAAGCCGAACATGCTCCGACAGCGCCGGTCCAGGATCATCGTGCCGTTTTGTGGTTCGTAATCCCACATGCCGAGCCCGGCAGCGTCGATCGCCAATCGGGCCCGCACCTCGACCTCACGCAACGCTTCTTCTGCGCGCAGACGCCCTCGCCGTTCCTGCACTTCGCTGAGGGCTCGCTCGACAGCCTTCGGCAGAAACCCAAGGTTCTGCTTGAGCACATAGTCGACTGCACCTGAGCGCATCATGTTTACAGCATGCTCTTCACCGAATACGCCGGACAGAAAGATAAAGGGAGTGTCGGGTGCGAGCTGCCTGGCTTCCTGCAATACCAGGCTGCCGGAATAACCGGGGAGGATGAAGTCGGAAAGAATCAGATCAAAGGCGCGACGTTGCAAGGCTTCGACAACACCTGCGTGGTCGAAAACCACTTCGCTATCGACGGTGTAGCCGCTCCTTTCGAGCGTGACGAGCGCTAGTTCAGCGTCGTGCGGGCTGTCTTCAACAAACAGGATGCAGATAGGTGTTGTCGCCGGCATAACCATCCTGTCGCGGATACCGCACTACTTGAAGGGGAGTTCTGCTTTGGAGCGTTAAGCATGAGCGTTCTAGCTCGGCTCCTCACTGCTCTTGCGATCCCGAAGTTGGCGCTGCAACCGCAGCGATCCGGGTGGCGGCTCGTTTAGCACGGCCCAGAAAATCCCCAAATCGGAGATGGCGGCGACGAAATCTCGGAATTCGACCGGCTTGACCACGTAAGCGTTCACTCCGAGTTCATAAGCCCTGACCAGATCGGGCTCTTCACGGGACGAGGTGAGCATCACAACAGGAATGCTGCGCAATTCTGGCGTGTCGCGTACGGTCTTCAGCACCTCCAGGCCATCGACCTTTGGCAGCTTCAGGTCCAGCAGGAGCACGGCTGGGTTGCCATCGGCGCGGCTCACGTGGTCGCCGCGGCGGTGCAGGTAATCCAGCGCCTCGGCACCATCACGCATGACAATCACGTCATTGGCCAACTGGCTGCGCTCGAGCGCTACCAAGGTCAGTTCGAGATCGTGTGGATTGTCCTCGACCAGCAGAATCGGTTTGAGCATTTAGAGTCCCGTACTAAATGGGTGACGCGTAGGTAAGTCTGGGGAGCGAAAAGAAGAAGGTTGCGCCCTGGTTGACCTCGCCATTGGCCCAGACCTGACCATCATGGCGTTCGATGATGCGGCGCACGCTGGCCAGACCAATCCCGGTGCCTTCGAATTCTTCCATGCGATGCAGGCGCTGAAAAACGCCGAACAGTTTGTTGGCGTATTGCATGTTGAAGCCCACGCCGTTGTCCCGAACGTAGACGATGATCTCTTCAGCGCGTTCTTCGGCGCCGATTTCGATGATCGCGCGCTCGCGTTTGCGGCTGTACTTGATCGCGTTCGAGATCAGGTTGCGCAACGCCATGTGGATGAAAGCAGCGTCGGCGACCACGATAGGCAGGGGATGAACCTGCCATTCTATTTCACGGCCGTCGCAGTCCGGTGCCATTTCCTGACGAATGGATTCAACCAGCGCGGAAAGATTCACATCGGACAAGCGCAGCGCGGCGCGGCCCATCTGGGAAAAGCTCAGCAAGTTGTCGACGAGGGTTCCTGCAAATCGGGCCGCATCGCCGATATTGTCCAGAAAGCGCAGGCCGCGTTCGCTGAGCTTGCTGCCTTCAAGCTCTCCGAGTAGCTCGGCGTACCCGGCGATATGCCGCAACGGCGCCCGCAGATCGTGCGAAACGCTGTATGAAAACGACTCCAGTTCCTTGTTACTTTCGCGCAGCTCGCCCGCCAGCTGGGCCATCTCTTCTGCCTTGCGCAGGACGATACCGAGCACCGCGGTACGCAGCTCCAGCGCGCCCTCCAGTTCGACTTGCTGCCAGGGCGACGCATAGCCGCGTACCGTCTCTTGCCAGCTTTCAAAGCTGTGGCGCGGAGACAGGCTGCCCTGACTGTCGATGTGCTTCTCTGGCTGGCCGGCCCAATTGACCGTCTTGATCTGTTCGCGTCGGAACCAGATCAGATAATGCGGATGCAGGCGGGAGATAGAGATGGCCAGCAAACCGGCGCAATGCTCGGCCAGTTCAGGAATAGCCGGTACATCTCGGCTGACGCAGTCGGTGCTGAACACCAGCTGGTCGTGCTGCTGGGACAGCCAATGAGTGAGTCGCACCAGTAAGGCTGCCGGCGGCGTTTCGCCCACCGGTTCGGAGTGTTCGCCCGAGACGATGGCGCTACCGACCGCACCGGCGAAATCCAGTACGACCTTCGGCAGGCACTTGAAGCCTTCAATAACGCTGTCGCGGTCGGCCATTGACGAGAGCATCTCGACGATCTGCCGTCGCAGTTCGAGCTTGCGCTGCGCCAGGGTTGCTGCTTCCTTGGCTTCGATTTGCAGCGACATGATGCGTCCAAGGAGTTCGCAGGCCGTTCGGGTTTGGTAGTTGACCTGGCGAGGCCCGGCATCGTGGCAGGAGATCAGACCCCACAGGCGCCCCTGAATGACGATGGAGATCGACATCGAAGCCAGCGTGCCCATGTTGCGCATGTATTGCAGGTGAACCGGCGACACGCTGCGCAACGAGGCGAAACTCAGGTCCAGCGGCTCTCCGTCGGGGGTGAGCGTGGGTACGACCGGAGAGGGTTTGTAATTGGCGTCCTGGATCACGCGGATCAGGTTGTTGCAGTAGAGTTGGCGTGCCTGCGGCGGGATATCCGAGGCGGGAAAGCACAGGCCCAGATAATGCGGATAACCTTCGTCAGCCTGTTCTGCCAACACATGGCCGTTGCCCTGGGCGTCGAACCGATAGGCTTTGACCCGACCGAACCCGGTGATGCGCTTGACCTCATCAACGGCCAGTTGGCAGATGTATTGAAGGTCTTGCGCCTCCTGCAGCTGCACGACGAAAGTGCGCATCAAGGGGTATAGCTTGTCGTATGCCGCTCCTGGGCTGCCGGCTGATTCGAATTCGACGATCAGCTTGCCGTGGTAACGGTGCGCCATAAGAGCCAGCGGCGGATGGTTGCTTCGGCCAGGCAGGTTGAAATTGATGTCTCGCAGATGAAAGGGATTGTGGTCATCGTCAGTCAGACTGGCGAGCCCTTCGGCAAAGCCGCAGTCACCGATGAGTTCCGTCAGAGGCTGACCCAGCAGCATTTGCGCATCGACGCCAAGCCATTCACGAACGTTTTCGCTGGCCTGGGTAATCGTCAGTTTTGGCTCGCTGAGCACCAGCAGAAAGCCGTGGGGCTGAATGCTGCCGGGGATATGGATGGGCTCATCGCCGCATTGGGCAATGGCCTTGGCGAGCATGTCTTGGTCTTCGATGGATGCCACAATTTCTCCTGTCCGCCCCGGTACGGGCAATGGCGACGAGCAGGCACCAATTGCGGTTGCTACCTTATGGTCTGAGACTGCAAGACGGATTAATGATTAGCTGCGAAACCTGCCAGTGCGACATTTTTTCCAAACGGCAAATACTTTAGCGCGACTGGTACTGGCTAGCCAATGCGCGGGCTTGTATAAACGGCGCATTCTTAAGACCGTCGAAGGGGGACCGTCATGGAGGAAGTGATCGAGCAGCTGCGTGAGCTAAACGAGCCGGTACCGGTACCGCTCGAGCTGCCAGACGATGACCGGTTGGTCGAGGTCGAGGAGGAGTTGCTAATCAACTTACCCTTTGGTCTGCGCGAGTATCTGCTCACCGTCAGCGATGTGGTTTACGGGCGTCTGGAACCGGTAACTGCCGTCGATCCGCAATCGCACACCTATCTGCCCGAAGTGGCCGCGAGCGCCTGGGACGCAGGCGTGGAGCGAGACCTGCTACCTCTCTGCCAGGACGGGCCGGACTTTTATGTAGTCGATCTTGAAGGCGAGGTCATGCTGTTTAATGGCAGCGAGCATGAAATGACGGACGAAAGCTGGGAGTCGGTCTGGCACTGGGTGCGCGACGTTTGGCTGGAGAGTTGATGGACGTCTCGGCCATCACGCCTCGGCCGTGCGCCGGCCGCTGGCTGCCGCACGCATGATGACCCTCGGTAACCTGTTCGTCTTTCTCCTGCTGCTCTCCGCTGGCGCCTGGCTGTGGCACTCCCATGGCATTCGCGAACGGGCGCTCATCGCGGTGCGGCAGCATTGTAAAAAGATGGATGTAGAACTGCTCGATGGGAACGTAGCCTTTCGCCGCCTGGGGCTGATTCGTGATGTGCGCGGTCATCGCCGCTTCGCGCGGGTCTACGGTTTCGAGTTCACAGTGACGGGCGAGCAGCGCCATCAGGGCAGCATCGTGATGTTTGGTGCACGCCCGGGCCCCATCGAAATGGAGGCGCATCCGTTTCCGGCACGTCAGGACTCAGAACAGATCATTCAGATGGACGAATGGCGCCGTCGCGGCGAGTAGGCGTACAGCTCATAGACGACAGGCGATCATCGCGTCATTTAGACGTTTTTCATCCTGAGGCTCTGCGAAGATCAGTTCGAGGCGAGAGTCCTTGCGCCATTCGCTGGGCCTGAAGATCAGGCTTTGGCCAGCCAGTGCGTTGAGTGATTGCCAGCCCAGCGAACCCTGTATAACCAGCTTGGCGCGGCGCCAGTTCAGCGATTCCAGCCATGCTGTTACCCGCTCCAAATCAAAACGCTGGCTGGGATGCCAACGCCAGCCAATGCTCCAGCCTTCGGCATTTCCCTGGCTCTGGCAGAGCGGTTGCCGCGGGTCGAGCCAGACACTGCCAAGGGTGGCTATAGAGGAGGGCAACGCAGGCATGGCCACCGTGTTCCCAGCGCGCTGACCGATGCCTGGCAACTCCGTGATCGGTAGCTGCCCCTGTTGCGTCCAGTAGATCGGTATCGCTGGCAGCAGCGCTTGCACTGCCCGTCGTTCGGCCTGCCCTAAATCTTCGCTCTTGTTTATCACCAGCAAGCCACAACACTGCAGCGATTGCGTCTGACTCACCGGGAGCTTTTCGCCACGCAGCAGCGCCGGCCCGTCAATGACCGCCACGCTGGGCTGCAGCGCTAACACGTCTCGCCACGGTGGGCCTGCCAGTTGATCGAGCAGTTCGGCAGGATGGCCCAGGCCAGAGGGTTCGATGAACAATCGGTCTGGCTTTGCTTTGCGCAGGAGTCGACCCAGACCCACCTGGAAGGGCACGCCGTTCACGCAGCACAGGCACCCACCGGCGACTTCCGTCAGGCTCACGCCTGCATCGTCGGTGCTCAGCAGCGCTGCATCGAGCCCGATCTGGCCGAACTCGTTGATCAGCACCGCCCAGCGCTCGTTGGTTGGCCGCTGCTCCAGCAGGGCGCGTATCAGGCTGGTCTTGCCAGCACCAAGTGAGCCGCTGATGAGATGTGTCGGGATATGGGAGAGCATCGCGCTATGGTGCGCATTCTGCTGAACGGAGGAAAGCGGTTTTCAGACCTGCATGCTAGAGTCGCGACGTCCTATCGGGAGGAACCGGTGATGCGTTCGCTGTACGTGCTGCTAATGATAGTGGGGCTTTGCGCCGAGGCGTTTGCAGAAGGCTGCATTGTTCGCAGCCAGGATGATCGGGTTGAAGTGAAGGTCTGCCAGCAGAATCAAAGCATTCCTGAAACGCTGTTCCGCACCGGATTTTGCAATCCTGCTCTCAAAGACAAGAAGGTTGAAGTGACCTTCGTCGAGCAATGCCCAGCTGGATCCTTCGGTATCTGCCGTAACGCTCAGGTATCCAACATGCCGTATCGCCAGGACATTCATTATTACGGCGTGGCCAGCGATGCACGTTTTTTGAAGCCCGCCTGCGAGCAGAACAGCGCCGGCGAATGGGTGACTGAATAACCACCTAGCTCTGGGCGTTGCGTTCCACGTGAAACGTCCGCGTTAGCTAGCTCTGAGGCTTCAGCGTACCGCAGTCCTCGCCGAGCCACTGGCCGCGCGACTGCATCCGGCTGGTGCCCTGCTGTTCACCCACGGCGTACGTCGTCTCGATCATGTTGGCCACTTCCCGATTGCTGATGATCTTCGTCTCGCCCTGGCCCTTCGCATCCGGGCACTCGAAACGGAATCGCCACAGGCTGTCGGTCTGCTCAAGCACTTCCTGCGTGCAGCCGGGCTCGTCCTGGAAGGGCAACTTGCGTGATTCGACCTGAGCTTCGCTCAGGCAGAGTCGAATGCCACCGGAACCCAGCTCAACGCCTTGTTCGGCGAGCATGCTCTCCATCATCTTGCGCTGTTCGGGTGGCAGCTCTTTCATCTGCGCCAGCATTTCGGCCATGCCCGGCATTTCCATGCTGTCCACGACCAGCTTTTCACTGGTGAACTCCCATAGACCCGGCAGCAGCTGCTCAGCCTGAGCGGGCAGGGAGGCGGCGGATAGTGCAGCTAGGGTGAGCCAGGCAAAGCGGATCATGGGGGATCTCCTGCAATCAGATGTCCGATAGCCTAGTCCAGCCATCCAAAACCCGCGATTGAAACAGCAAAGAAGAAAAACCCCGTGGTCTTTTGTTTATGAGAAGCGTTAGCATTAGCGTCCTCGGGGTGAAAGGCGGCGAAACATGGCAGCTGACGGGTTGGTCAGGCAACAACTGGTGCATCGGCTCTATGTCGACCATCAGGGCTGGCTGAACGGTTGGTTGCGCCGCCAGCTCGGCTGCAGCCAGCGGGCCGCCGACCTGGCTCAAGACACCTTCGTACGGGTGCTGAGCAAGGATCAGGGGCTGGATGCGATCCGTGAACCGCGCGCCTACCTGCACACAATCGCCCGTGGCTTGTTGATCAACCATTGGCGTCGGCGGCAGATCGAGCAGGCGTACCTGGATGCCGTAGCGCTGCAGCCGGAAGCGGTCGCGCCGTCACCGGAATCCCAGGCGCTAGTGGTCGAAACGCTGTTGCAGGTCGATGCCATGCTGTCACGACTTCCGGAAAAGGTGCGCCGAGCGTTTCTTCTGTCGCAGCTGCATGGCCTGACTTACGCAGCCATCGCGCTGGAGGTGGGCGTGTCCGAGCGGATGGTCAAAAAGTACATGGCGCAGGCCATGCTGCACTGCCTGACCCTGATCGAGGACGACGCGTGAATCTCGATTACCAGGTACTGCAGGCAGCTGCCCAGTGGTTCGCTGTACTGCAGTCGGACACGGTCAGTGATGACGACCGCCAAGCCTGGCGGCGCTGGCTCAGCGATCCGGAGCACGCTCGGGCGTGGCGGCGCGTCGAGCAAATCAGCGGCCGTTTCGAGCCGCTCTCCCGCGATCCCTTTGGCGCCAAGGCGAGCAGCTTGATGCAGCGTCGGCAGCCGACGCGACGGCAGGCGCTGAAAACCCTGTCCGTCGTTTTCGGTGGTGGTGTTCTGGCTCTGGCGGGTGGCGCCATGCCCTGGCGTAGCTGGACGGCCGATCAACGCACGGCGGTGGGCGAGGTGCGCGATTGGCAATTGCCCGAGGGTTCGCACCTGTGGCTGAACACCAACAGCGCCGTGGACGTCGCGCTCAATGATCAGGTTCGCCAACTGTCGCTTTACCGGGGCGAGCTGTTGCTGCAGGTGAGCCACGATCGGCGTCCCTTGTTGCTGCGCACCGCCGAGGGCAGCGTGAAGGCCGAAGCTGCTGCGCGGTTTTCGGTGTTGCAGCGCAACGGGCATACCCGGCTCAGCGTTTTCGATGGCGCTGTCGAGGCCCGGCCCGCCAGCGGCCGATCGCGCATGGCGCACCAAGGACAGCAGCTGGACTTCACCGACCTTCGCATCGAGCCTGAACGTCCGGTTCAATCGGGTCGGCAGGCCTGGGCGAGCGGGGTACTGCTTGCCGATAATCTTCGTCTGGACGCGTTCATCGCCGAATTGGGGCGCTATCGGCAGGGTTACCTGGGTTGTGATCCTCGAATCGCCGGCTTGCGTGTCGTCGGCGCCTACCCGCTGGCCAATACCGACCGAGTGCTGGATGTCGTTGCCAGCACGCTGTCGCTGCGCGTGAATCGCCGGCTGCCCTGGTGGGTGAGCCTGGAGCCGGCATAGCCGCGCTAGTGGAGCCAGAGCAAAAAAATTCGTTGGGTGGTTCCCTTTTCTCTGCTCTCGCTGGGCATAACCGCATCGATCCCGAATTTGCCTTCGCAGAAAGGATGAATCATGCGCTCCAATGCCTTGCCTCCCCGCCGTTCCAATCCACTGTCTCGGGCCGTCCGTGCCGCGCTGCTCTGTTTGCCACTGACGGCGATTGCCGTTGCGCCCGTGGCGCTGGCGCAATCGGCCACTGAGCAAACTGCACGGCGCTATGACATTCCAGCTGGTTCTCTATCCAGCGCATTGAGCCGTTTCGCGGGCGAGGCGGGGGTGATGCTGTCCGTCGATGGCAGCCTCGTGGACGGCCGCGACTCCAGCGGTTTGCAGGGCCAGTACGGCGTGGATGAGGGCTTTCAAACCTTGCTGCGCGGCAGCGGTTTGCAGGCGGTCCGTGACGAGCGTGGGACCTATTCTCTGGTGCCGGCTCGCGAGCAAGCCGGAGCCGTGGAGCTCAAGCCCATGGTGGTCGAGGGCTTCGCGCTGGGAAACGCACTGGGTGAGATGGACGGCTACAAGGCGACGCACAGCAGCGTGGCGACCAAAACGAGCATGCCCTTGGCTGAAACGTCCCAGACCGTGTCCGTGGTCACGCGCCAGCAGATGGAGGACCAAGGCTCGCGCTCCATCGCGCAGGCGGTTCGATACACGCCAGGCCTGATGAGCACGCCCTATGGCGCGACGACCCGTTACGACTACGTTGCCATGCGTGGAATCACCGACGGCTCTGTGGATAACCTTTACCTCGACGGCCAGAAGCTGCTGGGTGATAGCGGCACCTACAGCAGCCTGCAGGTCGACCCGTATTTCATCGAACGTATCGACATTCTCAAGGGACCGTCCTCAGTGCTCTACGGACGCAGCCTACCGGGCGGGCTGGTGGCGATGACCAGCAAGAAGCCGCAATACCAGACGAGCCGGCAGATACGCCTGTCCTACGGCAGTGAGGACAACAAGCAGGTCGCATTCGACTTCACCGGGCCGCTGGAAGACGAGCGCATTGCCTACCGCCTGGTCGGTGTCGCGAAGGATGCCGACAACCAGGTCGATGGCATCGAGGAGCAGCGTTACGCCGTGATGCCCTCGCTGAGCATCGACTTCACCGAAGACACCCGGCTCACGCTGCAGGCAATGCTGCAGCGCGATCCTGAAAGCGGATATCACGGGGGCCTCCCAGCCGACGGCACCGTCACCTCGCACAACGGCCAGCGCATCTCACGCAGCTTCTTCGAAGGCGATGAGGATTACGAAAAGTTCGAGCGCGATCAGCAGATGATTGGCTATCAGCTGGAACACCGTTTCAACGATACGGTGTCGGCGCGGCAGAACTTCCAGTATCTCGATTCGACGGTCGAATCCGGCCAGGTCTACCAGTACGGCTACGCCACACAGGACGAGCTGGTGCGCTACTACACCGGCGCCGATGAGGCGTTGCATGCCTGGACCCTCGACAACCAGCTGCAGTTTCTCTTCGATACGGGAGCGCTCAGCCATACGCTGGTGACCGGTCTCGATTATCAGCGCCGCAAGGCGAAAGTCGACTATGACGCAGGGTACGGCCTTTCGGTGATCAACCCTTACACCGGAAGCGTTGGCGCGGCTAACCCGACGTTCTACCACCAGTACGACGAGACGCGTGAGTTGGAGCAAACCGGGCTCTACGTGCAGGATCTCATCAGCCTCGGCAACTGGCGGTTCTCGCTGGGCGTGCGCCAGGACTGGGTGGATGTCTCGTTCGACCACACCGAGGACGCCTCCTACGGCGATCAGTCCGATGCCGCCAAGCTGGAGCAGTTCACCGGCCGTGTCGGTGTGCTCTACGCCTTCGATAACGGTCTGTCGCCCTATGTCAGCTATTCCGAGTCCTTCAACCCCAACGCTACCGCGGCCTACAACGCGAATAGCAGCGGTGGCTTCGACATCACGCTGCTCGACCCGACCGAGGGCGAACAGTACGAGCTGGGCCTGAAATACCAGCCGCTAGGCACTGATGATCTCTACACCATCTCTTATTTCGACCTGAAGCAGTCGAACCTGGCGAACAAGGATTCCAACGAGAATTTCTATCGTGCAGTCGGTGAGCTCACGTCCAAGGGCGTGGAGTTCGAGGCGCGTTTGCGCCCGCAGGACAACCTCAATGTGATCGCCAGCTATACCTACATGGACGTGGAGTATTCCAAGGACTTCACCGGAGCTGCCGGGGTCAACAACCGCGGCAATACGCCCAACGCGGTGGCGCGCAACATGGCGTCGCTATGGACTGACTACACCTTCGAGCAGGGCGCCATCGCGGGTCTACAAATCGGTGGCGGCGTGCGCTACTTCGGCAAGAGCTGGGCGGACGCAGAGAACACGCTGCGCATCCCGTCCTACACGCTCTATGACGCCATGCTGGGCTATGACCTGTCGCGGGTGGGTCTGGATGGGCTTGGCGCGCAGCTGAATCTGAACAACCTGACCGACGAGAAATACGTCGCGGCCTGCAACAGCCTCAGCCAGTGCTATTACGGCGAAGCGCGAAATGTCATGGCCACGCTGACCTACGACTTCTAAGAACCGGCGAAAGCCGCTGGCCTTCATCGGCCGGCGGCTTTGTGCTTTCTGCAATACGGACACTGACCATGCGTTCGATCCTGGTACTGCTGCACCGCTATATCGGCCTGGCCACGGCGCTGTTCCTGTTTCTCGCAGGCATCACCGGCAGCGTGCTGGCCTTCCATCATGAACTGGATGAGTGGCTCAACCCCGCGTTCTACCACACCGCCAGCGAAGGCTCGGTGCTGGCGCCTGGAGCGCTGGTCGAACGGGTCGAGCAGGCCAACCCGCGCATGCAGGTCTGGTACATGGAGTTCCCCGACGAGCCGGGACATGCCGCGCTAATGGCCCTGGTGCCGCGCAACGATCCGCAAACCGGCAAGCCCTATGACGTAGAGCCCGTGGTGCAATACCTCGATGCGGTGACCGGCGAGCTTGTCGGCACCCGTCACTGGGGTGAGTGCTGCTTTTCGCGCAAGAACTTCGTGCCTTTCATGCTGGAGTTTCACTACAACCTGACGCTGCCGGGCAACTGGGGGCTCTGGCTGATGGGCATCGTCGCGATCTTCTGGACCCTCGATTGTTTCGTCTCGCTGCTGCTGACCTTCCCTCGCGGGCGGCCGTTCTTCGGCAAGTGGTGGACGGCCTGGAAGATCAAGCGGCAGCGGCTCAACCACGACGTGCATCGTGCGGGCGGCCTGTGGCTGTGGTTGCTGCTCACGCCGGTCGCCATCAGCAGCATTGCCATGAACCTGCCCGAACAGGTGTTCAAACCGGTGGTGTCGTTGTTTTCACCGGTCGAGCCGAGTGTCTATGAGATGCGCGGCCGGCTGCCCAAGGACGAGCTGGGTACGACCCAGTACGACTTCCATCGAGCCTACGATTACGCCATGCAGCACGCCGCGGCCCTGGGCCTGAGCGAGCCGATTGGTGAGCTGTACTACAGCTTCGAATACAACTTCTATGGCGCAGGTTTCGGTGATCACGACAGCAACCAGGGCAATGCCTGGCTGTTCTTTCATGGCAGCGATGGCTCGCAATTGCTCGGGCAGGAGATACCGGGGCAGGGCACCTTGGGCGAGCAGTTCCACATGCTGCAGCCGGCGATACACGGCGGGCGGATCCTGGGTATGCCGGGACGCATCCTGATCGCAGTGTTGGGCGTGGCGATTGCCGTGCTGTCGGTGACCGGGGTGGTGATCTGGTGGCGCAAACTGCGCGCCAGACAAGCAGCGACGAGCAAGCGCAGAGAGGCGTTGCAAACCATCGGTTAGCCGACCTCGGCGCTGAGCCAACGAAGGGTGGATCACGCTTCACCGATCCACCAAGCGGTGTGTGCTTCCCGGACCAAGGCCCTGCCCGGGACAGGCGCACAATTCCGAATCAGGTGGAGCCCACCGCCTGCGCGGCGCAGCTCCAGAGTTCCAGCGCGGGCTGGTCCGCTTTTGGCGGGCCGAGCCATTCGCTCAAGGCGTGGCAACGCTGGTTGAAACACAGTTGGTAATCCCCTGCTTCGGGGGTTCGCCCCACTCGCAAGGGTTGCAACGGCGGCATCTGGCGCTGGTAGTGCCAGGCCCCGTCACGCAGTTCGGCGTCATCCGGGATTTCCATCCCGGCACCTGAACCCTTGACCCGCGCTTCGCCGAGCAGCAGCCCGTCCGGCGTCACGCGGTAATCCTCTTCCCAACGGATCTTCTCGATCGTGTGGGTCCAGGCCAAGGTGAAGTCGGCAATGGGCACCTGCGCCCACACCACCCCGGCCAAGCCCAGACAGAGTCCGATCACGCCAGTACCGGCCCGGCCCGGCGGGCACGCACGATGTGCTGAGCCAGCAGCAGGAAGCCGATACCAAAGCCGATTTCATCGGTGATCGGCATAGCCATGATCAGCGTCGCACCGGCGGCGAAGCCCAGCACCCGCTCCCACCAGGCCAGCGGTCGCTGCAGGTAGCCGATCGTGGCGATGCCCCAGAGTCCAATGGCAAAGCTTGCCTTCAGCACCATGTACGCAGTCATCCACAGGCTGTCGCCCTGCATCATCAGCGACGGGTTGTAGACCGCCATGAACGGCACCACGAAGCCGGCAATGGCGATGCGCACCGCCCACATGCTGATCTTCAGCCCGGTTTCCTTGGCGATGGGCGCCGCCGCGAAGCAGGCCAGCGCGACAGGTGGTGTCAGGTCAGCCAGGATGCCGAAATAGAACACGAACATGTGCGAGACCAGCAGCGGAACGCCAAGGTCCAGCAGGGCCGGTGCGGCGATGGAGCTGGTGATGATGTAGTTGGGGATGGTCGGAATGCCCATGCCCAGCACCAGGCAGGTGGCCATGGTCAGCAGCAGCGAGAGGAACAGGTTGTCCTCACCCACCGCGAGGATGTAGCCCGCAAAGGTCGAGGCCACACCGGTCAACGACACCACACCGATGATCACGCCGACCAGCGCACAGGCGATACCCACCGGAACCGCATGGCGCGCGCCTTCCACCAGCGCATGCAGGCACACCACCAGGGTGTCGCGCCCGCCCTTGATGAACCAGCAGATCGCTACCAGTACCGCGATAACCCCGAAGATCACCCCGATGCCGAGCTGGAAGAACCCGGCACAGAGCACGCCCAGCGCGATCCAGAAGGCGACGCGCAAGCCGAATGACGAGACCTTGAGGATGATCGCCGAGCCGAGGATCACGATGGCCGTCAGTGCCAGGCCGACCATGCCCGAGAACAATGGCGTACGCCCGGAAAACAGCAGGTAAACCAGCACACCCAGTGGAATCAGCAAGTACCAGCGCTGCTTAACCGCGGCCATGGCGCTCGGGCATTCCTCTTTCGGCAAGCCTTTGAGGTTGGCGCGCTTGGCTTCCAGGTGAACCATCCAAAACACCGAGCCGAAGTACAGCAGCGCGGGGATCAGCGCGGCCTTGGCGACTTCAATGAAGGGTACGTTGATGGTTTCGGCCATGATGAAGGCCACGGCTCCCATCACCGGCGGCATCATCTGGCTGCCCATGGAAGAGGTTGCTTCGACACCGCCGGCAAACGCCGACTTGTAGCCGAAGCGTTTCATCAGCGGAATGGTGAACTGGCCGGTGGTCACCACGTTCGCCACGCCGGAACCGGTGATGGTGCCCATCAGCGCGGAGGACACCACCGACACCTTGGCCGGCCCACCCAGCTTGTGGCCGAACAGGCCCATGGCGAAGTCGGTGAACAGCTTGATCATGCCGGCCTGTTCGAGGAAGGCACCGAAGAGGATGAACAAGAAGATGTAGGTCGCCGACACGTAGGTCGGCGTGCCATACAGACCCTCGGTACCAAAGGCGAGCTGGTTGACCATCTGATCGATGCCGTAGCCACGGTGCGCGAGATCGCCGGGCAGGTACTGGCCGAGCAGGCCGTAGGCCAGGAATGTGGCGCAGATGATCGGCAAGGCGATGCCCATGACCCGGCGAGCGGCTTCGAATACCAGGGCGATCAGCAGCACGCCGACGGCGAAATCGAGGGTCGTGAGGTCGCCGGAGCGCTGGATCAGGTCAGCTTCGAAATACCACTGGTAGAACGCCGTGCCCATGCCCGCCAGGCCCAATACCCAGGCCAGCGGCTGCCAGGGGCGGCCATTGCCCGCGGCTGGAAAGTACAGGTAAACGACCATCAGCAGAAAGCCGACATGCCCGGCTCGTAGTACCTGGCTCGATACCGGGTGAAACGCCGCCATGACGATCTGGTAAATGGAGAACAGCAGGGCCACATAAAACAAAGCTTTTGGCCAATCGGCTGCGCTACCTGCCAGGCCTTCCTCTTGTTGTAGTTCGCTCATGAATTGCCTCGAGCTGATAAAACGTGGTCGCGTAGAGCCGGATTGGACGAGCCGCAGACGTCAGGACTGACGCCCGCGGTTCAGGCTGGGCAGCACCGGGCTGCCCAGGGGCGTAATCAGAGTACGCCGGCTTCCTTGTAGTAACGCTCGGCACCCGGGTGCAGCGGGATCGGCAGCGCCTTGGTGGCGTTTTCCAGCTTGATGTCCTTGGCGGCAGAATGCGCGTTGCCCAGCTGGTCGAGGTTCTCGAACAACAGCTTGGTCATCTGGTAGGCAATGTCATCCGGCACGTCCGAATGGGTCACCAGGATGTTGGTGATGGCAACGGTCGGCACGTCGGCTTCCTGGCCGTCATAGGTACCCGCCGGGATCTTCGCTGCCTGGTAGGCGTCGTTGCCGATCTTGTCGACCACGTCTTGCGGGATTTCCACGTAGTTCAGCGGCATGGTCGAAGCCAGGTCGCGAATGGCGGCCATACCCAGGCCGGCCGACTGCAGGGTGGCATCCAGCTGGCGGTTCTTGATCAGCTCGACGGATTCGGCAAACGGAAGGTATTCCACCTTACCCATGTCTTCGTAGCTCAGGCCGGCCGCCTTGAGGATGGCGCGAGCGTTGAGTTCGGTGCCGGATTTCGGCGCGCCGACGGAGATCGACTTGCCCTTGAGGTCGGCCAACGTCTTGATGCCGGACTCTTTGCTGGCGACGATCTGGATGTAGTTCGGGTAGCTGCCGCCGATGGCGCGCAGTTTCTTCAGGGGTGCCTTGAAGCCGGCTTCCTCGACGCCATTCCAGCCGTCAGCCACAGAGTCACCGAGGGCAAAGCCCAGCTCGCCACGACCGGATTGCAGCAGATTGAGGTTTTCGACCGAAGCCTTGGTTGCCTGCACGGAGGTTTTCGCGCCGTCGATGCCTTTGCTATACAGCTGGGAGATGCCCACCCCGATTGGGTAGTACACACCGCTGGTGCCGCCCGTGAGGATATTGATGAAGGTCGGGGCAGCCACTGCGGCGGTGCTGGCGGTGAAGGCCGCTGCGGCAGCGAGCAGGCTGAAGCGTTTGGTCAATCTCATGGTGTATCTCCGTTTCGTTGTTATTGGTTTTGCAGAACTGACGATAGACGATCAGCTACAGCGCCAGGGCTGCATGCAACGACAAGAAAAGGAGAGACGGCGTCGGACGTGCTTTCACAGAGTGAAGCAGGAGCGCTGTGCGGCTTTTCTTGTCGTTGGTCGTCGCATCGGGCAGTTAAGACTTAGCACGAGCTGTGCCATAACGCTGAAGGCTCTGTTTCGGCGGGTCAGGGCTGCCTCATAGACGCCGTTGGCAAGATTTCGCTCATCGGTGAAGTGGCGATAGGCGGAATTCTGCCTATCGCCGCGCAAAAGTCGATGCGAACCCTGTCCTGCCGTTGGCGTCGCAACAAAGGAATCCTCCGCGAGCGAGACACAGCAATGGCCAGCGAAATCAGTGCGAAAGAACTCGGGATCGATATCAGTCAGGGAGAAGGCGAGCTGTTCAAATGGTTCATCGCCAGCTTCCTGTTCGGCAAGCGCATCCAGCAGGACATCGCTGCCGACGCCTATCGTGTCATCGTCGAAAAGCACCAACGCGACACGCCGAGAAAGATCTGCAATTGCAGCTGGCAAGAGCTGGTGGACATGCTGGGGGAGGGTCACTACGTGCGCTATGACGAATCGACTGCCGAACGCCTGCTCAAACTTTGCGACAAACTCAATAACGAATACGGCGGCAAGCTCGGCAACATTCGCGAAAGGAGCAAGGACCGCAAGGAGCTGGAAAAAAGGCTGGGCGAGTTCGAAGGGATCGGGCCGAAAACGGTGGAGATTTTCATGCGCGAGGCGCAAAAGGTCTGGTCCTGACCGCCGCTGCGACCAGCTGTGCTTGCGCTATGGATCGATCCGGCTAAAGTGGCGCCAGCCCTCCATCGAAGTCCGACCCATGCGCGCCGTTCTCATTGCGTTCAGCCTGTTCTTGCCGCTGCTGGCGTACGCCGCCCCGGCGCCGTATTACCAGTGGCAAAGCAAGGCCGACGGCACGGTGATCTGTCGACAGACCTCGCCGGGGCATGGCTGGGAGCTGCTCAACGGCCAGCGTTTCCGCGATCTCAAGTGCACCATGCCGGCCGGGCGCATCGACCGGCCCAGCGCGGTGCCGGGCTTCCACCCACAGCCAGGGCGCTGATGCGTTAACGATCGATGAGTCGCAGCAGCTTGCTCACTGACTCGTGAAGATCGCCTGAGTTGTCCAGCAGGAAGAGTTCGTCCAGTGAGTCCTCGAAACGTGCATTGCGGGCCAGGCGGGCTTCGATCTGCTCCGGCGTCTCGCGGTTGCGTTTGAGCAGCCGTTGGCGCAGCACCTCGGGGCGCACGCTGAGCAACACCGCCAGCAGGTCGGGGTAGCGCTGGCGCGCCTGCTCAAGATAGCCACGCGAACCGTTGACCAGCACATCCTCACCGGCGGCCAGCCACTGGTCGATCTGGATGGGTATCCCGTATGCAAGTTCGTTGGCGCGCCAGCTCATGGCAAAGGCACCGTCGCGCTCCAAACGATCGAACTCGTCATGACTGACCGCTTCGGCAGATTCGCCCACGGCTTCGGCCGAGCGCGTGATGACTCGCCGTGCGATACGTATGCCGCGCTCGGCCAGGGCTTCGCGTGCCGCATCGAGCACGCTGTCCTTGCCGGAACCGGAAGGGCCGATGAGGTAGATCAACCTGCCTTTCATCAAAATCCTCTGTTACCTTGCCATGCGTGACGCCAAGGCCGCAGCCTGCCAGATTTTCATCATGCATTCTCGTTATGTCGCATCGGCGATGCCTGAGCCCACGATTCCATAATGTTCGACCTGACTGCCTACCTCGGCCTGTTCGGCGCGGCCTTCGCCGCCGCTACGCTGGTACCCGCTCAATCCGAGGCCGTGCTGGTCGGGCTGTTGCTGCATGGCGGCTACTCGCTGACAGGTCTGCTGGCGGTCGCCACGCTGGGCAATGTGCTGGGCTCATTGGTCAACTGGCTGTTGGGCCGATCGATTGAACGCCTGCGCAACAAACGCTGGTTCCCCGTCAGCGCGCAGCAGCTGGAGCGGGCCCAGCGCCGTTATCACCGCTTCGGTCGCTGGTCGCTGCTGCTGAGCTGGGTACCAATCATCGGCGACCCGCTGACAGTAGTGGCTGGCACGCTGCGTGAACCGCTGTGGAGCTTCCTCTTGTTGGTAACCCTGGCCAAGGGCGGCCGCTACGTGCTGCTCGCCAGCGTGACGCTCGGTTGGCTATGAGCCCATCCAGAGCCATCGTTAACCTCAGCGTAACGAAACGCCTCTGCGCTTGATTGATGACCCTCCGGTCATCTCCCTACTGTGCGCTCCACAAGCGGAAAAACAGTGGAGTCGCCATGACAACAACAATCTCCCCACCGCCGCAGTGGTCGCGTCGTCGCGCTGAAAAAGCCCGGCGTCTCGATCAGGTGCGCAGCCTTGCCGATGGCGTGGTGCTGCCCAGCGAGCGGATCGTCGAGGCCCTGGAACTGCTGATCGCCCCCGGTGATCGAGTGGTGCTCGAGGGCAATAACCAGAAGCAGGCGGACTTTCTCTCCCGCTCCCTGGCCCAGGCCGACCCCGGCAAGCTGCATGATCTGCACATGATCATGCCGAGCGTCAGCCGCGCCGAGCACCTGGACCTGTTCGAACGGCAGATCGCGCGCAAGCTCGACTTCTCCTTTGCCGGCCCGCAGAGCCTGCGCATCAGCCAGCTCCTTGAAGACGGGCTGCTGGAAGTTGGCGCCATCCACACCTACATCGAACTCTATTCACGTCTGTTGGTGGACCTGATTCCCAACGTCGCGCTGGTTGCCGGCTTCCAGGCCGACCGTCACGGCAACATCTATACCGGACCCAGCACCGAAGACACGCCGGCGCTGGTCGAGCCCACCGCGTTCAGTGACGGCATCGTCATCTTCCAGGTCAACGAGATCGTCGACGAGTTGCCGCGCGTGGACATTCCGGCGAGCTGGGTGGATTTCGTCGTGGTGGCGGACAAGCCGTTCTATATCGAGCCGCTGTTCACCCGCGACCCGCGCCACATCAAGCCGGTGCATGTGCTGATGGCGATGATGGCGATCCGCGGCATCTACGAAAAACACAACGTCCAGTCGCTCAATCACGGCATCGGCTTCAACACCGCCGCCATCGAGCTGATCCTGCCGACCTACGGCGAATCCCTTGGCCTGAAAGGCAAGATCTGCCGCAACTGGACGCTCAACCCGCACCCGACGCTGATCCCGGCGATCGAGACCGGCTGGGTCGAGAGCGTGCATTGCTTCGGCACCGAGCTGGGCATGGAGAACTACATCGCCCAGCGCCCGGACGTATTCTTCACCGGCCGCGACGGCTCGATGCGCTCCAACCGCATGATGTGCCAGCTGGCCGGGCAGTACGCCGTGGACCTGTTCATCGGTGCAACCCTGCAGGTCGATGGCGACGGGCATTCCTCCACCGTTACCCGTGGTCGCCTGGCCGGTTTCGGTGGTGCGCCGAACATGGGCCACGATCCGCGCGGTCGCCGCCATCCGACCCCGGCCTGGCTCGATATGGCAATGCCCGGTGGCGAAGCCCCAGTGACCATGCTCGAGCGCGGTAAGAAGCTCGTGGTGCAGATGGTCGAGACCTTCCAGGAAGGCGGCAAACCCACCTTTGTCGAGCAGCTCGACGCGGTCGAGGTGGCGAAGAAGAGCGGCATGCCGTTGGCGCCGATCATGATCTACGGCGACGACGTCACCCACCTGCTGACCGAAGAAGGCATCGCCTACCTCTACAAGGCCCGCTCGCTGGAAGAGCGTCAGGCGATGATCGCCGCGGTGGCTGGCGTTACCAGCATCGGCTTGCGGCACAACCCGAAAGACACCGCGCGCATGCGCCGTGAAGGGCTGATCGCGCTGCCGGAAGACCTCGGCATCCGCCGCAACGATGCCACCCGCGAGTTGCTCGCGGCCAAGAGCATCGCCGATCTGGTCGATTGGTCCGGCGGCCTCTACAACCCGCCTGCTAAGTTCAGGAGTTGGTGATGAGCGCACTCATTGCAAGACAGGCGCAGCCGACGCTGGCTGAGCGCCTGGCAGACCTGGCGGTGCAGGCGCTGATCGACGAGGCCGACCTGTCGCCGAAGCCGGGGCTGGTCGATCGACGCGGCAACGGCGCGCATGACGACCTGCACCTGGGTCTGATGCACGCCTCGGCTCATGCGCTGTGGCCTACGTTCAAGGCGATGGCCGAAGCGGCGCAGCAGCTTGGCGAAGTCGGCCAGCCCTTGCGCGAAACCCTCGGCCAGCTGGGGCGGGACGGCGAAGCCGACATGCTCCGCGTCACCCATGGCGTGAATACTCATCGCGGGGCGATCTGGGCGCTGGGGCTGCTCAGCGCGGCGGCGGCTCTCGAAGCCGACGCGCCCGACGCCAGAGGCGTTGCGGCAACGGCCGCGGCACTGGCCCGCTTGAGCGACCCGGCTGCGCCGCACAACCCACACAGCCATGGCGCGCAGGTCTGCCGGACCTATGGCGTGCTCGGTGCACGGGAACAGGCCCAGCACGGTTTTCCTGCCGTCATCGAACAGGGCCTGCCACAACTGCTGGTGAGCCGCCGCGGCGGGGCAGGTGAGCAGAACGCCCGGCTCGATGCACTACTGGCGATCATGACCGAGCTGAGCGACACCTGCGTGCTGCACCGCGCGGGCCTCGATGGCCTGACCCGCATGCAGCAGGGCGCTCGCGCCGTGCTGGCTGCCGGCGGTTGCGCCAGCCTCGCCGGGCGCCGCCAGCTGCGCGCACTGGAAGGCGAGATGTTGTCGCTGCGTGCCTCGCCGGGCGGCGCCGCCGACCTGCTTGCCGCCACCTTATTCCTCGACCGCCTGGCGCCATTTGCGCCGGCGCCGACTGGGAGCAACTGAACATGGAAACCCTGTCTTTCGAATTCCCCGCCGGGCAGCCCGCCCGCGGCAAGGCCCTGGTCGGCGTGGTCGGCTCGGGCGATCTGGAAGTGCTGCTCGAGCCGGGCCAGGCCGGCAAGCTGGCGATCCAGGTGGTCACCTCGGTCAATGGCGCCGAGCAACGTTGGCAGCAACTGTTCGAGCGGATGTTCCGCGAGCAGAACCTGCCGGCGCTGAACATCGATATTCACGATTTTGGGGCCACGCCCGGTGTAGTGCGTCTGCGCCTGGAGCAGGGACTGGAGGAGGTCGGCCATGACTGATGTGTCCGCTAATACCGTGGCCCGTTTACTCGAGTCGCGCAGCTTCGTCGAACTCGGTGCCCGCCAGCGTGCCCGCGCACTGCTGGACGCGGGTAGTTTTCGCGAACTGCTCGATCCGTTCGCCCGTGTCACTTCACCCTGGCTGCCGAAGCAGGGCATCGTCACCCAGGCCGATGATGGCGTGGTGGTTGCCAAAGGCACCATCGACGGCCAGCCGGCGGTGATCGCCGCCATCGAAGGCGCCTTCCAGGGCGGCAGCATGGGCGAGGTTGGCGGGGCGAAAATCGCCGGCGCGCTGGAGCTGGCCGCCGAGGACAATCGCAAGGGCGTTCCGACCCGTGCCGTGCTGCTGCTAGAAACCGGCGGCGTGCGCCTGCAGGAAGCCAACCTGGGCTTGGCCGCCATCGCCGAAATCCAGGCGGCGATCGTCGAGCTGCGCCAATACCAGCCGGTGATCGGTGTGGTCGCTGGCTCCGTCGGCTGCTTCGGCGGCATGTCCATCGCCGCCGGGCTGTGCAGTTATCTGGTCGTCACCCGTGAGGCCCGCGTCGGCCTCAACGGCCCGCAGGTGATCGAGCAGGAAGCCGGTCTCGACGAGTACGACTCGCGCGACCGCCCGTTCATCTGGAGCCTGACCGGCGGCGAGCAGCGCTATGCCAGCGGCTTGGTGGATGCCTACGTCGCTGACGACACCGACGCCATTCGCGAGCAGCTCCACGAGCTGTTTGCCCTGGGCATACCCGTTCAACCACGTAGCCGTCGCCATGCCTGGTTTCTGCAGCGCCTGGCCGACGTTGATACCCGCACGCAGCTCGATGCTGCCGCCGTGCGTGCCCTCTACGAAGGAGATGCCCAATGAGCCGTGGACTGAACTGGTTGCAAGCCTTGGCCGGCGGTCAGGCACTCGCAGGCTATCCGGCCTCGGTAAAGGTGGTCGATGGCACCCTCGGTGACCGTACCGCCCGCTATATCGCCGTGGTACCGGATGCTGAGAACCCCTTCCCGCGCGCGCGCAACGGCGAGGTTGGCCTGTTGGAAGGCTGGGCGCTGGGTCAGGCGCTGGATGAGGTGATCGAGACGGATCGCGACAAGGCGGACAAGCGCGTGGTGGTCGCCATCGTCGACGTGCCGAGTCAGGCCTATGGCCGTCGCGAGGAGGCGCTGGGCATCCATCAGGCGCTGGCCGGTGCGGTGGACGGTTATGCCCGGGCGCGCCTGGCCGGGCATCCGGTGGTCTCGTTGCTGGTGGGCAAGGCGATGTCCGGTGCCTTTCTGGCCCACGGTTACCAGGCCCAGCGGATCATCGCCCTGCGCGATCCGGGCGTGATGGTGCATGCCATGGGCAAGGCCGCCGCCGCCCGCATCACCCTGCGCAGCGTCGAAGAGCTGGAAGCGCTGGCCGAATCGGTGCCGCCGATGGCCTATGACATCGACAACTACGCAACCCTCGGTTTGCTCTGGGAAACCCTCTCGGTGGACAGCATCGAGCAGCCGTCAGCCGGTGATCTGCAGCAGGTGCGTGACTGCCTACAGCAGGCCGTCGCCGACATCGGCAACAGCACTGACCTGCGCGGTCGTCTCGGCGCGCCGAACCGTGAGGCCTCGTCGCGTGTGCGCGACCTGTTGCGTGAGCAGTGGTAGGCAAAACGTAGCGGACGCCACTCGCCAAACGAACTCAGCACTCGACAACAACAATCACGAGGAGGCTGTAGATGCATGACATGACACGCCCCCATGACCTGCTCTGGGGCATGACCCCAGCGCAGTTGCCCGCAGATGCGCCCGATTGGGCACGTCAGGTGGTCGATGCCGGCCAGCCGGTCGTGGTCCGCCGGGCAGTGGTGGCTAGCGGTCAGATCGCGGTGGGCCTGCGCGGCAGTCGCCGTGAAGAGCGCTACGCCTCGGTGATGGTGGCGAGCGCGGTGCTGAGGCGCGTGCGTCCGGAGCAGCTTGTCGAGCGGCTGCCCGTTGCCGAACTACCGGCGCTGTGTGCGCTGGCTGAGTTGAAGCCAGCGCTCGATGCGCTCGGTCTGTGCTGGGGTGTCACGGGTTCGGTCGGCTACCAACTGGCGACCGGGCTGCCGACGGCCCATGCCGACAGCGATCTCGATCTCTTGTTGCGCACGCCCCTGGCACTCTCACGCCCCAGGGCGCGGGAACTCCAGCGCTTGTTAGACGAGGCGCCTTGCCGCGTCGATATGCAGATGGAAACTCCCGCCGGTGCGATTGCCTTGCGCGAATGGGCCGGCCACTCGCCCCGAGTGTTGGTCAAATGCGCTACCGGCGCGCGGCTTGTCCGCGGTCCGTGGGCCCCTGAGGAGCTGGCCGCATGAGCAGCCTGTTCGCCTTTCCCGGCCAGGGTGCGCAGAAGCCTGGCATGTTGCATCGCCTACCGCAGGAGCCGGAGGTACTGGACTGTCTGCAGCAGGCCAGCGATGTGCTTGGCGAAGATGCGCTGACGCTGGACAGCGAAACGGCTCTGGCTTCGACCCGTTCCGTGCAGCTGTGCCTGCTGATCGCCGGTGTTGCCAGTGCTCGATTATTGATGCGGGGCGGCCAGGCGCCCGACTACGTTGCAGGCCTGTCGATCGGCGCCTACGCCGCGGCCGTGGTGGCCGGCTCGCTGGACTATCGGGACGCCGTGCGGCTGGTCGCCCTGCGCGGTGAGCTGATGCAGCAGGCCTACCCGCAAGGCTACGGCATGACGGCCATCCTTGGCCTGTCGCTGACTGCGGTTGAAGGCCTGCTGGCGGAGGCCGAGGAACCCGCGTACCTGGCCAATATCAATGCCGACAACCAGCTCGTGATTGCCGGCAGCGATGCGGCCATGGCCGCGTCGGCCGTGCGCGCCAAGGCTCTTGGTGCTTCCTGCGCGCGGCGCCTGGCGATGAGCGTGCCCTCGCATTGCGCGCTTCTGGCGGAGCCGGCGCGGCAGCTTGCCGAAGCCTTTGCTGCCGTCGAGCTGCGTGCCCCGCGGATTCGCTATCTGAGCGGCTCGTCAGCACGCCCGGTGTTCGATGCAGAGCGTTTGCGTGACGACCTGGCCTTCAACATGTGCCGCGTCGTCGACTGGCACGGCACCCTGCGCACCGCCTACGAACGCGGCGTGCGCTTGCATATCGAACTGCCCCCCGGCTCGGTACTGACCGGCCTGGCGCGGCGGGTTTTTGAACAAGGAACGCTGATCGCCTTTGACGGCGCCCGGTTGGACACACTGGACGCCTTGCTGCGTCAGGAGGGCAGCCAGAGCCGATAGATCGCGTGCATTTCAGAGCGAGCGAGCCGTACTCGCCACTGTTCGATGGATAAAAACAACGACCTCGACAACACACGCGCATCGGAGCCGGTAGCACCGGGCCTGAGCGCAACCCAAAAGGACAATAACAATGATTATCTTCGGTGTGGCCTTCCTGGCCTTGTGCACCCTGACAGGCATCTTCGTCGGTGAACTGTTGGGCAAACTGATCGGCGTCCCTGCCAACGTCGGCGGCGTCGGTATCGCCATGGTGCTACTGATTCTGCTTGGCAGCTATCTCAAGTCGCGTGGCCTGTTCACGATGGATTCGGAGCAGGGCGTCAAGTTTTGGAGCGCCGTCTATATCCCGATCGTGGTCGCCATGGCGGCGCAGCAGAACGTGTATGGCGCCCTCAGCGGTGGCCCGATGGCCATCCTCGCCGGCGTCGCCGCGGTGGCCATCGCCTTTGCCCTGGTACCGGTGCTCGACCGAATCGGCCGAAAAAAGCTTGAAGCCGATGAAGCCAAACCACTGACCAACGAGGGCTAAGCCATGTACGAATCTCTACTCAAGGTCGTCTCCGGCTACGGTCTGATCAGCGGCTTCGCCATCATCGGCGCCACCATGTGGTTCTCCTACTGGCTGTCGGACAAACTCACCAAGGGCCGTCTGCACGGCTCGGCGGTGGCCATCCTCATCGGTCTATTGCTGTCCTACATCGGCGGCGTGGTGACCGGCGGGCAGAAGGGCCTGGTTGATATCGCGCTGTTCTCCGGCATTGGCTTGCTGGGCGGCTCAATGCTGCGGGACTTCGCCATTGTCGCCACTGGCTTCGGCGTCAGCGTCGAGGAACTCAAGCGCGCCGGGTTGGTGGGCGTGCTGGCATTGTTCGTCGGCGTATTCTCGTCGTTTATTGCGGGCGTCTCGGTGGCCATGGCGTTCGGCTACACCGATGCGGTCAGTCTGACCACCATCGGCACCGGCGCAGTGACGTACATCGTCGGCCCGGTAACCGGCGCGGCGATCGGCGCCAGCTCGGAGGTGATGGCGCTGTCCATCGCGGCGGGCCTGGTCAAGGCGATTCTGGTGATGATCGCGACGCCGTTCTTCGCACCAATGATCGGTTTGAACAACCCGCGCGCGGCGGTCATCTTTGGCGGGCTGATCGGCACGTCCAGTGGCGTCGCCGGTGGTCTGGCGGCGACCGACGCCAAGCTGGTGCCCTACGGTTGCCTCACCGCGGCGTTCTATACCGCACTCGGTTGCCTGCTTGGCCCGTCGCTGCTGTTCTTCATCATGCGCGGACTGCTCGGTTGAGTTGCCTCGAGGTGGACAAGGCGTTGCCATTGCCCACCCTGCGGTGCGTCAACTCGGGTTCTTAAGGCTGTACATGCGGCATTCGGCCAGGAGCGCGAGCAGGTTGGGATCGCGCTCCTTGGCCTTCAGAAACACCACGCCGATGTGCTGTTGCAGGTGATACCGCGCCTGCAACGGCACCAGCTTGACCCGCGCCTCATAGACCATCCCCACCCGACCGGGCAATAGCGCATAGCCCACCCCCGAATTGACCATGCTCATCAAGGTGAAGATGTCGTTGACCTGCATCGCCACCTTCGGCTCGAAGCCTGCCTGCTGGAATACCCGATTGCCGTCCTGGTGCGTCGCGAAGCCTTGCGTCAGAGTTATGAAAGTGGCGTCGCGCAGATCGCTCAAGTCGACTTCCGCCTGTTGCGCGAACGCCGAATCAGCCGGCGCGGCGAGAAAGATGTCGTCGGCAAACAGGGGCAGCTGTGCACAGTCCGGGTCGTGGCTGACGCTGTCGTTGAGCGACACAAGGATCGCGTCCAGCTCCATGTTCTTCAGTTTGTAGAACAGGTCCACGTTAGAGCCTAGGATCAGGTCGATGTTGAGTTCGCTACGGCGCAGCTTCAGCCCCATGATCAGCTGCGGGACGGTTTTCACCGTCAGCGAATACAGGGCCCCGAGCTTGAATCGCTCGGCCGAGAACCCTGCGGCCTCGCGCGTTTGGCGAACGGTCTCAAGCACATCCTGCACCAGCTTCTGCGCTTTCTCTTCCAGTACATAAGCGCTCTCCAGTGGAATCAGGTTGCGCCCCTCGTGCTTGAACAGCGGGCAGCGCAGGGCGCTCTCCAGCGAGTGGATGGCGCGGTGCACGCTGACATTGCTGGTGTTCAGCTCGGCGGCCGCTTTGCTCAGATTGCCGCTGCGCATGAAGGCCAGAAACACCTCCAGCTTTTTCAGCGTGAGTTCTTCATCGATCTGCATGGCGTGTGCTCAAGGGCGGGCTACCAATTATGCCGAAAGGCCGGGCCTGCTCGTGTACCGCTGGCGAAGACACGGGCTGTGGTCTGGTCATTGTCCTGACTCCATTTCTGTGACCTGCAGCACAGACGGGCAGACTTGCACATCGCAAGGGTACAGATTGCGAATCGTGCATCTTGCAACAGTTACTGGAGCCTGTTGGTTCCGTAAGTATTTGATATGTAAACGAAAGATTGCTTTTCAATGTTGGCACGCAGGATGCTGCAGTTGCGTGTCGCCAACAGGCGTAGCAAAACAATTCGAACGCACGGCTGAGTGGGCGCGCAGCCTAGGATATGGAAAGCATGGATAACAGACTGAACGGCAAAACCGAAATATGGGCCGATGGCTATTCATTCATGGAAATGAGCGAGACATTGCTGGTCGCGTTAGGTATTCGCTCTGAAGAACCTAAACCTTCGGATTTATCTTCCCGCCCTGTCGAGGCAGTCTCTTCGACGGCTGAAAAAGCCTGCTCTGGTGTGGAGGTCGACCGGTAACGACACCGGTTCATTGCGGCAGCCAATCCTAATTGCTCGCTACCTATGCTAGCGAGTCAGGGCTGGTGTGGGCGTCGTTGCCGGACTACGCGCAACGACTTGAGCCCCCTGCAGGTACTGCGCTGTTCGCTGCCGCTGCCCCTCAGTTCAGAGTAGATGTTTGGATATGTGCTTCGATATCTCGACGATCGAGGTCTTGCCTGTGAACTCGAACTTCACCTTCCCAAGCGACGAGAAATAGACCTCCAGCTCCGAGTCCAGATCGAAAGTCCCCGATGTCTCCACCGAATAAGCAACGATGTTGTTGTAGGGCAGGGAAGTGAAATCCTTCTTGCTGCCGGTGATGCCCTGCACGTTGACCGCGATGATCCGCTTGTTGGTAAACACCACGCCGTCACGCATGGACTTGTAGGAATCGACTACCTGCTCGTCGTCCAACAGCAACGACCGGACCCGCTCGGCGTACTCATCGTTCTGCTTTAGCTTGAAGAAACCCTTGTTGTCGAAATCGATCATCGCTGCGTTCCTCGTTATGGATCGTTGTCGCCGCATGCTGCCCTAGCCGAACGCGGCTTGCCAGCTAGCCTGCGGCCTTGACAGCAACAGACAGCTTCCGCTCAAATGTTACGGTATAACATTTGATCGGAAGCGGGCATGAACAGCAGTAGCGTTGCAGCAAGAATTTTGGCAATAGCCGCCGCGGCAGGTTTGGGCAGCATGTCAGCTTTTGCACAAGAGTCAGACAGCGCTGTTCTCGAAGACGTGGTCGTCACGGCAGATCGCGAACAAGTCGAAGCAGAGGGCTACCGGACTCGGCGTTCAGCAAGCGCCACCAAGACCGATTCTCCGCTGGAGGAGGTTCCCCAAGCGGTCAGCGTCATCCCTGCTACGGTCCTGGAAGATCTGGACAGCCCGCGTATCGAAAAGGCCTTGGACTATGCGGGTGGCGTGGCGCGGCAGAATGACTTCGGCGGCCTGACCATGTACGAATACAGCATCCGTGGCCTGACCACCTCGGAGTTCTACAAGGACGGATTCAGCGTCAACCGCGGCTATATGAACCCGCAGGACCCATCCAATGTCGAGCGCATCGACGTGCTCAAAGGCCCGGCCTCCAGCCTGTATGGCCGCGGCGACCCAGGCGGCACCATCAACATCGTCAGCAAGCGGCCACAGAATGATCAGTTCGCGCGCCTGGACCTGAGCGCCGGCCGTTGGGACCGCTACCGCAGCAGCCTGGACGTCAACACGCCCCTGGATGACGAAGGCACGATGCTCTACCGCATGAATCTCGCGGTAGAGGACAACAACAGCTTCCGTGATTACCGTTCCAGTGAACGGCAGTTCTTTGCGCCGGCGTTCAGCTGGGAATTGACGCCGCAGACGCGCCTGCTGGTGCAGGCTGAAGTCATCCGCAGCAGCCAGGTATTCGACCGCGGTGTGGTTGCGCCGAACGACCACCTTGGCAGCGTCTCGCGTTCCGACTTTTTCGGTGAGCCCCGTGACGGCGAAATCGACAACAACAACGAAAGCCTGCAGGCCGAAATCGAGCATGATCTGAATGCCAGCTGGACGGTCAGATTGGCCAGCCACTACAAGCAGGGTCGACTAAGCGGCGGCGCTACGGAGGCGAGCCGCCTTCTCGCTGACGGGCGCACGCTCAACCGCGAGTACCGCTACCGCGATTACGATTGGCAGGACAGCATCACCCAGCTGGAGCTGCGTGGCCTGGTCTATACCGGCGACATCGAACACAGCCTGCTGATCGGCACCGAGTACGAGCGGTATGCCAAGGCCGAAGCGGTGCTGCGCACCCCTCCGTTATCACAGATAGACATCTACGAGCCGGTCTATGGGCAACCACGGCTACCGTTCAGCGTAGGTCCGGACGGGCGCAGCACCGATCGTCACGAGTTGGTCCATTCCCGCTCGCTGAACCTGCAGGACCAGATGCGCTTCAGCGAAAAGCTGTTCGGCGTTATCGGTGCGCGCTACGACCATTACGAGCATCGCCTGGACAACGAAGTTAAGGTAACCGACAAGCGCACCGAACAGACCCACGAAAAGATCACGCCGCGCATCGGCGCGCTCTACCAGTTCACGCCTGAGGTCGCCGTGTTCGCCAACGCCTCGCAGTCTTTCAAGCCCAACACGGGCGCGCCACGGCCAGGTACTGGCACCTCATTCGATCCGGAGGAAGGCGTCGGTTACGAAGCCGGCTTCAAGTTCGACCTGCTCGACAGCCGTCTGGGCATGACCATCGCTGCGTTTCACCTGACCAAAGAAAACGTGCTCACCGCCGATCCGGTCGACTCGACCTATCAGATCGCAGCGGGCGAAGTGCGCAGCCGCGGTATCGATTTGCAGCTGACCGGGCAACTGACCGACGAGGTTCGGCTGATCGGCGCCTACGCCTATGTCGATGCCGAAGTCATCGAGGACAACACCCTGGCGCGCGGCAGCCATCTGCCCAACGTGCCCGAACACAGCGGCAGCCTGCTGGGCGTCTACGAGTTCCTCGACGGAGGCTTGCGAGGCCTCGAACTCGGCGGTGGCGTCAACTACGTCGGTGATCGTTCCGGCAATGTCGCGGACAGCGGCTTCGAACTGCCGGGTTACACTACAGTTGACCTGCTGGCGCGCTACAAGGCCACGCAACACCTGACCCTTGGCGTGAACCTGAATAATGCGTTCGACCGCACTTACTACGAGCGCTCCTACAGTAATGTCTGGGTGATGCCGGGCGAACCGCGCAATCTCAGTCTGAGCCTGTCGCTGAATCTATAACCCCGACCCGGCTCGCTTCCCCGAGTCGGCGTCACAAGGCCCATCCGTAAGGAAAAACAATGAACAGGCAACACGCGAAAATCGCCGGCGCACTATTGGCCGCTATGCTGGCCGGACAAGTATCAGCCCACGGCATCTGGACCGCGGAGCGGCGCGGGAACATCGAAGTGATCTACGGTGACGGTGCTGAAGACAACGCCTATGACCCCAAGAAAATCTCTGGTGGCTGGGCAAGCGACCAGCAGGGTAAAAATGTTCCGGTCACTATCGAAAAGCTCGAGGACCATGCGCGGCTCAAACCGCAGAAGTCGCCCGCCGTGCTCAGTGTCGCCTTGGACAATGGCTACTGGACCCAGGCCCCGGACAAGAAATGGCTCAATGTCGGTGAAACCCAGGTGCCCGACGCGCAGGATTCCGGGCGCTACTACAAGTACACCCTGGCAGTGCTGGAAGAGGGTGCAAAGCTGCCTCCGCTGGACGAGCTGAAGTTGGTTATCGTGCCCCAACAGGACCCTATGTCGGTTGAAGCTGGCGAGGAATTGGAAGTCCAGGTATTGGTTGATGGCAAACCGGCGGCCAACGTCGAGCTCGTTGCCGACTTCGTGAACGCACCCGACGAAGTCGCCACGAAAACCGACGCCGAGGGTAAGGCGAAGATCACCGTACGCAACCACGGCCTCAACGTCATCGCAGCCACCGCCACCGTCCCGAGCGATGATCCGGATGCGCGGGTGCGTGGCATGTTCTCCTCGCTGAGTTTCGTCGGCGAAAAGCACGAGCACTGATCGCGACTGTTTGGCCACGCGGCTCGGTTGCTGTCTACGGACCAACCGAGCCGTTACGCGAGGGAAGAGCAGGACAGGCTAGCTAGCCTGCTTGCAGAAAAGGTTATGGACAGCTGTGTTTGGCATCGACCAGGTCTGACCGCCCATGGGTCCGGTAAAAGCGCTACGAGACAGGCTTATATCAGGGGCACCATACCGGGGCCGCTGAGCTTGTGAACGGTGGACGGTTTGTACCGGTATGCCGCACCAGTCCTGCAATCCTGTGCTCCATCAATCATCGGCACACGATGGCATAATCCGCAGCGGATAATCTAGATATTGACATTTATCGATATGACCACCAATATCGCCGACCTGGTGCAGCTACCGACTTCAGACTCAACCGAGCGGGGCGGTACGGTTCACCTATAAAGCGGGGCAAGCCTCGCCATCTTATATCTATAAATTACGATATCTAAATCTAACATTATGAATCATCAAGCACTCTTCACACCGACGACCCTTGGCCCCTTTCCCCTGCGCAATCGCATCGTATTACCGCCGCTGACGCGCTCGCGCAGCTCGCAGCCGGGCAATATCCCCAACGAATTGATGGCCGCTTATTATCGGCAACGAGCCGGAGCCGGTTTCATGGTGACCGAAGGCACCCAGATCGAACCCCGTGGCCAGGGCTACGCATGGACGCCCGGCATCTATAGCCCGGAGCAGATCGAAGGTTGGAAGGCGATCAGCCAGGCAGTTCATGCTCAAGGCGGCGTGATCTTTGCGCAGCTTTGGCACGTCGGTCGCGTGTCCCACACCTCGCTGCAGCCGGGTGGAGCCGACCCGGTCGCGCCGTCTGCAATCCCTGCGCGCAACGTCAAAGTCTTCATCGAGACCGGGCCGGGAGAGGGCATGCTGGCGGACCCATCGACTCCGAGGGAACTAACCAATGCCGAGGTCAAAGAACTGGTTCAGCTCTATGCCCAGGCTGCGCGCAACGCGATGGAAGCGGGCTTTGACGGCATCGAGATTCACTGCGCCAACGGCTATCTGGTCAATCAGTTCATCTCGGCTCACACCAATACCCGAACTGACGAATACGGTGGTTCCCTGCACAACCGCCTGCGCTTTCTACGCGAAATTGTTCAGGCTATCGCCGATGCCATCGGCGCCGATCGGATGGGCGTTCGCTTTGCGCCGTTGTTTGCTAGCACGGACGAGGAGCGCGTTTATCTCGGCCTTGTCGAAGATGATCCGCAGGAAACCTACGTCGAGGCGGTCAAGTGTTTGGAGGAAGCCGGCGTGGCCTACCTGTCCCTGGCAGAAGCCGACTGGGACAGCGCGCCTGAGCTGCCTGACAGCTTCCGCAAGGCGGTCCGTGCAGCATTCAGCGGAAAGATCATCTACGCCGGCAGGTACACCCCCGAGCGCGCCGCGGCGGCAATCGAAGCCGGCTGGGCGGACCTCATTGCGTTCGGCCGTCCGTTCATCGCCAACCCCGACCTGCCCGCGCGCATCGCCAATGGCTGGCCGATGAACACGCTGGACCCGAATAGCATGTACGGCGGCACTGACAAGGGTTACACCGACTACCCGGCGCACCCGGCCTGAGCGACTGCTGCGTGTCCGCCATCACCGGGCACGCAGCCATTCGGACCGAAGTATCGTAAGATCGCGAAAACCCACTACCCGCGGCGAATATGAACATAGACGTCAGTGAAGCGCTGAAGGCGTTGGACAACCCCACCCGCCTGGCCATCCTTACCCTGCTGAAGGACCCGAAGACCAACTTCCCGGAGCAGGAAGCCGATCCCGAGCAGCTGGGCGTCTGCGTCAGCATCATCCAGGAGCGCGTCGGGCTGTCCCAATCGACCGTCTCAAACTACCTCGCCGCGCTCCAACGCGCACAGCTGGTGACCTCGCAACGCATCGGCCCCTGGACCTACTACAAGCGAAACGAGCAGAAGATCGCCATGCTGCTCGAGGCGCTTGGGGAAGCCATCTGAGAGGTTAAGGACTAAGGTGCGTTGGTTTACGGCGTGGCTGGCGCATCCAAAAACGTCATTCCGCACACGCCCGCCTGAGTTCACGCGTCTTAACGAATGCTGAAACTCAAATCGCGGCGCACACCCCGTGGTAATCACGATCGAAGTAAACCAGTCCGTCCGCCCTGTCGCGGCGTCGAAGAGCTAGCACCTCGCAGCAGAGGATGTCGTGGGTACCAACGCTGTTGATCTGGCTGATACGACAGTCGAAGGACGCAGCGGCATCATCGAGTACGGGCGCGCCAGTGGCCCAGGTCGACCAACCGGCTGCCGCGAAGCGTTCGGCCATGGGTGTCTTCCCGCCAAACAGGTTCGACAGTGCCTGCTGATCGCAACTGAGCGTATTGATGCAAAGAATACCGTTGCCGATCACGGCTGGGTGGGCTGAAGCGCTGCGATTCAGGCACACCAGCAAGGTAGGCGGTTCGTCGGTGACGCTGCACACCGCAGTAGCGGTAAAGCCTGCGCGGCCACAGGGGCCATCAGTGGTGACCACGTTAACCGCGGCGGCCAGACGTGCCATGGCGTCGCGGTAGTCCTGCTTCAATACCGGTGGGGTGAGGTTGGTTGCGCATTCGAGTTGAGCCAGTTGCATGGTCGGTTCTCCATCAGGCAAGGACGCAAGCCCGTTCAAAGGGAAGACGCGGCAGGCGGTCGCGCAACGCGCTCGTGTCGCCATGGCCAAGGTTGATCAAGAGATTGGATTTCCAGCTCGTCCCGCTGAAAAAGGCTTCGTCCAGCATCTTCGCATCGAAGCCGGACATCGGACCGCAGTCGAGGCCTAGGGCGCGTGCGGCGAGGATCAGATAGCCGGCCTGCATGGAGCTGTTGCGAAGGGCGTTTTCGGTAATCAGCGCCGGCTGGCCGGCATACCAGCTGCGCGCGTCGGCGAAGGGGAAGAGCTCGGGCAGGGTGTCCGGGAAGTCCTCGTCATAAGCGACGATGACCGTGACCGGTGCGCTCATGGTCTTTTCCAGATTGCCTTTGGACAAACAGGGCGCAAGCTTTTGCTTGCCCTCTGGCGTGCGTACGAAGACGAAGCGTCCCGGGCAGCTGTTGACTGCGGTCGGGCCAAGGCTGACCTGCGCGTAGAGTTTCTCCAACAGCGCATCCGGCACTGGCCGGTCCAGCCAGGTGCTGTGGGTGCGCCCCTCGCTGAACAGCGCGGCGAGGGCCTGCGAATCGATGGGTGTGGACATAGGTTCGTTTCCTCAGGCTGCCGCGGCCCGGCATCGCTCGGCCAGGTAGCCCAGCAGGATTTGATTGAAGGGTTCGCTATCGCTGACGCTTGACGCATGGCCGCCGTATTCCAGCAGTTGCAGCCGCGCATTGGGCATAACGTCTGCCATGTGCTGCGAGCGATTCCAGGGCACCAGCATGTCGTCGCGGTTGGCGATCAGCAGGGTTGGCGTCCTGATGGAGGCAAGCTCGGCTTCGATATCGAAGGCCAGCAGTGCACCGATCCGTCGCAGCAAATTTGCGGTTGGCGGGAAGTGCGCTAGGGCATGGGCATCGTCGCGGGCGAGCTTTTCGCTGTTGGCGGCGATCCAGTCCGGCGGGTAGAGGAAAAGCGATTGCGCCTGCACATAGGCGGCCGGGCCGCTATCACGCAGCAAGTTCTGCCGCACCGCGAAACAGCGCGCGCTGTGCGGGTTCGGGCTACTCCAGGCGTTAACCAGCACCTGGCTCTGCAGCATTTGCGGGCGCAAGAGCGCCAGCTGCAGGCCTACCAATCCGCCCAGCGCATGGCCGACGAAATGACACTGGCGAATCCGCAGGCTGTCGAGCAGTTCCAGCAGTTCGACCGCCATGGACTCTATGGAATAGCCATCCGGCAGATGTGCCGGGCTCTTGCTGGTGCCCAACTGGTCGTAGATCAGCACACGGTACTGTTGCGTGAGGACCGGCAGCTGCGGCGACCAGAACGCCCCGGCGCCGCCGAGGCCAGAACTCATCACCAGTGTCGGGGCGTCGGCTTCGAGGCGACCGTGGATTTCGTAATGCATGTGCATCCCTCCGCGAGGATCAGGTGACGCCGCTATTTCCCGACGTGCGCGATGCTGGCGATCTCGATCAGCGCGTCAGGCTTCACCAGACCGCACTGGATGCAGTAACGCGCGGGCTTCTCGCCGGGGAAGTACTCGGCATACACCTCATTGACCTTCGCGTAGTTGGCCCAGTCGGTGAGCATGATCATGTTGAAGGTGACGTCGTCCATGCTGCCGCCAGCGGCCTCGACCACACCCTTGATGGTTTCCAGCACGTGGCGGGTCTGCGCAGCGGCGTCGCCGACGTGGACCACGTTGTTGTCCTTGTCGAAGGGCAGGGTACCGGAAACGTAGACCACGCCATCGGCCATAGAGCCGGGGACGTAGGGCGCGAGCGGTTTGCCGGAGCCGGCGGGGATGATGGATTGCTTGGGCATGTCGTTGATTCCTTGCAAGGCGATGTCTGGGGCCGCAGCGATGCGGCACTGTCGTTATGAATCAAGAAGCAGTGGCGGTAGCTTCGACCTGGGCGAAGGTGCTGCAGAAATCGTCCACGCCGGAGACCCAGCCAAAGAACGTCTCGATGTTGTACAGCGCTGCCTGCTGGGCGAACTCCGGCCCGGCCTGGTGGGTAGCGTCGGCCAGTACCACACCGAAATACTCCAGGTGAAAGCCGTCGCGCAGGGTCGATTCCACGCACACGTTGGTAGCGATGCCGGTGAACACCAGATTGCGAATCCCGCGGGCGCGCAGGGTGCTATCGAGGTGCGAATTGAAAAAGCCGCTGTAACGGGGCTTGGGCACCACGATGTCGCCGGGCTGCGGCGTGAGTTCATCCACCAACTGATAGTCCCAGCCGCCCTTCGCCAGCAGAGTGCCGCCCAGCTCGGGTCGCTTTCGCATGGTCTTCAGGGCATTGGACTTGTGCCAATTGGGCGAACCCGGACCGCCGGCCTCAACGTACTGAGCGTCCCAGCCGTTCTGCAGGAAGACCACCTGAATACCCGCTGCACGTGCCGCGGCCAACGCCTGCAGGATCTTCTCGATCACCGGCCCGGTGCTCGACACATCGAAGCCGGCCAGGTCCAGATACCCGCCCTTTGTGGAGTAGGCGTTCTGCATATCCACCACGATCAGCGCCGTCTCGCTGGCCCTCATTGCCAGCGGCTCCGGACGCGCCGGCAGTTTCACGATGTCGCCGGCGGGCTTCAGTCCGTAGCCTGAAAAGTGCTCCGCGGCGTTCATCAGGCGGACTCCTTCAGCGGCTCGATGTGACGACGGCTCAGCATCAACGGCTGGATCTTCTGACCGAATGCCTCGATACCCTCTAAGAAATCATCGAAGGTCAGCATCACGCCCTGCATGCCTGGCACCGTGGCGATTTCGTCGAGCATCCTGGCGACGTTGGCGTAGGAGCCGACCAGCGTGCCCATGTTGATGTTCACGGCTGAGGTCGGGTCCGCCATCTGCCGGATGTTGGTGTCGCTGCCGGAGGTTTTGTCCGCCGCGCCCTGTTCGCCCAGCCAGGCGATGGCTTCCTGATCGACGCCGGCCTTGTAGTGCTCCCACTTGGCGCGGGCGGCTTCGTCGGTCTCATCGGCGATAACCATGAACAGCACACAGGATGTGACGCTGCGGCCCGTCTTCTCGGTGGCCTTGAGCAACCGCTCCGTGGCAGGCGCGAAGGCGGTCGGCGTGTTCACGCCCTTGCCGAAGCAGAAGTTGTAATCGGCGTATTGCGCCGAGAACGCCATGCCGGCATCCGAAGATCCGGCGCAGATGATCTTCATGTCCGCCTGGGGTTTGGGACTGACGCGGCAGTCTTCCATCTGGAAGTGCTCGCCCTTGAAATCGCTGCGTCCGGTTTCCCAGAGGTCGCGCAACACCTGCGCATATTCACCGAGGTACTGGTAACGCGTACCGAAGAACTCATCGCCCGGCCACATGCCCATCTGGCTGTACTCGGGTTTCTGCCAGCCGGTCACCAGATTCACACCGAAGCGGCCATTGGAAATCGAGTCGATGGTCGAGGCCATGCGGGCAACGATGGCCGGCGGCAGGGTAAGGGTGGCGGCGGTGGCGAACAGCTGGATCTTGCTGGTGACAGCCGCCAGCCCTGCCATCAGCGTGAAGGACTCCAGGTTGTGCTCCCAGAACTCCGTCTTACCTCCAAAGCCGCGCAGCTTGATCATCGACAACGCGAAATCGAAACCGTAGCCCTCCGCCTTTTGCACGATGGCCTTGTTGAGTTCGAAGGTCGGCATGTACTGCGGCGCGTTTTCGGAAATGAGCCAGCCGTTGTTGCCGATCGGAATGAAAACACCAACATCCATAGGAAGCACCTCTGTACGCAATGGCTAGAAAGCGCTGCTCGAGCGTGTCGGGCAGGGACAGGGGTGCAATTGCATGATGCAGGCCAGATTCGGATTTACGTTTGCTATCAAGCGTTTGCAGATAAACCACTGAAAACGGTGGACCAAATGGTCCGAATCGGAGCACTTGGTTTGTGCGTGGCACTGGTCCGACGCTCAAAAACTGAGCAACGATGCGGTCGACCGTCGCCATTCGTGCGCGCATGCAGCGACGCGCGCTACAGTAGCGGCCCGTTTGAGCCCGACCGGTAGCGCTGTGATAGACCAGACCCCCGTTCCACCCCGCCGACGCCTAACCGCCAGCAAGACTGCCAAAGTCAAAACCACCGCCGCGCGCGAACCCAGCGCCAGCGCAGTCGACCGCCGCACGCGCATGATCGAAAGCAAGCGGACCAGCATCATCGATGCAGCCCTTGGCCTCTTTTCCCGCTTCGGCTTGTACGGCACCAGCCTTGATCAGATTGCCACCCAAGCAGACGTCTCCAAAACCAACCTGCTGTACTACTTCGGCAGCAAGGAAGAGTTGTACGTCAGCGTGCTGCGTCAGTTGCTCGAGGTCTGGCTACGGCCGTTGCAGGCGTTCTCCGCCGAACAGGACCCGGTCGAGGCGATCAAGGACTACCTGCGCGCCAAGCTTGAACTCTCGCGGGACCATCCCGCCGAGTCGCGGCTGTTCTGCATGGAGATCATGCAGGGCGCGCCGCTGATGCTGAGCGAGTTGGAACAGCCTTTGCGAGAGCTGGTGGAGAACAAGGTCGCGGTGATCCAGGCCTGGATCGATGCCGGCAAGCTAGCGCCGGTCGAGCCGCACCACTTGATCTTCTCGCTCTGGGCCACCACCCAGCACTACGCCGACTTCCGCGTGCAAGTCGAAGCCGTCGCCGGGCGCACGCTGGATGACCCGGCATTCTTCGAAGAAGCGCTGCAGAGCCTGCAGTCCCTGATACTCGACGGGGTTCGACCGCGCTGACGGCTGGAACCTTCCGATCGAGTTTAACAAGGAGGCTATTGCGACCTGCTGACCAACAACCCAGGCCTGTCTCTGGAGATTGAACAGTTCAGCGGGGATCGCACGCGTTTTTTTTCGCGAGCACGTTGGCCGCTTAACAGAGCACTTCGAGGCTGATCTAAAGCTTCGCGTGGTAGCGCCAGGATCTCAGGCTTCGATCAAGGAGCACTTGACGAAAGTCTGGGAGCAGACAGGCCACAAGCCAAAGGAGCTGGAGATGCCTCCGGCTCCAGACGGGATGGACTATCTGGTGGGGCTTTACGGGACTGCAAGCGCACTTCAGACCCGCTTAGCTAATGCGAGATGGAGGCATGGTCGAGGCTCACCTGGCAAACGCTAGAGCCGGGCGAGGTGTGGTGCCTGATGCGGCTTGATGATGCGCATGGCCGGGTGACTCGGGGCTAACCGCAGCGCTTGAGGTGATGCGGTCGAAGTGAGGCGCTATTAGCGTGAACCTATGCGGCACCAAACCCTTTGTACATGGCGGCCTCAGCCTCTTGGTAGTCTGGAAAGCGATCTAGGCTCGTGTGGATGGCCGTGCCGTCCAGCTCCAGCTTGATTAAGTTGATGTCGCCGCCAATGTAAACGCGAGCGCTCGCCGGTTCTTTGTCCTGAAGGTTTCTCTGGGCCAGCATCAACTGAGCGATAGTTCGCTGGCTGTCTTCGGTTTCGGGCCCGGCTGTTGGCTTCATTTGAAGGCCGTATTCCATTCGGCGCGGCTCAAAATCATAGAACGAGCTGTAGGAGTAACCATGCATTCTCCCGTCGTCACCCACTCCGATCTGGTAGATGCTGCTGGACACTTCGTGCCCATCGATTTCTCCAAAGTCTCTGCCGTAGAGCTCGCAAAGACCCTGCTGGGTATGGAAATTCAGGTGGTCAAGACTCCGAACCAGCATCATCTCGTTGACGCGCCGGAACCAGGCGCTCGCGAGCCCGGCAAGTCCCGTTCCCGCGACAATTGTCTTTAGGTGTGGAAGCAAGAATGCCTTGGTCGTGAACTGGCGAGGCGAGCCATCTAGATTTACGGCCAAGGTGTCCGTGGCTACGATGGCCTGCTCTGGGCTGAGTAAGATGATTATCGATGACATGGGCCGCTCCCTAGCAAAAGCCTACACGCTATCACCGCGCCACTATTGCCGGAACTGGAATGCGTACAGGGCACCGTGGCACAGTATTGGTCGGCGTTAGGCGAAATTGTGTGCGAGGTATGGCGGGGAGCATCGGCGCGGCGCTTAGCAGTCTTGAGCGCGGCCGGATGCAGCCACAAGAATATATCGGCGTTAAGGCGGTGGCAGCATGAGCGGCCTAATCAACGTTCCGTTCCATGGCGCCAATCTCTACCTGGTTGAGCATCAGGGGCAGCCATTCGTGCCAATGAAGCCAGTAGTGGAGGGGATCGGCCTTGATTGGGGTGGGCAGTTTAAGCGGATGAGCAACAATGCTGACCGCTGGGGTGTGGTGCTTATGGAGATACCCTCCGAAGGCGGGCCTCAGATGACCACTTGCCTTCCGCTTCGAAAGCTTGCCGGGTGGATGGCTACAGTTCAGGCAGGCCGGATCAAAAGCGAGCGAGTTCGAGACAAGGTGGTTGAATACCAGGCTGGACAAGGCGAAGCACAGCAGCAAGCAAGTTGAGAGCTTCGTTTACAACGCTTCCGGAGTCGCGCGACTGCGCGAGCTGTTAGCAGACAAAAAAGCCGCATAGCACGTAGCACCCATCAGAACCCAGCCTAGCGCTGAGTTTCTTTGATGGCCATCTGATACATTGGCCCTTTCTCAGGGGAGGGGCAGGGATGCGAGCAATTGCAGTAGTTGCGTTGGCACTGTTGATGGTGGGGTGCAGTAATAAATCAGTGGTCCAAAAGTGGGCCAACTCAGAGCCCGCGATGGCTTCGCATTCTGGCCCCGTATGCTTTCTGCCTGCCGAGCTGCCAGACGGCGTTGAATCAACGTTCCTCGGTAGGGCCGTTGCCAACCAGCAGTGGTATGGCGACTACACGGCAGTTAACGCCGCCTTGGCCGATGTGGCTCGAAGTGTTGGCGCAGACGTAATCACCGAGAAGCGGCAAAAAAAGAAATTTGGGTTCTTCGCCTGGGCGCGTCCGCAGGTTTGGGGCTTTGCGCGCCGCCTAGATGACCCCGCCGCGATCGACTGCGTGGCGCTTGGCGGCGGGATTGACCCTGGCAATGGCGTGCCGCTGACAGCGCGGAAGATTGAGAGGGCAGAGCCTGAGCCAGAATTGACGCAAATCGATGCGCTGGAACAGCGAGTTCCAACCGGAAGCGAGTACGACGAATGCATGGCTCGAGTCATGCGGATATCGGACGCCGCGCTTCGAGTCGAGTCGATGGCGATCTGTGATGGCGCTGCCCGGGAGCTGAACTAATGAAGCTGATTCAAGCTGTTTTTGTCGCCGCGGTCCTGCTCCAGTTGACCGGATGCGCAATCGGCCAGCGGATAGATTATCGCCAAGCCGTACCGGCGCTAAACCTATCTACAGATGCTGAGGTTGCGGTCTCCGTTGTGGACCAGAGGCCCTACGTGACGGCCCAACGCAAAAACCCGAACTATGTCGGGACGCTGAGAGGGCTCTATTACAATCCTTGGAACGTGACTACGCTGAGCGGCAGTCCGCTCGCGATGGATATACAGACCGCGATCGTCACTGGGCTGGAGCGCAGTGGTGTAACTGCCACACGCCATCCTTCCGGCTCCCAAAGAGCTGAGAAGCGCGGAGAAAGGTTGCTCGTTGTTAGGCTTGTTGAGTGGAAGAGCGACGGTTACATGCGCAATCGATTCGACTACGACCTAGCTGCATCCGTCTACGATGATCAAGGCGCTCTCCTGGGTGAAAGCCAGGCCAAATGGAGCGGGCCGATAAACAATTTCTTCATTGCCGGGGGCGATGCACTGCGCGCCGTTCTGGCCGATGGAGAGATCAAGGCGGCTCTATCTAGCCGAGTCACAAGGACGCAGGCGCTCGCGCAGCCACTGGGTCAGCCTGGCTCAAGCTATGACCAGTGCATGGCCAGAGTGCTTCGAATCTCCGACCCCAAGCTACGCCTTCAGGCCTCGACTGCTTGCGATGGCGCGAACTAGGGGGCTTGTATGGCTAAACACTACGGAGCTAAGGATTAGTCGGCGGCTGCATTTCTCGGTCTAACAATAGCTGCGTTGGGTATTTGGCTTAGCGATGACTCTGGCAGCAGCGAGAAGATGTTTGCTGACGAAAGTTACGCATGGGTCATGGCTGGCAACTTCGTTGAGCGCGATTGAAGAGTCCTGCGACAGCAAAGTTCGGCCACAAGCCAGACGGTTACAGCTACATGGGAGACTGCAGGCACTCAATAGTCGGCTCAGTGGATTCTCAGAATTCCCTAGGGGCGATGGTCCGGTCGCAGTTTAGCTTGACCATGATTTACCTCCGAAACGAAGACAGGTGGAAGGCTGAAGGCTGAAGGCCTGCTACTTCACTAACCCGCCAAAGAATAAATGAACCGCCTCCGGGCGGTTTTTTTATGCCTGGAGAAAAGTAATGACCGAAACAGCACGGCTGGTAATTGCGGTCGATAGCACTCAGGTCACTGGTGTGGGGAAGCATTGATGGCATGCCCTCAACTGTGCCGCTCTTCGTGCCTGGCGCACAAACCAAGTGCTCCGAAGTAGACCAACCGATCTGCTTCTGTCGTTTAAAAAAGCTAAACAACTGATTCATAAGCGAATGTGTTTAGTGGCACACTTTCTGCCTTCTCCTCGCTGTCGGTCCCGCATGCGTGCAACCGGGACGACAGGCCCGCTGCGGCCATCATTCAGAAAAGCGCTGAGCCATCGGCGACGCGCTCAGGTTTCAGCCTTGCGTCAGAGGAGTGCGTCATCCATGACTCTGCAATACGTTCCCATCATCGACCTGGCGCCATACTTCTCCGGCGCGCCGGAGGGCAAGGCTCAGGTTGCCAAGGCTGTCGACCAGGCCTGTCGCGATATCGGTTTTCTGGTTATCACCAACCATCAGATCCCTACTGAACTGATCCAGCGCGTGTCGCAGGTGACGCGGCAGTTCTTTGCTTTGCCGCTGCCGGAAAAGCGCAAAGTCGACCGGCCCAGCCCC
This sequence comes from Pseudomonas sp. NPDC077451, assembly GCF_044543345.1. Lineage (NCBI taxonomy): Bacteria > Pseudomonadati > Pseudomonadota > Gammaproteobacteria > Pseudomonadales > Pseudomonadaceae > Pseudomonas > Pseudomonas sp. NPDC077451. The sequence goes on along the minus strand of NZ_JBITVX010000014.1, from coordinate 23,920 downwards.
GACATGGTGCGCGGCTACAGCGCCGTGGCCGAAGAGAGCCTGTCGTACTCTTTGGAAGAGGCGGCGCCGGGCGACCTGAAGGAGTCCTTCTCCATCGGGCCCAGCGATGTGCCGGATGAGGACTACTACCGTTGCGCCGCAGCCGGCCCGCATTTCGCGCCGAACGTCTGGCCCACCGGCATCGAAGGCTTCGAGCAGACCTATCGCGAATACTTCGCTGCCATGAGCGAGCTGTCGCAGTCGCTGATGCGCATCTTCGCCCTGGCACTGGAGCTGCCGGAAATCTTCTTCGACGACAAGATCGACAAGCACATCAGCATGTTCCGCAGCCTCAGCTATCCGGACGTGAAGGGCGCGGTCGAACCCGGACAGTTGCGCGCCAGTGCCCACACCGATTACGGCAGCCTGACCATCGTCAAGCCGGACAACGCGCTGGGCGGCCTGCAGGCTCGCAACCGCCAGGGCGAATGGGTGGACGTGCCCTACGTGGAGAACGGCTTCGCCGTGAACATCGGCGACCTGATGATGCAGTGGACCAACGATCAGTGGATTTCCACGCTGCATCGGGTGGTCAACCCGCCTGAGGACAGCCCGGCCGACAACGGGCGACAGTCACTGGTGTTCTTCCACCAGCCCAACTACGACGCGCTGATCGAGTGCCTGCCGGGATGCCTGGCCGAGGGCGAAGCGCCGCGTCACGCGCCGGTCACCTCCGGCGACAACCTGCTCTCCAAGTTCGTCAAGCAGACCACCTTCGGCAAAGGCCTGGAGGTCGCATGACTACGCTTTCCTACGTCAACGTCTTCGCCCGCGACATCGAAGCCCTGAGCGGCTTCTACCGCGAGCTGTTCGGCTTCCGGAACATTCCCGAAATCGCCTCGCCGATCTTTCGCGGGCTGGATACCGGCAAGAGCTGCATCGGCTTCAACGCGCCCGAAGCCTATCAACTGCTGCATCTGGACGAATTCGCCGACACCCGCGGCTGCAAGTTCCTGCTCAACATCGACGTCGATTCAAAGGCCGACGTTGACCGCTTGGTGCCCATCGCCCGCGACATGGGCGCGACGCTGATCAAGGCGCCCTACGAAACCTACTACCACTGGTACCAGGCCGTGCTGCTGGACCCCGAGAAAAACGTGTTCCGCATCAACTACATGCTTTGACGATCCCACCATCAGGAAATCAAAAATGCTGAATAAGTTCATGAAACGGACCTTGTGTGCGGCGGTGGCTCTCGGCCTGACGGCCACGGCGGGCGTCGCCTCGGCGCAGGAAGGGGAGGGGCTGACCCTCGACAAACCAGCAAAGATCGCGATGCTCTACATCAGCCCGCGCAACGACGGGGGCTGGACCCAGGCCTTCGACGAGGCAAGGCAAAAGCTCGAAGCCGAGCTGGACACCAAGATCCAGTACGTCGAAAGCGTGCCGGAGAACGCCTCATCCATTCGTCCGGCGGTTGACAGGCTGGTCCAGCGCGGCGCCAACGTCATCATCGGCACCGCCTTCGGCTACTCGGACACTTTCAAGGAACTGGCCGAGAAGTACCCGAACGTGGCCTTCCTCAACGGCTCGGGCACCACCAACAGCGACAACCTCGAATCCTTCTATGGGCGCACCTACGAAAGCCAATACCTGTGCGGCATGGCAGCGGGCGCGGCGTCGAAGACCGGCAAGCTCGGCTTCGTCGCGGCCAATCCCTTCGGTCAGGTGAACTGGACGGTCAATGCCTTTGCCCTCGGTGCCCAGCAGATCAACCCGGACGCCACCGTGACCGTCGTGTACACCGGCGCGTGGAACGACCCGGTCAAGGAACGCGCCGCCGCCATGGCACTGATCGATGCCGGCGCCGATGTGCTCGGCCAACACGTCGACAGCCCAACGCCGCAGATCGTCGCCCAGGAACGCGGTGTGTATGGCACCGGCCACCATCGCGACATGAGCGAGTTTGCGCCGGATGCCACCGTCTGCTCTTCGGTTTGGGTGTGGGACAAGTTCCTCGCACCGGAGCTGAAAAAGATCAGCGCGGGCAACTGGACGCCACCTGAGAACGGCGCGCTGCTGTCCATGGCTGAAGGCGGCACCGATGCTGCCTGCTGCGGCCCGGCGGTCTCGGATGCGGACAAGGCCAAGATCATGGCGGCTCGCGAAGAGCTGCTCAAAGGCGAGAAGAAGATCTACGCCGGCCCGATGGTTGATCGTGACGGCACCGAGCGCATCGCTGCCGGTGAGGTCATGCCAGACGATCAGCTGTGGCAGATGGATTGGTTCGTCGACGGAGTGATCACCCAGCAATGAGCAATTTCAACGCGCTCCAGCTTTGCGGGGTGAGCAAGTCGTTCGACGGCTTCATGGCCCTGTCCCAGGCGGATTTCACCGCCAAGTGGGGCGAAGTGCACGCGCTGCTCGGCGAGAACGGCGCGGGCAAATCCTCGCTGATGAACATCGCCGCCGGCCTCTACGCACCGGAAAGCGGATCGCTGCTGATCGACGACAACCCGGTGCGCTTGAGCGGCCCGCGGGATGCTGGTCGCTACCACATCGGCATGGTTCACCAGCATTTCAAGCTGGTGAAGCCTTTTACCGTGGCCGAGAACATCCAGCTGGGGCTCCCCGTGGGGCCCGGCAATCATGCTTTCGCGGGCAGCCACCGACAACGGCTGACAGCTTTGGAGCAGCGGATCAGCGACAAGGCGGCAGAGCTGGGTTTCAGCATCGACCCGCGCAAGACCACCGAGTCGCTGTCGGTGGCCGAGCAGCAGCGGGTGGAAATTCTCAAGGTGCTGCTGGCTGGCGCGCGGATCCTGATCCTCGACGAGCCGACCGCGGTACTTACCGATCAGGAAGCCGAGCGCCTGCTGGAAACCGTGCGCGCCTTTGCTCGCCAGGGCGCGTCGGTGATCCTGGTCACCCACAAGATGAGTGACGTGAAGCGCTTCGCCGACCGCGTCACCGTGATGCGCGGCGGGCGGACGATTCAAACCCTCGATCCACAAACGGTCTCGGTGCCGGAGCTGGTGCGCCTGACCGTGGGCGAGTCCGCACCGGCCAGCAAGTATCAGCCGGCGACACCGGGCGAGGTGCGGCTGCAGGTGCGTGATCTCAAATCGACCGGCGGGGGCGAGCATGGCGCACTCAATGGTGTGACGCTGAGCCTGCGGGCGGGCGAGATTTACGGGATCGCCGGTGTCGGCGGCAACGGCCAGAGCGAGTTGGCCAATGTGTTGATGGGCTTGCCTGAGCTCTGCGAAGGCACGTTGGAATTGACCGGTTTTGGCGATCTGCGCCGGGCCAGCTCCGAACAGCGCCGGGAGTTGCGCATTGCCTCGATTCCGGCCGACCGCTACGGCACGGCGCTGGCGGGCGAGCTGTCGGTGGCGGAGAACTTCGGTGTCGGGCAGATGCACAGCGGGCGCTATGGCTCGTTCTTCAATCTCCGGCGCAAGCGTCTGGAGGCCGACGCCGCCGAAGCTGTTGCTGGGTTTGACGTGCAGGGTGTGCGTTCGCTCAAGCAGAAGGCCGCGCTGCTGTCTGGCGGCAATGCGCAGAAGTTGGTGATTGCTCGCGAGTTCTCCCGTGACCCGCAACTGGTACTGGTGCACAGCCCAAGCCGCGGGCTGGACGTGCGCGCAACCGCGGCCGTGCATGCCCGGCTGCGTGCCGCCCGCGACGCTGGCGCAGCGGTGTTGGTGATCAGTGAAGACCTCGACGAAGTGCTGGCCCTGGCCGATCGCATCGGTGTGATGAGCGCCGGGCGAATCGTCGAGCAGTTCGACCGGCCCGCTGACCGCCAGGCCATTGGTAAGGCCATGGTCAGTCATGGAGAGCTGAGTCACGGAGCGCTCGGTCAGCCCGCGCCCGGTCGTGGCACGCCTAATCTGGAAGGGGTAAGCCATGAATGAACAGGTACGCCCAGTGATCCTGGAACAGGCCGCGCAAACGGCGAAGCGCTCCCATCAGCCGCTGCTGTCGCGGCGTTACGCGTTGGAAGTTCGCCAGCAACTGGCTTGGCACTGGCAGGCTGTGATCATCGGGCTCGCCCTGTTGCTGGGGCTGGCTATCTCCGCCGCGATTCTGGTCGCCGCCGGGGTGCCGGCCGGCGAGCTGCTCAACGAATTCGTCATCATGACGGTGTTCGATGCGCAGAGCCTGACCGCCGTCTTGTTCCAGGCCTCGCCGATGATCCTTGTCGGCCTGGCCGGCTGCATGGCGTTCCGCGCGAAATTCTGGAACCTCGGCCTTGAGGGCCAGATGATCTGGGGCGCCATCGGTGCCACGGCGATCTCCCTGTTCGAGGTCGGCCCGCAAACGCTGCGCCTGCCGCTGATGCTCGCAGCGGCGATCTTTTGCGGGCTGCTCTGGGCGCTGGCGCCGGTGTTGCTCAAGCTGCGGCTGAAGGTCAACGAGATCATCTCGACGCTGATGCTCAACTACCTGGCGATCAATTTCCTGCTGCACCTTTTGTACGGAAGCTGGAAGGACCCGAAAAGCTCGTTCCCTTATTCGCCACAATTCCAGCCGTTCGAGCGCCTGCCCGAGCTATTCGATGGCGTCAGCGCGGCAGTGCCGCTGGCGGTAGTCGTTGCGCTGCTGGCGCTGTGGTTTCTCGGCATTTCCCGCGCCGGGCTCTATCTGCGCTTCGTCGATGCCAACCCGCGTGTGGCGGGCGCGGTTGGCGTACCGGTGAAAAAGATGATCATCGGCACGGTGCTGATCTCCGGCGCCATGGCGGGCATCGCCGGGTTTCTGGTCACGGCAGGGCAGGAAGGGCGGCTGACCCAGTCGTTCTATCAGGGCTATGGCTTCTCCGGCATCCTCATTGCCTTCCTCGCACGTAACAACCCGGTCGCGGCGTTGGTCGTGGCGCTGTTGATGGCGATGCTGTTCGTCGCCGGGCGCAGCCTGCAGGTGTTCTACCAAATCCCATTTTCCATGGTGCAGCTGATCCAGGCGATCCTGGTGATCTGCGTTGCCTCCTCGGATTTCTTCATCCGCCACCGTATCCGCCGCGTTCAGGGAGGCGAAAGCTGATGGACATGATCGCCAACTGGCTTGGGAACACGCCGGACTTTGCCGTGCCTTTCGCCCTCGCGGCGCTGGGGCTGATCCTTACCGAGCGCGCTGGTGTGCTGGCCCTCGGTGCCGAGGGTCTGATGCTGGTCGGCGCGCTGGCTGGCATCGGTGCGCAGCTCGCTTACGGCAATCAAGGCATGTCGCTGCTGCTGGCGATGGGCGCGGCGGCCGTGGTGTCGCTGCTGTTCGCGCTGATGGTGCTGGTGCTGCGGATCAATCAGGTGATCGCAGGGTTGGCGCTGGTGTTCTTCTGTCAGGGGCTGACCGGGCTACTCGGCACGCTGTTGGACTGGACCAACAAGCCGGTCAAGGGGCTGGGCGCGGTCGAGCTGTGGCCGCTGTCGGAGCTGCCTTTGCTGGGAAAAGTCTTCGTGCAGAACCCACTGGTGTTCATGACGCCGTTGATCTTTCTTGCCGTGGTCTGGTTTCTCACCCGCACCACCACCGGCCTGCGGATGCGCGCGGTCGGGGAGAACCCGCAGGCTGCGGATGCAGCAGGTATTTCCGTGCTCGGTTATCGGCTGGCGGCGATTCTTGCCGGGTCCGCGCTGATCGGCTTGGCCGGCGGTTACATCTCGGTGCTCAGCACCAAGTTGTGGATTGCCGACATGACCGGTGGCCGCGGTTGGATTGCCGTGGCGCTGGTGATTTTTGCGCGCTGGTCGCCGTGGAAGGCGCTGGCCGGTGCGCTGCTGTTCGGCTGCATCGAGGCGTTGATTCCGCAACTCGCTGCCGCCGGGGTGCGCCTGCCGCAATACTTCGTGTTGATGACGCCTTACGCGGTGACCCTGGCAGTGATGATCTGGGTGGCCAGCGGCAAGCACGTGACAGGCAACCAACCCGGCGCGCTGGGGATACCCTTTATCCGGGAAGAGCGGCGCTAATGGAGCCGGAGGGTTCAACCCCTACGGCTCATGCCTTCACCACACCGGAGGCATAGCTGAAAGCAGACCTCAACAGCGCTCAACGCGTGCCGGGGTGCGCTGCATCAGCAGCTTGCCGTTGCGTATCGAGGCCAGGGCATGGCCCTGGGTGCGGATCATCTCGTAGTCGCTCGGTGCCGAGAGAATCAGCAGATTAGCCGGGCGACCTGCCTCGACGCCGTAGCGATCGCCGAGGTTCAAGGTCCGGGCGCTGTTGTCGGTGATCAAGTCGAGGCCTCGCTGCAGGTCTTCGTAACCAAGCATGTGGCAGATATGCAAACCGGCTTCGAGGATGCGCAGGATGTTGCCGTTGCCCAGCGGATACCAGGGATCGACAATCGAATCCTGGCCAAAGCAGATATTCATCCCGGCGCGATCGATCTCCGCCACGCGCGTCAGTCCACGCCGCTTGGGATAGCTGTCGAAGCGCCCTTGCAGGTGGATGCTTTCGGTCGGGCAGGAAATGAAATTGATCTTCGATTGCTTCAGCAACCGGAACAGCTTGGAGCAATAAGCGTTGTCGTAGGAGCCCATCGCGGTGGTATGGCTGGCGGTGACCCGCGTGCCCATTCCGCGAACGCGCGCTTCTTCGGCGAGCACTTCCAGGAAGCGCGACTGCGGGTCGTCCGTCTCGTCGCAGTGAACATCCACGAGCAGACCTTTGCGTTCAGCAAGGTCCATCAGGAATTTGATCGAACTGACGCCCTGTTCTCGGGTGTTTTCGAAGTGCGGAATTCCGCCAACCACGTCCGCGCCGATGGCGACGGCTTCCTCCATCAATGCACGGCCACCGGCAAAGGACTCGATACCTTCCTGCGGAAACGCGACGATCTGCAGGTCGATCAGATGGCGGGTTTCGTCACGAACTTCGACCATCGCCTTGAGCGCAGCGAGGGTCGGGTCGGTCACATCAACATGAGTGCGCACATGCTGGATGCCATGGTCGACCAGCATATCGATGGTTTTCTTCGCCCGTGCCTTGGTGTCCTCATGGGTGACCGTGGCCTTGCGTTCGGCCCAGCGCTCGATGCCCTCGAACAGTGTGCCGCTCATGTTCCAGGCGGGTTCGCCAGCCGTTAGGGTGGCATCAAGATGAATGTGTGGCTCGATGAAGGGCCCGGTAACCAGGTTGCCAGCGGCGTTCAGGTCGCCGCCTTCAGCGTCTGCGGTAGACGGCTGGGGTTTAATCGCCGCGATACGTTCGCCGACGAGCTCGACGCGAAACAGTCCTTCCTTCCCACGCAAGCGGGCGTTGACGATGTTCATGGGGTATTCCTGTTCGGTTGGGGAGAGGACAGTCGCCTGATCATCAAGGCGACGGCCACGTTCAGGCGGTCGTGTGGATCGTTAAAGGAGCAGCCGGTCAGCGCTTCGATGCGCTGCATGCGATAGCTGAGCGTGTTGCGATGCACAGCCAGCCGCTGGGCGGCGAGTGCGAGGTTGCCGTTTTCGTAGAACCAGGCTTCCAGCGTTGGCATCAGCACCGGTTCGTGGCGCGAATCGTCGCCGATCAGCGCACCGAGCACCTTGTCGACGAATCGGTCGAGCAGGCTGCGGTCCCGGATCGCACCGAGCAGCTCCAGCACACCGAGGTCGCTGAAGCAGCACAGGCCCAGACGCTCGGGGAACGATTGGGCTACCAGCAGAGCCTGGCGCGCTTCTCCGAGCCCGCTGGCAAGCTGCGCGGGGCCGTGACCGTTGGCGCTCACGCCTGCGTACAGCCGCAAGGGCGCTAGTGTGCTGTTGAGCTCGTCCAACGCCGCAGCCAGCACTTCACGATTGGGGGACGCATGGGCTGAGCGAGCCGGCAGTAGAGCAATCCAGTGCTCGCCCTGGCAGACCAGCGGCAAGGGTTCGCCAAGCTCGATGAGAATCTGCTCCAGCCGACGTTGCAGCAGTTGCCGAGACGCCTGCAGGCGGCGTTCAGCATCGTGCGGCGGCGCTTGGGTGAAGAGTTGTTCGCTGTCCTGCAGCTTTAGAAGGGCTACCTGACGCGGTGCTGTGAGCGGCATTTGCAGGCTATCCGCTCGCCGCAGGAGTCCTTCGAGTGATTGATAGTCGCCGTCGAGCATCTGTTGCAGAACATGCTCACGCGAGCGGCCGAGCATCTGTTCCTGGACCAGCGCCGTGCCAATCGACTGGCTGACGACCACCATCTTCAGCTGGTAGGGCTGTTCCAGCAGCGGTACGCCGAGCCGTTCTGCCTCGCTGACCACGGAATCCGGTATGGCGTGGATAAACTCCTCGCCGGTCAGTATCACCACACCAGCGGCGACCCGCTCCTGCGCTTCACGAATCAAGCGCAGCAGGTTGGCCTCGTCGCGTGGATGGTTGATGCCGGTGACGAAGACCAACTCACCACCCATAACCCAGTCGGCGATGCCTTCGTTCTCGGCTACGTACGTCCAGCGCACCGGATTGTCCACGCCGGCTGCGCCTGCACGCAGGCGCAGGCTTTCCAGCCCCGGAAGCGCGAGGACTGCCGACCCTGTCAGGCTCATGGTCGCGGTTGCGCCAACGTCACTTTTCGGCCCAGCGCCAAGCGCTGCAGTTCAAACAGCACAACGTAGGCCAGAGCGCCGACCAGGATCCCGACAATAGGCGCGACCCAGGGCGACAGATAGGCACTGAGCGCGCCGATAAAGTAGGCAGCGAGCCCGACCCAGTTGAACGCGGGCAGGCGAGCTTCGGCTAGCAAGGGGTAGCGGCCTCGGTGTGCATAGAAGAAGTCCGCCATGATCACACCGCCAATCGGGGGGATGCTCGAGCCGAGCAAAAGCAGAAAGGGAATCAGCATGTCGGACATGCCGCCAATCGCCAGCAGGGTGCCGATCGCCGCGCCGCCGAGAGTGACCAAACGCCGGCGCTCAGTACGCAGCAGGTTGCAGCCGGCCGCCGCGAAGTTATAGATGGTGTTGTCTTGAGTGGTCCAAAGGTTCAAGAACAGCATCACCACGGCGGCCATCGAAAGGCCCTGCAAGACAAGCACTTCAACGATATCCGCCTGTTGGTAGACGATCGCACCGTAGGCGCCCGCGATAATCATCAGGCCATTGCCCAGGAAAAAACCTATCAGGCTCGCCAAGACGGCTGTACGGCCATTACGTGCAAAGCGGGTCCAATTGGTTGCTTGGGTGGCACCGCTGACGAAGGTGCCGAACACCATCGTTATCGCCATGCTCAGGGTCATGCTTTCGCTGGGCTCGATGGCCATCAGTGCGTCCAGGCCTCCCACGTCCCGGGTCGCGATCCACAGCGAGCAGACCAGCAGCGCCAGCATGGCCGGCACCGCGAAACGCGAGAGCAGATCCAGGCCCTTGTAGCCGACAAAGGCGGTGATGCAAAAACCGAATCCGAACATCGTCATCAGCGGAATAGTCATGCTCTCGGGCAGATCAAGCAGCTTCACCAAAACCAGCGCGATGGTCGCTGTGCCCCAGGCGTACCAACCGACCTGCGTGAACCCGAGAATCACATCGGAAAGCTTGCTGCCAACTTCGCCAAAGCAGATTCGGCCCATCAGCACCGAGTTAAGCCCGCTACGGCATGCAATAAGGCCGAGCACGGCGGCATATAGGCCCAGCAACAAGTTGCCGATAACTGCCGCCCATAACAGTGTGGTGAAGTCGAACGCCATGCCAATGCGCCCGCCGGCAAACATGGTTGCGGTGAAGAACGTAAAACCGAACAGCATGATCGATGTTGAAAACAGTCCTTTGCGGGACGTCATCGGCACTTCGCTCAAGGGAAAATCGCTGTCGTCTCGGTGGGCGTGAGGCATGTCCATAACTCCACAGTTGAGTGAAGTAATACCCCTAGCAGCGGCCATGCCAGTCTGTGGGTAAACCGCTTGAGCTGCGTAATTGTCTAATCGATTGTGCAATGTGCACAGATAGCGTTTCGCTTTGTGCCGAAATCTGGCGATTTCGTTGTAAGAACCGACAAAGGCAGGCGGCCCTTTGGTGCAAGGCAATAGCTCTCTGCACCTCTTTTGCGCCAACTGGAGCGGCTTTACTAGAGGAATACAACGGGAGAAAGCTAGAAACGACAAAGCCCGCACGGGGCGGGCTCTGTAGGGTGTTCGTATACAACGATATGGCGCACCAGGCGGGATTCGAACCCACGACCCCTGCCTTCGGAGGGCAGTACTCTATCCAGCTGAGCTACTGGTGCGTTGCGGGGCGCAATCATACGCATGTCGTCTGCGGTCGTCCATGGCGCTTCGGCGGCTGGGTGGTTGGCGGGGGAGGGCTTCCCGCGGCGATTCGGTTGGTCATCAGGCTGAGCTATGGCGCGTTAATTTTTCCGAACATGTTGTTGCCTGTTTATTGGAGGAAAGCCTAGCATTCGTTCGAGATTTCAAACGCCCAGTCATGCAGCAGGAACCCCGAGGCCTTCCCTCGTTCTGACCTAGGTCAGGCGGATTTCCACTGCCAATTGCCCGTAACGGCCTCAGGGCCGTGGCTCATTTTCCGGCGCCGTGCCGGCTCTCAGGAGACTGCCATGCAACTCAAAGACACATCGCTGTTCCGCCAGCAGGCTTATATCGACGGAGCCTGGCAGGACGCGGATAGCGGCCAGACCATCAAGGTCAACAACCCGGCCAGCAACGAGATTCTTGGCACCGTGCCGAAGATGGGTGCTGCCGAGACGCGCCGGGCCATCGAGGCTGCCGAGCGCGCGTTGCCGGCCTGGCGTGACCTGACCGCCAAGGAGCGCTCGCAGAAGCTGCGCCGTTGGTTCGAGCTGATGATGGAAAACCAGGACGATCTGGGTCGTCTGATGACACTGGAGCAGGGCAAGCCGCTGGCCGAGTCGAAGGGCGAAATTGCCTATGCCGCCTCCTTTATCGAGTGGTTCGCCGAGGAAGCCAAGCGCATCTATGGCGACACCATTCCTGGGCATCAGAAAGACAAGCGCATCATCGTCATCAAGCAGCCGATTGGCGTGACCGCGGCCATCACCCCGTGGAATTTCCCGGCGGCGATGATCACCCGCAAGGCGGGCCCGGCGCTCGCGGCGGGCTGCACCATGGTGCTCAAACCCGCCAGCCAGACGCCATTCTCTGCGCTGGCCCTGGCTGAGCTGGCTGAACGTGCCGGCATTCCAAAGGGCGTGTTCAGCGTCGTCACCGGTTCGGCCGGCGATATCGGTGACGAGCTGACCGCCAACCCGACCGTGCGCAAGCTCAGCTTCACCGGCTCCACCGAAGTCGGTGCCAAGCTGATGGCCCAGTGCGCGCCGGGCATCAAGAAGCTCTCGTTGGAACTGGGCGGCAATGCGCCCTTCCTGGTGTTCGATGATGCTGACCTCGACGAAGCGGTGAAGGGCGCCATGCAGTCCAAGTACCGCAACGCGGGGCAGACCTGCGTGTGCGTCAACCGCATCTATGTGCAGGATTCGGTCTATGACGCGTTTGCCGAGAAATTTCAGGCAGCGGTGGCCAAGCTCAAGGTCGGCAACGGGCTGGATGAAGGCGTCGATATCGGTCCGCTGATCGACGACCGCGCCGCCGCCAAGGTGCGCGAGCATATTGAAGACGCGGTGGCTAATGGCGCCAAGGTCCTCACCGGCGGCAAGGCCCATGAAATGGGCGGAAGCTATTTCGAGCCGACCCTGATGGTCAACGTCCCGCACGATGCCAAGGTGGCGAAGGAAGAGACCTTCGGCCCGCTGGCGCCGCTGTTCCGCTTTAAGGACGAGGCCGAGGGCATCGCCCTGGCTAACGATACCGAGTTCGGGTTGGCCGCTTACTTCTATGCGCGCGACCTGGGCCGTGTGTTCCGCGTCGCTGAGGCCATCGAGTCGGGGATGATCGGCATCAATACCGGCATGATCTCCACCGAGGTCGCACCGTTTGGCGGGGTGAAGTCCTCCGGTCTGGGGCGTGAAGGCTCCAAGTACGGCATCGAGGATTACCTCGAGATCAAGTACCTCTGCCTGGGGTTATAAAACGCGCTGAGCTACGAGGAGCCGGCTCCGATGGAGCCAGGCTCCTTTTTTATGCCCGGTGGTCGGGCAATTCGACAAGCCGCGCTGGGCCGCGCTGGGTCCGCTAACGTTTGCAGTTGGCGTCGCATGAAGCCGGAAAACCCCGCCTTAGTTATGCCGAGAACGCTGTATCGGTTATGGCGCTTGCTAGCCGAGAGGATTGTTGCCAGTCTCTCGACATGCGGAAATGACTCGACTATTCTGCTGTGCGAAACATGATTCCGTGAAATAACAATTCCAATCATCATTTCACAAGCGGAGGCCTGCCATGACGGACGCCGTACGGCTCGAACTTCAGGGCGAGATTGCTCTGATCACGGTCAACAACCCACCGGTCAACGCACTCGGCCACGCCGTGCGAGAGGGCTTGCTGCAGGCCTTCCAGAGCGCGGAAGCGGATTCCCAGGTGCGCGCAGTGGTGCTGGCTTGCGAAGGCAGTACCTTTATTGCCGGCGCTGACATCAAGGAGTTCGGCAAGCCGCCGCAGGCGCCGAGCCTGCCCGAGGTGATCGAAGCTATCGAAGGCTCCACCAAGCCGAGCGTCGCCGTCATCCATGGCACCGCGCTCGGTGGGGGGCTGGAAGTCGCGTTGGGCTGTCATTACCGGATCGCCCGCAAGGACGCCAAGGTCGGCCTGCCCGAAGTGAAGCTGGGTTTGTTGCCCGGCGCCGGCGGCACCCAGCGGCTACCGCGTCTGGCCGGTGTCGAGAAGGCGCTGGACATGATTGTCAGCGGCACGCCGATCAGTGCGGCTGAGGCGGTCGAGCACCACATTGTCGACGAGCTGTTCGAGGGTGATCTGCGCGAGGCCGGCCTGGCTTATGCGCGTCGCCTGGTAGACGAAGGCCGCGGCCCGCGCCGCACGGGTGAACAGACCCAGGGTCTCGAAGGCGTCGACAACGAGGCGCTGATCCGCGCCAAGCACGCCGAAGTCGCCAAGCGCATGCCCGGACTGTTCTCCCCGCTGCGCTGCATTGCGGCGGTCGAGGCCGCGACAAAGCTGCCGTTGGCCGAGGGTCTCAAGCGTGAGCGCGAACTCTTCGCCGAGTGCCTGAACTCGCCGCAACGCGGCGCACTCATCCATTCATTCTTTTCAGAACGGCAAGCCGGAAAAATCAACGACCTGCCTGCCGACGTGAAGCCGCGCACGATCAATATGGCGGCGGTGATCGGTGGCGGCACCATGGGCGTCGGCATCGCGATGAGCTTCGCCAATGCCGGTGTGCCGGTGAAGCTGCTCGAGATCAACGACGAAGCCCTGCAGCGCGGTCTGCAGCGCGCACGCGATACCTACGCGGCGAGCGTCAAGCGCGGCAGCCTGACCGAAGACACGATGGAGCAGCGCCTCGCGCTGGTCGAAGGCGTCACCGACTACGCTGCGCTGGCCGAAGCTGATGTGGTGGTCGAGGCGGTGTTCGAGGAAATGGGCGTCAAGCAGCAGGTGTTCGAACAGCTGGATGCGGTATGCAAGCCCGGCGCAATTCTCGCTTCCAACACCTCATCGCTGGATCTGGACGCCATCGCTGCGTTTACCAAGCGTCCTGAAGACGTGGTCGGCCTGCACTTTTTCAGTCCGGCCAACGTTATGCGCCTGCTGGAAGTGGTGCGCGGCGAGAAGACCAGCAACGAGGTGCTCGCCACCGCCATGGCCATCGGCAAGCAGCTGAAGAAGGTCTCGGTGGTAGTGGGCGTCTGCGACGGCTTCGTCGGCAACCGCATGGTCTTCCAGTACGGCCGCGAGGCGGAATTCCTCTTGGAGGAGGGCGCCACGCCAGGACAGGTCGACGGTGCGCTGCGTAATTTCGGCATGGCCATGGGGCCGTTCGCCATGCGTGACCTGTCCGGTCTCGACATCGGCCAGGCGATTCGCAAGCGCCAGCGCGCGACGCTGCCGGCGCACCTGGATTTCCCCACCGTCTCCGACAAGCTCTGCGCCGCCGGTATGCTCGGGCAGAAGACCGGAGCCGGCTACTACCGCTACGAGCCGGGCAACCGCACGCCGCTGGAGAACCCCGAACTCGTGCCTATGCTGGAAGCAGCGTCGCAGGAGAAAGGCATCCAGCGAAAGGCGCTGGACGAGCAGTACATCGTCGAGCGCTGCATCTTCGCGCTGGTCAACGAGGGCGCCAAGATCCTTGAAGAGGGCATTGCCCAGCGCTCCAGTGATATCGACGTCATCTACCTGAACGGCTACGGCTTCCCGGCCTTCCGTGGCGGGCCGATGTTCTATGCCGACAGCGTTGGCCTGGACACCGTGCTGGCGCGGGTCAAGGAACTGCACGCACGTTGCGGCGACTGGTGGAAGCCGGCGCCACTGCTGGAAAAACTGGCCGCCGAAGGCCGCACCTTTACCGAATGGCAGGCCGGGCAATGAGCGCCGCCCGCCTGCACACCGATCGGACATCGAGGATCCAACAATGAACGTCAACTACACGGCTGAAGAGCTCGCCTTCCGCGATGAAGTGCGGGCCTTCCTAACAAACGAGCTGCCTGCGGACATCGCCGCCAAGGTCAAGCTCGGCAAGCACATGTCCAAGCAGGACCACGAGCGCTGGCAGCAGATTCTGGTCAAGCGCGGCTGGTACGCGCCAGGCTGGCCGGTGGAGCTGGGCGGTACCACCTGGGGCCCGGTCGAGAAGCACATCTTCGACGAGGAATGCGCCCAGTTTGGCGCGCCGCGTACCGTGCCCTTCGGCGTCAACATGGTCGCGCCGGTGATCATCAAGTTCGGCACCCAGCAGCAGAAAGACCACTACCTGCCGCGCATCCTCTCCGGTGAAGACTGGTGGTGCCAAGGCTACTCGGAGCCGGGCGCAGGGTCCGACTTGGCAAGCCTGAAGACCCGCGCCGTGCGTGATGGCGACCACTACGTGGTCAACGGCCAGAAGACCTGGACCACCCTCGGCCAGCACGCCAACATGATCTTCTGCCTGGTGCGAACCGACCCTGAAGCCCAGCAGCAGCGCGGCATCAGCTTTCTGTTGATCGACATGAGCACGCCGGGCATCAGCGTGCGTCCAATCATCACCCTAGACGGCGACCACGAGGTCAATGAAGTCTTCTTCGACAACGTCCGCGTGCCGGTGGAGAACCTCGTCGGCGAGGAAAACCAGGGCTGGACCTGCGCCAAATACCTGCTGACCCACGAGCGCACCGGGCTGGCCGGCATCGGGGCCTCGAAGGCCGCACTGGCGCACCTCAAGCGCATCGCTATGAAGGAAGTCTGCGACGGTAAACCGATGCTCGAAGACCCGCTGTTCCGCGCCCAGGTGGCGGAAGTGGAGATGCAGTTAATGGCCATCGAGATGAGCACCCTGCGCATCCTCGCCGCGGCGAAGGAGGGCGGCGTGCCCGGCGCGGAGTCTTCCATCCTAAAGGTCAAGGGCACCGAGATTCGCCAGGCCATCACCAGCCTGCTGCGTAAGGTGATTGGCCCCTACGCACTGCCATTCCTTGAAGAAGAGCTGCTGCTGGACTACGAAGGCGACCTCTTGCACGCCGACTACAGCGCATCGCTGGCTGGCGACTACTTCAACATGCGCAAGCTGTCGATCTTCGGCGGCTCCAACGAAATCCAGAAGAACATCGTCTCGAAGATGATTCTCGAGCTGTAAGGGGGCACCGCAATGGACTTCAAACTGACTGAAGAGCAGCAAATGCTGCAAGACACAGCGGCGCGTCTGGTGCGCGACGCCTACCCGTTCGAACAGCGCGAGAAATTCAGCGAGTCGGAACTGGGCTTTTCTGCCGAGTTCTGGGGCCAGCTGGGCGAGCTGGGCCTGACCGCCGTACCCTTTGCCGAAGAGATCGGCGGCTTTGGTGGCGGCGGCGTGGAAACCATGCTGGTCATGACCGAGCTGGGCCGCGGCCTGACGCTGGAGCCCTACCTGCAATCGGTGATCTTCGCCGGCGGATTGCTTAATCAGCTGGGCAATGACGCGCAGATACAGGATCTGCTGCCGCAGGTGGCGGCCGGCTCGCTGCAGCTAGCGGTCGCTTTCGAGGAGCCGCAGAGCCACTACAACCTCCATGATGTGCAGACACGTGCCGAGGCGGTCGACGGCGGCTATCGCTTGTCCGGCCGCAAGGCCGTCGTGATTGGCGGGCACAGCGCCGGGAAGATCATCGTCTCCGCACGCAGTTCAGGTGATAACCGCGATGAGGCCGGCATCAGCCTGTTCCTCGTCGATCCGAATGCTCAAGATGTCAGTCGCCGCGTCTTCCCGACCATCGATGGGCGTAAGGGCTGCGAGCTCTTCCTCGACAACGTTCAGGTCGGTGCTGACGCCGTGCTGGGCGAAATCGGCAATGCACTGCCCGCGCTGCGCTACCAGCAGGGCCGCGCCATCGCCGCGCAATGTGCCGACGCGCTGGGCAGCATGGACGAAGCCTGCAAGCTGACCCTCGACTACCTGAAGACGCGCAAGCAGTTCGGCGTGCCGATCGGCAAGTTCCAGGTGCTGCAGCATCGCATGGTCGACATGCAGACCGAGCTGGAGCAGGCCACCAGCATGGCGATCCTCGCCGCGACCTTTGCCGATGGCGAAGACAACGACGACCGCCGCCGCATCATCGCCGCCGCCAAATACATCTGCGCCCGCGCCGCGCGTAAGGTGGCCGAAGAAGCGATCCAGCTGCACGGCGGCATCGGCATGACCTGGGAATACAACCTCGCCCACCACGCCAAGCGGCTGGTGATGATCGCCCATCAGTTCGGGGACGATGACCATCACCTCAAGGCCTATGCGAAGTTGATGCAGGTGGCGTAGCGCACCAATCGAGACACCACGACCGGGCCCTATGGTCCGGTCTTCTATTTAGGCATCCTTTCTTATGGCGCGCCGGGCGGCCCTCCGCTTCATCGCATCGTCGGGGCGCAGGTGGTGGGCTGAAGCCCACCCTACCGCTTAGGTTTGGATTACGCCGATTTTTTACGTAGGAGCCAGCTTGCTGGCGATCTGGGGCTGCAGGGAGGTTTTGATCGCCAGCAAGCTGGCTCCTACAGCGGCTCAACGGTGAGTCGGGGTCGAGGGACTCAACGTGCGGCCGACGTGCCTATCGGTACCTTGCCCCATTGGTTGCGCAAGGTCCGCGACCGTTTCGAACGCACCATTTACGCAACCGCCTGATCATTTCCAAAGTTGAGCTCCGGCAGCAGGTAGTTCGTCCAGAGCGTAGGCGCGAAGGCTCGGCGGAAGAACCCGAAGTGGCCGATGCGATCGGCGCCGACTTCGTTCGGGGCGATGCGGCGCATCTGTTTCGGTGCGGCGGTGTAGAAGCCGTGCAAGGACTCGGTATTGCGCGCCGACATCATTTCGTCGTCGGTAAATGACAGGGACGTCAGCGGCGTCTGTACCTCGGCGAACGCGCGCCGCATGGGTTCGCCCTCGACGCCAACCAAGTACTCGGGATGCAGGCACCAGCGACGCCACTGGCGGATCACGCCGGCCGGCAGATCACCCACTGCCCCGATACGCCCACCGGGAAAGTAGCCGAACAACGGCGTAAGCAACGGCGCCAATCCATGCCAAAGCAACCATGCCTGGCGGCGAATCTGTGGGCTGTTCTCGCGCCAATAACCGCTGCCTGCGGCGATGGTCACGATGCGGGTGAGCCGCTCATGGCCTTGCACCAGGGGCAGGATTTGCGCGCCGACACTGTGGCCGATCCAATAGATCGGTCGCTCCCCGGCCGCTTCCACAACGTTGGCCAACACGGCACTGCAGTCGTGACGGGCCCAGTCGAGAATATCCACCTCAAGCTGACGTAAAGGGATATGGCAGGACTGGCCCATGCCGAGGTAGTCGAAGGTCACCACCAAAAATCCCTGGTTGGCGAGCCAACTGGCGAAATGGGCATAGAAGTCTTGTTTCACCGCCATTGCAGGAGCGATCAGCACGGCGCCGCGTGGTATGCCCTCAGGGTGATACCAGCAGCTCGCCAATTGATGGCCGTTACCGTTGTCGATCGAGCGTGCTTCAGCCTGTATCGTCGCCATGCCTGTTCTCCGGTCTTTTTGTAATGCCTGGATCGGTGCAGTATAGGACCAGTAGAAATTAATTCTAGAACATTATTCTAGTCGGAGATCGGATGGCCCGAAGTAGTCGCAAGCAAGAAATTCTTCAGGCCGCGCTCGCCTGCTTTACCGAGTTCGGAGTGGAGGCGACCACCATCGAGATGATCAGAGACCGTTCCGGCGCCAGCATCGGCAGCCTCTACCATCATTTCGGCAACCGTGAACGGATCATCGCTGCGCTTTACCTGGAGGGCATTGGTGAACACGCCGCGCTGCTGGAGGCCGGGCTGATCGATACGCTGGATGCCGAGGCGTGCGTCAAATTGTTCGTCACCAGCTACATCGATTGGGTCGTGGAAAACCCGGACTGGGCACGCTTCGTTCTGCACAACCGTGGGCGGGTAGAGGCCGGTGAGATGGGGGAACGACTGCGCGAGGTCAATCAGGCCCATGGCGAGCGGGTGAGCGCAATCTTGCGTCGGCACCGTGATAGCGGTGCCTTTCGCCGGATGCCGGGCGATTGCTTTCTGGCTGTAGTGATCGGGCCCTGCCACGACCTGGCCCGTAACTGGCTGGCCGGGCGCTCGCGCACTGCGTTGGCGGACTGCCGCGAACTGCTCGCGGACATCGCCTGGGCCAGCGTCC
Organism: Pseudomonas sp. NPDC077451; assembly: GCF_044543345.1. NCBI lineage: Bacteria > Pseudomonadati > Pseudomonadota > Gammaproteobacteria > Pseudomonadales > Pseudomonadaceae > Pseudomonas > Pseudomonas sp. NPDC077451. The sequence continues at coordinate 5,275 of NZ_JBITVX010000014.1, read as the reverse complement.
GGGCGCAGTGAAGGCGGGCTGATCGCCATCTTGGCGGAGTCGATGAGCGAAAGGTCGGTGAAGCCTACGCTTCCCGCTTGACTGGGCGTCGCTTAGGCAATGATCAGACGCCCAGGCTTTCGATATCGCGTGCGAGCATTTCCAGCTGATGCGCCAGCGAGCCGCGTAGGGTTTCTTCGCTGAGCTGGAACGAGGGCGCGCCGCAGGTCAGCGCCATGATGCTGCCGTCGGCCAGATGCAGCGGTACGCCAGCGGCCATCACGTTGCGGTCCCAGTCGCCGAGCGACAAGCAGAAGCCATGCTGGCGGAACTCGGCAAAGGAGCCGTCCAGCGATTGCTTCATGGTTGCCCAGCCGTCTCCGTACTTGGTTTCCAGCGCGGCCATCAGGTGCTCTCGCTCCTTGTCCGGGGTTGCGGCGAGGAAGGCGCGGCCTGCCGCGGTGGTGGCCAGGGGCAGGCGTACACCCGCGTCCATGCGTAGCGTCGAAACCTCGGCCGGACGGCAGTTCTCGATGTAGATCATCGATAGCCGGTCACGGCAGGTCAGCCCCACTGACGTGTTGGTACGGCGGGAAAACTCATCCATGTATGGCTTGGCCAGCTGGCGCACGCGCAGGTTGGACACGTAGGCATAACCCAGCGCCAGCACGCCGGAATCGAGCTGGTACTTTTCCAGCTGCGGCGAGTAGCTGAGGTAACCGAGCTTGGTCAGGGTGTAGGTCATGCGCGACACCGTCGGTTTGGGCAATCCGGTGATACGCGCAATGTCCTGGTTGCCCATCACCACCGAACCGTGGGTGAAGGCACGCAGTACATCCAGCCCGCGCGATAGCGCTTCGACGAATTTGCGGTCCTTGGGAGTTTCGGTGTCTTCGATGTCGCTCATGTGGTGTCGGTCTGTCTAGTGGTGGGGCGGCGGGGCCGCACGATAGCAGATCGCCCCTTCGCTCGGCAGGGCGGCCTTTACAGAATGCTCGGGCCTTGCCGCGAGTGCAGGCCATGGCCAGGTTGCTTGTCCCAATTCAGGCATAATAGCTGAAAATATCGGTTTTGCATTCCGCAGAGTAAAACGTCAGTTCGCTGAAAATGCTGGTTTGATGGTCGGATCTGATGAGTGCTGTATCGTTACGCGCGGTTGCTCTGCTTCGATATGACCCAAGCCGATGTGCCCGTTAGGCCGGCTCGTTGCCGGTGGGCGGTTGGGTCTATATAAAGAGGGGAAGACAAAGGCGACGAACGGCGTATTCCGGCAGACCTTGCCGGGCGCGGCCTAAGAAGGAATTGAGGCGATAGACGCCGATGCTTAAAAGTTACACCGCGCTTGTTGCCAGGGGGGCTTTCTGATATAAAGCAGCGCTCTTTTCTAGGGGCCCGGTTTCATCGCTTGCCGCGTAGCCGGTAAGACCCCAACGAAACGTGGCGCTGAGCGCCAAAAAGACATTTGAATTCAAGCGGCCAACCCATGCCGGGTTGGGCATGTGGTTTTAGAGGGCTGAGGCATGTCGAGAGTCTGTCAAGTTACCGGTAAGGGTCCGGTAACCGGGAACAACATTTCCCACGCGAACAACAAAACCCGTCGTCGTTTTCTGCCGAACCTGCAGCATCATCGCTTCTGGGTCGAGTCCGAGAACCGCTTCGTACGTCTGCGCCTGACTGCCAAAGGCATGCGCGTTATCGACAAGCGCGGCATCGACGCCGTTCTGGCTGAACTCCGCGCTCGCGGCGAAAAGGTTTAAGGAGAACTATCATGCGTGACCTGATCCGTTTGGTGTCCAGCGCCGGTACCGGCCATTTCTACACCACCGACAAGAACAAGCGCACCACTCCCGACAAGATCGAAATCAAGAAGTACGATCCTGTCGTGCGTAAGCACGTGATGTACAAGGAAGCCAAGATCAAGTAATTGATCGGCCCTTGAAGAAAAACCCGCCAATCGGCGGGTTTTTTCGTTTCGGGGCTAGAGGTCTTCAAGCTGTGGAACGCCAAAAGCTTCGCCCCGGGGCGGGCCTCCCACAAATGCTAAAAGCCAGCGCTCTGAGCCAGCGTCATAGCCCAGAGTCCCAGAGCCGAGCTCTGCACAGAACCGCTCCATTGGGAGGCGCGCCCCGCAGCGAATGCAGGCCGTAGGCGTGCCCAAAAAAGCTCCTCTCGTTCCGTCAGCCAGCCTTGCGAATGGCATCAGCCAGACGCTCGATCATCGCGTCGATATGCTCACGCTCGACGATCAGCGCCGGTGACAAGGCGATGGTGTCGCCGCTGGCGCGCGCCAGCAGACCGTCCTCGAAGCACTGACGGAACACCTCGTAGCCACGCTTGCCGACGCCGTCCGCATGGGCTGCGAACTGAATCCCGGACACCAGGCCGACCGTGCGAATGTCGGTCACGTTGGGTAGTCCCTGGAGGCTGAACAGGGCATCCTGCCAGTAATCTTCGAGCTCGATGGCTTTCTGGAACAAGTTCTCTCGCTGGTAGATTTCTTGGGTCGCAAGGGCGGCGGCGCAGGCCACCGGGTGGCCGGAGTAGGTGTAGCCGTGGAAGAACTCGATGGTGCTTTCCGGACCGTGCATGAAGGCCTCATGAATTTGCTCGTCGACCAGCACCGCGCCCATGGGGATCGCGCCGTTAGTCAGGCCTTTGGCGCAGGTGAGAATGTCGGGCGTAACGCCCCAGCGCTGGGCGGCGAAGGCCTCGCCGACCCGACCAAAGCCGGTAATCACTTCATCGAATATCAGCAAGATGCCGTGCTTGCGGGTGATCTCGCGCAAGCGCTGCAGATAACCTTTCGGCGGCAGGATCACCCCAGCGGAGCCGGACATTGGCTCGACGATCACGGCGGCAATGTTTTCTGCCCCATGCAAGGTGACCAGTCGTTCCAGCTCGTCGGCTCTTTCCGCGCCGTGCTCCGGCAGGCCGCGGCTGAATGCGTTGCGTTGCAGGTCGAGCGTGTGGGGCAGGTGGTCGACCCCTGGTAATAGCGCGCCAAAGGCCTTGCGGTTGTTGGCCATGCCGCCGACTGAAATGCCGCCAAAGCCGACACCGTGATAGGCCAGTTCCCGGCCGATCAGGCGGGTGCGACTGCCTTGGCCGATCGCCCGCTGATAGGCCAGGGCGATCTTCAATGCGGTGTCCGCCGACTCCGACCCGGAGTTTGTGAAGAACACTCGGTTCAGCCCTGCCGGGCTGATCTGTGCCAGCCGCTCGGCCAGTTCGAAGGGCAGCGGGTGCCCCATCTGGAAGGTCGGTGCGAAATCCAGCTGGGCGATCTGCCGGCTCACCGCCTCGGTGATCTCGCGGCGGCCGTGGCCGGCGTTGCAGCACCAGAGCCCGGCAGTGCCATCGATCACCTGACGGCCATCGGTGTCTGTGTAATACATGCCCTCGGCGCGCTCCAGCAGGCGCGGACTGCCCTTGAACTGACGGTTGGCGGTGAAGGGCATCCAGAAGTGTTCGGCAGATGTGGCGCGATCGTGGGCCATGACTAGCTCCGGCAGGGCGACGGGTTCGACGGCTATGCTGTAGCGCGACATCTCCCGAGCGCCCAGCGGTTTTGGCGAGTCTATGTTTAATAAAACGAACAAAACAAGGCAGAAAATGGCTGCTGCGTAAAAAATATTGATAGGCCTGGTGCCGCTGGTTTAGGGTGCTTTTCTGATTATTCGACAGACTACCGAGGACGCCCCATGACCACCCTGACTCTTGCCGATTGGCAACAGCGTGCCCGCGACCTGCGCATCGAAGGCCGCGCCTTCATCCAGGGCGAATACACCGAGCCCACCGGCGGCGCCCGCTTCGACTGCATCAGCCCGGTCGATGGGCGGGTGTTGGCGCAGGTGGCGAGCTGTGACGAGGCCGATGCTGATCGCGCCGTGATCAGCGCCCGTATGGCTTTCGAATCTGGCGTCTGGTCCCGCCTGGCGCCAGCCAAGCGCAAGGCGACCATGATTCGCTTCGCCAACCTGATCCAGGCCAACGCCGAGGAGTTGGCCTTGTTGGAAACCTTGGACATGGGCAAGCCGATCAGCGATTCGCTGAATGTCGACATGCCCGGCTCAGCCAATGCGCTGCGCTGGTCCGGCGAGGCGATCGACAAGATTTACGACGAAGTGGCCGCGACTCCGCACGATCAGCTGGGCCTGGTGACCCGCGAGCCGGTAGGTGTGGTAGCGGCGATCGTACCTTGGAATTTCCCCCTGATGATGGCCTGCTGGAAGCTTGGCCCAGCGCTGGCCACAGGCAACTCGGTGGTCCTCAAGCCGTCGGAAAAATCCCCGCTCACCGCCATCCGCGTGGCGCAACTGGCGATCGAGGCAGGCATTCCGCCGGGCGTGCTCAACGTGCTGCCGGGCTACGGCCACACCGTGGGTAAGGCGCTGGCGCTGCACATGGACGTCGACACGCTGGTGTTCACCGGCTCCACACGGGTTGCCAAGCAGCTGATGATTTACGCTGGCGAGTCGAACATGAAGCGCGTCTGGCTGGAAGCGGGCGGCAAGAGCCCGAACATCATCTTTGCTGACGCCCCGGACTTGGAGGCCGCAGCGAAGTCTGCGGCGGGCGCCATCGCCTTCAACCAGGGCGAGGTCTGCACCGCTGGCTCGCGGCTATTGGTCGAAAGCTCGGTCAAGGAGCGCTTCCTGCCGATGGTGGTCGAGGCGCTCAAGGGCTGGAAGCCTGGTAACCCGTTGGATCCGGCCACCAATGTCGGCGCGCTGGTCGATACCCAGCAGCTCGACACCGTGCTCGGCTACATCGAAGCCGGTCGCAACGACGGTGCGAAGGTGCTGATCGGCGGACAACGGACGATGCAGGACACTGGCGGCCTGTATGTCGAGCCTACGATCTTCGATGGCGTGAGCAATGCGATGAAGATCGCCCGCGAAGAAATCTTCGGTCCGGTGCTGTCGGTGATCACCTTCGACACCGCAGCCGAGGCGGTGAGCATCGCCAACGACACGCCGTACGGCCTCGCCGCCGCCGTGTGGACGGCTGATCTGTCCAAGGCGCACCTGACCGCCAAAGCGTTACGGGCTGGCAGTGTCTGGGTCAACCAGTACGACGGCGGTGACATGACTGCACCGTTCGGCGGCTTCAAGCAGTCCGGCAACGGTCGCGACAAGTCACTGCATGCCTTCGACAAGTACACCGAGCTGAAGGCCACCTGGATCAAGCTCTAACGATATCCGTAGATACCGTCTTCCCCATTAGCGCGCAAGGGCCAGTTGAGGGTCGAAACGCTGGCCCGATTTAAGTACCCCATAGGCGATGTGCAGCAGCT
>NZ_JBITVX010000013.1:0-128179 GCF_044543345.1 Pseudomonas sp. NPDC077451 | reverse complement strand
GGTGGATACGGCTTCCTGACCTTCCCCCGATGATCAGTCGGGAACTATCACCCCAACATAGCGTGGTAGTCGAGATACAAGGGTGGATGTCGCTTCTTGCATCCACCTTCTGTGTGCTTTTTTGATTCGCCGCTGGTGGATCGGTGAAGCGTGATCCACCCTACGATCGCACCGCTTTTTTTGGTTTTCTACTGCCCCCACCGCCCACTGCGGCGCATCGCGCCCCAGTGATGCTTGCGACGCGAGAACCACTGCCACAGTCCGCGGCAGCGCCAGAGGGTGTTCAGCTGGCGATAGCCGAAGTTTTCCAGTACGGCCATGAGAAACAGCCGCAGCATGTCGCGGCGACGTTCGTAGACGCGAAACGACATGGTTTCCAGCAGCAGACCGTTGACCGACAACAAGATCCCCATGCCGATAGCGACCAGCAGGAAGGCCGCTAGCGCCGCGTACGACACCACGCCCATCATGAACCCGCCAATCATGAAGCCGTAGCCGACCAGTTCGATCAACGGTCCAATCCATTCGAACATCGCCATAAACGGCCAGGCCAGCCAGCCCGGTGTGCCGCCGCGCAGGCTGAAGGCGAGGCGTGCGTGGCGACTCAGGCTCTCTGCCAGCCCGCGTTGCCAGCGGCTGCGCTGGCGGCCGAGGGTGCCGAGATCTTCCGGGCATTCGGTCCAACAGATCGGGTCGGGCAGGTAGCGGATGCGGTAGGGAATCCGCTTCTCCCGGTGATAGCGATGCAGCCGCACCACCAGTTCCATGTCCTCGCCCACCGTGTCGGTGCGGTAGCCGCCAACGGCCATGACCCGCTCCTTGTCGAACAGCCCGAAGGCACCGGAGATGATCAGCACGGCGTTCATCGGTGACCAGCCGAGGCGGCCGAACAGAAAGGCTCGCAGGTATTCAACGATCTGAAAGCGCGCCAGCCAGTTGCTCGGCAGTCCGGCACGGATCAGAAAACCACCGCGCACCTCCGAGCCGTTGGCGATACGGACGGTGCCGCCAGCGGCGACCGTGCGTTCGTCTTCGAGGAAAGGTTGGACAACGCGCAACAGACTGTCGCGCTGGAGGATCGAGTCGGCATCTACCCCGCAGAACAAACCGTGTCGCGCGGCATTGATACCAGCATTCAGTGCGTCAGCCTTGCCGCCGTTGGCTTTGTCGATGACCCGCAGATTGGCGTAGCGCCGTGAGCGGTAAATCGCCTGCACCGGCTGATGGGCAACGGCCTGGCGCAGCGGCTCGGGATGCGGCACCAGTTCGAACTCCTCGATCAGCACGGCGAGGGTGTTGTCCTTCGAACCGTCGTTGATCACCACCACTTCGAACTCGGGGTACTGAAGTTGCAGCATCGAGCGCACCGAAGTGCGGATCGTCGCTTCTTCGTTGAATGCCGGCATCAGCACCGAAACCGGAGGCTCAACGCCGAGATAGGGGGCGATCTCACCAATTTCGGCGCGCTGTCGGATATAACTCGTCAGGCTGACCATCGACAGCACGTTGAGCAACAGGTACATGCCGTTGAGCAGCAGAAAATAGAGGATGAAACCCAGCTGCAGCCACCAGAGCCAATCGAAGGTCACCGTTTGACCTCCGCCATGGCGCGGCGCAGTGCGTCTTGTCCGTAACGATCTCGCACTTGCCGGAACAGCCTCTGTAGCCCTTCTGGGGTGGCGCCCGGCAGCGTTGCCAAGCTATCTGCGGCGGCTTGGCGGACCCACCAGCTGGGATCGCCAAGCGACGGCATGAACAGCGTGCTGTCGTCGCTGCGTGCCTGTTTATGCAGGGCTTGCAGCGCGGCCAGACGCACATCGGCATGGCTGTGTTGCAGGGCACGCAGCAGACGGCCGCGGTCACGCGGGTCGCCCAATTCGCAGAGGCAACGCAGCGCGACCTGCAACTGCTCCGGCGCAGCGTCCTCTTCCAGCCGTGCGCGAGCCCAGGGCGCCGCGTGACGGGGGTCGCCATGCACCAACAGGGGCACCAGTCGCTCGCGGCGCGGGTCTTCAGAGCCGCTGAGGGCAATCAGCAATGGCAAGGTCACAGCCTGTTCGCCGGCTTGCTGACAGAGGCTCGCCAGGCGTGGCAACGCCCAGTCCGGACGGCTCACGGCGGCCGGCAGGATCAGCTGCATGGCACGGGTCGCATCCATGGCAATCAACGTCTGTGCCGAGGCCAGCGAGACGGTCACGTTGCGATTCACGAGCAGCGGTTGCACGTCATTCCAATACGCGGGGTCCGCAAGGTGGCGTAGGCAGGTCAGCCCGATCAGCTTGCTGCGGACCCGGCCGCGCAGCAGCACCAGAGCGTGTTGATCCATGCCCAGCGCGACCAAGGCGCGATTCATCCGCTCACGGGCTGCCCCACGCAGTTGCAGCTGGGTGCGGTTCCATTGCAGGAGAAACCACAGCTGCTGTCCGCGTGGCAGGGGCGGCGCTGGCGGCGACAGCTCATCGCCAAGGCTGCACAGGGCAAAGAACGGCCGCCACTGCTCGTTGAACTGCTGGCGGCGGCTGGCGCGCCGGCGCGCGAGCTCGCCGAGCAACATGACCTGCAACATCACCAGCAGAGTCAGGGCGCCCAGCCCCAGCGCGCAGTACAGCGCCAGCTGCAGCATGGCGTCGTCCGGCCAGATCGACAGCCAGGCCTGGCGCGGCGTTTCGCACAGCCAGGCTGGGCAGGCGGGCAGCCGCTCAGAAAGCATGCCGCAGGCCGAGCTGCAGCCAGCGCCGCGTGTAGTAATCGCCCTGGCGGTGATGACCCACTTCCCAGGTCAGCGCCCAGCGGCTGTCCAGCCAATGGCGACCCTGCAGGCTGAGCGCGCGTACGTCGCTGGTGATCAGCTGCTGTTCCTCGACGGCTTCTTCTTCACCAACGGTCAGGCGCAGACCGGCATAGCTGAGGCCTGCATAGTAGTAGTCCAGCGCCAGGTCATGGCCGACCGGCGTCCCGGCATTGGCCACGTCGGTAATGTTTAGGGTGTAGCCCGCACGCCAGGCGTCCCAATAGCGTTCGGCGCTGAGGGCCAGCCGCTCGACGCGGGTGGTTTCGTATTCGGTGCGGCGAATGCTGGCAGCGCCGAGGAAGCCCGCCGGCAGTCGCCGCTGCAGGCGTAGGTCGGCGTGCCATTCGGGCAGGAAATAAGGTGACGGCTGATAGCCGACTTCGGGTTGCAGCGTCCAGTTTTCATCCAATGCGATCACCGCCCCCGCCTCGGCGCCCTGATCCCATTCGCCGAAGCGCTGCTCGCGCAGCAGTGCACCGTACCAGCCGAGCCCTTCCGGTTGTGTCGAGGCGTAGTCGAGGCGCTGACTGCGCCAGTTGTCGAAGCCGCTGTCCAGCCAGTCTTGGCGGGCCGACAATTCGAGCTCGTGGCGGCGCTGCGCCGGCGCTGTGGCGACCGCTGTGGTGGCAGTTACCGGGGAGGTCATCGCGGCGCGCGCCTGCTGAATCACCTGCTGGATATCGGCATAGTCCGGGGCAATCTGCGCAGCCCGCTCGAGCGAGTCCAGCGCGGCCTGCGGGCGACCGGCCCAAAGCAGCGCCTGGCCCTGCCCGAGCAGGTAGTCGGCGTTGTCCGGTTCGCGTTGCAGCAGCTGATCGTAGAGGGGCAGGGCCTGCTCGGGTTGGCCACGCCAGGCGCGCACGCGAGCCAGCAGGAATCGAGCTTCGCTGTCGTTGGGCTGGCCTGTTAGATGCTCCAGCAGGGTCGCCTCGGCAGCATCGAGTTGCTGCGCTTCGATCTGTTGTTGGGCGCTGGCGACATCAGCCAGCGCTAGCGCTGGCAGCAGTGAAATCGGAAGTGCCAGCGCCATGCCTAGAACCAGGCGAGTCATCGTGGCCTCCGCAACAGGCGGCGAATGCGCGCCAACAGTTCCTCCGGCTGGAAGGGCTTGGTCACGTAATCGTCGGCGCCCAGCTCCAGCGCCCGGACAATATCCACCTCGCGTGCTTTGGCGGTCAGCATCAGCACCGGCACGCTTTCCCAGCCAGGTTGTGCGCGCAGCCGCTCGATCAGCTCCAGCCCGTCGTGGTAGGGCAGCATGATGTCCATCAGGGTCAGATCAGGTGGGCCCGATGAGGTGATCTTTTCAATGGCCTGACGGCCGTCTGCCGCGTGATCCACGGTAAATCCATGCCGCTCGAGCATGAAGCGAATGAGGAACGCGATGTCCTCCTCGTCCTCAACCATCAAAATGCGCTGGCTAGTGGAGTCGCTCATGGGTTGACCTCTTCTGAAACCGGGGTATGGCCGGGCGGCCATTGCTGGAGCAGCTGCTGGATCAGCGCAGCGAGCTCGTCGCCGTCATGGCGCGACTTGACCAGCTGGCGTAGGGCCAGGCGGCTGTCGTGCACCGGCGAATCCAGCGCGGAGAATATGATTACGGGCGGTGGCGGCGTGCTCTGAGCCAACTGATCGAACAGCTCGCTGCCGTCCCCGTCAGGCAGCATCAGGTCGATGATCGCCAGGTCAAAGCTTTGCTCGTCGATCAGTTGGCGCGCCTCGCTCAGGGTGGGCGCACCAAGAAGATCGATTTCCAATGGCTCGACCAGCCTGGCGAGCAGAGTGCGCAGATCCTCATCGTCTTCAACGTGGAGGATGCGCGGGCGGGCGCCGTTGTTCCTGAGGCATGCGCGCACCACGTCCATGACCCGCGACGGGTCAACCGGCTTGTGCAACCAGTCGATTACGCCGACCGCGCCGCCGCGCAGGGCCCCGTCGTCATTGTCGCGACGTTGTGGCTGGAGACTGACGATCAGCACCGGCAAATGACGGTAAGCGGTCTGGCTGCGCAGGTTCTGCAGGAAGGCAATGCTGTCCTCGTCGCTCAGCGCTGGGCTCAGGGTGAGCGCTTGAACGCTGAACTCAGCCAGCATCTCTCGTGCTTGGGCAGCCGTTTCGGCGATTAGGGTGGCGTAGCCGTGTTGCTGCAGCGCGGCGGCGAGCTGTTCGGCGGCAGGCGCGTCGGGCTCGAGTACGAGGATGCGTTCAACCGGCAAACTGGTGCTCGTTGTAGGCAGCGCTTGCGCGACTGTTGGTGGATTGATGGGCTGTGTAGATGCGACGGGCAGGCGCAGCCAGAAGCGCGTGCCCTGGCCTTCCTGAGAGTCGAAACCGATCCGCCCGTGCATCTGCTGGACCAACGAACGGGTGATCGCCAGGCCCAGTCCAGTGCCGCCACGCTTACGCGCATCGGATGAGTCAGCCTGGGCGAAACGTTCGAATATGCGTGAGCGGAAGTCCGCCGGAATGCCCTGACCCTGGTCCTGCACGCCAATCTCCAGGCTGCCGCCGTGGCGGCGCAGATCGACAGTGACGACAGCGCCAGCCGGTGAGTGCTTGATTGCGTTGGACAGCAGATTGGCCATCACCTGGGTGAACCGATCCGGGTCGAGATTGCTTTCGACTTGGAGGGGGCCGTCGGGCAGCGTAAGCGTCAGGTGGACGCCATATTCATCGGCGTATGGCTTGAGGTCGGCCAATGCCTGTTCGGTCAGCGCCTGGACATCGCAGCGGCTGAAGTGAAACGGCAAGCGCCCGGCTTCGAGCTTTTCGATGTCGAGGATGTCGTTGATCAGGCGCACCAGCCGCTCGCTGTTCTTGTGCGCGATGTCCAGAAGCGGTCGGGCGCCCTCGTCGATGTGGCCTGCGACGCCCCCGACCAGCATGCCCAGCGCGCCACGGATGGCGGTCAGCGGGGTTCGCAGCTCATGGCTGACGGTGGAGATGAACTCGGTCTTCATCTGCTCCATGCGTCGTCTGAGCGACATATCGACCGCAACGGTCACGACATAACAGGCGCCGCTGGGCATGGTCATGGGACGCTTGACCACTTGTAGCCAGCGCTCCTGACCGTATGTATCGGTAAGACCGATCTCGGTAATGCGCAGTTCGCCGCTGCCACAAAGCAGGTCACCTTCGCCCTGCAACAGAGGCAATAGCCGTTCCGCCCCGGCGATTTCCTCGGCCCGGCGGCCTTCGATGGCTTCGGGCCTAGCGTCGAGCAGTGCGGTGAAGGCACTGTTGCACAACAGAAAGCGGCCCAGCTCGTCGCGCACGAAGATCAAGTTCTCATCGGTATCGACGACTCGCCGCAGGAAAACTTTCTGGTCCTCGAGCGTGTCGCGGCTCCGTTGCAGCTCGGTCACGTCACGGGCAATCGCCAAGTGATCACCGAGGCCGGTAGGCACCAGACGAACCTCGAAGGTCCGCTGCCGGCTCACCTCGCACCAAGTGGTCTGGCGCAGTTGTAACGAGTTATCGGAGTGGGGAAGCAGCCCCAGCAGCAGCGGCTCGATTGCTTCGGGCGCCGGAGCCTGAACCGCGCTTCCTTGGGACAGGGCGGTGATCCGGCGCTGGCCATCAATGGCGTACAGGTTGTCGGGAATCGCCTGCAGCAGGGCGCCCATACGAGCTTCGCCAGCTTGCGCCTTGATCGCCAGGGCCTGGCGAATCTGCAGGTTGCGGCGGATGGCCCAAAACGCGGCCAAGGACAACGCTGCCACCAACAGGCTGCCGATCAGTGTCAGTCTGCGGCTTTGCGCGATGGTGTCGGCCACGGCCTGGTTGGCGGCGGCGAGCTGCTTGCGCTCCCGTCGCTCGACCGCATCGAGCAAGGCCCGCAGCCGATCCATGATCAGCTTGCCGCCGGCCTGGTGCAGGCGTTCGGCTGCCGCTTGCAAGCCGACAACTCGGCGTGCCTGGATGTTGTCGGCGGCAATCATCAGGCGCTCGGCAATATTGCGGTCGAGCTGCTCGAACCAACCCTGGTCGGGAAACGCCCGGTCCTCCAGCAGCCGTTGCAGCCCACGACGGTGCGCTTCGATCTGCCGTAGACCGAGTTCGTAGGATTCGAGGTAGCTAGGATCACCGGTCAAAACGAAACCGCGAGTACCGGTTTCAATGTCTTGCAGCGAAGTCAGCATGTATTGGGTTGCGGTAATGACTTCCAGGCTATGACTGACCGACAGATTGGTCGCCAGAACCTGTTGCTGGGTTTGCTTGCCTTGCCAGCCCAGTGCGACTAGCAGGATGAAGGCGATCAGGAATGCGAGCCAATGCCAGCTGATCAGGGTTCTTGCGGGCAAACCGGAACTCCTTTCGCCGGTTGAACGAATAGGGACGGCCCCGAACGCTGGAGCCAGCCCAGGCGTGCCGCCGCATGCCAGCGCCTACGAACCGGCCGCGACTGCTGTGCTGTGCAGTGTAGTTGGAGTCCTCAATTGCGTGACGGTTCGCTTGTTTTCCCGCGAGCCGGTTTGTTCGTCAGGCGATCTGCACCTGGTTGCGACCGTTATGCTTGGCGGCATAAAGCGCCTGGTCGGCCAGTTCGAGCATGGCGCCGGCGCTGGCGTGGCCGTCGGTTTCGCTGATCCCGGCGCTGAGCGACACGCTGAAGGTGCGCGCGCCGGCGTGGAAACTCAAGGCGGCGAAACGCAGGCGGATCTCGTCGAAAATCCGCTTTGCCTGTTCTGCCGGGCAGTCCGGCAACACCGCCATGAACTCCTCACCACCGTAGCGACCAATGCTGTCGATGCGGCGCAGCCGTTGGCGCATCAGGTTGGCCAGTGAGCGGATGACGTTGTCCCCTGCAGCATGCCCATACTGGTCGTTGACCTGCTTGAAGTGATCGAGGTCGAGCATCACTACGCTGGTGGGTTTGCCGCTGCGTTGCGCGCGTTCCACTTCCAGCGCGACCTGCTCCTTGATATCGGCGTGCTTGAGCAAACCGGTGAGGCTGTCACGCGACAATGCCATGCTCAGCGCGCGCGCACGCTGCACGCGGGAGAACACGGCGGCGGTCAGTGCGGTGTCACTGATGGGTTTGGTGATGAAATCATCGCCGGCCTTGAGCAGGGCGGCCATCTGCCGGTTGATGTCGGTTTCAGCCGACAGGTAGATGATGGGCACCCGCAGCCACTCGTCGTTCAGGCGAATCATCTGCGCCAGCTCGATTCCGGTGAAGTCCGGCATGTTCATGTCGAGCAGGACCATTTCCGGATCGAATTCGCGCATCACCTCAAACAGCTGACTGGGGTCGCTCAAGGTCCGCACCAGCATCTGCGAGTTACGCAGCACCAAGCTGTAACGGGCTGAAAGGTCGTCATCGTCATCGACAATCAGCACCCGGTATGGCTCGTTCAGCTGCAGGTTGAGGATGTTTTCCAGGCTGTTCTCCAGCTGGGTGATATCCACTGGCCGGACGAAAAAGCCTTTAGCACCGGCTCGCACAGCCGCCAGCTGGCTGCCGAAATCAGCTCGGTGACCGATGACAAGCAGCGGCAACGGCACCTCCAGGCTCTGCTGCAGTGCACTGACGGCAGCCAGTTCGCCATCGTGCTGGCTGACGATCAGGGCGTCAGGCAGCTGTCCCTGGACAGCGCTTTGCAACAGCGAGATTTCAGGAAACAGCAGCACTTCGTAACCGAAGTTGCCCAGGGTCTGGCACATGTTCTGGCCGGCCTCGAAGTCGCTTTCGAGCAGATAGATCCGGCACCCGGCTGGTAGCGCGTCTGACGTGCCGCTATGCAGCTCGGGATGCGGGCCGGCCCCCCCGGCGCGCCCGGTGGCGGCCATCTGCTGGACCGCCCGGACAAGCGCTGAAAGCGCCTGGCCGCTGGGCTTGGCGGCCTCCAGCCAGCGCTCTGCGCGTCGTTCGAGCAACCGCGACTGCTCGCCCAGCGTGGTGAAACCAAAGGTGCCCGCTGTACCGGCTAGACGGTGCAGCCGTTCAAGCAAGGCGAGCATCAGCTGGCGTCGCTGTTCATGCTCGCGAACCGACTGCAGCTGCTCGGCGTATTGCTCGAGTGCGGCCAATTCCTCGCTCAAGCGCTCAGCAAACTTTTCGTTGAGTGCCTGCAGTTGGCGTTGCAGCGCTTCGTTAGCGCCCTCATTCATGCTCGGCATTCCATATTTCGTTCAGTCGTGTTGCCAGTTGGAGTGGATCGAAGGGTTTATGCAGCACTTTACGCACGCCCAGACGCTGCAGTTCTTCGGGGCCCGCCGGGTCGTCCGGCTGGCCGGTCAGGAGCACTACGGGGGTTTGCTGCAGGTCGATCAGTGACGCAAGTTGGCGCAACAACTCGATGCCGCTGATCTGCGGCAGCATCACGTCGAGCAAGATCATGTCCGGCTTGAATATGGGCGCCTGCTGCAGCGCTTGCTGTGCAGAGGCGCAGCTGAGCACCTCGAAACCACCCAGTTTCTCCAGCGCGATGCGGGTCACCACTTGAATGGAGGGAACGTCCTCGACATGCAGAATACGCAGCAAGGGCTTCAAGGGACGGCCCCTTTCAGCGTATGGCAGGGCAACTCGAACCAAAAGCAGGCTCCGGCGCCGGGCGTCGAGTCGAAGCCAATCTCGCCATTCATGTGCTCGATCAGCTCCTTGCTGATAGCCAGGCCCAGTCCGGTACCGCCTTGCTGCCGCGTATCGGACGAATCGGCCTGGGCGAACTTGCTGAAAATTCGTTCACGAAAGGCTTCGGTGATGCCGGGGCCTTTGTCGCAGACGCTGACTCGCACCCGTTGCGGGGCAACCAGTCGGGCGCTCATAGCGACGGTTTCACCGGCCGGGGAATACTTCGCCGCGTTGGACAGCAGATTGCTCAGCACCTGTTCCAGGCGCATCGCATCGACGGTGATCGACACGGCAGGACAATCACCCAGCGCGATGCTCACCGCATGGCTTTCTGCATAACCCTGATTGCTGCGCAATGCCTGCTCAAGCAAGGGTTGCAAGGGCTGCGTCCGCAACTCGAAACGCATCTTGCCGGCGTACAGCTTGTCGATGTCCAACAGGTCATCGATCAGTGTGCTCAACCGTTTGCTGTTCTGGTGAGCGATGTCCAGAAGCTCCTGCAAATGTTCGGGCACCGCGCCCATGACCTGGCCACAAATCAGTCCGAGCGAGGCCGTAATGGAGGTCAGCGGTGTGCGCAACTCATGGCTGACGGTTGAGACGAAGTCCCGCTGCAGGATCTCGATCTGCTTGCGCTCGGTGATGTCGTGCAGCACCACCACCGCACCGTTCTGCTGACCGTTGGAGGCGTACATCGGATCGGCGTTGGCCAGCACGTAACGGGGTGTGCCATCCAGCACGATGGTCATCTCTAAGTTGCGGATATGCTCGCCGCGCAAGGCGCGGATCAGCGGAATTTCCTCAGGCCTCATCTGCGTGACGCCATCGGCATGATAGAGGTGGTAGACGTCCGGCCATTGTTCCGGCGCAATTTGCTGAGCGTCGAGCCCGTGCCAGCGGCGGGCAGTGTGGTTGAACAAGGTGAGGTTGCAGTCGGCGTCGCAGGCCACCACCGCTTCGGACAATGCTTCAAGCAGGCGTCGATTCATTTCCTGCTGCTTGTCCAGCTCCAGCTGCTCGGCCTTGCGCTCGGTGATGTCCGTCACCAGCCCGTGCCAAAGCACCGAACCGTCCGGTTGACGCATCGGTGTGGCGCGAGCTTCGACCCAGATCACGCCCTTGCGAGGGTGGTCGATTCGGTGTTCGAAGTGCCACGGCGTGAGGGTCGAGGCGGCTTGGCGGATGCTCGCCAGTACATGCTCGCGGTCGTCGGGGTGCACGCGGGCGTAGACCGGCCCGATACTGGGCTCCATCTCGGCGGCGCTCAGGCCGTAGATGTCCTCGACGCCCTCACTGAGGTAAGGGAACGAACTGTTGCCGTCGGGTCGCCAGCAGAACTGGAACAGCATGCCGGGCACTTGTGCCGCGATCTGCTGCAGGCGCAGCTGAAGGTGTTCCTGGTGAGCCAGGTCATAGGCGCTGACGATGTAGCCGCGCAACAGCTCGCGCTCATCGTGGATCGCCGAGACATTCAGGAGCACCGGAACGCCGCTGCCGTTGCGATGCAGCAGACGCCACTCGCGCATTTCGCGTCGGCCTTCGAGCAGCGGCGCGGTGAGCACGGCGAACCCCGGCTCGATGGGTTCGCGAAGCGCATTGCCGAGAATGGTTGCGCGGCGCTGCAGCGCTTCCTGTGGAAACAGTGCTGAAGTCAGCGGGTGTCCGATCAGCATCTGCTCGGAATAGCCGAACAGACGCTCGGCGGTGGGGTTTACACCCGATACGCGTCCGTCGACCGTGGTTACTATCATCGCGCTTGCGGCGCTGTTGAGCAGCGCCTGCTGCAGCGCCGCTTGCTCGGCATAGCGGTGGGCCTGCAGGCGCTCTTCGAACAGTCGCATGATCTGCCGACTGAGCCTTACCAGTGCGCCGCGTTGCGCTTCGTCGAGCTGTCGCGGCTGCCGGTCGATGACGCAGAGAGTGCCGAGGTTGTAGCCGTCCGGTGAGGTCAGCGGCGCCCCCGCATAGAAGCGGATGTTCGGGTTGCCGGTGACCAGCGGGTTATCACAAAAACGCGCGTCCCGCTGTGCATCCTCGACTTCGAAGAGGCCCTGGCCTTCGATGGTATAGGTGCAGAACGACAGCTCTCGCGGGGTTTCGCTGACATCGAGGCCGAGGCGGCTCTTGAACCACTGGCGATGGTCGTCGACCAGCGAGATCAAGGCGATGGGGGTGCCGCAGATATAGGCAGCCAGTTGGGTGAAATCGTCGAAGGCAGACTCGTCAGGCGTGTCGAGAATCTCGTAGCGCAGCAACGCGGCGAGTCTGGACAGCTCGCGGGGCTGGGAGGGTGCCGGTATCGATTTCGATGACTCCATCTGGCTGAGCTCTCTCGGATTCAGGGGCAACGGCTTATTCGCCGCTGGCATCCCAGATTGCCTGGATCTGGCTGGCCAGGCGCATCGGATCGAAAGGTTTGACGATGACATCGCGCGCGCCGAGCTTGCGCAGGTGCTCAATCTCGCTTGGCTGGACCTTGGCGGTCATGAACACCACCGGAACCTGACCCAGATCGATCCGTTCGCTGAGCCTGGTGAGGGTTTCGGGCCCGCCCATCCCAGGCATCATCACATCCAGCAGGACGAACTGCGGGGCGAAGGCTTCCACCTCTTCGAGCGCCTGGTGGCCGGACGAGCAGGACTGCACCTGATAGCCGCCGATCGCCTCCAGCGAGACCTTGACGACAGCCTGGATGGACGGATCGTCCTCGACATGCAGAATCCGTTTCAGCTCGCTCATGCGGGATCTCCAACGAAGCGTGCCTGGCGCGCTCGAAAATGAACAGTTTGCCAGCTTGCTCGTCGGCTGACTTGGCACTCTGGAAAAATAGTCGGCTAACCGGGTTCTTGCACAGGCAGTTCGAACCAGAAGCACGCCCCCTGTTCCAGCTCCGAATCGAAACCGATGCAACCGTTCATGTGCTCGATCAATTCCTTGCTGATGGCCAGGCCGAGGCCGGTACCCCCTTTCTGGCGCGTATCGGACGAGTCCGCCTGGGAAAACTTCTGGAAAATCCGCTGCCGGAAGCTCAGTGGAACGCCGGGGCCGACGTCGTCAACGCGTACGCGGATGTTCTCGCCGCGCCGCTGACTGCTTAAGGTTACGACTCCACCGGCTGGGGAGAACTTCGCTGCATTGGAGAGCAGGTTCGCCAGGACCTGCTGCAGACGGTGCGCGTCCACGCTCACGGTAGCCGCGGCTTGCTCGCCCAGCTCGATACGCACGCCCAGCTGTTCGGCATAGGCCTGGTTCGAGCGCAGTGCGTCTTCTAACAGGGGAGCCAAAGGCTGGGGCTGCAGTTGGAAAGTCATGTGCCCGGCTACCAGCTTCTCCATATCCAGCAGGTCGCCGATGAGTAATCCGAGGCGCTGGCTGTTCTGTTGGGCGATGCCGAGCATCTGTCTCATGGCCGGCGGAACCTCGCCAACAGCGCCACCGAGTAGCAGGCCCAGTGCGCCGGAAATCGAAGTCAGCGGCGTGCGCAGTTCGTGGCTGACAATGGAGACGAACTCGCTCTTCATCCGATCGACTCGCTTGCGTTCGGTAATGTCGCGCACCAGACCGATGAACTTGCGTTCCCCGCGGTGACTGATTTCCGAAACACGCAGTTCGATGGTGAACAGTTCGCCATTGCGGCGCACCGCCTGCAGTTCGCGGTTCTGCTCCAGGCTGCGGCCCTCCCCGCGTCTTTCGTAGTCCTGTAGATGACCATCATGAGCGGCGCGATGGGGTTCGGGCATAAGGATGGACAGGTTGCGCCCAAGCACTTCCTCCTCGCTGTAACCGAAGATGCGTTCGGCGGCGTGGTTGAAGGTCTCGATCAAGCCGCGCTGGTTGATGATGATGATCGCGTCGATGACGTTGGCGATCAGCAGACGCACGTAGCTCTCGCGCTCATGGGCTTCGCGCTCGGCCAATGCGCGGGCGGTAACGTCGCCGATGAAGCCGTCGTACCACTGCAACCGTCCTTCAGCGTCGCGCAGCGCACGGCGGTTTTCTTGAACCCAGAGTGTTTCGCCGCGGGCGTTGATCAGTCGGTAGGTGCGCTCGAACGGGTCCGCGCCGTCGTCCTCAAGACTCGCGCGGTCATCGGGGTGGATCAGGCTGCTGTACTGGCGTGTGCCCGGCGCTACGAAGTCGCTGGCGGGATAGCCGGTCAGACGCTCGATGCCGTCACTCAGGTAGCTGAACGTGCGTTCGGTATCGACGCCGCGGCGGTAGACCACGCCCGGCAGATTACTGACCATGCTGCGGAAGCGGCTTTCGCTCTCACGCAGCGCGAGGGTCGCGCTCATCAGCGGGGTGATGTCGGCAATGAAGCCGTGCCAGAGGACGGACCCGTCACGCAGACGTTCGGCGTTTGCCCGCACTTCGACCCAGATCAGGCCTTTGTTCGGATGTTTTATGCGATAGCGCGTAGCGCCACTGCCCAAAGTGGCTGCCGAGCGTTCAATTGCCGCTCTGAGCGTGGGACGGTCAGGGTCATGAATGGCGGCAAAGGCAATGTTTGCGTCATCAACCAGCTGTTCCGGGCTGATCCCGTACAGCTCGCGGGAACCCTCACTGGCATAGAGAAAGCTGTAGCTCCCGTCCCCGGAGCGCTTCAGCTGGTAGACCATGCCCGGCAGCAGGCTGGTGATTTTTTGGCCACGTTCGAGCAAACGCCGGCGGGCGCGTTCCTGTTGTGTCGAACGGATCTGGTGAAGACGTTGCACGATGCCGCGCCGGTGCAGCATAAAAACCAGCATGAGCAGCAAGGCCTCGGCAATAAGCCACGCCAGGCCCCACTTCTGCAGCAGGCGGTGTTCGGCCTGCTGCTGCTCACGAAGCGCCAGAGTGATGTCGCGCCAGACGAGCGCAACCGCCATGGGCAGACGACCGGGACTGTATTCAGCCCTGACGTCATGCAGCGGTATCTGATTGAGCAAAAAGCTGCGGCCGTTAGACTCCAGCATGCGCAGGGCTTGTCCTGCTTCGGGTGCCGGGAGTTTCTGCTGTTGGGCCCATTGCAGGATCTGCGGTGCCGAGTGGCTATCGAGCAACCAGCCGCCGAGCTCCTTGAGCTGGATGCCGACCGGGCGTGCCCAGAGCATTTCCTCCAGCTCGGCACGGTTGACCAGCAGGCCCAGACCGGCATCCAGCTGCTCGCCGAGTTCGGTTAGATCCGGAAGAATGTCGAACCCCACCTCCAGCGCGCCGATTACTTCGCTTTCGAGGCTGCTGCTGGCGCGTATCGGTACGATCGCGCGGTTGCCGGCGCTGTGTTCGCCGATGTCCAGGCCAGAGACGGTCTGGCCCTGGGACAGGGCTTTGTAGAGCAACGGCCTGCGGTCGGCCACCGCGTCACCAAAGGCGTCCAGATCCTGCATGCGCAACAGGGCGATCCCGGCGTCGCCCCAGTAGAGCTGCAATTGACGGGCGCCGTGGCCCTGCATCGCCGTCCAGGTTGGCATCAACGACTGGGTCAGTTGCTGGCGTATGCGCGTTATGCGCGGACCATGCCACTGAGCTCCGGCTTTGATGGCCCGGTCCGCTTGGCGTACCAGGCGCAAGGTTTCGGGGTTGGCGCTGAGCGTCCGGGCTATCAACCGGGCCTGTTTTTCCAGACCCTGCTGGGCGCTGCGCAAGGCCATGGCCTGCAGCTCGCCCTGTTGCTCGGTCTGCAACGACCAGACGGTATCCCTAGCCTGAAAGCCATTGAAGGCCAGGCCGCCGAACAGCAAGGCCAGCAGCAGGCTGCCGACGCCGAGTAACCATCGAGGGCTGGTGGGATGGGGAAGGGGGCTCATGGCTCTGTTCGGGGCAATCATCGACACCGTCTCGCGCAGCTCTGCGTGGGGCAGAACGTCCGAGGCGGACGAAGGAAAAGTGATAGCTATATGCTATCTCGAAAGCGCCGTCCCTTGCTCCGCTGTATATCGGCCGTGAAGGCTGTTTCTGTTAGACCCTGAAACGAAAAAGACGCGCCGAACGACAGGCGGCGGCTCAGCCAGCCAGGCAGGGTGGATAATGCATTCAGGTCCGCGGCTGCGGATCGGCTTTCTACACCGCGAGGCAGCGACACTATGTGGTACACCGGTATTCTCGAGCTTTCCGCCTGGCAGGTGGTTGCGGCAACCCTGATTCTGACCCACGTCACCATCGTTGCGGTCACCGTCTATCTGCACCGTTATTCTGCGCACCGCTCGCTCGAACTGAATGCGGTGCTCAAGCATTTCTTCCGCTTCTGGTTGTGGCTGACCACGGCGATGAACACACGTGAATGGACAGCGATCCATCGCAAGCATCACGCCAAGTGCGAAACCCCGGATGATCCGCACAGCCCTGTACAAAAAGGGTTGGGCACCGTGTTGCGTCGCGGCGCCGAGTTGTACATGGAAGAGGCGAAGAATGAGGAAACCTTGCGGGTCTACGGCAAAAACTGCCCGGACGACTGGGTCGAGCGCAACCTGTATTCCCGCTACCCCAACCTCGGCATCGTCCTGATGCTAGGCCTCGATCTGGCTCTGTTCGGTGTGATCGGCCTGACCGTCTGGGCGGTGCAGATGATCTGGATACCGGTGTGGGCCGCCGGTGTGGTCAACGGATTGGGCCATGCGGTGGGTTACCGCAACTTCGAATGCCGGGATGCCGCCACCAATCTGGTGCCCTGGGGCATCCTCATCGGCGGCGAGGAGCTGCATAACAATCATCACACCTACCCGAACTCGGCCAAACTCTCGGTGCGCAAGTGGGAGTTCGACATGGGCTGGGCCTGGATCAAGCTGTTCAGCCTGTTTGGCCTGGCCAAGGTGAACCGCACCGCGCCCATTGCGCATCGCGTCAAGGCCAAGCATCAGCTGGACATGGACAGCGCCATGGCCATCCTCAACAACCGTTTCCAGATCATGGCGCAGTACCGCAAGCTGGTGATCAAGCCACTGGTGCAGCTGGAGCTGCAGCGCGCCGACGCCTCTGTCCGGCACCAGTTTCGCCGTGCAAAGCGGCTGCTGTCCCGCGAGCCGAGCCTGCTCCAGGATGATCAGCAGGCGCATATCGAGGTGATCCTGGAGCAAAGTCAGTCGCTGCGGGTGATCTATGAACAGCGTCTGGCGCTGCAGCAGATCTGGACGCGTACCAGTGCCAACGGGCACGACATGCTGGCCGCGATGAAACAGTGGGTGCACGACGCCGAAGCCAGTGGGATTCAGTCGCTGCGGGAGTTCGCTGAGCACCTGCGAACCTATTCGCTGAGGCCGGCTGTCGCCCATGCGTGACCTCTGATCGGCGCGACCTGCGACACGCCCGGAGCCCGGAACTTTGCCTGCTCGCCACTCTCTGAACTGCATTCTGGTGCTCTTGCGACAGTTATCCAGCGGGTCTCCGTCGGTGCCTGACGCCATATTTTGGAAGCAGGTATGAATCTGGTGAAGCAGCGAAGCGAAACGGGTGTCGGGATTCTTCCGCCGACCGAGGCGCAAACCCTTTTGGCATTGATGCATGCGCGTGCCGAAGTCGAGCGCCTGAGTGAACGCGAGCATTTGTTCAGCACCCTGATGGGTGCGGTCAATGCTGTGCTCTGGGCGTTCGATTGGCAGGCCCAGCAGATGATCTACGTCAGCCCGGCCTATGAGCAGATTTTCGGCCGCTCCGCCGCCTTGCTGCTGTCGGACTTTGGCGAGTGGCGCAACAGCATCTACCCGGACGATCTTGAGTACGCCCAGCAGAGCATGCTCGATGTACTCGAGAAAGGCGCAGTCGAAGAGCGTGAGTACCGCATCATTCGCACGGATGGACAGCTGCGCTGGCTCAGCGACAAATGCTTCATTGCGCGCAATGCGGACTGTCTGCACGGGCCGATCATCGTCGGGATCGCCGAAGACATCACCGAAAAGAAGCAGCTCGAGGGCGAGCTGCAGCGTCTGGCCACCATCGATGTCCTGACCCAGAGCAGCAACCGGCGGTACTTTTTCGAATGTGCCCAGCGCGAGTTCGATCTCGCTCGGCAATACGCCACGCCGATGGCCTTCCAGCTGCTGGACATCGATGACTTCAAGCGCATCAACGACACCCATGGGCACCAGATGGGCGATCAAGTGCTGCAGCGCGTGGCTCAGTGCGGATCGTCGGTTCTGCGCCGTGGTGATTTGTTCGGCCGAATCGGCGGCGAGGAATTCGCCTTGCTGCTTCCGGGTTGCCAGCCCGACCTCGCCGAGCAGATCGCCGAACGCTTGCAGCGCGAGATCCAGCGACTGGTGTTCACCAGCCCGGACGGGCAGCGCTTTGGCGTCACCATTAGCCTGGGCGTGACCTATCTGACAGCCAGCGATCCGGACCTCAGCGCGATGTTCGCCCGTGCCGATGCCGCCATGTATACCGCCAAGCGTCTGGGCAAGAATCAGGTGATCGTTGCCTGAGGCTAGTCGTGAAATAAAAAACCGCTGCTAGCCCCAGGCTACGCAGCGGTTTTTTTGTTGCCCCCGGACCTCAGCCTTTATGCGTCAACGTCGCGATCGGCTGTTGCTGGGTAATGCAGTGAATGTTGCCACCGCCCAACAGGATCTCGCGGCCGGGCACCATGACCACCTGATGCTGCGGGAACAGACGGGTCAGAATCGCTTCGGCTTCGGCGTCCAGCGGATCGTCAAAGGAGGGCGCGATGATGCCGCCGTTGACGATCAGGAAGTTCACATAGCTGCCGGCCAGGCGAATCGATGGATCGCGCGGCTGGCTGCCAACCAGCGGGACCACGCCTGCACACTCCTCTTCGGTGGCATGCAGGGGCCCCGGTATCGGCATCTTGTGCACGATCAGCTGGCGATCCCAGGCGTCCGTCGCCGTCTCTAGCACCTGCATCGCGGCTTGGCAGCGTTCGTAGTTGGGGTTGTCGCGGTCGTCCGTCCAGGCGAGTAACACCTCGCCTGGACGGACGAAGCAGCAGAAGTTATCCACGTGTCCGTCGGTTTCATCGTTGAACAGGCCGTGCGGCAGCCAGATGACCTTGTCGATCGCCAGATAGTCGGCCAGCACCGCTGCGATGTCTTCGCGTGACAGGTGCGGGTTGCGGTTGCGATTGAGCAAGCACTCTTCAGTGGTGATCAGCGTGCCTTCACCGTCGACGTGGATCGAGCCCCCTTCCAGTACAAAACCTTCGGTGCGGTAGCGATCGCAGCGTTCGATTTCGAGGATCTTCTGCGCCACCTCATCGTCGCGCTGCCATTCGCTGTATAGCCCGCCGTCGAGGCCGCCCCAGGCGTTGAAGGTCCAGTCAACGCCGCGTAGCCCACCTTTGCCATTGATTAGAAAGGTCGGCCCGGTGTCGCGCACCCAGGCGTCATCCGTGCTCATCTCAACCACCCGGATGCGTGGGTCGTCCAGCTGCGCACGGGCGGTGAGGAAATGTTCGGCTGTCACGCAGACGGTTACTGGCTCGAAGCGGGCGATGGCTTTGGCGACCGCAGTGAATGCCACCTGAGCCGGCGTGGCCTGGCTGCGCCAATTGTCCGGGCGCTGCGGCCAAACCATCCAGGTCTGGCTGTGCGGCGCCCACTCGGCAGGCATGTGGAAATCGTCGGCACGCGGTGTGGTGGTCAGAGTGGTCATCGGTCTACCTGGAGGGCGGCAAATCTTTCGTGGCCGGTTGGGAACGGCCGTTCGTTGGAGGCGATAAATCTGACCACGGCGGAGGGCATTCAGCCGCAACGAATCGTGCAGCTGAAAACCTTTACCGATCAGAGGGCCGGTTCAGGACTCCAGCGATCCATCCAGCGTCTTGATCGGGCTATACAGGTTCGGCCGGCGGTCACGGAACACGCCCCAGGCGCTGCGAATGTGTTCGAGCTGATCGAGGTCGAACTTATGCACCAGCACGCCTTCGCTGGTCTCGTCCATTTCTTCGACCTTCGCGCCGAAATGATCGGCAATGAACGAGGAGCCATAGAAGGTGATGTCGTAGCCGTCCTGCTCTTCGCGGCCGATGCGGTTGCTCGCAATCAGCGGCATCAGGTTGGCACCGGCGTGGCCCTGTTGTACGCGCTGCCAGTGGTCGCGCGAGGTGATGCTCGAATCGTGCGGCTCGCTACCAATAGCGGTCGGGTAGAACAGCAGTTCGGCACCCATCAGCGCCATGCTGCGCGCGGTTTCGGGGAACCACTGATCCCAGCAGATGGCTACGCCGATCTTGGCATAGCGGGTGTTCCAGACCTTGAAACCGGTATCGCCCGGGTTGAAATAGTACTTTTCGTGGTAGCCGGGGCCGTCCGGGATGTGACTCTTGCGGTACACGCCGAGCACCTTGCCGTCGGCATCGATGATGGCGACGGAATTGAATCGCGCGCGCCCGGACAGCTCGAAGAAGCTCACCGGCAGCACGACCTGCAACTCAGCGGCGACTTTCTGGAAATGCTGTACGGCCGGGTTGTCTTCCACCGAAGTGGCCAGTTGCAGATATTCCGGGTTCGGCTTCTGGCAGAAATATGGAGTCTCGAAGAGCTCCTGAATCAGGATGACTTGTGCGCCCTTGGCGGCTGCCTCGCGGACCAGCTTCTCGGCGTTGGCGATGTTCGCCTGGCGATCCCAAGAACAGGCCATCTGGGTGGCGGCGACGGTAACGATACGGGACATGGAAAACCTCGCGGATGCTGGCGTAAGGGCGGCCCTGTGGGGCGCTGCGAAATTTATTCGATAATTATCTGGATTGAAAGCCCATCCGGTCAGCTTCTTCCCGGGGCGCTTGAATAAAAACCGATATCTATC
Source organism: Pseudomonas sp. NPDC077451 (assembly GCF_044543345.1). Lineage (NCBI taxonomy): Bacteria > Pseudomonadati > Pseudomonadota > Gammaproteobacteria > Pseudomonadales > Pseudomonadaceae > Pseudomonas > Pseudomonas sp. NPDC077451. The sequence continues at coordinate 108,077 of NZ_JBITVX010000013.1, read as the reverse complement.
GGCTAGATCTGCATGCGCTTTGGCAGATAGGGCGGCAGATAGAGTGCCAGGTAGGCATCGAATACGCGTATCCCTTCCTCTGCCATGCGCGGCGTGATGCTGCCGTGCAGATGCACCGATCGCGCGTAGACCCGGTCTCCAAGCTCCAGTGCCAAGGCAAACACATCGACATCACCGGGCAATGTCGGGAGTTCGAAATGCCTCTCAAAAAGGACCTGCATCAACCCGGCGAGTTCGATGTCGTGCTGGTGGTCGGCTTGCGTCACTTCGCTTAGCCCGTGTTGCGCGAGAATCAGCTGCCGGGCGGCTGCGTCGTGCTGATAGATGGCCAGCATGCGTTGTTCGACAAGCCGGGACAGGTCGCGCCAGCAGCCCAGGCGGTCGTGATCCACCGGCTCGGCGAGGCTTGCACGGAAGGCGGCGTGCACATCGGCGGTCAACGCATTGAGCAGTGCCGGCACGCTGGCAAAAAAGTGATAGACGGATGAGGGCGGGATTCTGGCGTGTTCCGCCACGCTGTAGATGGAAAGGCCGGCCACGCCCTGTCCGGCCAGCAGCTCGCGTGCGGCGGCGAGAATCTGGGCGATGCGTGCCTGGCTGCTGGCGCGTGGTCGCCGTCCGGAGACAGGCTTTTGATCATCGGGCTTGGTCATGGCCGGCATTGGAAGCCATGACGCGGTATGAAGCAATCGTCAGTTTCGCTTCGTCGTCTGGCTCGATGCGCAGGCTGCTTCTTCAATGAGCTAGCCACGGTCCGACGGTCTTTGCTATGTCGGGCGGTTTTTTTGAGCGAATGCCGCCGATGCATGTCTCAGCTTTCTGAACGGGTCCCTGTTGGGCCTGGCCCTCAGCAGCTGCAGGAGAAGTTTCGCATTGACGACCGAGTTCAATCTGTCCGTCGCCCCCGTTGATTGTGCCCAGGAGCCCATCCACATTCCCGGGACCATCCAACCACACGGCCTGCTACTAGGCTGCACCCTGCCGGATTGGACCATCGCGCACGTTTCGGCGAACACCTCGAGCTTTTTAGCCGACGTCGACCCGCAGTCGCTGTTGGGCCGGCCGCTTGATTCCGTCCTGCCGATCGAAACGGTCCACTCCGTACGCAATCAATTGCAAACGGCGATGCTGTCAGGCTCCGCTGAGCGGCTGGACTGCCTCGCGCTTGATGACAGCGCGCATCGCTACGACATGACGGTGCATATGGTCGACGGCCTGGCTGTGATCGAAGCGGCGCCCAGCGTGATGGGGGCAGGCGCAAACGGCGTGACGCTATTGCGCGGGCTGGCCGGTCGGTTGCGTCGGGCGCCCACTGTGCAGCGGCTGTTGACGCTCGCGGCGCAGCAAGTGCGCGCCGTTACCGGTTACGACCGGGTGATGATCTATCGTTTCCTGCCAGACGAGTCGGGTGAGGTGGTGGCCGAGGCGGTGCGGTACGGCAGCGATTCCTATCTGGGACTTCGCTATCCGGCGACCGATATTCCCGCACAGGCGCGCGAACTGTATCGGCGTCAGCCACTCAGGCTGATCCCGGACGTCAACTATCAACCGGTGCCGATTCTGCCGGGCCGCAGTCCGGAAGGCCTACCCTTGAACCTGGGATTGGCGGCGCTGCGCAGCGTGTCGCCTGTGCATATTCAATACCTGCGCAATATGAATGTGCGCGCCACGCTCACGGTCAGCCTGATGCGCGGTGAACAACTGTGGGGGCTGATCGCATGCCATCACAGTGAGCCGCACTACCTGAGCGGCGCACTCTGCTCGGCAGCCGAGCTGTTCGGCCAGATGCTTTCGCTGCAGATCGATGTGCGTGAGCAACAACAGGAACAGCAGCGGGTGACCGACGCGCAGCATGCGCACGATCAGCTATTGGAGGCGATGTCCCCTCGCGATACCGTATTCGAAGACCTGAACCGCTACGCGGGCATGCTCCACAGCATGATTGCGTGCGATGGCGTGGCGGTCTGGTCGAACGGTCGCCTCAACGGCGAGGGCGTACTGCCACCGGACGATGCGGTTGGGGAACTGATCGCCTTTCTCGGGCAGAAGCCTGTGGATCGCATCTACGCAACCTCATCGCTTGCGGAGCACTTCGCGCCCGCCGCCAGCTTCGCTGATCTCGCCAGTGGTGTGCTCGCTATCCCCATTTCGCGGGTCGCACAGGATTATCTGTTGTTCTTCCGCCGCGAAGTTATCCAGACCGTCACCTGGGGCGGCAACCCTGACAAAGCCGTGCAGCGGGATCCTGTTCGCGGAACGCTCAATCCGCGCAGCAGCTTCGAGGCCTGGCGAGAGACCGTGCGTGGCCATGCGCGCCCTTGGACCACCAGTGAGCTGCGAGTCGCCGAAACGCTTCGGGTGGCCCTGCTGGAAGTCATTCTTCGTCGCACTGAATTGATCGCTTCGGAACGTCAACAGGCGCAAGACAGCCAGTCTCTGCTGATTGCCGAGCTCAATCATCGGGTCAAGAACGTTCTCAGCCTGGTTCTCGCTACCACGCGTCAGAGTGCGCAACAGGCGACATCGGTGGAGGAGTTCACCCGGGAGGTAGAGCGACGCATCCAGGCACTCGCCAGCGCGCACGATCAGATCAACGCACCTGCTGGCGCCTCGACACAACTGCGTGCGTTGCTCGAATCCGAAGCCCGGGCTTGGATCGGCCGCGACGAACTGGACGAGCGCATCCACTTCTCCGGTCGCGCGGTAACGCTGGATGTGCGGGGCTATCAAACCCTGGCGCTGGTGCTTCACGAGCTGATGACCAACGCCGCAAAATATGGCGCACTGAGCGTGCCCGAGGGCCAGCTGACTGTAAGTTGGCAGCTTGTGGAGGGTCGGGGACTGGAGCTGGAGTGGAATGAAAGCGGCGGGCCAGAGGTAAAGCCACCGACTCGACGCGGCTTCGGAAGCATCGTCACCGAGCGCACCGTTCCCTTCGAACTGCAGGGGGACGCACGGGTGGAGTTCCGTCCGGAAGGGTTGTTCGCCAGATTCCGCATTCCACCTCAGCATGTATCGCTGGCTACCGAGCAACCTCAGCCGGACGTGGCTCGTGCTCGCCCGGCAAGCCCCATCGCCGGTCTCAGGTTGTTGCTGGTCGAAGACAGCATGATGATTGCCCTCGACGCGCAGACCATGCTCGAAGACGCCGGCGTCAAGGTTGAGATCGCAGGCTCGCTGAGCGATGCGCGGCGAGCCTTGCGGCTCGATCCGTTCGATCTGGTGATACTGGACGTCAATCTGGCCGGGGAAACCAGCCTTGGTATTGCCGCCGAGCTTGAAGCCGAGCAGCATCCTTTCCTGTTCGCCACAGGCTATGGCGCCCGTACCGCAATCCCGGAGCGCTTCGATCAGGTTCCGGTCGTGACCAAACCCTACAACCTCAGCGCCTTAGGCTACGCCATCGGGCAACTGCCAGGACTCGGGCGTCGCCGTGAGCGATCTCCGTTGACCGACAATCGTGGCGCGTGACCTTGCGTTAGTTGAGCTGGTTAGGTTTTTTTATCGATGGCGGTGCAGATGGCATCGAGGTTTTCCGATCACCAGCGCTTCCGTGAGCGGCTGAGAGCCCCGCACGCGATGGTGCGGGGCGTGGTATCAGACGGTGTGCAGGTACCAGTTGTATTCGAGGTCGGAGATCGAGTGTTCGAATTCTTCCAGCTCGCTTTCCTTGCAGGCCACGAAAATGTCGGTGTACTGCGGGCTGATGTAGCGCGCCATGATCTCGCTGTCGTCCAGCTCGCGCAGCGCATCGCGCAGGTTGGAGGGCAGACTCGGCTCGACCTGCTCGTAGGAATTCCCCTCGATCGGCTCGTCCGGCGCGATCTTGTTAGTCAGACCATGGTGAATGCCTGCTAGCACGCTGGCCAGCAGCAGGTAGGGGTTGGCGTCTGCGCCGGCAACCCGGTGCTCGATGCGCACGGCATCGGGGCTGTCGGTTGGCACGCGCAGCGCCACGGTGCGGTTGTCCAGGCCCCAGCAGGGCGCGTTCGGTACATAAAACTGGGCACCGAAGCGGCGATAGGAGTTCACGTTGGGGCAGAGGAAAGCCATCGAGGCGGCCATGGTCTGCTGAATCCCGCCGATGGCGTGGCGCAGCGTTTCGCTTTCCAGCGGATTGCTGGTGGCGAAAATATTGTTGCCGTTCTTGTCCAGCAGCGAGATATGCACGTGTAGCCCGTTGCCGGCCTGGCCCGGGTAGGGCTTGGCCATGAAGGTCGTATCCATTTCATGGTCATAAGCGATGTTCTTGATCAACCGCTTGAGCAACACGGCGTAGTCGCAAGCCTTGATCGGGTCGGCGACGTGATGAAGGTTGACCTCGAACTGCGCCGGGGCGCTTTCCTTGACGATGGCATCGGCGGGAATGCCCTGTTCCTTGGCGCCTTCGAGCACGTCCTGCAGACAGTCGACGTACTCGTCCAAATCGTCGATCAGGTAGACCTGGGTGGAGTGGGGGCGTTTGCCGGAGATGGGCGAACGTGGCGGTTGCGGACGACCGTTCACGTTTTCCTGGTCTATCAGGTAGAACTCCAGCTCGAACGCGGCGCAGATGGTCAGGCCCAGTTCATCGAACTTGCTCACTACCTGACGCAGCACTTCCCGTGGATCGGCGAAGAATGGCGAGCCGTCACGCTCGTGCATGGTCATCAACAGCTGGGCGGTGGGGCGTTTCTGCCAAGGCTCGTTGCTGAGCGTGTTGGGAATGGGGAAACAGGTCCTGTCGGAGTCACCAATGTCCATTCCGAGGCCGGAGCTCTCCACGGTGATGCCATTGATGTCGAGGGCGAACAGCGAGGCCGGCAGGTTGATGCCTTTTTCATACACCTTGTGCAGGCTGGCGCGCTCGATGCGCTTGCCCCGGACGACACCGTTCATGTCTGCGATCAGCAGGTCGACGTACTGGACCTCCGGGTGTTCCTTTAGAAATGCGTTCGCTTCGTTGAGCTGAACGGCACGCGGCGGCGGAAGCATGATGAAGCACCTTAATTGTTAAAAATTTCAATCATCAAACAGCTTGTCTTGGAGTCAATCGAAAAGCCCTGCTGCTGTCAATAGTGCCCCGAAATGCCTCTTCGAGGCCCACAGTGGGCGTTTTCGGGGCAGTCCGGAGAACGATCCCTAAACGCTGACATGGCTTTGCGAAGCGGTAACCCTCGGCTATTGTCTATAAAAACGAACAAGACTACTCTCCGAAGAGCCCCATCTGGAAAGACGAGTATCCCATGCCTCGCGTGCCATTGATCGGCGTTTCCGCCTGTACCAGGCAGATCGGCCACCACAGTTTCCATATCGCCGGCGACAAGTACCTGCGCGCGGCGGCTGTAGCCGGCATGCCGCTGGTCATCCCGGCACTCGGCGATCTGATCGACCCAGCTGCTTTACTGGATAGCGTAGACGGCCTGCTCTTTACCGGCTCACCGTCCAACGTCGAACCGCACCATTATGGCGGCCCGGCCAGCACCGAGGGCACGGCCCATGACCCATCACGTGATCAACTGACGCTGCCGCTTATTCGCGCGGCGGTGGATGCGGGTGTTCCAGTATTCGGCGTCTGCCGCGGGTTTCAGGAAATGAACGTCGCTTTTGGCGGCAGCCTGCATCAGAAGGTTCACGAGGCCGGGCCTTATGCCGATCACCGTGAGCGCGCCGAGGATCCAGTCGAGGTGCAGTACGGTCTAAGTCATCCGTTGCACGTCCAACCGGGCGGATTGCTGCAGCGCCTCGGGTTACCCGCGCAGATTGATGTCAATTCGGTGCACGGGCAGGGCGTCGAGCGGCTCGGCGAGGGCTTGCGCATCGAGGCGCTGGCTCCCGATGGGCTGATCGAGGCGTTTTCCGTCGAGGGTGCGCGAAGCTTTGCCCTCGGCGTGCAGTGGCATCCGGAATGGAAGGTGCATGAGCATCCTTATTACCTGGCGTTGTTCGAGGGCTTTGCCCGCGCCTGCCGGGAACGCGCAGGACGGCGCTGAGCGCGGGCCGGCCCGGCGCTCGTTTCATTAATTTCTGAGGTCGATATGTCCAGCAAGCTCGACCAGCTCACCGGCTGGCTGAAAGAACGCAAGATCACCGAGGTGGAGTGCCTGATCAGCGACCTGACGGGCATCGCCCGCGGCAAGATCTCACCCACCAACAAGTTCCTCGACGAAAAAGGCATGCGCCTGCCGGAAAGCGTACTGCTGCAGACCGTGACTGGCGATTATGTAGAGGACGATATCTATTACGAGCTGCTCGATCCCGCCGATATCGACATGTTCTGCCGGCCCGACCCGGACGCGGTGTTCCTGGTGCCCTGGGCCATCGAGCCCACCGCCCAGGTGATCCACGACACCTACGACAAGATGGGCAACCCCATCGAAATCTCGCCGCGCAATATCTTGAAGCGTGTACTGAAGATGTACGCCGATAAAGGCTGGCAGCCCATCGTCGCGCCGGAGATGGAGTTCTACCTGACCAAGCGCTGCGAAGACCCGGACCTGCCATTCCAGCCGCCGATCGGTCGTTCGGGCCGGCAGGAGACGGGCCGGCAGTCGTTCTCCATCGACGCGGCCAACGAGTTCGACCCGCTGTTCGAGGACATGTACGACTGGTGCGAGGCCCAGGGGCTGGATCTGGATACCCTGATCCACGAGGAAGGCACCGCGCAGATGGAAATCAACTTCCGTCATGGCGAGGCGCTGCACCTGGCCGATCAGATTCTGGTGTTCAAACGCACCATGCGCGAGGCCGCGCTCAAGCACAACGTCGCCGCCACCTTCATGGCCAAGCCCATGACGGGCGAGCCGGGCAGTGCGATGCACCTGCACCAGAGCGTCGTGGACCTCGAAACCGGGCGCAACATCTTCTCCAACAGCGACGGCACCATGAGCCAGCTGTTCCTGTACCACGTCGGCGGCCTGCAGAAATACATTCCCGAACTGCTGCCGCTGTTCGCGCCGAACGTCAATTCGTTCCGCCGCTTCCTGCCCGACACCTCGGCACCGGTCAACGTCGAATGGGGCGAGGAGAACCGTACCGTCGGCCTGCGAGTGCCTGATTCCGATCCGCAGAACCGTCGCGTCGAGAACCGCCTGCCGGGCGCCGATGCCAACCCTTATCTGGCCATCGCCGCCAGCCTGCTGTGCGGCTACATCGGCATGGTCGAGGAGCTGCCGCCAAGCCAGCCAGTCAAGGGTCGCGGCTATGAGCGCCGCAATCTGCGTCTGCCGCTGACGCTGGAAGCGGCACTGGAACGAATGGAGAACTGCCGGCCGCTGGAGAAGTACCTGAGCCCCAAGTTCATCACCGGCTACATCGCGGTCAAGCGCGCCGAGCAGGAGAACTACCATCGGGTCATCAGTTCCTGGGAGCGGGAATTCCTGATGCTCTCGGTGTAACGAACAGCCGTAGGGTGGATGACGCTCTGTTCATCCACCGGACCAAGCAACCATTATCAAGAGGTGATTGATGAGCGATTCGCAAACCCTGCAATGGCAAGCCCTGAGCCGCGACCATCACCTTCCGCCGTTCACCGACTTCAAAGCGCTCAATGCCAAGGGCACGCGCATCATTACGCGGGGTGAGGGCGTCTACCTTTGGGACAGCGAAGGCCACAAGATCCTCGATGCCATGGCCGGGCTCTGGTGCGTCAACCTCGGCTACGGCCGCGAAGAATTGGTCGAAGCGGCCACTCGGCAGATGCGTGAGCTGCCGTACTACAACCTCTTTTTCCAGACTGCCCACCCGCCGGCGCTGGCCTTGGCCAAAGCCATCTCCGAGATCGCGCCGGAAGGCATGAACCATGTGTTCTTCACCGGCTCCGGCTCGGAAGCCAACGACACCGTGCTGCGCATGGTGCGCCACTATTGGGCGATCAAGGGGCAGCCGCAGAAGAAGGTGGTGATCGGCCGCTGGAACGGCTACCACGGCTCAACCATTGCTGGCGCCAGCCTCGGCGGCATGAAGGCCATGCACGAGCAGGGCGATGGTCCGATCCCTGGCATCGAGCATATCGACCAGCCCTACTGGTATGGCGAAGGTGGCGACCTCGATCCGGAAGAATTCGGCGTTCGCATGGCTGAGCAACTGGAACAGAAGATCCTCGAAGTTGGCGAAGACAAGGTGGCCGCCTTTATCGCCGAACCGATCCAGGGCGCCGGCGGGGTGATCATTCCGCCGGACAGCTACTGGCCGAAAATCCGCGAGATCCTCGCCCGCTACGACATCCTGTTCATTGCCGACGAAGTCATCTGCGGCTTCGGGCGAACCGGCGAGTGGTTCGGCAGCGACTATTACGGCAATGCGCCGGACCTGATGCCAATTGCTAAAGGCCTGACATCCGGCTATCTGCCCATGGGCGGCGTGGTGGTACGCGACGAAGTGGTGCACACCCTCAACGAAGGGGGCGAGTTCTATCACGGCTTCACCTACTCGGGACACCCGGTAGCGGCTGCGGTAGCGCTGGAGAACATCCGCATTCTGCGCGAGGAGAAAATCGTCGAGCGGGTCAAGACCAAGACGGCACCTTATTTGCAGTCTCGCTGGCATGAGTTGGTCGAGCACCCGCTAGTTGGTGAGGCCCGTGGTGTCGGCATGCTTGGCGCGCTGGAGCTGGTGAAAAACAAAAAGACCCGTGAGCGCTTCGCTGACCCTGGCGTGGGCATGCTCTGTCGGGAGCATTGCTTCCGCAACGGTCTGGTGATGCGCGCAGTCGGTGACACCATGATCATTTCGCCACCGCTGGTGATCAACGAGGAGCAGATCGACGAGCTGATCGGCAAGGTCCGGCTGTGCCTGGACGCGACGCTGAAAGATGCGCGGGGTTGAGTGTGCAGGGCGTCGGCGAGAGCTACCGGCGCCAAGGATCGACTGGAAAACTGTGCAAGCGAAGCGCATGCAAGCGGTTGAAAAACAGCCATTGACCTTGCCAGACTGCGCGCGTGCTTTGGCCTGACTTACCGAGGGTGTGTCGATGCCGGCACAGCCATTAGCTGCACCAGGCACAACGGGGTAGGCATCGCCGCCGCCCTGTGTGACCTGTCCACAGCCCAACATATGACTACAACAGGAGCTGCACGGATGAAACCCTTTGCCAAGACCCTACTTGCGATGACGCTGGCTGGCGCGGTCGCCGGCGCTGCGCAGGCCGAAGACAAGGTGCTGCACGTCTATAACTGGTCCGACTATATCGCTGAAGACACCTTGGAGAACTTCACCAAGGAAACCGGGATCAAGGTCGTCTACGACGTGTTCGACAGCAACGAAGTGCTGGAGGCCAAGCTGCTGGCGGGCAGCTCCGGCTATGACGTAGTCGTACCGTCCAACCCCTTCCTGGCCAAGCAGATCAAGGCGGGCGTATTCCAGAAGCTCGACAAGAGCAAGCTGCCGAATTGGGAAAACCTCGACAAGGACCTGCTCAAGGCGTTGCAGCCGAGCGATCCAGGCAACCAGTACGCGGTGCCGTACATGTGGGGCACCATCGGCATCGGCTACAACCCTGAGAAGGTCAAGGCTGCGCTAGGCGAAGACGCTCCGGTCGATTCCTGGGATCTGGTGTTCAAGCCGGAAAACATGGAAAAGCTGAAATCCTGTGGCGTTTCCTTCCTCGATTCGCCCACCGAAATCCTTCCGGCTGCACTGCACTACCTGGGCTACAAGCCTGACACCACCAACAAGGAGGAGCTGAAGAAGGCTGAAGAGCTGTTCATGCAGATCCGTCCGAACGTGGCCTATTTCCATTCCTCGAAGTACATCTCCGATCTGGCCAACGGTAACGTCTGCGTTGCCATCGGCTACTCCGGTGACATCTACCAGGCCAAGGCGCGTGCCGAAGAAGCCGGCAATACGGTCAAGGTCAACTACAACATTCCCAAGGAAGGCGCAGGCACTTTCTTCGACATGCTGGCGATCCCGGCTGATGCGAACAACGTCGACAACGCCCATGTCTTCCTCAATTACCTGATGAAGCCTGAGGTGATGGCCTCCATCACCAACTATGTGCAGTTCCCCAACGGCAACGCGGCGGCCACGCCGCTGGTGGATGAAGCAATTCGTACCGACCCGGGCGTTTACCCGAGCCAGGCCGTGCTGCAAAAGCTCTACACCTTCCCGGACCTTGACCCGAAGACCCAGCGCACCATGACCCGCAGCTGGACCAAGATCAAATCCGGTCGTTGATCCAGCCGCCTCGCCAGGTCTGCTTGCGGGCCTGCGCGAGGCACTCCTCAGTGCCTCGAAAGGGCCAGTTCGGATTTTGCAATTCTGGCTTGCGGTCTGGCTGTAGCGCACCTTTTGCGCCTGACCGTCTCGCCATTTACAACGCGCCAGTTGATTTTTAGAGGTTTTTCCAATAAATAGCCCGCCTTTCGCCCACTGATCGCGCGGTCTGCACTAAGAGGACACTCTCATGCGCTCGACATTGAAGTCGCTTCTTATAGCCGCTGCGGTCAGCGGTGCTGCATCCGCTCAGGCTGCCACGGTGCATATCTACAACTGGTCCGATTACATCGGCGAAACAACGCTGGAAGAATTCGAAGAAAAGACCGGTATCAAGCCGGTCTATGACGTCTTCGATTCGAACGAGACCCTAGAAGGCAAACTGCTCGCTGGTCGTACCGGCTATGACGTAGTGGTGCCTTCCAACCATTTCCTCGGCAAACAGATTCGCGCTGGCGCTTTCCAGAAACTGGACAAGAGCAAGCTGCCTAATTGGAAACACCTGGATCCCTCGCTGCTTAAGCAGCTCGAGAAGAACGATCCGGGCAATGCCTACGCCGCGCCCTATCTCTGGGGCACCAATGGCATCGGCTACAACGTCGAACAGGTGACCGCTGCGCTGGGCATCGAGAAGGTAGATTCCTGGGCCGTTCTGTTCGAGCCGGAGAACGCCAAGAAGCTGGCCGGCTGCGGCATTGCCCTGCTCGACTCGCCTGATGAAATGATCCCGGCGATGCTCAACTACCTTGGCCTGGATCCCAACAGCACCGATCCGGATGACTACGCCAAAGCTGAGGCGAAGTTGCTCGAAATACGTCCGTACGTCCGCTATTTCCATTCATCCAAGTACATATCGGACTTGGCCAACGGTAACATCTGCATAGCCGCTGGCTTCTCCGGGGACATTTTCCAGGCGTCGGCGCGCGCCGACGAAGCCGGTAAGGGTATCGATATTGCCTACGCGATTCCCAAAGAAGGCGGCAATCTCTGGTTCGACATGCTGGCCATTCCCGCCGACGCACAGAATGTCGAAGAAGCCCATGCCTTCATCAATTACCTGCTCGACCCCCAGGTGATCGCGTCTGTCAGTGATTATGTTGGCTATGCCAACCCCAACATCAAGGCGGGGGAACTGATGGACCAGGAGGTGCGTAACGATCCGTCGGTCTATCCGCCGCAAGCCGTGCTGGATCGCCTGTACGTCTCCGCAGAGCTGCCGCAGAAGATCAACCGCCTGATGACCCGCACCTGGACCAAGGTGAAGTCCGGCCAATAGCAACACCGGGCAAGGCGGGAGCCGCTGCTGGTCTTCCGTCTTGCCTTACAGCGTGTCATTTCCCGGCGCCGTCCGGGTCCATTATTCCAATCGGGAGTTTGCGCATGGCCGTTGCCTCCAGCGCCTACAAAAAGGCCCTCACCGGTGAGAGCCAGAACAAGCAGGTGCTGCTGAAGATCGACCGCGTCACCAAGAAGTTCGACGAAACGGTGGCGGTCGATGATGTCTCGTTGAGCATTCACCAAGGCGAAATCTTTGCCCTGCTTGGAGGATCGGGCTCGGGCAAGTCCACTTTGCTGCGCATGCTGGCAGGCTTCGAGCGGCCCACTGAAGGACGGATCTTCCTCGACGGCCAGGACATCACCGATATGCCGCCCTACGAGCGGCCCATCAACATGATGTTCCAGTCCTACGCATTGTTTCCGCACATGAGTGTCGAGCAGAACATCGCCTTCGGCCTGAAGCAGGATGGCCTGTCGAAGGATGAGGTAAAGACGCGCGTCGATGAGATGCTCAATCTGGTACAGATGAGCCAGTACGCCAAGCGCAAGCCGCATCAGCTCTCAGGCGGCCAGCGTCAGCGTGTTGCCTTGGCCCGTTCGTTGGCCAAGCGACCCAAGCTATTGCTGTTGGATGAACCGATGGGCGCGCTGGACAAGAAACTGCGCTCGCAGATGCAGCTGGAGCTGGTGCAGATCATCGAGCGCGTCGGCGTAACCTGCGTGATGGTCACCCACGACCAGGAAGAGGCCATGACCATGGCCGAGCGCATCGCCATCATGCACCTCGGCTGGATCGCTCAGGTCGGCAGCCCGATGGACATCTACGAGACCCCGGCGAGCCGCTTGGTCTGCGAGTTCATCGGCAACGTCAACCTCTTCGACGGCGAGTTGGTCGAGGACGTCGAAGACCATGCCGTCATCTCATCACCTGGCCTGGAAAACCCGATCTACGTTGGCCATGGCATCAGCACCCGGGCCCAGGACAAGCAGATCACCTATGCGATTCGCCCTGAAAAACTGCTGATCGGAACCGAACTGCCTGAGCTGCAACGCCCCGGCTATAACTGGGCCAAAGGCGTCGTCTATGACATCGCCTACCTCGGCGGGCATTCGGTCTATTACATCCAAATGCCATCCGGCGGCATCTTGCAGGCATTCATGGCTAACAACGAGCGCCATGTGAAATGGCCGACCTGGGAGGAAGAAGTTTTCGTTTATTGGTTGGACGACAGCGGCGTGGTGCTGCAGGCATGAGCCGCTCCCGTCTGAACCCAGGTCGCCGGCTGGTCATCGGCGTACCCTTCGTATGGCTGGTGCTGTTCTTTCTGCTGCCGTTCGTGATCGTACTGAAGATCAGTTTTGCCGAAGCCGATGTAGCGATTCCGCCGTACACGGAGGTTTTTGCTTACGCCGAGCAGCAGCTGCAGATCATCATCAACCTGGGTAACTACATCTTCCTCAGCGAGGACGATCTGTACTGGGCGGCCTACGCCGGCTCGCTGCGCATTGCCTTCTTCAGCACGCTGATCTGCCTGCTGGTGGGCTATCCGATGGCCTACGCCATCGCTCGAGCACGCAAGGACCTGCAGACCGTGCTGCTGCTGCTGATCATGATGCCGACTTGGACGGCCATTCTGATCCGCGTCTACGCCTGGATGGGCATTCTCAGCAGCAACGGCATTCTGAACGGCCTTTTGCAGGGCCTGGGTCTGATCGACGAACCGCTGCGTATCCTCAACACCGATCTCGCTGTCTACATCGGCGTGGTGTATTCCTACCTGCCGTTCATGATCCTGCCGCTCTACGCCAACCTGGTGAAGCATGACCTCAGCCTGCTGGAGGCTGCGTCCGACTTGGGCGCTCGCAATTTGACCAGTTTCTGGAAAATCACGGTGCCGCTGTCAAAGAACGGCATCATTGCCGGCTGCATGCTGGTATTCATTCCGGTGGTGGGCGAGTTCGTCATCCCCGAGCTGCTCGGCGGGCCGGAGACGCTGATGATTGGCAAGGTGCTGTGGCAGGAGTTCTTCAATAACCGCGACTGGCCGGTAGCGTCTGCACTGGCGGTGGTGATGTTGGCGATCCTGTTGGTACCGATCATTTTGTTCAACCGCAACCAAACCAAGGAACTGGAGGGCAAGCTATGAAGCGTTACAGCTTTTCCAACCTGATCCTGGTCCTCGGGCTGTTGTTCATCTACCTGCCCATGGTGCTGCTGGTCATCTACTCGTTCAACGCCTCGCGGCTGGTAACGGTGTGGGGCGGCTGGTCGCTGAAGTGGTACGCGGGTTTGCTGGACAATAGCCAGTTGATGGGCGCGGTCATGCGGTCGCTGGAGATCGCTTTCTACACCGCCATAGCCGCGGTTGCGCTAGGCACCATGGCCGCCTTCGTGCTGACGCGAATACCCAACTTTCGCGGGCGCACCGTGTTTGGCGGTCTGGTCACGGCGCCGCTGGTGATGCCGGAAGTGATCACCGGTCTGTCGTTGCTGCTCCTGTTCGTGGCCATGGCGCAGCTGATCGGCTGGCCCGCCCAGCGCGGCATCGTCACCATCTGGATCGCCCATACCACCTTCTGCTCGGCCTATGTCGCCGTGGTCGTAATGGCGAGGTTGCGTGAACTTGACCAGTCCATCGAGGAAGCAGCGATGGACCTCGGGGCACGGCCCTGGAAGGTGTTTTTCCTGATCACCATGCCGATGATCGCGCCGTCACTGGCGGCCGGTGGCATGCTCTCGTTCGCGCTGTCGCTGGATGATCTGGTCCTGGCCAGCTTCGTCTCTGGTCCAGGCGCAACGACGCTGCCAATGGAGATTTTCTCGGCGGTGCGCCTGGGTGTGAAGCCTGAGATCAACGCGGTTGCCAGCCTGATCCTGCTGGTGGTGTCGCTGGCGACCTTCATTGCCTGGTACATCGGCCGTCGCGCCGAGAAGCGCCGTGTACGTGCGATGCGCCAGGCGATGGATGACACCAATGCCAACCCGACCTGGCGTCAGGTTATCGACAGTCGCAAGGTAATGACGCCACCCTCGGCACACAGCTGACAGGCACTGCTAGCGGTCAGCGATTAGCTGCTGACCGCTGGTTTGCTGAGGATTCAGCGCTCGGCGAAGGCGCCCAGTCACAGAAACAACCCACCGCGAGCGAGTGCGTCACCTTGACCGGACGGCCAGCCAGCACCGCCTCGAGGATGGGCTCGATAAAGCTGTTGTCGGAGCTGCACACGGCCCCTTCGCTATAGGGGCCGATGTACACCAGTCGTCCATCGGTATCCCAGATCCCAACCGCCGGACTGGCAGGCAGGCTGCTGGCCCCCGGCAGATCAGCGAGCGGCTGCAGACCAGCCAACTGGTCCGGCAAGCGGCCCTGGCTACCCGGCTTTTGCAGCGCATAAAAGCTGACGCCCCGCCCACCGAAGCGTTGCACCAATTCGGCCAGGTGTTGCTGGTTGCCTGCATTGCAGGGGCAGGCCGGATCCCAGAAGTGCACCACGCGAACCGGCCCGGCGCCGCTCAGCGACTCGGGCAATGCCAGCTGATCGCCGGAGAACAGCTCGGCCCGCTCGTTCTCGAACGGTCGCAGGTAGCGCGCTTCGAACCACCAGAAGGCAGCCAGCATGGCGCCACCCCAGACTAGGGCAACGAGCGCTGCGATCAGATACTTGTTGCGTACGGACATGATGGGACTCTTGGATGGATGCGCCAGCTTGCCACGTCGCGCTGCAGAGCTGAATATCTCGCTTACTCCTAGCAAGAAAACCGCTCATGCCTTCGCGAATCGATCCCGACGCACTCCGCGCACAATTAAGCCCACTTCGCCACGCGGCCGAGCTTACCGCCGATGCACGCTTCTATCAGGCCTACTATGGGTTGGATCTGCCTCACCACGGCGGTATCCAGCGGCGCCTGGGGCGGTTTCAGGTACACGGTTATGAGGTGGTGGCACAAGCGTGGTGCCCAGAGCAGCCGGTCGCGACACTGCTGGTCCTGCACGGTTACTACGACCATATGGGCCTGTACCGGCACGTAGTGGATTGGGGGTTGCGCATGGGCTTCGCCGTGCTCGCCTGCGACCTGCCGGGGCATGGGCTTTCCAGCGGGCCTCGCGCCAGCATCAATGAATTCGATGAATACCAGGCCGTGCTGCAGGGCCTGCTGCAAGAAGCCGCTGCGATGAATCTGCCGCATCCTTGGCATTTGCTGGGGCAGAGCACTGGCGCCGCCATTGTGCTGGATTACCTGCTCTGCCAGCCGGTGCACCCAGCGCTGGGGCAGAGCATTCTGCTGGCGCCCCTGGTGCGGCCACGAGCCTGGGGATGGTCACGCTTCAGTTATGAAGTGATGCGACGTTTCGTCCAGCAGATTCCCCGGCGCTTCAGTGAAAACTCAGGCGATCCGGCGTTTCTCCAGTTCATCCAGAGCCACGATCCGCTGCAGCCCGATATTCTACCGACCGCCTGGGTGGGCGCGCTGTCGCGCTGGATCCAGCGTATCGAAGGCGCGCCTGCCAGCCTGTACAGCCCGCTGATTGTTCAGGGAGAGGCCGACATGACGGTCGACTGGCAACACAACCTGCCGGTCCTGCAAGACAAGTTCGCTGCCCCGGAGATTCTTCGGCTACCCGCAGCGAGGCATCACTTGGTCAACGAGCAGGAAGCCCTACGCCGTGAATATTTCGACTTTCTCAGCGAGCGCTTGAAGTAGCTGGCGCGTTGGCTGAGAGCTCGCTCAAGCCCGAGTCTCGTTGCCGCTCAAGCCGACTGCAAGCCCGGCACGAAGGGCTTGCAGCGCTGCGCTGTAATAGCGCTGACCGGCCTCCGACTGGGCGAACTGGACAAATTCCTCCAGTTCGGCATCGGAGAGATCGCGATAGATATACAGCAGCGTGTTGTCCAGGTCGCTCTCGACCTGTTGCTGCAAACGCTCGCGTTGGCTGTCGAGCAGGCCCTGCGCCTGGCCGCCGCCGAGCAAGCCCGGAATCATCTGGCTGAGGCTATCGGCTGCGACACCAGCCAACGCCAGGCTGACCTCAGCACCGGCTTCGGCAGCCGGCAGCGCCTGGGCCAGATGACGGATCAACAGCTGCCGGTTGCTGCCGGCCTCCATTCGCGGAATGCCGTTTTCGTATCTGGCCAGCTGCTCGCGGCGCCCGGCCAGCGTCTCGGCCGCGACCACCTTGTGGCCGAGCGGAGATTGGAAAAACTCCAGCGCTGGTTGCGGATTGGCAAGGCTCTCGCGCAGCGCCTGCTTGGCCCGCTGATCGATGGCATTAACCGCGAAACGGCGATTGCTGTTGGTCACTAGCGCCTGGTAAACGGCGGGTGGCAGGGTGTTCTTGTAGCGCTGTTGAGCGGCGGTCAGAGCATCGCTGAAATTGGCGCGTTGTTCGGTCCAGCCAGCGGTCTCGTACAGCTCGTCGTAGGTATCGGCGAGGGTGTTGAAGCTGAAGGCAAGTAATACACAAGCGATTAAAGCGCGCATGGAAGCTCCTGTCTGGCGGGCAGTTTATTTTCAGCGCCCTGACGGCTGCTGTCGAGGCGCGAAAGCGCTGCTGCTAGACTCCACGCAGTCCTTTCGGAGTCTCTTCCTTGCAGTTCGATCCCATCATTGACGACCTCGCCGAGCATGGCTGGTCGCTACGTCATTCGTTCCTGTCAGATGATCTGACCCTCGGTTTGGCAGCGGAGTGCCGCAAGCGCGAGGCACAAGGTGCCCTGGCCCCGGCCGGTATCGGCCGGGGCGATGCGCTGACGATCCGCGAAGGAATACGTGGCGATCAGATTCAGTGGCTCGAGCCGGGCCAGTCGCCGTTGTGTGACTGCTATCTGGAGCTGATGGATGGGCTTCGATTACGCATGAACCAGACGCTGTTCCTCGGTCTGGAAGAGTTCGAATGCCACTTCGCCCTGTACCCGCCGGGCGCCTTCTACAAGACGCATCTGGATCGCTTCCGTGACGATGACAGCCGCTGCGTTACTGCGGTGGTTTACCTCAACCCAGACTGGCAACCCGCTGATGGGGGAGAGCTGCGTATGCATTTCGCTGACGGCTCGCAGCGCGACATTCCGCCGCTTGCGGGTGATCTCCTGGTTTTCCTGTCTGGCGAGTTTCCTCACGAAGTATTGGTCACCCAGACCGACCGCCTCTCGCTGACGGGCTGGTTTCGCCGCCGTCCTGCAGATGTCCTCGCGCTGTAGCGCGGGCAAAAAAAAGCCCGGCATAAGCCGGGCCAATAGGGAAGCGATGCAATAGGCAGGCGTTACATTCCAAGCAGGTTTGGCAGCGCCAGGGAGATCGACGGCACATAGGTGATGATCATCAGGAAGCTCAGCAGCAGCGCAAGCCACGGCATCACGGCACGGATCACCTGAGTCACCGGCATGCCGGTCACGGCCGAGGCGACGAACAAATTCAGCCCCACCGGTGGCGTGATCAAACCGATTTCCATGTTCACCACCATGATGATGCCCAGGTGGATCGGGTCGATGCCCAGTTCCATCGCAATCGGGAACAGGATCGGTGCCAGGATCAGGATGATCGCCGACGGTTCCATGAAGGCACCGGCGATCAGCAGGACGATGTTCACCACTAGCAGGAACATCCAGGGCTGCAGACCGGCCTCGAGCACCATGGCGGTGATCTGCTGTGGGATCTGCTCAGTCGTCAGTACATGCGCGAAGAGCATGGCGTTGGCGATGATGAACATCAGCATGATCGACAGCTTGCCCGACTCCAGCAGCACCTTTGGGCAATCACGGATCGTGATGTCTTTGTAGACAAACAGCGCGATGATGGCTGAGTAGACTGCGGCGACTGCGGCGGCTTCAGTCGGGGTGAACATGCCCGAGTAGATGCCGCCGAGGATGATGACCATCAGCAGCAAGCCCCATATGGCCTTGCGTGCAGCCGACAGCCACTCGCGGAAGGTTGCCCGCGGCAGTGCAGGAAGGTTCTTTTTCACCGCGATGATGTAGATCGCCACCATTAGCCCGAGACCCAGCAGCAGACCCGGCACGACGCCTGCCATGAACAGCTTGCCGACCGAGGTTTCGGTGGCCGCGGCGTAGACCACCATGACGATCGACGGCGGAATCAGGATGCCCAGGGTACCGGCGTTACAGACGATGCCGGCGCCGAAAGCCTGAGGGTAGCCGGAACGAACCATGCCGGCGATGGCGATTGAGCCGACCGCGGCTACCGTTGCTGGCGACGAACCGGACAGCGCGGCGAACAGCATGCAGGCCAGTACCGCCGCGATAGCCAGGCCGCCGCGGATGTGGCCAACGCTGGCGTTGGCGAAATCGATGAGTCGCTTGGCGACGCCACCGGTAGTCATGAATGCGCCAGCCAGCAGGAAGAACGGGATGGCCAGCAGCGTGTAGTGTTCGGACGTCTCGAACAGCTTGATCGCCAGCGAGGTGACCGAATCCGGGCTGAACAGCAGGATGGTCAGCGAACCGGCCAGGCCGAGGGAAACGGCCACCGGCACGCCGATGAACATCAGCGCGAAGAGCGCGACAAAGAGGAACAGGATGGTCATTTACTTCGGCTCCTCTGCGCCCAGTTTCGCGGCTTCGGCGGCTTCGTCTGCCAGGCCCAGGCCGGTTTGCTCGTTACGCAGAATGCGCACGAAGATTTCGGCGAAACGGATGAAGACCATGGCGAAGCCAATCGGAACGATCATGCCGATGTGCCACTGCTTGATCCCGAAATGACCGAGGTCTTCCGCGCCGATGTCTGCGGTGAACAGGGCGGAGATCCAATTGAAGCTGGCGAAGGCCAGCAGGCCTGCATAACCGAGGCAGAACAGGCAGGCAACGAAGCCGATGTAGCGCTGGATGTGGCGCGGTGCCAGTTTGACCAGGGCGTCGATACCGATGTGGCCGGCGGTGCGCACACCGTATGCCAGGCCGGAAAAAATCAGCCAGGCGAACAGTGCCTTGGTCAGTGCCGTGCTCCAGGTCATCTCTTGCGCCAGGCCGATGGTGAAGTCACCCATGGCGAAGAACAGATCGCTGGCACCCTCGTAGCGATCGCCGAGGCTGTAGAACACGGTGTAAAGGTTGTTCAAGACCACGTAAACGAAGGTCACCAATGTCATGGCGGCCAGAAGGAAGGCGATAAACGCTTCTTCGAAGTGGTCCCAGACGCGCCAGAGGGCGTTCATGGATGACATCTCCTGATGGATTGCATTGTTTCGGTGGGCGTACAGAAGTGCGCCATGGGCCGGTCGAGTAACCGGGTGACAGAGCAATGAAAAACTCTTGTTGTACAGGCAGCTGGCTCGGGATCACCGCGCCGTAGGTATTGCCTGGCTGGGTTGTCTTTTCACTGGTCTGTCGATGTGGCTGGTATTGCTCTAGTCGGAACGCGGAGGGCGGCTTGTGGCTGCCCTCCGGCAAGGCCTTACTGGGCCTTGTTAGCTTCTTCGGCGGCCTTGATCAGGTCGGCACCGATGTCGTTCTCGAACTTGCTCCAAACGGGCTTCATGGCTTCGCGCCACTTGGCACGCTCTTCCGGAGTCAGGACGAGGATTTCGGTGGTGCCAGCAGCCAGGATGTCCTGCTTGGCTTTCTGGTTCAGGTCATCGGCCTGCTTGTTCACCTCAACGGTGACTTCGTCGATGATCTGGTCCAGCTCGGTGCGAACGTCTTCCGGCAGACCGTCCCAGAACTTGGTGTTGGTGATCAGCATGTAGTCGAGCAGACCGTGGTCGGACTCGGTGATGTGCTTCTGCACTTCATGCATCTTCTGGGAGTAGATGTTCGAGTAAGGGTTCTCGGCACCGTTGACCACGCCAGTCTGCAGGCCCTGATAGACCTCGGCGAAGCTCATCTTGCGCGGATTGGCACGCAGGGCCTTGAACTGCTCGTCCAATACGGCGGAGGCCTGTACGCGGAACTTCAGACCACGGGCGTCTTTCGGCTCACGCAGTTCCTTGTTGGCCGACAGCTGCTTCATGCCGTTGTGCCAGTAGGCCAGGCCAGTGATGTTCTTGTCTTCCATCGAGCTCAGCAGCTTCTGGCCGGCATCGCTCTGCTGGAAGCGGTCAACCGCCTGGATGTCGTCGAACAGGAACGGCAGGTCGAACACCTGAACGCCCTTGGAGTAATGCTCGAACTTGGCCAGCGACGGAGCGATCAGCTGTACGTCGCCCAGCAGCAGCGCTTCCATTTCCTTGCCGTCGCCGAACAGGGAAGAGTTCGGGTAAACCTGGACTTCCACCTTGCCGGGCAGACGCTCTTCAACGAGCTTCTTGAACATGACGGCACCCTGACCTTTCGGGGTGTTCTCGGCAACCACGTGGGAGAACTTGATCAGGATCGGGTCGGCGGCCTGGGCCAGGCTTGCGATACCGAGGGACAGAGCACAGGCGAGCGCTGTGGCAGTCAGCTTGAACATTGTTGTGTTTCCTCTTGTTGTGGATGAGCCGCTGCAATCAGGCAGGAGCTCGGCTGTAACCAGCAAGACAAGTCTAGGCGCCATTGAATAAATCGCCGCGCCGGATTGCGGCTGGACTTGCCGGTTCATGGAGTTTGCGGGAGCAAGTGCTGTGCCAGATGCGTGCAACTGGCGCCCGTGAGGCGGAAGTTTACTCGCATGATGGCTAAATACTGACGAATATTTCTCAGCCTAAGACGTCTAGCTCGCAGGTTTCGTCAGCGTTGCCAAGCCAGGGCAAGACGCCGACATTCAGCCAGATGAAGATGTCCAAACCATGTCTGCTTGGCCTTGGACGCTACGATTTGATTGCAGTGAGCGAGGGCTTGGCGGAAATCCGCCAGCTATTCGTTATCCTCGGGCGGAGTTCCGCCAGCATCATTGAACACCAGGCCGTGCTTGCGCAGTTTGTCGTGCAGCGTTTTGCGTGGCAGACCCAGGGCCTCGGCAACGCTGCGCAGCGAGCTATGGGGCCGTGCGAGTTCGGCTGCGATCAGGGCGCGCTCGAAAGCGTCTACCTGCTCGCTAAGCCCGTGGGCTGAGTCAGTACTGCTGGCCTCAGAAGCACGAGCGAGATCGTCGAGACCCAGTTCAAGCCCCAACGCGAAGCGTTCGGCGGTGTTCTGCAACTCACGCACATTGCCCGGCCAAGCATGCCGAAGCAGCTGTGCACGCTGCTCCGGACGCAGCTCACGGATCGGCAGGGCGTGGCGATTGGCGGCGGTCTCGGCAAAATGCTGGAACAGGAACAGCAGGTCCTCGCTGCGTTCGCGCAGCGGCGGGATGCGCAGGGGGGCGACATTCAGGCGGTAATAGAGATCGGCGCGGAAGCGGCCCTGGTCGGCGGCTTGGCGCAGATCCTCCTTGGTCGCGGCAATCACCCGGATGTCCAGCGGGATCGACTGGTTGCCACCGAGTCGCTCGACGACCCGCTCCTGCAGCATGCGCAGCAGCTTTACCTGGACATCCAGGCTCATGCTCTCGATCTCGTCTAGGAACAGGGTGCCACCGTTGGCGAACTCGAACTTGCCGATACGGCGTTTTTGCGCGCCGGTAAAGGCTCCGGCTTCGTGCCCGAACAGCTCGCTTTCGACCACTGACTCGGCCAGCGCCCCGGCATTGATCGCCACGAACGGCCCGCTGCGACGGCTGGAAAGGTCGTGCAGCGCACGGGCTACCACCTCTTTGCCCGCGCCGGTTTCGCCAAGGATGAGTACGTCGGCCTGGGTCCCGGCAAGCGCGCCGATCTGCTCACGAAGGCGCTGCATGGCGGGTGATTGGCCGAGCAGACGGGTCGACAACTGCTGACGGTCGGCCAGGGCCAGGCGTAGGCTGCGGTTGTCGAGCACCAGCTGGCGTAGGGCGAGGGCGCGACGAACGCTGTCGAGCAGTGCCTCGCTGGGGAAGGGTTTTTCAAGAAAGTCATAGGCACCGGCGCGCATGGCCTGAACCGCCAGCTGGATATCACCATGGCCGGTAATCAGCAGCACCGGTAGCTCGCGGTCGATCGCATGTAGCTGTTGCTGCAGCTCCAGGCCGTCTATGCCGGGCATGCGGATGTCGCTGACCACTACGCCGCCCCACTCCACTGGCAGCATGCCTGGAAGGCCGCGTGCATCGCTCAGGCTGAGCACCTTTAGCCCGGCGAGGTCGAGGGTCTGGCTCAGTGCCTTACGCAGATGGGGATCGTCATCGACCAGGATGACCTGAGTCTGCGGGTCGATCGGGTGGGTCATGCTAGTCCTCGCTTGGAAAGGCGACACCGGGGTCGGCGCAATGCAGGTAAAGACTGATCTGCGCGCCGCCCTCTGGATGGTTGGCCAAGGTCAGTTCACCGTCCAGGGCTCGGGCCAGGGTATCGCAGATGGCCAGCCCCAGGCCCAACCCCTGAGCGCTGGTCTTGGTAGTGAAGAAGGGCTCGCGGGCCCGTCGCATCGCCTCGTCGGAAAAGCCCGGTCCGTTATCGCGCAAGGTCAGCAGCACACCTTCGCCCTGCCGCTCGGCGCGCAGCCAGATGCGACGCACCGGCGGGCGCTCGACCAGAGCGTCCAAGGCGTTGCTCAACAGGTTGGAGATAATCTGCCGTAGTCGCGTCTCGCCGGCCTGAACCCAGAGTGTGGCGTCCGGTAGGTCACGAATCAGTTCTACGCCCATGGCCTGACGCCGCTTGGCCAGCAACGCCAGCGCGTCGTCCAGCGCTGGCTGCAGCGCAACCCGCTCCGGGGCATGGCGGTCGCGGCGGGCGAAGGCGCGCAGATGAGCGATGATCGAAGCCATGCGCGCGGTCAGCTCGCTGATCAACCGAAGGTTGTCGCGCGCCTCGTCGTTTCGCTGCTGGTCGAGCAGGACGCCGGCATTGTCGGCATAGCTGCGAATCGCCCCAAGCGGCTGGTTGAGTTCATGGCTGATGCTCGCTGACATGGTGCCGAGCGCCGACAGCTTGCCGGCCTGCAGCAACTCGTCCTGAGCGCGGAACAGCTCCTGCTGAGCTTGCTCGCGTTCCAGCACCTCTTCCTTGAGTCGGCTGTTCAGGGCTTCCAGGTCGTATGTTCGTTCCTGCACGCGGCGCTCGAGTTGTTGCCGCGCTTTGGCATCGAGGGCGATACGCTCGAGGTAATGGCGACGCCGCTGCATCAGCAGGCCAAGCAACAGCAAGAGCGCTGCGAGGGTCGCTGCGCCGATCGCGACGACCGTCTGCACGGGTCGTTCGACCAGGCTGATCGGCGCCAGGATGCGCACCGTCCAACCGGTTTCCTTGAGTTCGCGGCTCTGAATCAGCCAGGTATCGATATCGAGCGTCAGGTCACGGGGTTCTAGCGTTGGATAGGGGCGTTCGGAGGCGATCTGCTCGCGCTCCTCAATATCCAGTGCACGGCTGGCGCGGAACCGCCATTCTGGTTTCGAGGTGAGGATCACCACGCCGAAACTGTCGGTCACCATCAGTTGCTCGGGCGTGCTGCCCCATAGCGTCTCGGTATGGTCCAGGTCCACCTTGACCACCAGCACGCCAAGGATCTCGTCGCCGTCGCGGACAGCGGCCCCGAAGTAGTAGCCGCGCTTGCCCGAGGTGGTGCCGAGGCCGAAGAAGCGGCCAAGCTGGCCGGCCATGGCTTCTCGGAAATAGGGCCTGAAGGCGAAATTCCGACTTATGAAGCTGTCTTCCTCGTTCCAGTTCGACGCGGCCAGCGTGTCGCCGTCCGGCGCCATCAGATAGATCACATCGGCGCCGGTTTCCTTGCGCAGCTGATCCAACAGGCGGTTGGCCTGATCCTTGGCGGCTGGGTTGTCGGGCTGACGCAGCGCCGTGCGCAGGGTCGGCAGATCACCGAGGATGCGCGGCAGCACTTCGTAGCGGCGCAGCGAGCCGAGCAGGTTGGCGACGTAGAGATCGAGCGTCTGGCGGTTCTGCTCGATCAGCTCGTTGCTGTAATAACGTTTGGCCAGTTGCTGCAGCGGCCACAGCAGCGGCGCCAACAACAATGCAACCACGGCCAGGTTGCGCCAGCGAGGGCGGCGGGGGGTATCGGGTGAAGTCATGCAGATGCGCCTGTGGTTCGGGCGCCATTATGCACGTCCGACCCGCTTTGGTGCTTGCGGCTAGGTGAGCGGCTTAGTCGGCTGGACCAGCGTCGGTACTATCAGACGCTTTGTGCAGTCGGTGCGCTGTGATCCGCTTGAGCATGGGGCATAGTGCCAAGGCACTGCTGCAGGGCGGTTTCCCAGTCTGGCAAGGTGATCTGCCAATCGCGCTGCAGGCGCGCGCAGCTGAGGCGGGAATTAAGCGGCCGCTGAGCAGCCGTGGGGTAATTGGCAGACAGGATAGGCTCTATCCTTGCGCGCAGCAGGCCCTGGCTCTGCAGATGTTGAGCGATGTGGCAGGCGAAGCCGTACCAGGACGTCTCCCCTCTGGCGGTCAGGTGATAAAGCCCGCTGGGCCCGCCCGCACCGCTACGCCGTTTGCGTACCATCTCGGCGGTGGCCGCTGCGATGGTTCCGGCCCAGGTTGGCGCGCCGATCTCATCGTCGACTACCGACAGCGAGTCGCGCTCCTGTAGCAGGCGTCGCATCGTCAGCAGAAAGTTGCGCCCGTGCAACGAGTAGACCCAACTGGTGCGCAGTATCAGGTGGTCGCCGCCTACGGCCTGAATCGCTTGTTCACCGGCCAGCTTGCTCGCCCCGTATACGCTCAGCGGAGCTGGTACATCTTCTTCACTGTAGAGCCCGGTCTTGCGGCCGTCGAAGACGTAGTCGGTGGAATAGTGGATCAGCGGTACACCCAGGGCTGCCGCCTCCTCGGCGAGCACACCAGGGCCGATGGCGTTCACTGCAAAGGCTCGCTCACGGTCGTCTTGCGCGGGGTCAACCGCGGTGTAGGCGGCCGCGTTGATGATCAGGTCGGGACGCAAAAGGCGAACCTGTCGACGAATCTGCGCCGGCTCGGCCAGGTCCAGCAGCTTGTGACCCAGCGCGAGCACCTTCCCTTCACCGGCAAGCGCCAGTTGCAGCTCCCGAGACAGTTGCCCCGAGCTACCGGTGACGAGGATTTTCATGCAAACAGCTCCGCTTCGCTGAGTACTTTGCCGTCGATATCTTTCTTCGAAAGCTGGGGCGGCTCGGTGAATGGCCAGTCGATGCCGATCTGCGGGTCATTCCAGAGCAAAGAGCGCTCATGGGCTGGCGCGTAGTAGTCGGTGGTCTTGTAGAGGAATTCGGCGCTCTCGCTGAGCACCACAAAACCATGAGCAAAGCCTTCCGGGATCCACAGCTGGCGCTGGTTATCGGCACTCAGGCGGGTGCCGACCCAGCGACCGAACGTCGGCGAGCTGCGGCGCAGGTCCACCGCGACATCGAATACTTCGCCGGCCACGACCCGCACCAACTTCCCCTGGGGCTGCTGAATTTGATAGTGCAGGCCGCGCAGCACGCCGCGCTGGGACTTGGAATGATTGTCCTGAACGAACTGGCGCTTGAGCCCCGTGGCCGCTTCGAAAGCGGCCGCGTTGAAACTCTCGTAGAAGAAACCGCGTTCGTCGCCGAAGACCTTGGGCTCGACAATCAGCACATCGGGAATGTCGGTTTCGATGACCTTCATGCGTCTTCACCCGCCAGCTTGAACAGGTACTGGCCGTAGCCGGTCTTGCCCAGGGCATCGGCGCGCTGCAAGAGCTGCTCGCGGTCGATCCACTTGTGTTGATAGGCGATCTCTTCCAGGCACGCGACCTTCAGGCCTTGACGGTGCTCAATGGTTTGCACGTACTGCGAGGCTTCGAGCAGGCTGTCGTGGGTGCCAGTGTCGAGCCAAGCGAAGCCGCGGCCGAAGCGCTCTACATTCAGGTCGCCGCGCTTGAGATAGGCATTGTTGACGTCGGTGATTTCCAGCTCTCCGCGCGGCGAGGGCTTGATCGACTTGGCGATCTCGATCACATCGTTGTCGTAGAAATACAGGCCGGTCACGGCATAGCTGGATTTCGGCTTGGCCGGCTTTTCTTCGATCGAGAGTGCTTTGCCGGTCTCGTCGAAATCGATCACGCCGAAGCGCTCCGGATCCTTGACCCAGTAGCCGAATACCGTGGCGCCTTTCTTCTGTGCCGAAGCACGCTGCAGCTTCTCGGTGAAGTGCTGACCATGGAAGATATTGTCGCCGAGGATCAGGCACACCGAGTCGTCGCCAATGAACTCTTCACCGATCAGGAAGGCCTGAGCCAGGCCGTCCGGCGACGGCTGCTCGGCGTAGCTGATGTTCACGCCGAACTGGCTGCCGTCACCCAGCAGGTTCTTGTACTGCGGCAGGTCCTGCGGCGTTGAAATCAGCAGGATGTCGCGAATCCCGGCGAGCATCAGCACCGAAATCGGGTAATAGGCCATCGGCTTGTCGTAGATCGGCAGCAGCTGCTTGGATACGCCCAGGGTGATGGGGTGCAGCCGGGTGCCGGAGCCTCCAGCGAGGATGATTCCTTTCATGCGTTCTCCAGGGCGCCGAGGCGCTCACGTTGATAGCTGCCGTCCTGAACGCGACGGCACCATTCGAGGTTGTTCAAATACCACTGCACGGTCTTGCGCAGGCCGGTCTCGAAGGTCTCCTGCGGGACCCAGCCGAGCTCGCGCTCGATCTTGCTGGCGTCGATGGCGTAGCGCAGGTCGTGACCGGGGCGGTCCTTGACGAAAGTGATCAGGTCCTCGAAACGCTCGAGGCCTTCGGGCTTCTGCGGCGCCAGCTCTTCGAGCAGGGCGCAGATGCCGCGCACCACGTCGATGTTCTTTTGCTCGTTGTGACCGCCGATGTTGTAGGTCTCGCCGACCTCGCCTTCGCTGACCACCTTGAACAGGGCGCGCGCATGGTCCTCGACGAACAGCCAGTCACGTACCTGGGTGCCGTTGCCGTAGACCGGCAGCGGCTTGCCATCCAGCGCGTTGAGGATCACCAGCGGAATCAGCTTCTCGGGGAAGTGATACGGCCCGTAGTTATTCGAGCAGTTGGTGATCAGTACCGGCAGCCCATAGGTGCGCTGCCAGGCCCGAACCAGATGATCCGACGAGGCCTTGCTCGCCGAATAAGGCGAGCTGGGCGCATAGGGTGTGGTTTCGGTGAACAGGTCATCGACGCCGTGCAGGTCGCCGTACACCTCGTCGGTGGAGATGTGGTGGAAGCGGA
Source organism: Pseudomonas sp. NPDC077451 (assembly GCF_044543345.1). Taxonomy (NCBI): domain Bacteria; kingdom Pseudomonadati; phylum Pseudomonadota; class Gammaproteobacteria; order Pseudomonadales; family Pseudomonadaceae; genus Pseudomonas; species Pseudomonas sp. NPDC077451. The sequence goes on along the minus strand of NZ_JBITVX010000013.1, from coordinate 80,511 downwards.
AGGCTTCACGGCGCTCGGCTGGCAGGGATTGCCAATAGGCACGTGTTGCCTCGAGCAGCTGATAGGTGCCGACTATGTTGGTCTGGATGAACTCTGCCGGGCCGTCGATTGAGCGATCGACATGGGATTCGGCGGCCAGGTGCATGATGGCGTCCGGCTGGAATTCCAGCAGCGCTTCGCTGACGCGCTCGCGATCGGCAATGTCGGCTTGAAGGAATTGGTATCGGTCGCTGCTGTGGACTTCGGCCAGCGACTCGAGATTGCCGGCGTAGGTCAGCTTGTCCAGGTTGAGGACGCTGTGCCCGGTGTCTTGGATAAGATGGCGGATCAGAGCAGAGCCGATGAATCCGGCTCCGCCGGTTACGAGAATGCGCATGATTGAGAGGCTTCCTTGGCGCGCTACAGAGCTACAGGCTCTTGGCATGTCGGCAGGATAGACCCGCCGAAAATGCAAAAATTCCCGCCCATGGCGCTGAACTCCGAACGGGTATGACGGTGACTGACTGCGTTTGTTCCGGCAACCCGCTGGCCAGGGCCCCGCCAAGCCTGGCAGGTGATTCGCCTGTTTTGCTCATGAGTTACCGTGCATGACGCGAACGCGTCTGGGCTCAATCCTGACGTTAGGGTAATTCGACCAAAGCGGCGATGCAGGCAGGTGGCAAAAATGCAGTAACATCATGCTGATATCAACTGTTAGGTGGCAATGGAATGCACACTTGTAACGAGCAACTCGCCGAGTTTCTGAGCATGACAGCGCGCAGCCTGTCGCAACTGAGCGAGGCCGTGACCACCTACTCGTTCGAAATGATGGCCAGCGAAGACCCTGCCGTGCGCATCGCTAGCCGCCGCATGGTGTCGCGGGTCTCGCAGATCCAGTCGACCTTTGAGCACCAGCTACGACTGTTCGGTGCGCTGACCGGCGTCGAGCACGCTGCGTGCGGTTCAGTATTGGAGGTCGAACTGCAGCCGTCGCCCGAGGTTGACCCGTCTACCGGCTACGACCGCTAACGCAACGACTGCCGCAGCCGCGACAACGCACCGAGGAAGAACACCGCGCCGATCGCCAGCAGCGCCAGCAATTGTGGCCAGATCACCGAGACGCCAGCGCCGCGGAAGAGAATGGCCTGCGCCAGTTCGACGAAATGGGTGGTCGGTGCCGCTAGCATGATGTGCTGGATCAGCGCAGGCATGCTCTCGCGCGGGGTCACGCCACCGGAGAGGATCTGCAGCGGGATCAACGTGAGGATTACCAGCAGACCCAGTTGCGGCATCGAGCGCGCCACCGTGCCGAAGAAGATGCCCATGGACGTCGCGGCAAACAGGTGCAGCGCGGCGCCACTGGCAAACAGCAGCAGCGAGCCCTGAATCGGAATGTCGAGCCAACCCTCGACCACGAAGCGCAGCGCGAACGCCGCGGCGGCCAACACCACCAATCCCATCGCCCAGACCTTACCGACCATGATCTCGAACGGCGTCACCGGCATCACCAGCAGATGCTCGATGGTGCCGTGTTCGCGCTCGCGGATCAGTGCGGCGCCAGTGAGGATGATCGCCAGCATGGTGATCTGGTTGATCACCTCGTTCACGGCGCCGAACCAGGCGCGATTCAGGTTGGGGTTGAAGGCCGTGCGCACGACGGCTTCGACCGGCAGGGCATCAACGCTGCGGTAGCGTCGGACGAAGTCGGCCGTCTCGCTGGCGATGATCTGCTGGATCTGGCCTGCCCCGGTGAACGCCTGGCTGACCTGGGTGGCGTCGACATTGAGCTGGATTGTCGGCTGGCGACCGGCCAGTAAATCTGCCTGGAAGTTCGGCGGGATGTTCAGGGTGAAGGTGTAGAGGCCGGCATCCATGCCGCTGTCCATCTGCTGCAGGGTTATGGCCTTGGGCTCAATGAAGTAGGGCAGCTGGAAGGCGTTGACGATGCGCAGCGAGGCCTGCGACCGATCCTCGTCGACCACGGCGATGCTGGCGCGGTGCGGCGCCTCGGGCACGGCGGTGGCGCCTTCGTAGATGGCCAGGGTGAACGAATAGATGATCAGCACCAACATTGCCGGATCGCGGTAGAGGCTGCGCAGCTCCTTGAGGCCGAGCTGGATGATGTTGCTTAGCTTGCGCCGGACATTGGCCATGCTATTTCTCCTGCTTGCGCAGGCCGGCGACGCTGAGCAAGGTCAGCAGCGGAATCGCCAGGAGCATCGGGATGAAATACGGGTACAGGTCGGGCAGGCCCAGCGCCTTGGAAAACACCCCGCGGCTGATGATCAGAAAATGGCTGGTGGGATAGAGTTTGCCGATAACGGCGCCGAACCCTTCCATTGCGGAGGTCGGGTGGATCAGCCCGGAAAATTGGATTGCCGGCAGCAGGGTGACGATGGTGGTGCCGAAAATGGCCGCGATCTGGCTGTTGAGGATCGACGACATCAACAGGCCCAGCCCGGTGGCGCAGGTCACGTAGAGCAACGCGCCGAGGCAGAGGGTCAGGATGCTGCCCTTGATCGGGATACCGAAGACGAACACCGCCAGCAGCGCCAGGGTGGCGAAGTTGAACATGCCCAGGGCGATGTAGGGCAGCTGCTTGCCGAGCAGGAACTCCAGGCGGGTGGTCGGAGTGACGTAGAAGTTGGTGATCGAGCCCAACTCCTTCTCGCGCACGACACCCAAGGCGGTGAGCATCGCCGGAATCATCATCAAGAGCAGCGGAATCATCGCAGGCGCCATGGCTGGAAGGCTCTGCACGTCGGGATTGTAGCGGTAGCGGATGGCGACGTCGGCCGGCGCCAGCGTCCCGTCTATGCCGGCTTCGCGGGCCAGTTGTTGCAGGTAGGTCAGATGGATGCCCTGCACGTAGCCTTTGATGGTGTCGGCCCGCATGGGCATGGCGCCATCGATCCAGAACGCGACCTGAGGCACGGCCCCGCGTTTGAGGTCGCGGCCGAAATTGGGTGGGATTTCCACCGCCAGGCTGATGTCGCCGCTGCGCAGGCGTGCGTCCAGTTCGGCATGGCTGGCCAGCGCCGGCTTTTCCAAGAAGTAGCGCGAGCCGGCGATGTTCTGCAGGTAATGCTGGCTGGTGGTGGTCTGGTCACCGTCGAGCACGGCATAGGTCAGGTTTTCCACGTCGAAACTGACCCCGTAACCCATGATGAACATCAGCAGCATGCTGCCGAGCATCGCCAGCGTTGCGCGGATCGGGTCGCGGCGCAGTTCCATGGCCTCGCGGCGGGTGTAGCTGAGCAGCCGACGCAGGCTGAAACGAGCCTGGCGGGCGCTGCTGCTGGTCGCTTCGATCGGGCCGCGCATAGCGGTTGAGGTGGCTGCCGGCTGTTCGCCGGCATGCGCCGCGGCTTCCTCCAAGTAGGCGATGAAGGTCGCTTCGAGCGTCGGCAGCCCGCGCTTGGTCATCAGCGCCTGCGGCGTGTCACTGTCGAGTACCCGGCCGGCATGCATCAGCGAAATGCGGTCGCAGCGCAGCGCTTCGTTCATGAAATGGGTCGAGATGAAAATGGTCACGCCGTCTTCACGTGACAGCTGCACCAGCAGTTCCCAGAAGCCATCGCGGGCAACCGGATCGACGCCGGAAGTGGGCTCGTCGAGAATCAGGATTTCCGGGTTGTGGATCACCGCCACCGCCAGCGACAGGCGCTGACGCACGCCTAGCGGCAGGCTGCTGGGCAGGCTGTCGGTGTCGCCGGTGAGATCGAAGCGCGAGAGCATCTCCTGCACGCGCGGCGCGCGCCGTTCGACCGGCAGGTGGAACAGCCGGGCGTGCAGGTCGAGGTTTTGCCGCACGGTCAGCTCGCTGTACAGCGAGAAAGCCTGGGACATGTAACCCACGCGTTGGCGGGTCTGCATGTCGTGCGGGTCCACCGGTTTGCCGAACAGCAGCGCCTCGCCCTCGCTGGCCGGCAGCAGGCCGGTGAGCATCTTCATGGTGGTGGTCTTGCCGCAGCCGTTGGAGCCGAGGAAACCGAAGATTTCGCCACGGGCGATGCGGAAATTGACCTGGTCTACCGCGACGAAATCGCCGAAGCGCATGGTCAGACCGTGGGCCTCGATCGCAATGCTGTCGCTATGCGGCTGCGGCGGGATGACCAGTTCTCGATGCTGATTGCGTTTGGCGTCCGGCAGCAGGCGGATGAAGGCCTGCTCCAGCGAGTCGCTGGCGGTGCGCGCCAGCAATTCGGCTGGCGTGCCGGTGGCCAGCACGCGGCCGGCGTCCATCGCCACCAGATGGTCGAAGCGCTGCGCCTCATCCATATAGGCGGTGGCCACCAGTACGCTCATCTGTGGGCGCTCGCGGCGGATGCGCTCGATCAACTCCCAGAACTGTGCACGTGACAGCGGATCGACGCCGGTAGTGGGCTCGTCGAGGATCAACAGATCGGGGTCGTGGATCAGCGCGCAGCAGAGGCCGAGCTTCTGTTTCATGCCGCCGGAGAGTTTGCCCGCCGGCCGTTCGAGAAAGGACGCGAGGCCCGTGCTGCGGGTCAGTTCAGCAATGCGCCAGTGGCGCTCCTCACTCGCCTGGCCGAACAGGCGGCCGAAGAATTCGAGATTCTCGAAAACGGTGAGTGTTGGATACAGATTCTTGCCCAGCCCCTGAGGCATGTAGGCGATACGCGGGCAGACCCTGCGTCGGTGGCCGGGATCGGCGATGTCGCCGCCGAGTACGCCTATCGAGCCCTGCTGCAGCTTGCGCGCCCCGGAGATCAACGCCAGCAGGCTGGACTTGCCCACCCCATCGGGGCCGATCAGGCCGACCATGCATCGCGCGGGCAAGGTCAGCGTCAGCTCATCCAGAGCACGCGTCTTGCCGTATTGCAGGCTGACCCCGGCAACCTGCACCACCGAATCGAGCGGCTCGCTCATGGCGTTACATTGATCTGCAGATCGGCGGGCCACTCGCTTTCAGCGTCGAGCTTCAGATAGGCCATGCCCGGCAGGCCGGTCTTGACCTGCTCCATGTGACGCTTGAGCAGTTCCGGATCGATGCGTGCCTTGACCCGGAACATCAGTTTTTCGCGCTCGCTTTCGGTTTCCACGGTCTTGGGTGTGAATTGCGCCACGCTGGCCACATAGCTGACCTTGGCCGGAATCACGTACTGCGGGGCGGCGTCGATCACCAGCCGTACCTCGGCGCCGATCGCCACGCGTCCGGCCTGACGTTCGGGCAGGAAGAAGGTCATGTAGACGTCGGCCAGATCGACCAGATTGAGCAGCTTGCCCCCCGCGCCGAGGACTTCGCCGGGCTGCGCTACGCGGTATTGCACGCGAGCCACCCGGTCGCTCTTCAGTTCGCTGTCGCGAATGTCCGCTTGCAGTCGCTCAACGCCGGCTTGTGCCGCCTCGACAGCCGAGCGCGCCTCGATCACCTGGGATTTCGCTGCGGCAATGCCGGCGTCGGCAGACACCACTTGTGAGCGTGCGGCGGCGAGCGCCGCCTGGGCGCTTTGCATCGCGGCCAAGTCATCGTCGAGCTGCTGTCGCGCCATGGCGTTGCGCGCGACCAGGGTTTCGGTCCGTTGGTGGCGCTTCTGGGCGGCGGTCAGTTCGGCTCGGCGCTGGGTGACGACGGCTTCGGCGGTGGCGCGCTCGCTTTCCCGCTGAGCGACCATGGCCTCTGCGGTGAGGATGGCATTCTCGCCCTGGCGGACCTGCGCACGCGCCTGGTTCAATTGCGCCTGGAGCACATCGGTATCCATACGCGCCAGTACCTGGCCCGGCTGGACGAAATCACCCTCGTCCACGAGGATTTCAATCACCCGGCCCGGGCTCTTGGTGGCGACATCAATCTCGGTCGCTTCGATGCGACCATTACCGCTGGCGAACCCTTCGCCAAGACCGCTGGGGCGCAATTCGCTCCACAGCAGCGCCCCAATGACGGCAATCACGGCGGCGGCTGCAAGAACCTTGAGTGCGGCTCGGGTGCGTGGCTGACTCATGACTCTGCTCCGGCTATTAAACGTCCGGAGTCATCTTAGGCGCTCTAATACGCTACTTGTGTGTATCTGGATCAATTCCGAGGCGATTAACGCCTACCGTACGGCAGTTGCTCAGGGCAGTTGTCGGGCATGGCTCAGCGTCCATTCGAGAATATCGGCACTGAGCCTGTCGCTGGCCTGGCCGAAGGCCTCGACCACACTTTCCACGCTGGGGTCGGCGCTTGGCTGACGGACTTCGAAGCGGCGGTTGGCCAGGGTGCGCTGGTCGTTGCGATTGACCAGCCGCGCATCGAGGGTAATCACCACCACCGGCTTGCCATCGATGTAGACAGTCTGGAAGGCGCGCAGATCGCTGTGCAGGCTGAGGTCTGCATAGAGATTGACGTCTTCATTGCTTACTGAAGGCATGCGCCCGTCGCGCTGGAAGGCTTCGATCAAGCGGTCGCGCAGCAGCACCGGCGCAGCGTCGCTCCAGCGTGCGCCGCCGTAGGCACTGATTTCGTTGCCCTGCGGCACGACGGCGATGCGCTGGCCGGAGAGAACGCGGCTGGCCTGCGGTGTGTTGATGCGCAGCGCCTGCTGGATGGTCGGCTCGCTGGCTTGCTGCGGCGTCGGTGTGGTCGGCAGCAAAAAGATCCGCAGGGTCTCGGACTCCGGCAGAACCGAACAGGCGGCGAGGGCCGAGAGCAGCCCGAGCAGCGCAAAGCGGGACAGGGATTGGCGAAGGCTCATGGGTTGAACTCCTGCAGTTTGTCGCGGCCGAGGAGGAAACCACTCGGGTTGTCTTCCAGGCGCTGGGTGACCCGGCGCAGCGCACCGAGGGTGCTGCGCAATTCGTTGATCGCCGGGCCGAGTTCGTTGAAGCCCTGCATGCCATTGTTCAGCGCGCCCTGATTTTCTTCGAGCAAGGTATCCAGGCGCGCGGTGGTGCGGTCCAGCGCGCTCATTGACTGCGCTGCGCTGTCCAGCACGCTGCGGCCCTGATCATCGAGCAGGTCGTTGGCGTTGCGTGTCAGGCTCGACAGCTCACCCATCACGGTATTGGCCTGTTGGCTCAGTTGGTTGAATTGCTGGAGCGTCTGGGCCAGATCGCCGCGTTGCTCCGAGAGCACACTGGTGGCCTGTTCCAGGTGTTCCAGCGTGCGGCTCAGGCGCGTGGTGTTCTCCTCGGAGAAGATCTGGTTGGCGCTGAGCAGCAGGTTGTTGATGTTGCTCATCAGGTCTTCGCCGTTTTCCAGCAGTGCGCTGAGTGAGGACGGGTCGGCGATGATTAGCGGTGGGTCTTCGCGGTCGCCTTCGAGCCGCGGGGCATCCGGGGTGCCGCCGTGCAGCTGGATGACCATGCTGCCGGTGATATTGGCCAGCGCCAGGCGCGCCTGGGTATCGGTTTTGATGGGGGTGCCGGCGTAAACGCGGATCCGCGCTCGAACCTTGCGCGGGTCGTCTGGCTGCAGCCACAGCTCGGTGACATCGCCGACCTTGATGCCGCTGTATTCCACCGAGCTGCCACTCGACAGTCCGCTGACGGCCTGGCTGAAGCCGATAACGTAATAGCTGTATTCCCGGTCCATGCTGGATTTGCCCAACCACAGGGCGAAGAGCAGGGCGCAGCCGACGGCTGCCACGGTAAACAGTCCGATCAATACATGATGGGCGCGAGTTTCCATTATGGTTTCTCCAACCGTTGCGCGGCTTCGTGCGCGGCGCGGCCACGAGGGCCGTGAAAATATTCGCGAATCCATTCGTCGTCAGTGGCGGCGACCTTTTCCAGCGTGTCGACCACCAGTACGCGTTTTTGCGCCAGCACGGCAATGCGGTCGCAGATGGTGTACAGCGTGTCTAAGTCGTGGGTGACCAGAAATACGCTGAAGCCCAGCGCATCGCGCAGGGTCAGGATCAACTGGTCGAAGGCCGCTGCGCCGATCGGGTCGAGGCCTGCGGTGGGTTCATCGAGAAACAGCACCTCCGGATCCAGCGCCAGCGCGCGAGCCAGGGCGGCGCGCTTGACCATACCGCCGGACAACTCGTCGGGATACTTGCAGGCGGCTTCCGGCGGCAGACCAGCCAGCGCCAGCTTCTGTCGTGCCAGATGTTCGGCATCGGCGCGCTTGAGGCCGATGTGCTCGATCAGCGGCAAGGCAACGTTTTCCTGGAGGTTGAGCGAGGTGAACAGGGCGCCGCGCTGGAACAGCACGCCGAAGCGCCGCTCGACTTCCGAGCGGCGCTGGGTCGAGAGCTTCAGCAGGTTCTCACCGAACACCTTCACGCTACCGGCATTGGGCCGGCGCAGGCCGACGATGCTGCGCAGCAGCACCGACTTGCCAGTGCCGGAACCGCCGACCACGCCAAGGATTTCGCCGCGACGGATATCCAGATCGAGATTGACGTGCACCGCCTGTTTGCCGAAGCGATTGACCAGGCCCTGGACCTGGATCACGGGTTCGTCTGTTCTCACCAGCCCATCTCCATGAAGAACAGGGCGGCGACCGCATCGAGCAGGATCACCATGAAGATCGATTGCACCACGCTGGAGGTGGTGTGTTCGCCCACCGACTGCGCGCTGCCGCTGGCCTTGAAGCCCTCGAGACAGCCGATCACTGCGATCAGGAAGGCGAACACTGGCGCCTTGGCCATGCCGACCAGAAAGTGGTTGAGCGGGATGTCGCGCTGCAAGATGGTGAAGAACATGGCGGGCGAAATGTCCAGCGCCAAGGAGCAGACCACCAGCCCGCCGACGATGCCGCTGAGAATGCCGATAAAGGTCAGGATCGGCAGCGTGATGAGCATCGCCAGCACCCGTGGCAGTACCAGCAGCTCGATGGGGCTCAAGCCAAGGGTGCGGATGGCGTCGATTTCCTCGTTGGATTTCATCGCCCCGATCTGTGCGGCAAAAGCGCTCGCGGTGCGCCCGGCTAGCAGGATCGCCGCCAGCAACACGCCAAATTCACGCAGAAACGAGAAGGCAACAAGGTTGACCGTGTAGATGGTCGCGCCGAAATCGGCCAGCACCGTGGCGCCTAGAAAAGCCACCACCGCACCGACCAGAAAGGTCAGCAGGGCGACGATGGGGATCGCGTCCAGCCCGGTTTGCTCGATGTGCGCCACCAACGCTGTGACCCGCCAGCGCCGCGGGTTGGGGAGCACGGTGAACAGGGTCTGTAGGGTCAGGCCAATGAAGCCGAGCAGAGTGCGCTGCTGATTCCAGACACCCGACACGGTACGTCCAACATGGGCCAGCACATCGGCAAAGCCATTGGTGGCCGGCGCCTGCTCGGCTTCTGGCTGGTCCAGCGCGGCGGCGACGGTTTTCAACAAGGCTTGGCGTTCCGCTGGCAGCTGCGGCGCCCAGTCGCTCAGGCGGGCCACCCGTGCGGGGCCGATCAGTTCGATCAGTAGCCCGGCGCCCGCGGTATCCAGCTCGCCAAGCGAGTCGAGTTCGACCCGATCGGTGTCCGTGACCTGGCGGCGCGTGCGCTCTATCTCCCGCCGCAGCGTCGCGTAGTGCTGCAGGGTCCAGTCGCCGCCAATGGTGAGTGTGGCGTGGGCGTCCTGTGTCGGCTGCCGCTGCAGACTGCCTGGCAGCGAAGTGGGGTGCGTCAAAGTGGTATCCCGTAGTGCTGGTAGCGGGGCGGCATACGCCGTTACCCGTAGCATTGCCCAGATCCTAACAGTTCGGACCTCGATCACGAGGTTACGTTTAGGTCTCTGAGGCTTCGAATATGGGCAGTTGGTCAATAGCGGCGCAATTTGTTACAGGCCGGCACGAACTATCGACCGCTTCCGACCTCCATAGCGTGCACGCCGACGACCATGCTCGGTACGCGCTGCGTCGAGGGGCTGCTATCTTACGCCGCCTTTGTTGACGTCTTCATCACGCCCGCGATTCGGGCCCTGCCAACTTCACCTTTCCGATCTCAGCAAGAGCTACCGATTGCCTATGAATTACTTGCGCGTCCTGCCGTTCCTCGCGGTGCTAGCGGTCATCCTCTTCAGCGGATTGCGGCCGGAACCGGTTCCCCAGGTGTTCGACCAGCAGGACAAGCTGCATCACATGCTTGGCTTCGCCGCGCTGATGTTCTCGCTGCGCCTGGCCTTTCCGCAGTGGAGCGTGTTCTGGGCCGTGGCGGCAAGCCTGGCGGCGGCCACGCTGATCGAAGTCGGGCAGAGCCTGCTGCCCAATCGACAGGCGTCGCTGGGCGACATGCTCGCCAATACCCTTGGCGTTCTGCTTGGCTGGGGTTGCGCATACGTGGCTCATCAGTGGTACCTGCGCCGGATCGGCGTGACCACAGATCCCGAGCCATCCGAGTTGCCCGAGCGGCTGGGAGACACCGCCCGTCCGTGAGATCGGTGACAGTCGTCATCCGGCCGAGTCGCCATGCCGGCGCCGTGTTCGGCTGACGATTCCGGTAAGGATCATGGCGATCAGCGCGCCGCCGGCTGCCAGGGCGATGTCCTTCTGTGGGTCCCAGCGATCATTCTGAGTGGCGAGAAAGGTGCGCCCCAGGCCGCCGTCTAGCACTTCCGCGCCTGCCCATTCGATCAGCTCGTAGATCGCCGAGGTCGACAGCACGATGTCTATCGGCAATACCAGGCTCCAGAATCCAGGGCGCAGGCCCATGCGCACCAGCACCTCACGCATCGGATAGGCCAGCAGCAGCCCATAGCTGAAGTGCGCCAGGCGGTCGAACTGATTGCGCTCCCAACCCAGCTGTTCATTCAAGCCTTCGCCGGTCAGCGCCTGCCACCAATCGTTGTAAGGCACGTTGGCGTAGGTGTAATGAGCGCCAAGCTGATGGATGCAGAGATAAAGGAAGATCAGTGTCGCGGCGCTGCGGGAGGGCAGGTAGTGCTTGTGCCCCAGCAACAAGGCCGCTGCCAACCCCACCACCAAGAGGTTCTCCAACAGCCAGTCATGGCGGTTGAACGGATCGATCGCCAGCGCACCCCAGATCAACAGGAACAGGCCGACCAAGGTCAAAAGGTAGCGTCGGTGTCGTCTGTCGGTGGCCATGCGTTCTCCAAAGTCGATTTCCTTGTTTTTTAGGACAAGCGCAACGACCTAAGGGTCCACCGCTTACGAATTCGACCGGTTATCCAACTTTTCCCGCCTGCGGAGTGTCACAAAACGTGACCCACAGCGAGGCGGACCATGCGGCTGACCCTAACAAACGACCTCACCACAGCACGCTTGCAGCCGCATGGCGTCTGCCTGTTGCTGCTGAGTGCGGTGCTGGTGGGGTGCGACGGGCAGCAGTCGGCGCTGAACCCCGCTGGTGCCGGCGCACAGAGCATCGCCACATTGTTCTGGTGGATGGCGGGCGGTGCGCTGGTCATCTGGCTGGTGGTGATGGGCATCGCCCTGTATGCCACCCAGGCACACCCGGAAGCTCACGGTATCCGCAGTGCCCGTTGGCTGATCATCGGTGGCGGGATCATTTTCCCCGTCGTGGTTTTGACCGGCCTGCTGATCTACGGGCTGATGCTGATGCCACAGCTGCGCTCCGCCGAAAATGTCGCCCTGCGTGTCGATGTGTCGGGTGAGCAGTGGTGGTGGCGGGTGCGCTACCGGACCGATGCGGGGGAGGCCGTCGAACTGGCGAACGAAATAAGGCTGCCGGTGGGTGAGCGGGTGGCCTTCAGCCTGACCAGCCCGGACGTGATCCACTCGTTCTGGATCCCATCGCTGGGCGGCAAAGTCGACATGATTCCCGGTCGGGTCAACGAGCTGGTGCTGGAGCCCACCGAGACCGGCACCTTCCGTGGCGCCTGCGCCGAATACTGCGGCACCTCCCACGCGCTGATGAATTTCGCCGTAGTAGTGATGACCCGTGAGGCCTTCGATCAATGGCTAGCCGAACAGGCAGAGCCCGCGCAGCAACCGGAAACGGAACTGCAGCAGGTGGGCCAGCAGGCCTTTCTCGCCAATGGCTGCGGTGCCTGTCATCAGGTGCGCGGCACGGCCGCCGACGGTACGGTCGGGCCCGACCTGACCCACGTTGGCAGCCGCCTGACCCTGGCAGCCGGCACGCTGCCGGCCGATGTCGACGCCTTCCGGCGCTGGATCGGCCACAGCAGCGCGATCAAGCCAGACGTGAAAATGCCCGCCTTCGGCATGCTGCCTGAGGCACAGCTGAGCGCCATGGCGCATTACCTGAAGGGCCTTGAATGAGCGAGCCGATTGCATACCGCGACCCGCAGGACGAAGCCCGCGCCAAAGGGCAGGCCGAACGCCTGGCCGCAGCCTGGAAGACACCCACCGGCTGGCGTTACTGGTCTGCGGTAAACAACACCGAGGTGGGCCTCTGGTACACCGGCGTGTCGTTCCTGTTCTTCCTCTTTGCCGGCGTGCTGGCGATGCTGATTCGCGCTCAGCTGGCGGTGCCGAATAACGATTTCCTGTCGGCCGAAACCTACAACCAGGTGTTCACGCTGCACGGCTCGGTGATGATGTTTCTCTTCGGCGTGCCGATCTTCGAAGCCTTCTCCATCCTGATCCTGCCGCAGATGCTCGGCGCACGAGACTTGCCGTTCCCGCGTCTGTCGGCCTATGGCTTCTGGTGTTTCATCATTGGTGGCGTGTTCGTTTGTGGCTCGATCTTTTTCGGCGTCGCGCCCCAGGGTGGCTGGTTCATGTACCCGCCGCTCACCACCACCTATCAGGACGGCCTCGGCGCGGATATCTGGCTGCTCGGGCTGTCATTCATCGAAGTGTCCTCGATCGCGGCGGCGGTGGAGCTGATCGTCGGCGTGCTGAAAACACGGCCGCCGGGTATGCGCATCAACCTGATCCCGCTGTATTCCTGGTACATCCTGGTGGTTGCCGGAATGATCCTGTTCGCGTTTCCACCGCTGATCGCGGGCGACCTGTTGTTCGAGCTGGAGCGCGCATTCGATTGGCCGTTCTTCGATGCCAGCCGTGGCGGCGACCCGCTGCTCTGGCAGCACCTGTTCTGGATCTTCGGCCACCCCGAGGTTTACATCATCTTCCTGCCCGCCGTGGCGCTGGTGGCGACCATCGTGCCCACCGCAGCCGGGCGGCCCATCGTTGGCTACAGCTTCATCGTGCTGGCCGCGGTCGGCACCGGCTTCATCAGTTTCGGGCTGTGGGTCCACCACATGTTCACCACCGGGATGCCGGGCATCTCGCTGGCCTTCTTCTCGGCGGCGTCCGAAGCGGTGGCGATCCCCACCGGGGTGCAGATCTTTTGCTTCCTCGCGACAGCATTGGCGGGACGCTTCGTCAAATCGGTGCCGATGCTGTTCGTCGCCGGTGCGCTGGCGATCTTCGTGCTGGGCGGGCTGACCGGCGTGATGGTGGCGCTGGCGCCGTTCGATTTCCAAGCGCACGACACCTATTTCATCGTCGCGCACCTGCACTACGTGCTGATCGGCGGCATGCTGTTCCCGGTCATCGCCGGCCTCTACTACTTCTTCCCGCTGGCGATGAGCAAGACGCTGTCCGACCGGCTCGGGCGGATCGCCTTCTGGCTGATGTTCATCGGCTTCAACATCGCCTTTCTGCCCATGCACTTCACCGGTCTGCTCGGGATGCCGCGGCGTGTCTACACCTATGCGCCGGGTATGGGCTTTGACGTGCTGAATATGGTGTCCACGGTGGGCGCTTTCATCCTCGCCGCCGGCGTCGCGGTGCTGGTCTGGGATGTGTTGCGGCCCAAGGGCAAACAGCCCTACAGCAAGCGCAATCCGTGGAACGCCGGGACCCTTGAATGGCTGGCCGAAATGCCCGGCAGGGCCTGGGGCGCGCGTTCGATTCCGATCATCAAGAGCCGCTACCCACTGTGGGATCAGCCAGACCTGATGCGGGACGTGGATGCTGGTCGCTTCTACCTGCCCGACGCCGAGGAGGGCAAACGCGAGACCCTGATCAGCAGCATCATTGATGCCGAGCCGATCCAGTGCCTGCGCGTGCCGGGCCCCACCTTCTTGAGCATGTGGGCGGCCATCTTCACCGGTGGGCTGTTCATCTTCGCGACCTACAGCTGGTACGTCGCAGCGCTGGTAAGTGCCGGCCTCGCGCTGATCACCATCCTCATCTGGCTGTGGACCGGAACGGCGGTGATCCCGGAAAAGCCAAAAAAGGATATCGGCCTGGACGTGACGGTGCCGCTTTATGCCTCGGGTGCCAAGTCGGTGGGCTGGTGGGCGACCTTTATCACCATGATCGGCGACATGAGCGCTTTTGGCAGTCTGGTATTCGGCTACTTCTTCTTCTGGACCGTGCACGAGAATTTCCCGCCCGCCGATGCCGCCGGCCCCGGCGTGTTCTGGCCGGTATTGGGGCTGGGGTTGATCGCAGCGTCCTGGGCGCTGACGCTGCTGGCGCGGCACTGCAACTTTCGCGATCAGGCGGCGGGCTTCTACGGCTCGCTGGGGCTGGCGGCGATCTGCACCCTGGCGGGGGCCTACTCCATGTGGGCCGGGCCGCATTTCAGTGGCCTCGATCCGACCAGCAATGTCTATCCCGCCACGGTGTGGGTGCTGGTGCTCTGGTGCCTGATACACCTGTCCATCGGCCTGATCATGCAGCTCTATTGCTTGGCGCGACGTGCGGCCGGCCGGATGACGGCGGTGCATGACATCGATATCCGCAATATCGCGTTGTACTGGCATTTCATGCTCATCACCGTCGGCGTGACCGTCGCGGTCATCGCCGGCTTTCCGGAGGTGCTATGAGTGAAAACCTGAGCGAACAGCAACGGAATGGCGATCAGCAAGCCCCTGAAGCACCGCCGCAAGAGCGCGACACCCTCTGGCTGATCACCTTCAGCCCGACCATCTGGGCGGCGCATTTTCTGCTGTCCTATCTGGCTGTGTCCGTGTGGTGCGCGAAGGTGGCGGGCCGCAGCGGCGAGCTGGGCGACATTCGCATCGCCATCGGCGTGCTGACACTGATCGCGCTGGTCGGCATTGGATTGACCGGCTGGAAAGGCTGGCGTCACCACTCCTTTGGGCATGCAACGGCGCCGCATGATTTCGACACCCCCGGCGATCGCCATCGCTTCCTTGGCTTCTCGACGCTGCTGTTGAGCGGCCTGAGCTTCGTTGCGACGATCTTCGTGGCGCTGTGCGTGTTGTTCATCAGGAGTTGCGCATGATCTGGCGCCCCCTATCGCTGATGCTCGGCCAGACCACGCTGGGCGCGGTCTGGCTCGGGCCCTTGCCAGACATGGCCGATCGGCTGTTCGTCGGCCATATGCTGATGCACGTGATGGTGGTGGCGGTGGCGGCGCCGTTACTGGCGATCGGCCTTGCTGGCGGCCGGTTTGATTTCTCCAATCGCATCCCGTTTCTGTTCTCGCCGATCCTGGCTTCGGTGATCGAGTTGTTCGTGGTCTGGGCCTGGCACATGCCGGCGCTGCACCATGCGGCGCGCACCTCGCAATCGGCGGAGTTGTTGGAACAGGCCAGCTATCTGTTCGTTGGGCTGTTGGTCTGGCTCGCGGCATTCGGCGGCGTGCGTCATCAGCGCGCGCTGGCCGGCATTGCCGGCCTGCTGCTGACCTCGATGCACATGACGCTACTCGGCGTGCTGCTGGCGATGTCGAGCCGACCGCTGTTCGAGCACACCGGCTCGGCACTCTCAGGCATGAGCCCGCTCGAGGATCAACAGATGGGCGGCGTGATCATGTTGGCTTTCGGCGGCAGCGCCTATCTCATCGGCGGGTTGTATCTGCTTTTTGGGCTTTTACAGGACAAGCGCAATGCCTTTTCAGTCAGCTAAACGCATGGTCCGGCGATGCTCGGCGCCGCTGCGGCGCTGGCTCTGCTGGCTGACCGGTGGCTCGTGGAAGCGCGTTGTGGCGGCCATCGCGTTGATGGCAGCGTTGGCGGGGACGGGCGCGTTCGTGCTGGTTTCGCTGGGACTGGTCTCGATCAGTGCCAGCTCGGGTCACTGGAAGGCGACCGGCTGGATGCTGCATTACGCCATGCGGCGTGCAGTGAGCACGCAGTCGATGGGCATCAAGGTGCCGCCGCTGGACGATCCGGCGTTGGTGCTCAAGGGGGCTGGCCACTATCACACGGGCTGCCTGGCCTGCCATGGCGGCCCAGGGCAGGAACGCTCGCTGATCGCCCAGCAGATGACGCCCGAGCCGCCTTACTTGCCGCCGCGGATCGAGCACTGGGAGCCGCAGGAGTTGTTCTGGATTGTGAAGAATGGTGTGAAATTCACCGCCATGCCGGCCTGGCCCGCGCAGAAGAGGAACGATGAGGTCTGGGCCGTGGTGGCGTTCCTCCAGGCGATGCCGAGCATGTCGCCCGAGCGCTATACGCAGCTTGCGCTGGGCTGGCGCAGTGAAGAGACGGTCAAACCCGTCACGCCCGATCATCTGCGGCCGTTGAAGGATCCGCTCGGTCCGGTGTTGGCCAACTGCAACCGTTGCCATGCCGAAGACGGCGGCGGCCGGGGCGAGGGCGCGTTCCCCCGATTGGCCGGGCAGAGCGAGGCATATTTGCTCGGTGCGCTGCAGGCGTACGCAAGGGGCGAGCGGTATAGCGGCGTCATGCAGCCGATCGCCGCAGGTCTGGAGCCGGCGGTGCTCGAAGCACTGGCGCAGCATTACGCCGATCTGCCGCCAGTCAGTCGCACAGACGCTCCAGAGCCGACGCCGGACATCCTGGCCCAGGGCCTGTCGCTGGCGGAGCGCGGTGTGCGTGAACGCGGCATCCCGTCCTGCGTCCACTGCCACGGTCCCAAGGACGGTCCTCGCAATCCGATGTATCCAAACATCGCCGGGCAGTACGCTCGCTACCTGAACTTGCAGCTGGAGCTGTTCACGGCGGGTAAGCGTGGCGGTACGGAGTACGCCCATATCATGCACAGCGCCGCGCAGCGGCTCACGCCGGAGCAGATGCAGGCACTGGCCGATTACTACGCGTCGTTGCCGACAAAGGTGGCCGGGGCGCTCGATAAGCCCGCCCCAACCCTGACCGAGCCGTCCGCGCAGACCCCTTTACCGCAAAAGCAGAGGTAACCGATGTTCGACAAAATCGTGGAAATCGTTTCGGCATTGGGCTACGTCGGGGTTTTCCTGCTGATGTTGCTGGAGAACATCTTCCCGCCCATCCCGTCGGAGCTGATCATGCCGCTGGCCGGCTTCGTCGCGGCGCGGGGTGATCTCAACTTCATCGCGGTGATTCTGGTCGGCACTGCTGGCTCAGTAGTCGGTGCGCTGCCCTGGTACTACGCCGGCGCCAAACTCGGTCAGAAGCGCATGAAGCATTTCGCCGAGCGCTGGGGGCACTGGTTGACCCTGTCGCCGGAGGACGTCGACAAGGCCAGCGACTGGTTCGATCGCCACGGCAAGGGCGCAGTGTTCTTTGGCCGCCTGATTCCGGCGGTCCGCACGCTGATTTCGGTGCCCGCGGGTATCGCCGGAATGTCGATGACCAAATTTCTGGTCTATTCGACGCTGGGCTCGCTGATCTGGACGGCCTTGCTGGCGCTGGCCGGTTACCTGCTGGAGTCGCAGTACCAGAAAGTCTCGGAGTACCTCAACCCGGTTTCCACCGCGATCGTGGTGCTGATGGTGCTCTATTACCTGTATCGGCTGATTCGTCAGCGCTTTGCCAGCAAAAAACAGTAGACCGTGACGCCATTTCGCGGCGCCACGGTGGTCACTCAGGCCGCGCCAGCGGTGTGGTGCTGCGCCTGGTGTGTACGCTGACACTGGTCAATCACGGCGAAGACCTGCTGCCACATCTGCTCGGATTGTTGCTTGAGCTGAGCGGTACGGGTCTGGATCAACGCCTGGATCCGCGCGGCATCATCCGTCACCAAGTCGATCTTGCGCTTGATTTCCGCCTCGTCAGTGGTGACCTGAACCAGCCCTTCGGGGAAGCCGTAGTCTTCAAACAGCATCTGGTACTTGTGGCTCCAGCCCGTGGCCAAGGCTGGCACGCCTTGGGATAGCGCGCTGACCAACCCGTGGAAACGACTGCCCAGGGTGCCGCTGCAGGCGCCGAGGATGCCTTTGATTTCCAGTGCACCGCTTTCCTTGACGATCGGAATGCCGCCTACCGCCGCAGACAGTTCGTCAGCCAGGCGCTGATCGTCCTTGCCTTCATGCACCAGCACGAAAGGCTTGGCGCCCTTTTCCAACAGGTAGCGTGTGCAGCTGATCAGGAACGGCAGGTAGGCATCGCGCGTCTTCTGGTCGGTCTTGTCCAGCATTCGGCAGTTGGGGACGATGCAGAAACGGTTCTGCTCGGTATCGAAGCCCTGCGGCAGCACACCGGTGATGAGGTTGGTGAAGTCCGGTGATTGCTTGATCTTCGCCTGCTCACCCACCAGCTCGGTGAGATGCTCGTAGGACACCCGCTCGCGCGGGAAAATCAGATCGACGTTATCGACCACCGTTTTCATTGCCGCCCGGTTTTTCTCCGATTTGAACGGCCCAAGCGCTTGCGGCATCAGGATCACCCGGGTGCCGTTCTTGTGCCAGCGCTTGGTCGACTGTGCCAGCTCCGCACAGGGGTCTTCGCCCCACTGATCGCTGTAGGCGAAGCCCGCCGCATCGATGACCACATCGACTTCCTTATCCAGCACCACGCCGTACATCTCGCGCAGCGGACGTGGCGCGAAGTTGGCCAGCGTGCCCCACTGGATGCCGTAGCGCCACAGCCAGGCCTTGGGATAGAAACCCAGCTGGACCAGCTTGCGAAACGGCTGCTCGGCTTTTTTCGGGGTCGGGGCCATGACGAAGGTAGCGTCCGGATACCGGGTCCTCAGTTTCTGCAATGCCGCGTGCAACATCAGCTCAGCGCCTTTATTGACGAAGCCTGCCTTTCTGATCTCGATAATCATCGCTTACCTCAGTTGAATACAATCAAGTCGTCTGCGGTCTTCTTGTCCGAATAAGGAATCCCTCCCGTTGGATCGGCATAGCCCACCGCAAGGAGCATCACAGTGCGTTCCTGGTAGGCCAGACCCAGTATTTTCGCCAGTTGACGTTCTCTTTCTTCGACGTCAGGCCAGTTGATCGAGCAGCTCGACAAGCCCAGGCTTTCCAGTGCCAGCATCAGCTGCATGGCGGCCAGCGAGCCGTCGATATAGACCACGTGGCGGTCGCGTGCCTCTGGATAGCAGCCCAGGTCGCCGACTACAGCAATCACGCAGGGCAAATTGTCGTGGAAACCCGCCGTGCCGCCGGCGCACTTTGCGACCTCGGCGGCCTTTTCCTTGCCGTTGCTGACATAGAAGCGAAACGGCTGGCGGTTGCAGGCCGACGGCGCCAGAGCCGCGGCGCTTACCGCCTGTTCGATCAGCTCATTGCTGACCGGCTTGTCCTGATACCAGCGAACCGAGCGGCGACGGCGGAACAGCACCATCAGCTCGTCATAGCTGACCGGGCAGTCCGGCAGTTGGCTGTGGGGGTAGGGCACGCAGCGGTTGGTTTCGTTGGGGTTCTCGGTGCTGGTGAAGGCGCGCTTGGCCGAGTCGATGCGCGGCGTGCTGCCAACGGCTGAGAAATAGTCAGTAAGTACATCGTTGGCCCAGCGCTGTTGGCCGTTGATCACGCCGGCCCGGGTCGCATCGGCATAGCAACGAACCGTCGGGCCGATGTAGTCCTCGGCAAAGGTGCTGCGCCGTGGACGCATGATCAGGCCCTTCTCCAGGCGATGCACGTTGCGCCGCAGGAAGGCATCGTTCTCGCCCTTGCCGCGCATCCGCTGAGCGAAATGCAGCCGGCCCAGCAGCACCGCACGGTGTTCACGGTCGAATTCACGACTGATCAGGCAGTAATAGGCAGAAGACAAGAAGCCGCTGGAGGAAAACAGGCGGACCAGGGCCAGGCCAGTGTTGTCCCGGGTCGCTTTGATGGCGTTCTTCACAGGATCAGGCAAGGCTCTGGCGAGCGACATGAGGCTCATCGGGTGGCTCCTACGGCGTTGAATGCGTAACGGACCGGGCTGAACATCGACTTGGTCATCATGTAGAACACCGGGCGGGTCTTCTTGTGCACCAGCAGTGCAGCGTATGAAGCAACCGCATAAGAAATGAGCGTGGCCATGGCGGCGCCTTCACCGCCGTACCGAGGAATCAGCAGCAGGTTGAGGCCGACATTGGCCAGCGCGCCGAGGCCCTGGGTGATCAGCGAAAACATCAGTGCGCCCTCGATCAAGATCCAACGGCTGAACGCCGCTCGCATGAAGATGAACACGCCGGCCCAGATATGGATGGTGAGGATCGATGCGGAGTTCTGGTACTCGTCGCCGAACAGCAGGGCGATCAGAGGTTCGGCGACGAGCGACACCAGCACCGCTACGGCAATGGCGAGAATGAACAGGACGTCGAAGAGCTGCTGGAAGCGCTTGTTGAACAGCGCCAGGTCGGCCGCATGCAGCTTGATCAGCTTGGGGAAGAACGACGCGACGATGGCGATCGGCAGGAAGTACCAGGCCTCGGAGAGCTGTGCGGCCACGGCATAAACGCCCACCTCCTCGGCACCCACCATCCACTTGAGCATGACCTGATCGATCTTCATGTAGATCACTGCGAAGATCGAACCGACGTAGAGAATCCAGCCCTGGCTGAGCAGCTCTTTGGCCTTGGCGAAGCTGGCCTTCCAGCTCATCAGCGAGACCGTGGTGGTGCCTTTGTAGAGCAGTGCGAGGATCACCGCGGCGATGATGAACTGCGCGGTATGCGCGAAGGCGAAGGCTATGACGCCGGCGCCGCTGACGACCATCAACAGCTTGAGGCCGGCGGAGAGCAGGATCGCACTGGACTTGGCGATGGCCGGATAGCGGGCCTGCACCTGAGACTGGAACCAGTATTCCACCACGTCAAACGTCTGGAAGAAGATCGCCGAGGCGACGATCAGCAGCATCCAGAACTCGGTGCCGCCAACTTCTTCGAACACCCACGCGTAAACGAAGACCAGAATGAAACCGAGGGTCATGCCGGTCAGCTTAAGCATGAAGGTGGTGCCCAGCGTCTCCGGAACCTTGTCCGGCTGCTTCACCACCTCGCGCACCACCAGGCCTGCCAGTCCCATGTGACCGGCCGAGGCGAAGATCGCAGTCATGGAAATGGCGTAAGCGAGAATCCCGAACTGTTCCGGTCCCAGATAGCGGGCCAGCACGATCGCCATGAGAAAGCCCACGCCGATGTTCAGCAGCCGCTCCGCCATCATCCATGAAGCATTGAACAGGTACAGCTTGAGTTTGTGGAAGAGGGTGGTGATAGCGCTCATCGAGTGGCTCGGCTCCTCAAGGCTGGCTCCGTGGTGGCAAGCATTGCCTTCAGTTGCGCTGGAGTGGCGACGCACAGCAGACCGCGTTTTGTCTGGCATGTTCCGGACGCAGACATTTGGAAATGGATCGCGGTGCAATCCGCTGAAAGGCTGGCCAAGGGCCTTTAGAGCGAATCGGGTGCCGGCAAATGTCGGGCTGATTACAGGTGAGATGACTAGGCGAAAACCTGCCTGCGAACACAGCCAGTAGGGACTGATGGCCAATCGAAGGCACCGATTCGCCTCGCTGTGATTAATCTGATGGCCTTTTCATTCTAAAAGTGGAACTTTTGCCATCACTGCCCCTCTTAACCCTGCTGCCGCTGTTAGCCGCTCCCTGACCCATTTCGATGTGCCATGGAACGCCTAGCTCGGCGACCAGTGAAGTGACTTTCAGCTGGTGCATGGCTGCCGCGAAGGATCTCGCGAAGCGTCAGGACTGACGCAAGGAATCGCTGCTCGGAGCGGCCGAAGGGACAGGACTCAGCCCAAACAGAAGAGCCCCGCATCGTTTGATGCGGGGCTTTTTTGTTTCTGCCTTACCGGTGCGAGAGACGTGCCGCTAAATTGCATGGCCGGTTGCTGTGTGCAGACCGCTGGCGCTGGGCATCCGAACTCACCTCGCTCCTGTTGCGCAGCCCTAGTACGCCCGGCTAGGCCGGGCATCGACAGAATGGTATTAACGAGCCGACTCAGGCAGCTTTCGCTTGGCGCGTCGAGACAGTATGTTCAGCACCTCTATACCGGCCGAGAATGCCATCGCTGCATACACATAGCCCTTCGGTACATGCGCGCCGAAGCCTTCGGCAATGAGCGTCATGCCGATCATGATCAGAAAGCCCAGGGCGAGCATCACAACCGTAGGGTTATCGTTGATGAACTTGGCCAACGGATTAGCGGCAACGAGCATCACGGTCACTGCGACGACGACAGCGATCACCATGATCGAGACATGTTCGGTCATACCAACCGCAGTAATGATGCTGTCGATGGAGAACACGAGATCAAGTAGCAGTATCTGCGCGATGGCTGCACTGAAACCCATCGTGACCGCGTTCTCGAGCGGCTTGCCCTCAAACATATCGCCGCCAGGGGTTGGGTCCATGGTGTGGTGAATTTCTTTCGTGGCCTTCCACAACAGAAACAAACCACCCGCAATCAGAATCATGTCCTTCCAGGACAAGGCGTTTCCGAACAGTTCGATTACCGGCTCGGTCAACTGAACAATCCAGGCTACGGTACCTAGCAGGCCCAGCCGCAGCACCAACGCCAAGCCGATACCGATGCGTCTGGCACGCTCGCGCTGATGCTCGGGAAGCTTGTTGGTCAGGATGGAGATGAAGATTAGGTTATCGATACCTAGTACCACCTCCATGGCAATCAACGTGGCCAGAGCCACCCAGGTGGTAGGTTCGGAAAAAAGCTGAATAAGCGATTCCATCAAGACTCTCAAGCAGAAGGTTGCGATCAGAACCCACTCCGGAATTGGATGGGGAGCAAAATCATAGCCACAAACCATCCTGGCGAGGCCCGAGCACTCGGCCCGATTTGTATCAAGTCATTTGGTCGGGCTGTTGTGGCGATACGTGTTCGCGCCGACGCGAAGAAGCGGCAGTGGCGTTAAGCCCTCAAAACCATACACAGTTCAATCGCTACGCGACCTAGATCTAATGGATTGCCGGACGGAGCAGGTATTGCATAGTGGGGCGGCAGGTATTGGCGCACCTTCTCCACCATTCCTCGAGTTTTCGAAATGAACGCCTTTCAGATAGCGTTGTGTGCACTCCTCAGCCTCGGTGTACTGGGTACGGGCGCCTTGCTCGATTACCGGAACGCTGATCGAGACAGGGCGGCCAGGACCACCGATTACTCGAGCCCCAGTACTCTCCTAACAGGCCGCACAAAGCAGAAAGAAGACGAGGCGAAGGACAAACCCACCGCCTGAGCTTTTGTTTAGCTTCTAAACCGATATTACCGGCTCGGCCTCAACTGAGGTCGAGCGCGGGACGTTGAATATCGATCGGCGTTACCGAGCTGGCTATTGCTATCAGCCCTGGTTTCCCGCCAACCGCTGCCAAGCGGCTGAACATGGCAGCTGCCCTCACGCCTAGGTTTATCAGACTGCCTGCGGCGCCGGCGCCTTAGCCTCACCCTTGTTGGCAACGCTAAAGCTCGCTCGTCCTTTACCGGCGCCTTTGGCGCGGTATAGCGCTTCGTCAGCTGACCGAAGTGCGTCGGCAAAGTCACCACCTGACCAGAGCGCGCCGCCGACACTGCAACCGATGTTGATAGATTCGCCCGCCAGCGATACCGGCTCGGCAAGCCTGGCGATCATGCGATCGGCCGCGCGCTGCACATTGCGCACGGATTCGCCTTTGCGCAGGCGCAGAAGCAGGACGAACTCATCTCCACCGTGCCGCACTGCGATGTCTCCGTCGCGGATCGAAGCCGAAAGCCGCAGCCCGACCTCATGCAGGAGCGCATCGCCTACGGCATGGCCAAAGAGGTCATTGACCGGCTTGAAGCCATCGAGGTCCAGGCACAGAACGCCGAAGCTCGATTGCTGTTCTTCTTCGGTCCGTACAGCTTCTACGTATTTCTGCAGCGCTGCCCGGTTCGGCAGTCCGGTCACGGTATCGCGATAGGCAATCCCTTCGACCAACGCCAGCTGACTTCTTTTTCGGGTCAGGCTGTCCACCAGATGCCGTATCGCAACGCTGAGGGCTTCGACTTCCTGCGTGCTTTTCAGTAGCGGAATCCGAACTGCGGCCCCTTCCGAAATGCGGGCCGCTGCGTCAACGATCTCTCGTAGCGGCTGTGTAATCATTCCCGCGACAAACCAGCCGATGACGGCGAAGGCCAAGGACAGCATGGCCCCCCAGATGAAAATCTCATCGCGTAACTGGCGTGCTTCGGCAAACGCGATCTTTGCGGGCTGGCGAGCAATGACGGTCCAACCCAATCCGGGGTAGTTCTCGAAGCCGACGCTTTCGGCAAATCCCGTCAGATATTCTGTGCCGTCTGGCCAATGCACCACGGACCAATTCTGCACGGGACGGTCCTCGAGCTTGATTCCGATAGGCTTACCGATCATTTCCCTCGGGCCGAGCAGCACCGTCCTGTCTTTGCTGACGACAAGAAACTCCAACCCTGGCAAACGCTTTTGCAGTGGTTCAAATAATGATCTGCCCACCTCATCTGCCCACTCCCAGGAAAGATGGGTGGCCAGCACCCCTGCCAGTGCCCCCGAGTCATCGCGCACGGGCATGCTGATGTCGACAAACTTCATCGCCTCGCCCGACGGGTTCGGCAGCAGTTTGGCCAGTAACACCGCCTCGTGTACGTCACCGATAAAGGTGTTTTCCACCCCGTTGAGGAATACGGGTCTGGCCGAGATGTCCACGCCCTCCAACAGGCTATCGGTGGAGGCGACCACCTTGCCGTTGGCGTTTGTGAGGCCGATCCAGGAGTAGCTGGGAAAGTGATCGCTCAGATGATTGAGAAGCGTGCGGGCTTCACCGACATTTTCTGGGTTGCGAAGCGCTTGGAGCTCACTGAGTACGGTCAGCTCTTTGGAGCGGCCGCTCATGTCGCGGTCAAGGCGATCAACCATCGAGAAAGCCGCTTCTCCGAGCTGTTGTCCCGTCCATTCCTTCAATCGCGAAATGGAAGACTCACCGATGGCGGTGCCGAAAATGCAACTGAGTACGAAGACGACCAGGGCGACGACGATGGCGAAGCGCGCTCGCAAGCTGCGTAAAGGTGTGAGAAACATCAAGCGAAACCATAAGGGAGACATCAAAACGCCAGGACAAGCTAACGTCATACGCCGCTATGTCGGCCGCAGGGCTGGATTCTCCAGCCCGATTCATCGCAACGAGGTATCTGGGCCTCTTACAAGGCGGCGCTGCGTCACCGACGTGTTTCCGGCATAGTGAGCGCAGAACAAAAACAAAAAAGGCCCACCATCCGGTGAGCCTTTTCTGTTGTTTCGTATGGTGCCGGCACCAAGAGTCGAACTCGGGACCTACTGATTACAAGTCAGTTGCTCTACCAGCTGAGCTATACCGGCTAAAAGATGGGCGCCATTATAGCCATTGCTCGCGGCGAGTAAACTGTTTGTTGCCAGTTGTTTGCATGAGTTTATTCAAGTGCTTGCGAATCGCGCCTCAAGCTCGGCAATCAGCATCAGATTGCGCGGTGTCAGCTCGGCTGGGCAGAACGTACCCAGGCGTACCGCATAGCCGTTTTCGGCCAGTACCAGCGCGCGGTCGAGCAGCAGCCAGAGTTCCAGCGGCCGTCGGAACAGACCGCGCAGCAGTTCCAGATTGCGTACTTCGGCCAGGCGCTGCCAGCCGCGCCGTTCGAGCGCGTCCCAGTTCTGCTCCGGCGGTTCGGGTAGTTGCTTTAGCGCCGCCAGGTCACGGCAGTACTGTGCGAAGCGCTTTTTCAGCCAGCTACTGGGAAGCGAGGGTGTGGGCAAATAATCATTCTTGCCGCGCAGCTCACGTTGGAGCACGTCGAAACCCAGGCGCCAGGCCATCGACTGGTCGCGCTGACGGCGTTCGCGCGCGCCGGCAGTGACGGTTTCGCTGAGTGGCAGGCCGAGGTCGTCTCGGGAGAGCTCAAGGCTTGATTGCCGCCCAAGCGTCGACAAGGGCCGGTAACGATCTGTCTGGATCCGGTTGTAGCAGCAGGGTGCGATTGCCAGTTGCTGGCAGCGTTGCGCGATGCTCAGGTTGATCAGATGAACGTGCAGCTCGCCACAGGCATGCAGCGCTATCGGCGTTGTGGTGGGGTTGAGCTGTGCAGCCACGTCGTCGGCCATCACGTCCTGCTGTCGGTGGTTTGCGTCGATGCCAAGCTTCTGACTGAGGTGGGCGCCGGCTGTAACCAAAGCCTGATCCCACTCAAGGCACGTCAGCTCGCCCCCGCGCCTGACCAGCTGGCGCCCCAGATGACCTTTGCCCGCGCACCAGTCGACCCAGTGGTGCGGGACTTCACTGAACGTCAGGGCCGCGTCGAATGCCTGGATCTGCAGCCACTTGCGTCCGGGCACGTCGGCCAGCTGGCGCGCAGCAGTGTTTTGGGTGGGTGAGGAGGGCAGCTCGTCCATGCAGCTCAGGGCGATGGCCCGCGCAGCCAGCTGTGGAAACGGGGCGGGTGCGAGCAGCTGTGCGGGCTGGTTGTGCGCGGCTTCAGCGTCTTCCAGCGAGCGGCTGCGCAACCAAAGGGCCAGTTCAGGGTGTTCGGATTCCCAGCCGAGACGCATGTGCGTGAAGGGGCGCGGGCGCCACAACGGTTGGTGCTGCAACAGAAACTCGTCGAGCTGCTGAAAGCGTTCGGCCAGTTGTGCGTAGCTGAATGAGGCGGTGGGCATGGGGGCTCGGCGATGGCGGCTTCATGGTTATGATCGCGCCGAAAGCGGCTGCCGAAAAGCCAGACGCCCGTCGAAACGGGCGTCTGCGGGGACTATTTGCCGTAAATCTGCTCGGGTAGCCAGGTGACCAGCCCAGGGAACTGGTAGGCAATCACCAACAGCAGCAGCTGAATCAGGATGAACGGCACCACGCCTTTGTAGATCGTGCTGGTGGGCACTGATTTCGGTGTCACGCCGCGCAGATAGAACAGCGCGAAGCCGAAAGGTGGCGTGAGGAACGAGGTCTGCAGGTTCAGCGCGATCATTACGCCGAGCCACACCGGATCGAGCCCCATGGCCAGCAACACCGGGCCGACGATCGGGACGACCACAAAGGTGATCTCAATGAAGTCCAGGATGAAGCCCAGGAGGAAAATCACCACCATCACCAGGAAGAAGGCGCCGAGCACGCCGCCTGGAAGTTGGGCGAATACATCCTCGATCAGCACTTCGCCACCGAAGCCGCGGAACACCAGTGAGAACAGCGAAGCGCCAATCAGGATCAGAAACACCATGGCGCTGATTTCGGTGGTGCCATAGGCCACTTCGCGCAGCTGGCCGAAGTTCAGTTTGCCCTTGTAGAGGGCCAGGACCATCGCACCGAGCGCACCCAGCGCCGCGGCCTCGGTTGGTGTTGCGTAGCCAGCGAGGATCGAGCCGAGCACCGCGCTGATCAGCAGCAGCGGCGGCACCAGGGCATTGATCAACTTGCCCCACTCAATCGGGCCGAGCTCTTCCTGCGGCAGGGCCGGCAGTTTCTTCGGCTGGAGGATGGCCACGCCGATGATGTAAAGGATATACATGCCGACCAGCAGCAGGCCGGGCAGTAAGGCCCCGACGAACAGGTCCCCGACCGAAACGGTCTTTGGTGAGAAGATGCCCATCTTCAGCTGCGCCTGCTGGTAGGCG
Source organism: Pseudomonas sp. NPDC077451 (assembly GCF_044543345.1). Classification (NCBI taxonomy): domain Bacteria; kingdom Pseudomonadati; phylum Pseudomonadota; class Gammaproteobacteria; order Pseudomonadales; family Pseudomonadaceae; genus Pseudomonas; species Pseudomonas sp. NPDC077451. The sequence goes on along the minus strand of NZ_JBITVX010000013.1, from coordinate 52,978 downwards.
CTGGACATGACATCGCCCAGCAAAACCAGCACGATCGACGGCGGAATGATCTGGCCTAAGGTGCCCGTGGCGGCGAGGGTGCCGGTCGAAATCGCCGGATCATAGCCGCGGCGAAGCATGGTTGGCAGCGCCAGCAGGCCCATGGTCACCACGGTGGCGCCAACAATGCCGGTGCTGGCCGCGAGCAGCGCGCCCACCACACAGACGGATATCGCCAGCCCGCCGCGCAGGGTGCCGAACAGGCGCGACATGGATTCGAGCAGGTCTTCGGCAACCCGGCTCTTTTCCAGCATTACGCCCATGAACACGAATAGCGGCACCGCGAGCATCGTCTGGTTGTTCATGATGCCGAACAGACGATTCGGCAAGGCGCTCAGGTAACCGCCATCGAAGGTGCCGGTAACGATGCCGAGCCCGGCGAACAGGAGTGAAACACCGCCCAAGGTAAACGCGACCGGGTAGCCGGCCATCAAGGCCGCGCAAATGCTGATGAACAGCAGTATTGCCATCAACTCAGCCATGCTTCACCTCCTGCTCTGGCAGGCGGCCGGCCATGGTGTAGGCGGCTTTGATGATTTCGGAAACGCCCTGCAGGATGAGACAAACCACCAGGACGAGGATGATGCTTTTCTGCAGGTAAACGAACTTGAGACCGCCCGATTCGCTGGAGCCTTCCAGCGTCGCCCAGGAGTTGGCGACATAGTCCCAGCTTGCCCAGCCGAGAAACAGGCAGACAGGCAAGAGAAACAGCAGGGTGCCGAGCACTTCGACCAATGCCTGGTAGCGTGGGGTGAAACGCTGATAGAAGATGTCGACGCGGACATGGCCGTTGCGTTGCAGAACCCAGGCGGCGGCACCCATGAATACCAACGCGTGTGCGTAGAGGACGGCTTCCTGCAACGCAGTTGCGCCGATGCCGAATCCGTAGCGCAGTACCACGACGATGGCGGTTCCTATGACCAGAAACAGGGTCAGCCAGGCGCAGGCCTGTCCGAAGCGGGCGTTCACGGCGTCGATTACTCTGGCGAGACCGAGCAGTGGAGGGGCATGTTTCGACATGGCAGATCCTTTATTGTTATGGCCAGGCGGCCGGCGATTCTAGGCGGCTGTGCGAACGTGTCGCAACCGGCAGTACTACGTACGTAGTGCCTGTACGTAGTCACGGCGCTTGAGTGAGAGATAGCCATATGATAGCTAGAACTACCTGATTTCGGGGTTCCGACATTCAGCATTACAACAACAAGGAGTGACTCATGAAACGTCGTCAAATTCTGGCCGCCGCTGGCGTTGGTCTGGCCGCAACCGCACTGGCCGGTTGCAATAAGGAAGCCGAAACCGCTGCCAAGTCCGAAGGCACCGCAAGCACCGAGAAATTCAATTGGAAGATGGTCACCTCCTGGCCGAAAAACTTCCCGGGTGTAGGCGTTGGCGCAGAAAACTTCGCCAAGCTGGTCAACGAAATGAGCGATGGCCGGCTCACGGTCAAGGTGTATGCCGCTGGGGAATTGGTCCCGGCACTTGAAGTGTTCGATGCGGTGTCCCGTGGTACGGCCGAGATGGGTCATGGTGCGCCCTATTACTGGAAAGGCAAGGTCCCGGCCGCTCAGTTCTTCTGCGCATTGCCATTCGGTCCCAATGCTCAGGAAATGAACGCCTGGCTGCATCGCGGCGGCGGCATGGAGCTCTGGGAAGAGGTCTACAAACCATTCGGCGTACTGCCCATGGCCTGCGGTGCGACGGGCGTGCAGACCGCGGGCTGGTTCAACAAGGAAATCAACTCGGTTGATGACTTCAAAGGCCTGAAGATGCGTACCCCCGGCCTGGGCGGCGAAGTGCTGACCAAGATGGGCGGGACTGTGGTCAACATGCCGGCCGGTGAAATCTTCACGGCGCTGCAGACCGGTGCCATCGATGCCACCGAGTGGATTGGCCCGTACAACGATCTGGCGCTGGGGCTGCACAAGGCTGCCAAGTACTACTACACGCCAGGCTGGCAGGAGCCGAACGTCACCTTCGAACTGGACGTCAACCTGAAGGCTTGGGAAACCCTGCCGGACGATCTCAAGACCATCGTTCGTGCCGCGGCCCGTGCCGTCAACGGCGACATGCTCGACGACTACAACGCGAAGAACATGGAGGCTATGGAGCAGCTGCGCGCGCAGGGCGTTGAAGTTCGCCGGCTGCCGGACGAAGTATTGGCTCGTCTGAGGGAAGTGGCTGCCGAGGTGGTCGATGCTTCCGCCGCTGCCGACCCAGTCGCCAGCAAAGTCTGGGACCAGCAGAGTGCCTACCTCAATCGCTTGTACGAATACGCCGAGCTGAACGAGAAGGACATCTACAACATCCGCGGCTGATCCACCAACCGCATGAACGAAAACGCCGCCCGATGGGGCGGCGTTTTCGTTTGCGTGGAATTAGTTTTCCAAGGTCGCGGTCAGACTGATCTGCGCATTGAGCACGCGCGATACAGGGCAGCCTTCCTTCGCCTGGTTGGCGATCTGTTGGAACTGCTCGTTATCGGTGCCCGGCACCTTGGCTTTCAGCGTCAGGGCGATTGCGGTAATGGAGAAGCCTTTGTCGTCCTTGTCCAGGCTGACTTCTGCGGTGGTGTTGATGCGCTCGGCAGTCAGTCCGGCTTGACCGAGCATCATCGAAAGCGCCATAGAGAAACAGCCGGCATGTGCTGCGCCAATCAATTCTTCCGGGTTGGTGCCGGGAGCGCCTTCGAAACGGGTGTTGAAGCCGTAGGGGTTGTCTTGCAGCGCGCCACTTTCGGTGCTGATGGTGCCTTTGCCGCTTTTCAAGTCACCTTGCCAGACGGCGGATGCGGTTTTCTTCATGGGATTCTCCGAATGCTGCGGGTGGACGAATGGCGACGCGGTCTGCCGCTTGGCTGCATGCGGAGCGACATCACCGGCCGGCTGGCCGGCGTTGCGTCACCTAGTGTTGTTCGGCTGCGAGGATCGCGCTGGCCAGCTGCATGTCGCTGGCCTGTAGTTGCGGTTGCTCGCTGCGCAGTTTCACCAGCATCGCTTCGAGATAAGGGCCACGGATGGCGCCATCACTGGCCACGAAGCTGCTGGCGTCTTCCCGTGCCGCGGCGACCAGCTTGTCGTCGCGGAACGTCATGTAAGTGGAAGCGGTGGTCGCGCCCGACGATAGAATCTGCCGGACGAACCCGTCGTCCGCCATCGCCGCACCGAAAGGGATACAGCTCAGGGTCACGGCTGCCAGGAGTGTTTTGCGCATGATGGATGCCTCTGCTTGATCCTCCATTAGAGAGTGCGCAGCGATCAGCAGAGTTCCTTGGACGCTATCCGCTGCGTTCAATCAGTTGGCGAACCTTGGCGCCGAGCATGTCGATGCTGAAGGGTTTGGCCAGCATATCCATTCCGGGACCGAGGAATTCGCCGCGTACCTGAGCGTTCGGTGCATAACCGGTGATGAACAGCACGTGCAGGTCCGGTCGGTGCTGGCGCGCGATTTCTGCCAGCTGACGCCCGCTGATGCCGGGCAGTCCGATGTCGCTGACCAACAAATCGATACGTTGAGCACCCGTCAGATGCGGCAGTGCGCTGTTACCGTCCACTGCTTCGAGGACCTGGTAGCCGAGTTCTTGCAGGACCTCGACCACCAGCATGCGCACCGCGGCTTCATCCTCGACCACCAATACGGTTTCGTCGGCCTGCGCGCCGCTGACGGCCACTGGTTTGCTGGATTGCTCTTCGATGTGCGCAGCCTGCGTCCGGTTGCGCGGCAGGAACAAGGTGATCAGCGTGCCTTGCCCCGGTGTGCTGTCGATGCGTACATGGCCGCCAGTTTGCTTGACGAAGCCATAGACCATCGAAAGCCCGAGGCCGGTGCCCTGGCCGATAGGTTTGGTGGTGAAGAACGGGTCGAATGCCTTGGCGACCACTTCGGCTGGCATGCCCGAACCATTGTCGGCCACGCTGAGCGTGACGTATTCGCCGGGTTCGGGGCCGTCTGGTTGCGGTGTATTGATCTGTACCGAGCCGGTTTGAATGATCAGCCTGCCGCCTTCGCTCATGGCGTCACGCGCGTTGATCACGAGGTTGAGCAGGGCGTTCTCGAGCTGGTGCGCATCCGTGTAGGCCAACCAGGGGCTTTCCTGCAGGCGGGTATCGAACTCGATGTGCTCGGCCATGGTGCGGCGCAGCATGTCCTCCATCGACTCGACCAACAGGTTGACGTTCACCGGTTGCGGATCCAGCGACTGGCGCCGGGCGAAGGCCAGCAGGCGATGGGTCAATGCCGCGGCGCGATTGGCCGAACTGGCCGCCGCATCGACGTAGCGACCGAGATCGTTGGCTTGACCGTTGGCGACTCGGCGCTGGATCAAATCGAGGGCGCCCAGCACCCCGGTCAGCATGTTGTTGAAGTCGTGGGCGAGGCCGCCTGTCAGCTGGCCGATGGCTTCCATTTTCTGTGCATGGCGCAGGGTGTCCTCGGCGCGCTCGCGCTCACCCATCTCCAGATGCAGCAGATGGTTGATCTCGGCCAGCTCGCGCGTGCGCTCGGCGACGCGTCGTTCCAGATTGTCGTTCAGCTCGCGCAGCGCTTCTTCGGCGGTGACCTGTGCCGTGATGTCGGTGTTGGTGCCGAACCAGCGAGTGACCTGACCGAAGTCGTCGCGAATAGGTACAGCGCGCGCCAGGAACCAGCGGTACTGGCCGCTTTTGCCGCGTAGCGGGAAGGTTTCCTCCCAGATCGAGCCGATCGCCACGGCGCGTTTCATAGAAGCACTGACCCGCTCGTGATGGTCGGGGTGATGGACCGAGCGCCAACCCAGGGCTCGCATGGCCTCCAGTGTGGTTCCGGTGTAGTCGTACCAGCGCTTGTTGTACCAGTAGATGTGGCCTGCCGGATCGGCCATCCAGGCGAACTGGCTCATATTGTCGGCGAGGGTGCGGAATTGCTCCTCGCTGGCGCGCAATGCAGTTTCGGCGCGCATACGTTCGTCGGCCGTCCAGGCACGGTCAGCGACTTCGCGAATAAAGGAGATGTCGTCCTCAGCCCATTGCCGTGGTCGATCCTGCAGCAGGATCAAGGCGGCGCTGAGGGCGCCCTGCTCGTGCAGCGGCACGCAGACCAGGCTTTGAACGCGCCTCAGGCGCAGGCTTGCTGCCTGTGCGGCGGTACGCGGGTCATGCAGCACGTCTTCGACCACCACCAGCTCGTCGTGCTGCAGGTCGTAGATGAAGTCGCCATAGTCGGCAAAGCACATGCGCTCGCTGTAGTCACCCAGAGCGCCGTCGCTCCAGTAGCGCTCGACGGTGGCGTATTGTCCGCCTGGGTCGATGGACAGAAAGGCCGCGCGGGTCACCTGCAGTGTGGTGCCCAGTGCCCGCACGGCAGCCGTGACGATGGTGATGCTGTCCGGTTGTCCGCGCAGCAGATCGCCCAGCTCCATGAGCACCGATTGGCGCTGTTCGGTGATCTGGCGTTCCTGTATCTGCTCTTCGAGCAGCGCGTTCATGCGCAGCAGCTTCAACGCAGCGTTGCGCTCAGCGGTGATGTCCCGGGCGGTGCCCAGCAGGCGAACCTTTCCATCGCTGTCTACCAGCCGGCGCCCGCGATTGGTCTGCCAGCGGAACTGGTCGTTGCGCTCGTCATACACCCTGTATTCGAGGTTCAGTTCGCCGCCACCGACCCCGTCGAGCGCGTTGCGGAAGGCCTGCAGAAGTGCGTGGCGGTCGTCAGCGTGCACCCGCGCGAGGAATTGATCCACCGTCAGGGCCGGTTCGTTCGGTGCGATGCCCGCGAGTGCCTTGAGCTGGGAATCCCAGTGCAGGCAGTTGCCTTCAAAATCGTATTCCCAGACGCCAATTGCCGCGATCTCGTTGGCCAGGCTGACGCGCTGTTCGGCTTCCAACAAGGCCTCGCGCGCGCGCGCTCGGTCAGCGGCCGCGCGGATGCGCTCGGCTACTTCGCGCACCAGTGAAATATCCGCCTGGCTCCAGCGGCGTGGCTGTCGACTGCCGAACAGCAGAAAGGCGCAGTCAGCGGATTGCTCCAGCAAGGGCGCGAGCAACAGGCTGCGGTAACCAAGGTGTTCATGCAGGCCGCCGCAGTTGCCGTGACAATCGGCTTCGTCAAGGAGGTCCTCGAACGGCACGATAAGGCCCTGCGATAAGCGCAGGCGTAACGTCCGTGCACAGCCTCCAAGCGTGTAGGAGGCGGAACGAGATTCGCTGGGGCCCTGCGGCCAGTGCTGATCGATGATCAGGCCGTCGCGCTCGTCCACATGTCCTTGATAGATGCAATCCGCCCCCATCAGCTGGGCAAGCCGATCGGCCATCATGTCGGCCAGCTCGATACGACTACCGCTGTCCTGAAGACGGTCGCTCAACTCGAGCAGGTAGGATTGCTGGGCCTCGCCGCGGGTCCGCTCGCTGATGTCGGTGAAGGTGCAGATCGCCCCATGCAGCACCCTGTCCCGGTACAACGGGGCGACCCGGTATTCCACCGGCAGGCTGGTCCCGTCCGCGCGATAGAACAGCTCGTACTCGACGTGTGCCGGCTCGCCGGTCGTGGCGGTGCGCAGAATCGGGCATTCCTCGAGCGGATAGGGTGAGCCGTCCGGATGACTATGGTGGATAGCTGGATGCAGCTGCCGGCCAAGCACGTCTTCTTTGCTGGAAAACCCGAGCAGTTTGACGAATGCCTCGTTGCACAGGGTCACCAACCCCTTGGTGTCTATGGAATAAAAGCCTTCGCTTGCCGCGTCCAGCAAGCTACGGGTGAATGCCTCGCTTTCCAGCCGTTTGATTTCGGCCAGGCGTCGCTCGTGAATGTCCTGAGCGACCAATACCCAGTGCAGCAGCTGGCAGTCGCAGTCGTAAACGGGCGCGCCGCTGCCTTGGAACCAGCGTTGGCTGCCGTCCGCCGCCAGCAGCGGAACTTCGAAGCTGCCGGCCTGGCCGGATTTCAGGGCGCCTCGCCATTGCTTCAGTATGGCGTCGCGGTGATCCGGCGCCACCGCTGAGAGCCAACCCATGCCAGCCGAGGCTTCGGCGCTCAGGCCGGTAAAGTCACACCAGTAGCGGTTGCAGAAGATTAATTGCCCGTCAGCATCGCACTGCCAGATGACCTGAGGGCTCAGGTCGACCAGAGCTCGGTAACGCTCTTCAGCTTGGCGAACGGCTGCCTGTTCGTGCAGGCGCTCGGTCAGGTCGCGCAGGATATGGACGAAACCCAGGTGCTGACCGTGATCATCCTTGAGCGGCATTTGCACCCCGCTGGCCCAGAAGCGGCTGCCATCCTTGCGCACATGCCAGCGTTCGTTCATCGCCGAACCATCGCGTGCCGCGGTTGCCATTTCCTTTTCTGGCACTCCGCTGGCCACGTCTTCCTCCACGTAGAATCGCGAGGCGTGGCTGCCGATCGCGGCGTGCGGTTGCCAGCCGAGGATGCGTTCGGCGCCCTGGTTCCAGCTGGTAATGAGGCCCTGGGCGTCGGTGGTGAGAATCGCGTAATCGACTGCGCTGTCGATGATCTGTCGGTTTCGCTCGTTGGCTTCACGGCTGCGACGCAGCTCCAGCAGGGCCATGACTTGACGGCCCAATGCCTCCAGATGGGCGCGCTGGCGCTCCGACAGCTGCCGCGGCTGGCTGTCCAGAACACATAGTGTGCCGAGCGGCAGACCATCGGCGGTGCGCAGTACCGCTGCGGCATAGAAGCCCGTCATACCGTTGGCCAGCGGCTCGTTGGTCAGGTCCTCGATCACCAGCGGTTCGCTGCAGCCGATGGCGCGGGCGCAGAGCGCCTCGTCTCGAGGACGGTTGCCACCTTCGATGTTGACCGAGGCCTTTACCCATTGGCGGTCCTTGTCGACGAACACGATGGCGGCGCTGGGGGTGGTGCACAGCTCGGCGGCAAGCAGCACCAGATCATCGAATGCCGCCTCGGCGGGGGTGTCGAGAATGCGGTATCGGGCCAGGGCTGCCAGTCGGTCAGCTTCGTTCCATGTATTGCTTGTGTTTTTCTTCTTCAAAACGTTTGCTCGGCTATCCGTGGCGGCAACGATCTTGGTGTCCATGCGGCGGCGACCGAGCGCTTGCAATGGCTAGGCGGCGGCGCAGATGCAAGCGGTTGTTGCTATGCAAGATACCTGTACAGGTCCTAATGCCAAGTAGACCTCGGTCTACGGGCAATCTGCCAGAGCCGCCGGTCTGGTCTTGAGCGGTAGCTCCCAAGTTGTCGTGGCTGGACGGCGTCAGTGCGGGTTGATCGCAGGCCGCACGAGGCCTCGGTCGGCCGCTTGCAGTGCCGCCAGCAGCTTTTGGTCACGGCGGTAGACGTCGGGACGATAGCGCGGCAGCCCGTTGCTGTCGGCTTCGGCTGTCCAGTAGGCCAGGAGTATCGGTGTGGGTTCTGTCGGGCGGTATTCGTAGGTCAGCCCAGTATCAAGCAATTGGGCAACGCGCTCGCGTTCGGCCTCGCTCAGCAGCAAATCAACCAGTTGCATTACCGATTCTACCCTGACACAGCCCGAGCTGAACGCCCGCTGCGAACGTGCGAACAGGCCCTGGCTCGGCGTGTCGTGCAGGTAGATGGAATAGGGGTTGGCGAAACGGATGACCACCCGCCCGAGCGGGTTGTCGGGTCCGGCGGCCTGGCGCAGCAGGATCCGCCCCGGATTGCTCCAGTCGACCGTGGCCGGATCGAGTACACGACCTTCGTAATCGAGCACCTGCATGTTGTGTTGCGCGAGGTAGCCCGGGTTTTCGCGGATCTGCGGCAGCTTGTCCTCACGCAAGATGGTCGGCGGTACGGTCCAGGTCGGGTTGAGCGTGATTCGCGTGACGATCGACTTGATCGAAGGGGTCTGCCGAGTATTGCGGCCCACCTGGCTGCGTGCTTCCCATTGCGGGCTGCTGTCACGGAAGTAGATCACTCGCCCGCCAGCGATATCGACCAGCAGCGAGCGCGGCTCGATGTCAGCGGATAGCCAGCGGAACCGTTCTAGATTTACCCGCAGCTGATTCAGCCGGTCGGCTGGCGTGGCGTTTAGTTCGGTCAGTGTGTCGGCGCCTAGGATGCCGTCGTCCTGCAGGGCATGGCGGCGCTGAAAGGCCTTGAGCGCGTCCACCAGCTGGTCACTGTAGCGATCATCGACGCCGCCCGGCGCGGCGGCCGTTGCGAGCAGGTAGCCGTCTGCGCTCAAACGCTGCCATAGCAGTGGCACACGTGGATCTGACATGCCTGGTCGCAAGGTTTGGCCGGCGGGAATCCGCTGCCATTCTGGCTCCGGTTGATCGCGCAGCCGCGCATAGGCCTTGCGCAAGTTGTTGTACTGCTCCAGCGACGGACGCGCCTTATTGAATGTGTGCTCCAAGTGCTCCAGTCCTTCGCTGGCAATGGACATCAGATGCGCCTCGGCCTTCGGCGTTGCGGCCGCATCGGGGCTGTGCCAGACGGGCTCGATGCGGTCCTGGGGCAGGCGTCCTTGGGCAAGGTGACCTAGGGCCGACAGGTAGGCATGGCTGGCTAATACATCGCTGCACTCGCGGTGCAGCGGATCACGTGTGGCGGTTAGCATCGCCCGACGAATGGCTTCGGGATGGTAAGCCGCAGGTTCCAGTCCATCATCGACCAGCGCTTCGAGCTGCACCAACAGCGCGTCAATCTGCGCATAGGAGGTCCACAACATATCGAACTGCTTGCGCCGATAGAGCTCAGAAAGCCGTTCCAGAGCGGTTGTATCGACATCTGCCAGGGGCTGGCCGCACGCACTTGGGAGGTTCTGCAGGACACCCTGAATTGAGCCGGCGGGCTCAGGTATCGGTTCCGCCGCCGCCAGCCATGGCGCCAGAAGCAATGTGAAAAGCAGACCTGATGTATGTTTTTTGTACAACGCTTCACTCCTGGCGGTCCCGCTGACTGCTAGACTCCGCCGCTGAACAAGCCACGGTGCCTGGAAAACTAGGCCCGTTCAGGCTACTAGAACTTGTTGTATCAGACGACGTGGGAGCGCTGCAGGTCCCGTCTGATTTAATTTCGCTACTTCAATTCGAATATGGGCCTGGTAGCGAGCAGTGGGCGTCGGTCGGCAGGGAAGATCGGCATTGGCGCCCGACGAGGTTACTGTGCAAATGATGGTTTCGCTTCGCCGCCTCTGTTTGGCCGTCGGCTTGCTCATGTCTATGCCGCTGCTGGCTGCTCCACCTGCTTATCAGCCGTTGGTGAACGATCTTGCCCGCGTGGCACCGAGCCTCGATCCGGTAGTGTTGACTCATGCTGTCGCGGCCATGCAGTGCGCCGTGAACCATGGCGCGACGCCGGCTAAACGGTTGGCTGTCATCGATTTTTCGCTGCCTTCGTCAGAGCGCCGGCTGTGGATTTTCGACCTGCAGCGCGGGCGGCTCTTGCTCAAGGATTTCGTCGCACATGGCAACGGGTCGGGCGAAAATCTGGCTACGCGTTTCTCCAACGTCGAAGGTAGCCACCAGTCGAGCATCGGTCTGTTCCGCACTGCAGAAAGCTACAGCGGCAAGCACGGCTACTCGCTGCGCATGGACGGGCTCGAGCCCGGAGTGAACGACTTGGCGCGCGAGCGGGCAATCGTTATCCATCCGGCCGATTACGTGAATCCGGCCTGGATCGCGACGCAGGGACGTATCGGTCGCAGCCAGGGCTGTCCAGCGGTTCGCCCAGAAGTGGCGCGCATGGTGGTCGACAGCCTCAAAGGCGGCCAATTCATGTTCTCCTGGTACCCGGATCAGCAGTGGCTACAGTCGTCGGCTTACCTGAACTGTGAATCGGGCCAGGCGGCCACCTTGATTGCGTCAAGAACTGACAATTAAAAAAGTCGCTCGATGTTTAGAGAGCGAGGTGGATGTGAAAAGGGACATTCACCTCGCCGTTATCCTTTCAGCTATTTCTGTTCGCTTTGCGGCGTGACCCTGAGCACTTCTTCCAAGGTCGAGAGCCCTGCAGCAATCTTCTGCGCGCCAGATAGGCGCAGGCTGTGCATGCCGTCTTTGAACGCCTGACGGCGTAGGGCGATGAGATCGGTGTCGGCGGTGATCAGTGGTTTGATCGCATCGTTGAGCAGCATGATCTCGTAGACCCCGGCGCGGCCGCGATAGCCGGTGTCGCGGCATTCGATGCAGCCCACCGCCTGATGGGCGTTACTCGGCAGCGGGGCATTCCAGGGTTTGGTCAGGGCCTGCCAGTCATCGGCGTCGAGCTTTATGGGCGCCTTGCAGTGTGGGCAAAGTGTGCGCACGAGACGCTGGGCCATCACCCCGAGAAGTGTTGCGCGGAGCAGGTAATGCGGCACGCCGAGTTCCAGCAAACGCGTAATGGCGCTCGGCGCGTCGTTGGTGTGCAGCGTCGAGAGCACCAGGTGGCCGGTGAGTGCCGCCTGGATCGCCATTTCCGCTGTTTCCAGGTCGCGAATCTCACCGACCATGATGATGTCCGGGTCCTGGCGCATCAGCGCACGCACGCCGCTGGCGAAGGTCAGGTCGATGTTGTGCTGGACCTGCATCTGGTTGAAGGCGCCCTCGATCATCTCGATTGGGTCTTCAATGGTGCAGACGTTGACCTCGGGCGTCGCCAGTTGCTTTAGGGTGGTGTAAAGCGTGGTGGTCTTGCCCGAGCCGGTGGGGCCGGTGACAAGGATGATGCCGTTGGGCTGGCCGGTCATGCTCTGCCAGCGGCGCAGATCTTCGGCGGAAAAGCCCAGCTGATCGAAGCCCTTGAGCAGCACTTCCGGATCGAAGATCCGCATCACCATCTTTTCGCCAAACGCCGTCGGTAGGGTGGAGAGGCGCAACTCGACTTCACCGCCGTCCGGCGTCTTGGTCTTGACTCGTCCGTCCTGCGGTTTGCGCTTCTCGGCGACATTCATTCGTCCTAGCGACTTGAGACGGCTGACCACTGCCATCGCTACCTGCGGCGGGAACTGATAGACGTTGTGCAGGACGCCGTCGATGCGAAAGCGCACTGTGCCCTGTTCGCGCCGCGGTTCGATGTGGATGTCGCTGGCACGCTGGTCGAAGGCGTACTGGAACAGCCAGTCGACAATGTTCACCACGTGCGCGTCGTTGGCATCCGGCTCCTGATCGCTGGCGCCGAGATTGAGCAGCTGCTCGAAGTTGCCGGTGCCGCTGATTTTCTGGTCGGTCGCGGTGGCGCCGCTGACCGATTTGGCCAGCCGATAGAACTCGACGGTGAAGCGCTGCAGATCGACGGGGTTGGCCACCACACGCTTGATGGGCCGCTGGAGCACATGGGTGAGGTTGGCTTCCCAACTCTTTACGAAGGGTTGGCTGCTGGCGATGGTCACCGCCGAGCTGTCGACCGCTACCGCGAGGATCTTGTGCCGCTGGGCGAAGGCATAGGACATCAGTGGGGTGACCGCCGCGACGTTGATCTTCAGCGGGTCGATACGCAGGTACGGCTGCCCGGCCTGTTCGGCGAGCCAGACGGTAAGGCTTTCCAGATCGTGTTTCTTGCCGGGACGCGCCAGGTCGTCCAACTGCTGCGCGCCAAGAAACTCCAGCGGGTGCTGCTGGCTGTTCGCTGAACTGCGCCGCAGGGTCATGCATTGCTCAGCAGTTTCCTGCAGTAACCGTCCTTGGGCGACCAGATCTCGCAGCAGATCATTGAGGTCGAGGAAACGGTCCTGGGTGGGCGAGTTCAACACGGACATGGGGCCCTTCGGTCATGGCGGAGACGAGGGCCAAGCTTGCCGATAAATCAGCGCGCTGTCTGCCTGAGCGGTTCAACTTTGCGGGACCGTCCGTAACTGTCGAAGGCTGGCGGCACGCCCGCCGTTACAGCCGCTTGATCGCCAGCTTCGGTAGCGTGGGCTTCACTCACCAGCGTGTGGGGCGGGCATTGACCGCGCGCAATTGGGCAGGTTGGGGGTAGTCAAGTAGGGTGGGCTTCAGCCCACAAGACTCGGGTGGACGGGCACAGGTAAGGGGCTTTGCGATAGCGGTGGGCTAAAGCGGAGCGCCGCCCGGCCCACCCTACGCTCAGTACAGGCCTTGAGCCTATTTTTTTGTCAGCAGCTTCCAGGGCTTGAGCGTCCAAACCGTGCGCGCCTGATCTACCCGAGCATCGAGCAGCTCGTCGTTTAACGGCTGTCCGGCCAGCTCGTAGAGCTTGGCCAGTTCGCCGTAGAGACGGTCGGCTTCCGGCAGCTCCAGCGTGGTCCGAGCCAGGTGCAGCCAGACCAGCAGTCGTTCCATGCGTGGGCGTTGTTCGGCGAGGTCTTCGGGTTGCTGCTGATAACGCAGCAGTTGCAACGCTTCGGCTTCTTCGCCGAGCTGGCGAGGCAGCCAATTGCCCAGCTCCGCGGCGCCCTGGCGGTTGCCACGGTTGTTGCGTCCGCTGGTCCAGCCGCGTTGCAGCAGCCAGAGCGAGGCTCTCAGCGAGAACAGCCCCCAGCGCGGCGCGGCCAATTCGGCGGCAAACTCGTCGGGTGCAGCCTTACGCGCATTCTCGTCGTCCTGACCGGCCTCGATACGCGGGCGCCAGTCCTGGATCAGTGCGTCGAGCTGCTCGCGCAGTTCGCGGCTGGTCGCACGCGGGGCGGCCTGGCCGAGGCTGCCCAGCAGGGCGCGCAGCTCGACCAGTTGCTGCAGCCAGTCGCCGAGCAGTTTCCAGTGGCCGTTAAAGCGGTACTGTTCGGCCAACCGCTGGCTGTTGCCCAGCAGCTGCCAGGCCAGCGCGGCGAAGGCGTCGTCCAGCGGCATGCTCGCCGCAAGCGTCGGTGCGGGCAGGCTCAGCGAGTAGCTGTCGGCGTCATGCAGGCGATAGCCGCGCTCGGCTTTGCTGATGTCGCAAGGCATCAACGGCAGATCAGCGGCCAGCTCGGCGGCCAGTTCCAACAGGGCGTCGGGTTCGCCCTGGCGCAGCTCCAGCTCCAGCTCGCAGATTTCCTCGCTCTGTTTGCCGACCACGACCTTGCCCAGATCCAGCGCCGCTTCGATAACCACCTTGGCCTTGCCGCGACCCCAGGCGATTTCGGCTTTTTCGCGGACGAAGTCCGTGGTGAAAATCGGCTTCAAAGTTTTCTTGTCCAGCTCGGCCAGGCTCGCGGGCCAACACTCGTCCGCGAGTTTTTTCAGGTCCAGCTTGGCCTTGTCCAGGTACCAATCCCACTCGTTACGCTCGGACAGCCCAGCCACGCTCTGGCCGCGGCTTTTTAGCGTCTGAATAAACTGCTCGCCGTCGCGGCGCAGACGCAGCGCGACCTTGGCCTGAGCCAGGTCGCGCTCGGGGGTGTCGTAGTACTGGTTGAACAGTTCGTGCCGCTGCCAGCCGCTCTTGTTGCGTTTCTTCAGCAGCGGATGCTCGCGCAGGGCCGCCAGGGTTTCGCGACTGACGCGCAGTTTGATTTCGGTTTCTTTCTGCATGGTGCCGAGATGATGCCTATGTTTGAGTGTGACCTACGTCACTTGGTAGCGGCCCTTTGAGGTCATCCGTATACTTGCCGCCTTCTGAAGCCGGGGTGTTCCCTATGCCAATCAATCCTTTCGTCAGCCTGTTCGGACGCTCGCCTATCGGGCCGATGCAACAGCACATGGCTAAGTCCCACGAATGTGCCGCCAATCTGGTGCCGCTGTTTCAGGCGATCACGGCCGAAGACTGGGAACGGGTCGAACAGATCCAGAAAGAGATGGCCCGACTGGAAAACGAGGCCGACAAGCTAAAGAAGAGCGTCCGTCAACATCTGCCCAAGAGCCTGTTTCTGCCGGTTCCGCGTTCGGATCTGCTGGAGCTGCTGAGTGTACAGGACAAAATTGCCAACCGTGCCAAGGACATCGCCGGGCTGATGCTGGGCCGTTGCATGACCATTCCGCCGGCCCTGCAGCCGGAAATGATGGCCTTCGTGCAGCGCAGTGTCGACGCCAGCTGCCAGGCGCTGAAAGCGCTCAAGGAACTGGATTCGTTGCTGGAAACCGGCTTTGCCGGTCGTGAAGCCACGCTGGTAGAAAAAATGGTCGAGGAGCTCGAGGAAATCGAACGCGAAACCGACCGCATGCAGATCACGGTGCGCCGCGCGCTGTTCAAGCTGGAAAAGGAATTGCCACCCGTAGACGTGATGTTTCTCTACAAGATCATCGAATGGATCGGTGACGTAGCTGACCGTGCCGAGCGCGTCGGCAACCGTCTGGAACAACTGCTGGCGCGCTGATGCGCCAGCGTCTTTTCTGGTTCAACAGGTAATTCCTTATGTCTTTTATCGCGGAATACGGTTTCGTACTCCTGGTGCTTGCCTGCGCTTTCGGTTTCTTCATGGCATGGGGCGTGGGCGCCAACGATGTGGCCAACGCCATGGGTACTTCCGTCGGTTCCCGGGCGCTGACCATCAAGCAGGCCATCGTTGTGGCCATGATCTTCGAGTTCTGCGGGGCCTATCTGGCCGGTGGCGAAGTCACCGAGACCATCAAGAACGGCATTGTCGACGCAGAAGTCATATCGCCGGATCTGATGGTGCTGGGCATGATGTCGGCGCTATTGGCAGCCGGCACCTGGCTAATGATCGCCACCATGAAAGGCTGGCCGGTTTCCACCACGCACTCGATCATCGGTGCGGTGATCGGCTTTGCCGCGGTCGGTGTGTCCACCGATGCGGTGCACTGGGACGCCATCGGCCCCATCGTCGCCAGTTGGGTGGTGACGCCCATGCTGTCCGGCATCGTCGCCTTTGGCCTGTTCATGAGCGTACAGAAACTGATCATCAACACCGATGATCCGTTTCTCAACGCCAAGCGCTTCGTGCCGCTGTACATGTTCCTGACCGGTTTCATGGTCGCGCTGATGACCGTCACCAAGGGCCTCAAGCATGTCGGCCTGACGCTGAGCGGCGGCCAGGGCATCCTTCTGGCGTTCGCTATCGGTGTGCTGGTGATGCTGGTGGGGATCGCGCTGCTGTCGCGGATCAAGCTTGATGTCGAGGCTGATCGGACCTTTCACTACGCCAGCGTGGAAAAGGTCTTCGCCGTTCTGATGATTTTTACCGCGTGCTCCATGGCTTTCGCCCATGGCGCCAACGACGTGGCCAACGCGGTAGGCCCGCTGGCGGCCGTGGTCGGCGTCATCCAGTCGGGCGGTGCCGCGGAAATCGCTGCCAAGTCTCCGGTGCCGGGCTGGGTGCTGCTGCTGGGCGCCGTCGGTATCGTCATCGGTCTGGCTACCTACGGCTACAAGGTAATCGCCACGATCGGCAAGGAAATCACTGAGCTGACGCCAAGCCGCGGTTTCGCTGCCGAACTTGCGACCGCAACCACCGTTGTCGGTGCCTCCGCCATCGGCCTGCCGGTATCCACCACCCATACGCTGGTCGGCGCGGTTCTGGGCATCGGTATCGCAAGGGGTATTGGCGCGCTGAACCTCGGAGTGGTCGGGTCGATCTTTATGTCCTGGCTGATCACGTTGCCGGCCGGAGCCTTCCTGGCGATTGTGTTCTTCACCATCCTCAAAGCGATCTTCGTCTGATCGGACGCGTTGCCGCTGCTTTTTCCCCTCGGGGGCGCGGCGGCAACGCGTTTCATGTTTCACTGGGCGCCTTCGTCTTTGTCTCCAAGGAGGTCGTCGGTGCCCATCCCCTCGCTCAAAGACCAGTTTGCCGCGCTGATTGCCGCGCCGTCGGTGAGCTGTACTCAGGCCCATTGGGACCAGACCAACCGCCCGGTCATTGACCTGCTTGCGGGCTGGCTGGGCGACCTTGGTTTCAGCTGTGAGGTGCAGGAAGTCACCCCTGGCAAGTTCAACCTGCTCGCCAGCTACGGCAGCGGGCCTGGCGGGCTGGTGTTGGCCGGGCACAGCGATACCGTGCCCTTCGATGCCGAATTGTGGACAGCCGAACCACTCCAACTGCGCGAAGCCGATGACCGCTGGTATGGCCTTGGCGTTTGCGACATGAAAGGCTTCTTCGCGCTGATCATCGAGGCGGTACTGCCCCTGCTCGATCAGCCGTTCCGCCAGCCGCTGCTGATCCTGGCCACCTGCGATGAAGAAAGCTCAATGTCCGGCGCCCGCGCGCTGGCCGATGCCGGCCGGCCGCTGGGGCGCGCCGCGGTGATCGGCGAGCCGACCGGGCTGCGGCCGGTGCGCCTGCACAAAGGCATCATGATGGAAGGCATCGAAATCCAAGGGCAGAGCGGGCATTCGTCCAATCCCGCTTATGGTCATAGCGCCCTGGAAGCCATGCATGACGTCATGACCGAGCTGATGACGCTGCGCCGCGAATGGCAGGGTCAGTACAACAATCCGTTGTTCGACGTACCGCAGCCGACACTCAACCTCGGTTGCATCCACGGCGGTGACAACCCCAATCGCATCTGCGGCCAGTGCTCGCTGGAGTACGATCTGCGGCCGTTGCCGGGGATGGAGCCTGATCAGTTACGCGACGCAATTGCCGGGCGCCTGCGTCCGGTCGCTGACAAACATCAGGTGAAGATCGACCTGGCGCCGCTGTTCCCCAGCGTACCGGCCTTCGATCAGGGCGCTGATGGCGAGCTGGTTAAACTGGCCGAGCGGCTCACCGGACATGCCGCCGAGGCAGTGGCCTTCGCCACCGAAGCGCCTTATCTTCAGCAGCTTGGCTGCGAAACGCTGGTGCTAGGCCCGGGCGATATCGCCTGCGCCCATCAGCCGGATGAGTACCTGGATCTCGACAGGATCGAACCCACCGTGAGGTTGTTGCGCGGGATGATCGAGCACTATTGCCTGCAACCGGCGAGCCGAGGATAGGAGCAGGGCTGGCGACCTCATCGTCGCATGTCCCTGCTCCCTGCCTACCGTACCCGACCCGACTCCCGGACTGAACAAGCTGTTACTGAAGGCTTTTTGCAATGCACAACTACGTCACCTGGCTTCGCGACTCATCGCCCTATATCAATTCGCATCGTGACCGCACCTTCGTGGTCATGCTGCCCGGCGATGGCCTGGAGCATCCCAACTTCGCCAATATTGTTCATGACCTGGTGCTGTTGCACAGCCTTGGCGTGCGCCTGGTGCTGGCGTTCGGCTCACGTCCGCAGATAGAGTCGCGGTTGGCCGCTCGCGGTATCGAGCCGCGCTTTCACCGCGACCTGCGCATCACCGACACGGCAACGCTGGAGTGCGTAATTGATGCCGTCGGGCATATGCGCATTGCGCTTGAAGCGCGTCTTTCCATGGATATGGCAGCTTCGCCCATGCAGGGCGCACGGCTGCGCGTGGCCAGCGGCAACTTCATCACCGCGCGACCCATCGGTGTTCACGATGGCGTCGATTACCAGCACACCGGCGAAGTGCGTCGCGTTGATCGCAAGGGCATCGGCCGCCTGCTGGATGAGCGCACCATCGTGCTGCTCTCGCCGCTGGGCTATTCACCCACCGGTGAAATCTTCAACATCGCCT
This sequence comes from Pseudomonas sp. NPDC077451, assembly GCF_044543345.1. NCBI lineage: Bacteria > Pseudomonadati > Pseudomonadota > Gammaproteobacteria > Pseudomonadales > Pseudomonadaceae > Pseudomonas > Pseudomonas sp. NPDC077451. Next base: position 34,588 of record NZ_JBITVX010000013.1, on the reverse strand, counting down.
GCGAAGACATCGCTACCCGTGCCGCCATCGATCTGGAAGCCGACAAGCTGGTGCTCTACGGGTCCGAGCGCGGCCTGCGCGATGAAAGCGGCAAGCTGGTGCGTGAGCTGCGCCCGCCGCAAATTCCGGCCTATGTCGAGCGCCTCGTCGGCACCTATCAGGCCGAGCTGTTGGATGCCGCCGCGCAAGCCTGCAAAGGCGGTGTGCGCCGCAGCCACGTGATCAGCTATGCCGAGGACGGTTCGTTGCTCAATGAGCTGTTCACCCGTGACGGCGGCGATGGCACGTTGGTGACCCAGGAGCAATTCGAGCAGCTGCGCGAGGCGACCATCGAGGACGTCGGCGGGTTGATTGATCTGATCACGCCGCTGGAAGAGCAGGGCATTCTGGTGCGGCGCTCGCGCGAGGTGCTCGAGCGCGAGGTGGAACAATTCAGCATCGTCGAGCGCGACGGGCTGATTATCGCCTGCGCAGCGCTCTACCCAATCGCAGATTCCGACTCGGGCGAGCTGGCCTGCCTGGCGGTCAATCCGGAATATCGTCATGGCGGACGCGGTGACGAGTTGCTCGAGCGTATCGAGGCGCGGGCGCGCAAGTTGGGCCTGAAAACCCTGTTCGTGCTCACCACACGCACGGCGCACTGGTTCCGCGAACGCGGTTTCGAGCCTAGCGGCGTCGAGCGTCTTCCGGCCGCACGGGCCTCGCTCTACAACTTCCAGCGCAATTCGAAGATCTTCGAAAAGGCGCTATAAGGCGGCTGGATCAGCCTTGAGTGGAGCAAGGAGAGCCAGCACGAATGAGGCCGCATTGCGCGACCTTCATGCGTCTGAACTCAGGGGTGTAGGGAGGGCCTAAGCCCACCAAGGATGGTACCGGCGCGCGCACAGCCAGGCCAGGCGTCAAGCGCTGTCAAGAAGCAAGCGGTGGGCTAAAGCCCACCCTACGTACTACGTACTGCCATTGCACATCTGCCGCTCGTTGACGGCTAGCGGCATGTTCCTCGGCGCTATACCGGTGTCAGGCTGGTCAGGCTGCGCTGGTAGTCCTCGACGAAGCTGTCGAAGTCCTGAGTGTCCGCAGCTTCCACCTGCGCCTGCTGTGCCAGTGAGCTGCGTGCGGCTTCGTCGAACCAGGCCATGTCGGCATCTGACAGCGCTCGGCTACGGAAGTCGTCGGCGTGTTGACGGGTCTGCCGCAGCGCGAACTGGCTGAAGCTCTCGCCGTTGCGCTGCAGCTCGGCGAGCACGCGGGCCGAAGGCGTCAGGCTGCTGTCTGCAACCTTGGCCTGTTGCGCGGCGACGGCGCGGGAATGCTCATCACCGCCGTGACTGCGGTCCAGCAGTTCGGCGACTTGGCCGATCTGCGCAATCAGTTCGTTCGCCCACTGCTGCAGGCTGACGTCTTCACCGCAGCGACGCAGTTCAAGCCCGGGTTTGCGGCCTTCCTTGACCACGCTGAGGAAGTTGTCGCTGCTGGCCCGACATTCGCCTTCTACCAGGCAAGGGCTCTGCTGCAACGTGCAGAACAGCAGGAAGGCATCGAGGAAACGCGCTTCGGTGACGTCGATACCCAGCGGCAGGAAAGGATTGATATCTAGGCAGCGCACCTCGATGTACTGGATGCCGCGCGCTCGCAGCGCATGCAGTGGGCGCTCGCCAGTGTCGGTGACGCGCTTGGGGCGGATGTTCGAGTAGTACTCGTTCTCGATCTGCAAGACGTTAGTGTTGAGCTGTTGCCAGTTGCCCTCCGCGTCCTTGGTGCCCAGCGCCGCGTAGTCGGGGTAAGGCGTGGACACCGCTTTGTGCAGGCTGCTGGTGTAACTCGGCAGATCGTCATAGCAGGGCGTCAAGCCGGCCTGGGCATTGCTCTGATAACCCAGATCGCTCATGCGCAGGCTGGTGGCGTAGGGCAGATACAGCGTGTCTTCGTCGAGCTGCTGTAGCTGGTGCGGGCGGCCACGCATGAAGCTGACGTCCAGTGCGGGCGAGGCGCCGAACAGGTACATCAGCAGCCAGCTGTAGCGGCGGAAATTACGGATCAGTGCGATATAGCGCCAGGACTGATAGTCCTGCGCCGAGCGCTGGTCGCTCTCATCGGCCTGCAGCGTAGCCCACAGCGCCTCGGGCAACGAAAAGTTGTAATGGATGCCGGCAATGCACTGCATCGTCTTGCCGTAACGCAGCGCCAGGCCTTGGCGGTACACATATTTCAGTCGACCGATGTTCGAACTGCCGTACTCGGCGATGGGAATCTGCGACTCGTCCGGCAGGTGACCGGGCATCGAGGGACTCCAGAGCAGCTCGTCGCCGAGCTTGCTATAGGTGTAGCGATGGATCGCGTCCAGCTCGGTCAGCGTCTTTTGCGGATCGGTTTCGGTGCCGGTGATGAACTCCAGCAGCGCTTCTGAATAGTCCGTGGTGATCTTCGGATGGGTCAACGCCGAGCCCAGTGCTCGCGGATGCGGCGTCAGCGCCAGCTGACAATCGGTGTCGACACGCAGGCATTCACGCTCTATCCCATGCAGGCATTGCGAGAGCAGCGACAGGTTGTGGTGCTCGGCCAGCAGCGCCAGGCGGTGGGAGAGAAGATCGCTCAATTGGGAATTCCTTCACGCGTCAGTCGGCACAATATGGGGGTGGATTGCACGCTCTACAAGAGGCCGTCAGCGTTGGACCACGCACCGCTGCAGGGCGTTTCCAGCTAACCTTGGGCGGCGGTCCGGTGACTCAGGTAACCGAGAAGGTCGCCTGCGCCTTGGCCACCAGCTTTTCACCCTGGTGGACTTCGGCTTCGAGTACCTGAGTGCGCCGCCCGCCGTGCACCACCCAGGCTCGGCAGGTCAGTTCGCCTTCGCTCACCGGGCGAATGTAATTGACCTTGCACTCCAGGGTGACGCTGTTGGGCTCGCCGCCGTTGAGGCTGTGACTGGCCTGGCCCATGGCGGTGTCGATCAGCGAGAACAATGCGCCGCCGTGCAGCTTGCCGTGCAGGTTGCGCAAGCCATCGTGCATTGCCAGGCGCAGCAGTGCCTCGCCATTGTCGGCCTTGATGATTTCCAGGCCCAACAGGCGCCCAAAGGCGCTGCTGCTGCCTACTGCCTCGACTTCGCGCACCTTATTTCCTCAGATTCTTCGCATTGGCGAACAACGCGGCCATGGCGTTATTGGCCGGTGCCGGCTTGGTTTCCGGCTTGGCCGCCTTGCGTTCGCCGCGTGCTTGGCCGCCACGGTTGTTGCCACCTCCGCGCATGGAGTCCGCTTTCTCACCGGGCGTGTCGCTCATACGCATGGACAGGCCGACGCGCTGACGGGGTATGTCCACTTCCATGACCTTGACCTTGACGATGTCGCCAGCCTTGACCACTTCGTAGGGATCCTTGACGAACTTCTCGGACAGCGCCGAGATGTGCACCAGACCGTCCTGATGCACGCCGATGTCGACGAAGGCACCGAAGTTGGTCACGTTGGTCACCACACCTTCGAGCATCATGCCGGGGGTCAGGTCGCTGAGCTTCTCGACGCCGTCCTGAAACTCGGCGGTCTTGAACTCGGGACGCGGGTCGCGGCCGGGCTTCTCCAGCTCTTGCAGGATGTCGCTGACGGTCACCAGACCGAAGCTCTCATCGGTGAACTGCTTGGGATCCAGGCGTTTGAGAAACGTCGAGTCGCCGATCAGCGAGCGGATGTCGCGGCCGGTGTCGGTGGCGATGCGCTTGACCAGCGGATAGGTTTCCGGGTGCACCGCAGAGGCGTCCAGCGGGTTGCTGCCATTCATCACGCGGAGGAAGCCGGCGGCCTGTTCGAAAGTTTTGTCGCCCAGGCGCGGGACCTTTTTAAGTTCGCTACGGGCTCTGAACGCGCCGTTGGCGTCACGGTAGGCGACGATGTTCTGCGCCAGCGTGGCGTTCAGCCCGGAAATCCGCGCCAGCAGCGCCACCGAGGCGGTGTTGACGTCGACGCCGACGGCGTTCACGCAGTCTTCCACCACCGCATCCAGCGAGCGTGCCAGTTTCAACTGGGACACATCGTGCTGGTACTGGCCCACGCCGATGGCTTTAGGCTCGATTTTTACCAGTTCGGCCAGCGGATCTTGCAGACGGCGGGCGATGGACACGGCGCCGCGGATCGACACGTCCAGATCCGGAAATTCCTTGGCGGCCAGCTCGGAGGCCGAGTACACCGAGGCGCCGGCTTCGGACACCATTACCTTGGTCAGCTTGAGGCCGGGCACCTGCTTGATCAGATCGGCAGCGAGCCGGTCGCTTTCACGGCTGGCGGTGCCATTGCCGATGGCGATCAGGTCGACGCTATGCTTGGCGCAGAGTTTGGCCAACGCGGCCAGGGTGCCGTCCCAATCGTTGCGCGGGGCGTGCGGGTAGACGGTGGCGGTATCGAGCAATTTGCCGGTGGCATCGACCACCGCCACCTTGCAGCCGGTGCGCAAGCCAGGATCGAGGCCCAGCGTGGCGCGCGGGCCGGCCGGGGCGGCCAGCAGCAGGTCATGCATGTTGCGCGCGAATACGCCGATGGCATCATCCTCGGCCTTGTCGCGCAGTTCGCCGAGCAGGTCGGTTTCCAGATGCGTGTAGAGCTTGACCTTCCAGGTCCAGCGCACCACTTCGCCGAGCCACTTGTCTGCGGCCCGCCCACGGTTCGAGATGCCGAAGCGCTCGCCGATCATCACTTCGCCCGGGTGCATGCTGCCGGGCGCTTCGTCGCCGACTTTCAGGCTGACGCTGAGCACGCCTTCGTTGCGCCCGCGGAAGATCGCCAGTGCGCGGTGTGACGGCGTGCTCTTGAGCGGCTCGTCATGCTCGAAATAGTCGCTGAACTTGGCGCCTTCGTTCTCTTTACCCGGCACCAGCCGCGCACTCAGGGTGGCGTTGTGGGTGAGGAAGTCGCGCAGTTTGGCCAGCAGGTTGGCGTCTTCGGCAAAGCGCTCCATGAGGATGTACTTGGCGCCTTCGAGCACCGCTTTAGTATCGGCGAAGCCCTTCTCGGCATCGACGAAGCGTGCCGCCTCGGCTTCTGGATTGAGCTCAGGGTCGGCGAAGATCGCGTCGGCCAGCTCGCCAAGGCCGGCTTCCAGCGCAATCTGGCCTTTGGTGCGGCGCTTCTGCTTATAGGGCAGATAGAGGTCTTCGAGTCGCGTCTTGGTATCGGCAAGGTCGATCTCGCGCTTCAGCTCAGGCGTGAGCTTGCCCTGTTCCTCGATGCTGGAAAGGATCGACGCGCGGCGGTCATCCAGTTCGCGCATATAGCGCAGACGTTCTTCCAGCAGGCGCAGCTGGGTGTCGTCGAGGCTGCCGGTGACTTCCTTGCGGTAACGGGCGATGAAGGGAACGGTGGAGCCTTCATCGAGCAGCGCCACGGTGGCGGCAACCTGTTGCGGGCGCACGCCCAGTTCTGCGGCGATGCGGGAGTTGATGCTGTCCATGAACCTACCTGGGTCAGTCAAACCATGCAGGCCGTGCCTGCGCGAAAGGGCGCGATTATAAGGGCAGCAGAGCATTTGAGGCCGCAAGCCGGACGAAAAACCCGAGCCAGGCGCACCGACTCATTCTTTCGGCCCTCGGCCAGGCACCGCAAAATCTGCTAACAATGGCTGTCAGTTGCGTTTACTTCACTGCGCGCATAATGCGCCGTCGATCATTCCGGGAGTTCTCATGAGCAGCACCGCACCTGCCAACGAAGGCGAAAAGATCCTGATTGTTGACGATGACGCCCGTCTGCGGCGCTTGCTCGAGCGCTTTCTCGATGAGCAGGGTTACCGAGTCCGGACGGTGGAAAGTGCCGAGCAGATGGACCGTCTGCTCAGCCGCGAGCTGTTTCATCTCGTAGTGCTGGACCTGATGATGCCGGGCGAGGACGGCCTGTCGGCCTGTAACCGGCTGCGTACCGGTGGCAACCAGATCCCGATCATCATGCTGACGGCCAAGGGTGACGAGGCCAGTCGCATTCAGGGGTTGGAGCAGGGCGCGGACGATTATCTGGCCAAGCCGTTCAATCCCCGTGAGCTGTTGGCGCGGATCCGCGCGGTGCTCCGCCGCCAGGCACCGCAGGTGCCAGGTGCGCCGGGCAGCGAAGATGAAACGGTGACCTTCGGTGATTACGAGCTGTTCCTCGGCACCCGTGAGCTGAAGAAGGGCGATCAGGTGCATATGCTCACCACCGGTGAATTCGCCGTGCTCAAGGCGCTGGTACAGCACGCTCGCGAGCCGCTAACCCGAGACAAGCTGATGAACCTGGCCCGCGGTCGCGAGTGGGATGCGCTCGAACGTTCCATCGATGTGCAGATTTCCCGCCTGCGCCGGCTGATCGAGCCGGACCCATCCAAGCCGCGTTATATCCAGACCGTCTGGGGCGTCGGCTATGTGTTCGTGCCTGATGGCAACAAATAGCAGCCGCCTGCTGCTCGCGGCGCTGAGCCAAATTGGGATGCAGTGCTTTTCTCAGGCTGCATCATTGGATGGCTTACGGATCACGAAGTGAGCCATCAGCCTCGTAGGGTGGGCTTTAGCCCACCACCCTTGTTCGACTCGGTTGGCTAAAGCGGAGCAGCTTACGACCCAGTCTTCACTGTGAAATCCCACATCGCTGGCCTCTTGGTTCAGCCTCCCGCGGTCAAAATCGGCTTGTTTATGAAAACCCCGCTCTGGTTCCCGCAAAGCTTCTTCGCTCGCACCCTGTGGATGGTGCTGATCGTGGTCCTGTTCTCCAAGGTATTGATGCTCGTGTACCTGATGATGAACGAGGACGTCATGGTCGATCGTCAGTACAGCCATGGTGCGGCGCTAACCTTGCGTGCCTACTGGGCAGCTGACGAGGAAAACCGCGAACGCATCGCAGAGGCGGCCGGCTTGCAGCGGGTTACGATGGACGATGTGCCGCCCAGTGAATATCACTGGCCTTACACGGAAATCTTCCAGCGGCAGATGCAGGCCGAACTCGGTGTCGAAACCGATGTGCGGGTGCGTATTCAGCCTGACACAGCCATCTGGGTCCGCGCGCCTAGCCTAGGGCCGGACTGGTTGCGGGTGCCGTTGTACGCATACCCGTTGCGCGGTCAGCGGATCTGGAGCGTGCTGGGCTGGTTTCTCGGTATTGGGCTGCTGTCCACGGCCGCCGCGTGGATCTTTGTCAGCCAGCTCAACTTGCCGCTCAAACGCTTGGTCTATGCGGCCCGGCAGATCGGCAAGGGGCGTAGCGTGCGGTTGCCCATCAGCGACACGCCGAGCGAGATGACCGAGGTTTATCGCGCGTTCAACCAGATGGCAGAGGACGTCGAGCAGGCTGGCCGCGAGCGGGAGCTGATGCTCGCTGGCGTATCGCACGACTTGCGCACGCCGCTGACGCGCTTGCGGCTGTCCCTCGAACTGATGTCCAGCGACGCGGAGCTGACCGAGGACATGGTTCGCGATATCGAGGACATGAACGCGATCCTCGATCAGTTCCTCGCCTTCGTTCGCGATGGCAGCGACGAGCCGGTGGAAAGCGTCGACTTGGGCGAGCTGGTACGTGAAGTCGTGGCGCCCTACAACCAGTACGGAGAAACCGTTCGCCTCTGTGTCGAGCCGATGCCGCAATTGGCGTTACGACGAGTTTCGATCAAACGACTGCTGGTGAATCTGATTGAAAATGCGCTGCGTTATGGCGGCCATGGTGTCGAAGTGGCCGCCCATGTTTCGGGCGACAGCAATGCACCCTATGTCGTCCTCAGCGTGCTTGACCGGGGCACGGGCATCGATCCCCGGGAGCTCGGCGAAATATTCAATCCGTTCATCCGCGGCGACAAGGCACGTGGCGGGCAGGGCGCCGGGCTGGGGCTGGCGATCGTCAAGCGGATCGCATCGCAACATGGTGGTGTGATCGAGTTACGCAACCGCGAAGGCGGCGGGCTCGAGGCGCGGGTGAGCCTGCCGTTGGGGTTGTTGCTGCCGAGGGATGCGGTGAAGCAGTAGGCTGACCGTAGGCTTCGGTTCCCTACTGTCGAGCCGGTTCTTGCTGGCCGCATAGGGCTCTCGATTACGGAATCCGTGGAAGCTGCGATTCCCGGTTTCCAGCGTTCGCTTAGCCCTTTCCCTTCGTCCTCGTCAGATGCGGGCCGGCGTTCTTTTCCAGGTACTGGATGATCAGCCCCGCGACGTCCTTGCCAGTAGTTTCCTCGATGCCGGCGAGGCCTGGGGAGGAGTTCACCTCCATCACCAGCGGACCATGGTTGGAGCGCAGGATATCGACGCCCGCGACGCTCAGGCCCATGACCTTCGCCGCGCGAATCGCGGTCATCCGCTCTTCCGGGGTGATCTTGATCAGGCTGGCGGTGCCGCCGCGGTGCAGATTGGAGCGGAACTCGCCAGGCTTGGCCTGACGCTTCATGGCGGCGATGACCTTGTCACCAACCACGAAGCAGCGAATGTCCGCGCCGCCGGCTTCCTTGATGTATTCCTGCACCATGATGTCCTGCTTGAGGCCCATGAAGGCCTCGATCACCGACTCGGCGGCGGTGGCGGTTTCGCACATGACCACGCCGATACCCTGGGTGCCTTCGAGCACCTTGATCACCAGCGGCGCGCCGTTGACCATCTGGATAAGGTCGGCAATATCGTCTGGCGAGTGGGCAAAGCCGGTTACCGGCAGGCCGATGCCACGGCGCGACAGCAACTGCAGCGAGCGCAGCTTGTCCCTCGAGCGGGCAATGGCTACCGATTCATTCAGCGGAAACACGCCCTGCATTTCGAACTGGCGCAGCACTGCGCAGCCATAAAAGGTAACCGAGGCGCCGATCCGCGGGATCACCGCATCGAAGCCTTCCAGTGGGCGGCCGCGATAATGAATCTGTGGTTTGTGGCTGGCGATGTTCATGTACGCGCGCAGGGTGTCGATGACGACCACCTCATGGCCACGTTGCTGGCCGGCCTCAACCAGACGGCGGGTCGAATACAGGCGTGGGTTGCGCGACAGCACGGCGATTTTCATGGGGCACCGGAAAGAGTGAGAGTCTGGGGTTTTTCCTGCACGTAGGTGCGGGCAGGGTCGACCAGCCATTTGCCGTCCATCAGGGCTTTTGACCCCAGCAGTAAGCGATAGCGCATGGTCTTGCGACAGGTAAGGGTGAATTCGACGGGCCACAGGTGGTCGCCCAGCGCCAATAGCGTACGCACCACGTAGCGGGTCTGTACGTGTCCGTTGGAGCTTTTGATGATCTTGCGCGCCACCAGCGGCGCTTCGCAGCGGTGGCGACTCTGCACCAGCGTCCCCAGGTGCGCCGTAAAACGGACCCAGCGTTCGCCATTGCGCTTGAATTCGCTGATGTCGGTCGCATGTAAGGCAGAGGTGCTAGCGCCGGTATCGATCTTCGCGCGCAGGCCGACCACACCGAGCTCAGGCAAGGCGATCCATTCGCGCAAACCGATGATTGTTTGGAGGTCGGGACTGTTCAAAAGCGTATCCGGTAAATTTCCGCGCATTCTAGACAGGCTGCATGACAACCGCATCTCCCTGTTCCAACCTATGACAACGAGACGCTAGGCAGAGTTGAACGATGAGTGAGAAAGACGACGGCAAAGTCCGTCTGGACAAATGGCTGTGGGCGGCGCGTTTCTTCAAGACGCGCGCCTTGGCCAAAGCGGCCATCGAAGGCGGCAAGGTGCACTGCAAGGGCGAGCGTTGCAAGCCGAGCAAGGAACCTAAACTCGGCGAGGAGCTGGTGATTCGGGCCGGCTATGATGAGCGCACCGTGGTGATCAGGGCGTTGTCGGCCGTGCGCAAGGGCGCACCGGAGGCTCAGCTACTGTATGAGGAGACCGCCGAAAGCCTGGTTCGCCGGGAGAACGCTGCGGCCATGCGCAAGGCCGGCAGCCTAGGGGTGGAAACCGATGGCAAGCCAAGCAAAAAACAGCGTCGCGCGTTGCAGCGGTTTCATTCGGACGCGGGTTGAGTGCCGCTGGTTGGATGGTCGCCACTTTCGACCTAGAATGCGGTCCCTTCTTCTAGGTGCCGCACCATCGCCGAGACGTGCCACGTCCCGCCATTTATGACGGCCCCGAACGCCCACCTGCTCTGGTCATGCCCATGCTCGATTCCGATTACACCCAACGCTTTCTTTTCGATGACACCGACGTACGCGGCGAATGGGTCGGGCTCGAGCGCAGCTATGCGGAGGTCCTGGCGAAGCATGCGTATCCTGAACAGGTTGCGCAGTTGCTCGGCGAACTGCTCGCGGCGGCGGCGCTGTTGGTCGGCACGCTGAAATTCGATGGGTTGATGGTGTTGCAGGCACGCTCGTCCGGTGCGGTGCCGTTGTTGATGGTCGAGTGCTCCAGCGATCGAGAGGTGCGCGGCATTGCTCGCTATGACGAGGCGCTGCTGACCCCCGGCGCGACCCTGTCGGAACTGATGCCCGATGGCGTTATGGCGATGACCATCGACCCGGCCAACGGGCAGCGTTATCAGGGCATTGTTGCGCTGGACGGCGTGACCTTGGCGGACAGCCTGTCGAACTATTTCGCCTCCTCCGAGCAACTGCCGACGCGCTTCTGGCTAGCCGCTGATGGCCGCCGTGCTTGCGGGATGTTGTTGCAGCAGCTGCCAGCTGATCGCATCCGTGACGGCGAAGAGCGCGAAGCCAGCTGGCAGCACCTGCGCACCCTGGCCGATACCCTGTCGACTGAAGAGTTGCTGGGGCTCGATACCCAGACCATCCTGCATCGTCTTTATCATGAAGAGCGGGTTCGGCTGTTCGACCCGCGGCCGATCGTGTTCCGCTGCAGCTGCTCGCGTGAACGCTCGGCCAATGCAGTCATCAGTCTCGGCCATCACGACGCCGAGCTGTTGCTGACGGAGCAGGGCGGGTCCATCACCATCGATTGCCAGTTCTGCAATCATAGCTACCGGTTCGACGCGGCCGATATCGCCCAGCTTTTTGCCGGTGCGGGAACGGAAGGTCCATCCGGCACGCGGCATTAAAGGCTTTCCGGGCGTAGGAACCTTTTCGCCATCACGCCCTCATACCCAGCGCAGCGTCATTTCTGTCATAATCGCGCGCACTTTTTTTCGGTGTAGTCCACTGTACCGTGGGCTACAACAGCATGGAGGAATCGGCCCAAGGCCGACGGGAAACTCATGACGCAAGCCACTAACGCCGTGTACATCGATATCAGCACCGCTCAACTGGTTGAACAAGCCATTAAGCGCGGTGAAGGTGAATTGGCCGCCAATGGCGCGCTCGTCGTGAAAACCGGCCACCGGACCGGTCGATCGCCAGCTGATCGCTTTATTGTGGAAGAGCCCAGCACCCAGGGCTCCATCGCTTGGGGGCCGATTAACCGTCCGTTCCCCGCCGAAAAGTTCGACGCCCTGTGGGACCGCGTCGAAGCCTTCAACAAGGCTCAGGATCATTTCGTTTCCCACGTCCATGTAGGCTCTTCCGAAGGTCACTACCTGCCGGTCAAGATGGCCACTGCAACCGCGTGGCAGAATCTTTTCGGTCGCCAGCTCTTCATCAATCCCGAGCAGTACAACCCGGCCGGCAAGGATGAGTGGCAGGTCCTCAACGTCGCCAACTTCGAATGCTCCCCCGAGCGTGATGGGACCAACTCCGACGGTTGCGTGATCATCAACTTCGCCCAGAAGAAGGTCCTGATCGCTGGCATGCGCTACGCCGGTGAAATGAAGAAGGCCATGTTCTCGGTGCAGAACTACCTGCTGCCCGAAGCTGACGTTTTGCCGATGCACTGCGCCGCCAACATTGGCGAAAACGGTGACGTCACCTTGTTCTTCGGTTTGTCCGGCACCGGCAAGACCACCCTCTCGGCAGATGAGTCGCGCTACCTGATCGGCGATGACGAGCACGGCTGGGGCACCGGTGTGGTGTTCAACATCGAAGGTGGCTGCTACGCCAAGTGCATCGACCTCTCCGAGAAGAACGAGCCGGTCATCTGGAAAGCCATCCAGTTCGGCACCGTGCTGGAAAACGTCGTGCTGAACGACGAGCGCGCCGCTGACTACACCAACGACAGCCTGACCCAGAACAGCCGCGCAGCCTACCCGCTGGAATACGTCGAGAAGCGTTCCGACAAGAACCTTGGCGGCGAGCCGAACGCGGTGATCTTCCTGACCTGCGACCTGACCGGTGTTCTGCCTCCGGTGTCGATCCTCAATGAAGAGCAGGCGGCTTACCACTTCCTGTCCGGCTACACCGCGCTGGTGGGTTCCACCGAAATGGGTTCGGGCAGCGGCATCAAGTCGACCTTCTCCACCTGCTTCGGCGCGCCGTTCTTCCCGCGTCCGGCCGGCGTGTATGCCGAGCTGCTGATCAAGCGCATCCAGGCGTTCGGCTCCAAGGTCTATCTGGTCAACACTGGCTGGACCGGTGGTGGCTACGGCGTCGGCAAGCGTTTCAACATTCCAACCACTCGTGCCGTAATCGCTGCGATCCAGAGCGGTGCGTTGGTTGGTGCCGAAACCGAGCATCTGCCGATCATCAACCTCGACGTGCCGAAGGCCGTCGCCGGTGTCGACACCCAGCTGCTTAACCCACGCAACACCTGGTCCGACGCCAACGCCTACGACGAGGCCGCGAAGGAGCTGGCGAACAAGTTCGTCGAGAACTTCAAGAAGTTCGACGTCTCCGATGCCATCAAGGCCGCTGGCCCGCAGCTCTAAGCTGTAGCGACAAGCCATGGAAAAAGCCGCCTTCGGGCGGCTTTTTGGTGGACATCTTTCTGCCAGTTCGGTATGGCCGATGGGCGTCAGTCGCCCTTGGCGCGTTGGTTGCGAACGCGGCGGTCCCTAACCGCGAGGCATTACCCGAACCCTTCATCGGTTCGGTTGATAACTTCCATCAACCAACATGGATGGATTCGATGGATGTTGGCGCATAGCATTACGGCCACGTTTAAACCCGATTGGAGCCACATCATGCAGATCGAAGAAGCCATCCAGACCCGCCGCGCCGTCAAGGCCTATGACGCCAGCTTTGAGCTCAGCCGTGAAGAAAAGGACGAGCTGCTGCAACTGGCACTCCTAGCCCCGTCCGCCTTCAACCTGCAGCACGTGCGCTTCGTTGAGGTGAGTGATCCGCAACTGCGCGCGCAGATTCGCGAGGTGGGCTGGAACCAGGCGCAGATGACCGATGCCTCGATGCTGGTGGTGGTCTGCGCTCAGGTCGATAGCTGGGAAAAGAACGTCCGCCGCGTCTGGGACGGTGCTCCGGCCGAAGTGCAGGACTACATGGCAGGCGCCATCGACAACTACTACCGTGACAAGCCCCAAGTACAGCGTGACGAAGCCATGCGCAGCTGCGGCCTGATGGCCCAAACGCTGATGCTTGCTGCACGTGGAAAGGGCCTGGATTCCTGCCCGATGGATGGCTTCGACTTCGACGCCGTGGCTAAGCTGATCAACCTGCCGGACAACCATGTGATCGCGATGATGGTCGCGGTGGGCAAGCGGGCTGCCGATCCTAAGCCACGTATTGGCAAACTGCCGCTTGAAGAGGTGGTTATCCGCGATCGTTTCTGATCGTCTCGGATCAGCTTGCGCCGGTTGCGAAGCGCGCCGATGGGCCTGAAGGCGGATCGGCGTCTGCCAGTTCAGAACTGTAGCTGGTCAGTTCTGGTTCTTGCAGCTGTCGGCAGGCGTTCGGTAGGCGAGCCTACGGACTTGTCCGGCAGAATCCCGATAGGTCATGACGGCATCTGTCACCTCGCAATAGGGTGTCGGCTCGATCTTGATGGACAGCACCGAGGCAATATCGAGTCGGGTGCCGTAGGTGTAAGGTTCGGGTTCGCCGCTGTTGGCATGGGCAAGCGAGGCGGCCGCGAGGAGTAGGGCAGCAGTAGCAAGGGTAACGCGCATGGCAGGAGATCCTGTATCTGGTTCGTAGGTCCGTTCCTGTTCGCGGGGCGGGATCACCTGATCCGGCGGCGCTTATGCTTGTTCTTCAGGAGCCCGGCTATCGTAAATTTGCTAGCTTGCTAACGATAATTGCCGATTCCAATCCAGGCGATTGACCGAAAAACCTGGCCGTTTCGCTTGTTGTCTGTTCTGCCCGCCTCGTAGGGCCGGCTCGATGCGCTTTCCAGACGGCTGACCGTTACCCTCCCGCCGCTTTGCAGTACCGTCTCCCTCCTTTTGCTACCCTCCGGCCTCCAGTCAAAGGAGTGACTCAGCATGATCGAACAGACGCTTAAACAGACATTCGGCTACGACGACTTTCGTCCCGGCCAGGATCAGGCCATTCGCGCCGTGGTGGCCGGGCGCTCAGCGGCCGCCATCTTTCCCACCGGGTCGGGCAAGTCCTTGTGCTATCAGCTGCCGGCGCTGCTATTGCCTCGTCTCACCTTGGTCGTCTCGCCGCTACTGGCGTTGATGCAGGACCAACTGGCGTTCTTGCATCGGCACGGTATCGCGGCAGCCAGCATCGATTCGGCGCAGAGCCGCGAGCAGGCCAGCGAAACCATGGCCCGCGCCAAGTCCGGTGAACTGAAGATCCTGATGATTTCGGTGGAGCGGCTGAAGAACGAGCGTTTCCGTAACTTCATCAGCCAGGTGCCGATCTCGTTGCTGGTCGTCGATGAGGCGCATTGCATTTCCGAGTGGGGGCACAACTTCCGTCCGGATTACCTCAAGCTTCCCGACTATCAGCGCCAGTTCAATATTCCCCAGGTGCTGCTGCTGACCGCGACGGCGACGCCGCCGGTGATCGCCGACATGCAGGCCAAATTCTCGATTGCCGCGGACGACGTGGTGACGACCGGTTTTTACCGGCCCAATCTCAATCTGCTGGTCGAACCGGTCAGCGGCTTCAACAAGCAGCGCCGGCTAGTGGAATGGCTAAAGGACAAGGCTGGGCAGCCGACCATCGTCTACGTCACCCAGCAGAAGACCGCGGAGCAGGTCGCCGAGCATCTGGCGCAACGAGGCTTTCCGGCCAGCGCCTATCACGCCGGTATGGCGCACGAGGCACGCGAGTCGATCCAGCGGCGCTTCATGGCTGGCGAGCTGAATTGCATCGTCGCCACCATTGCCTTCGGCATGGGCATCGACAAGGCGGATATCCGCAACGTGGTGCACTACGACTTGCCCAAGTCGGTGGAGAACTACAGCCAGGAAATCGGCCGTGCCGGCCGCGATGGCAAGCCATCGGACTGCCTGGTGCTGGCCAATCGCGACAGCCTCAGCGTGCTGCAGAACTTCGTCTATGGCGACACGCCGGAGCGTGAGGGCATCCGCTGCGTGCTCGACGAGCTGTTGCAATCCGGCGCGGGCGGGCAGTGGGAGCTGATGCTCAACCAGCTGTCGGACCAGAGCAACATCCGCCAGTTGCCGCTGAAAACCCTGCTGGTCCAGCTGGAGCTGCGCGGCATCATCGCGCCGCGTTTCGCTTATTTCGCCGAGTATCGCTTCAAGTACCTGCTCGAACCTGAAGCCTTTGTGGCGAAATTCGAGGGCGAGCGGCGGCAGTTCGTCGAGGCCATCGTGCACAGCTCGGCACGGGCGCGGACCTGGTGCACGCTGGATTTCGATGCGCTCTACCAGCAGCACGGTGCAGACCGTGGGCGGGTGGTCAAGGCGCTGGAGTACTTCCAGGAAAAGGGCTGGATCGAGCTGGAGAGCAAGCAGATGACCGACGTCTATGCGCTGCTCGATCCGACGTTCGATGCCCCATCCCTGAGTACCGAGTTGCATGCCTACTTCAGGCTCCACGAAGGAAGCGAAATCACCCGTATCGATAACATGCTGGCGCTGTTCGAATCACACGAGTGCTTGAGCCATCGGTTGGCCGTTTACTTCGGCGATGACCTGGCGCCGCAACGCTGCGGACACTGCTCGGTTTGCCGCGGGCAGGTTGCGCAACTACCGGAACCGTCGCCATTGGCGCCGCTGGGCGAGATGGATGTCGATGCCCGCTGCGCCGATTTCAGCCAGCGCTACGGGCAGCTCAAGGACCACGAGCCCAGCGCCGAATGCCTGACGCGCTTTCTCTGCGGCATCAACGTGCCGGTGTTCACCAAGCTCAAGGCGCGCCAAATCACCGGTTTCGCTTCGCTGGAGGCCTATCCCTACGCTGAGGTTCGCGCGCGCCTGACGCGTTAGGGTCTGTTGACGTTTCGTTCGCGGCCGCGCCGGAGCCTGTTTTTGCGCGAGGCAAGGCATGAGGAGGGACGTTTGGTTGTTCCAAATGAACGACGAATAACGCCGCATCGCGCAAAAAACAGGCCCGGCCCGAAGGGTTGCGCGGCAAATGGCGCCATGCGGCGTTGCGGGGCTTGGCAAGGGAACAACCATTACCTGCGTCCCGCGCCTTGCGGAACGCCGCCCGGCCTGGCGCCATTTGACGCAGCAACGCGGCTCGCGACAAAACGTCAACAGACCCTGGCCATCGGCGAAGCGCCTCAGCGCGCGGTCAGGCCAATCAGCATGTCGGCGACGCCCTTGGTCTGGCGCGATGTGCCGGCGGTGAGGTTGCTGGAGTTTTCTAGTGCATTCAGCAGGCCGGTCAGCGAACCGACACCGGCCGACTGCGTCTCGATGTGTTGCGCCACCGCGCGAATCTCGCTGGCCAGCCGGTCGATATCGGTGCCGATCTCCTCGGCATTCTTGCCGGTGATTTCCGCCAGTTTGCGCACCTCGTCGGCGACCACCGCAAAACCCCGGCCCATTTCGCCGGCGCGCGCGGCTTCGATTGCAGCATTGAGTGCCAGCAGATTGGTTTGCCCGGCAATCTGCTGGATGGTCTGCACCACAGATTGAATGCGCTGACTGGACTGCGCCAGCTCCCGCGCGCTGCCGACCACCTCGTCAGCCTGCTTGACCATCTGCTTGACCGAGCTGCCGGCCTGTTCGATTACCGCGCCCTGTTGGTTGATGTTCAGCGTCAGGTCGTCCATGGAACCATGCAGTTCGGTGGCGCACTGGCTGACTTGATCGGAAATGGACCGGCGCTGCTCGTCGGCCTGGGACAGGACCTGGCCCAGATCAGCCAGCCCGCGAAACACCGGGCGTATGTGCTCATCCAGCCCACCGACGTCCACTGCGCTGCTGTAGTCCTGGCGCTTGAACTGCTCGATCTGCTTGACCACCACCTGGCTCAGGCCAGTGAGCTTCTTGATCTGCCGCCGCAGGAAAAACGCCTTGAACTCACCGTGATAGGCGATGAAGTTATCGGTGTATTCGTCGTGGAATTCGTCTTTGCCGTTGGTGCGGAAAAAGAATACCGCGGTCAGTGTCTGGTTCAGGTTAAGTCCGAGGATCTCGCCGAATGTGGAATAGCCCGCTACGGGGACGCCATCGAACACCGGGTCCATGCCGCCCAGGGCCTGTTCGTTATTCAACCGGCGCAGGATGCAGTCGTTGAGGATGCCCACCAGTGGCTTGCCAGGTTTATTGCGCATGAACTGCTGATAGTCGCGGCGGGTAGCCTCGGCCAACGGTGTGCGCTTGACCATGATCAGCTCTTCACCGGGCGCCACATCGCAGAACAGGTGCACGCGCTCGTTGGCGAAGTCGATCTGCGAGATCGAGCGGACAAACACTTCCTCGCCTACGCGAATGGCGAAGGAGTAGTCCGAGAGCCGCTGCTCCAGCTCCTGCGGCGCGCATTTGAGCGCCTCGCACAGCGCCTGGACCATGGTACGGATGTTGCCGCGAGTGTCGACCACCTGGCTGATGTAGCGGTCTTCCAGGGAGGCGCTGAGTACGCTCAGGCTGAGTGGGGTGGGCTCGAAGTTCTGGCTCTTGAACACGCCGAAGCGCACGTCTCGCGCGCACTTGAGGAAGACGATCAGCGCGTGGTTCTGGTAGCTGCGCTTGCCGTCATGCAATTGGGTCGTCTTGAAATCCAGCTTGCCACCGGCTGAGCCGCCGACGAACAGGCAGGGAAAGCGCCCCGACTCGTACAGCGCCTCCATGAAGAACGACTCCGAGGCGGAAAGGCCATCGAAGAAGATATTGGCCAGGGTGTCGCGGTAATCGATCTTCATCGACACCTGCAGGCGTTTGATCGTCGCCGTGAGGCGCGCGATGCGTTCAGCCATCGGCAGGCGCTGGCCCCCGCTGCGGATGTCCTCGCACTCCAGCGGCACGCGGACGATCTCGGCAGCGGCAATGATGCTGGCATCGAACAGTTGCAACACCACCCGATCCCACTGCGCGCCGGTGGCACAGTAGAGCCGCTGGCCCTCGCTGGACAGCTCGCCCGCGGTGGTACACAAGCTGATCGTTGCGTTCGGAAAGCGCTGCGATACCTGCCGAGCCACCTCATCCAGATTCACATGGGGCGAGACGAAGCCAGCAATGTAGGTCGGGTTGAAGTGCAGGGCGGCGAGCTGCTGTGAGAGCTGCTGAGCCGAGCAGAGCAGGCTCGCCGTGCCGTTGGTTTGCGTGTGGCCTGGCTTGAATCGGGAGAGCGTAAACATGGGCATTACTCGCGCTTGGTAGGACGAAGCGGAACAGCGGCCCGCTCCCGCACCGGTCGAAACGCTGATCGGCTGTTCAGGTTATCGGCTTCGACAGGGCCGCCTGCAGACCGCTCGGCGGTATCGCCGTCTGACACGTTATCGGCCGCAGGGGAAAAGATCGCCATGCAACCTTGGCATTCATCCGAAAGTACCGGTAGGTCTCGCTGGCCCGGTCCGGCCTTGCCGCGCCGTCTACCGAGCGGGTTGATCTGACTCAACGGAGCGCAGCGGTCGCTGTGCAATGGTCGACGGGTGACCTGTTGCCGCACCCATCGCGGCCGATAGCCATGGATAAGCCTGCCAAGGAGCACTGTTATGCCCCGCCTGTTCGTCGATCTCGGATTCCGCTGGAAAATCACCCTGCCCATCGCGGCGCTCGCCATCCTGCTGGTGCTAATGGGTGTCTTTGGCATACGCGGCATCGAGCGCGTCGCCGATTCCAGCGAGCGGCTCGCGTCGCGGCATCTGCCTGCCATCAGCCTGCTGCTCAATGCCGATCGCGACCTCTACCAAGCCTTCGTCGCCGAGCGCAGCCTGCTCGACAGCGATGCGGGGGATCACCTCGAGGCACTCAAGGCCAGCCACGCGGAAAATCTTCAGCAGGCCTACGACCGGGTGCAGAAATACGCGGCCATGCAGCCGGGGCCTGAGGCCATGGCGCTGGTCGAGCAATTCAACCGCGGGTTCGCCCAATGGTCGGCGGTGTCGCAGCGGGTCATCGAGCAGATCGACCTCGACCCGCAGGCGGCCAGCACGTTGAGCTTCGGCGACAGCGAGGCCCGCTTCGACAGCATGCGTGACGCCATCGACCAGCTCGGCAACCTGGAGGATGAAGCTGCCTACGCGATCGGCGCGGCGGCGATCGCCGAGGGTGCGAGCACCGAGGCGCAACAGGGCACGCTGCTGGTGATCGGTTTGCTGGGCTGCGTGCTGCTGGTGCTCGGCCTGCCGTTGGTGGTGCTCAAGCCGCTGCGCCGGCTGCTCGATCGCGTTCAGCAGATCGCCGAGGGCGACGGCGATCTGCGCGCCCGCCTGGACGTTCGCTCGGCTGACGAGCTGGGCCAGCTCGGTAATGCGTTCAATCGCTTTCTCGACAAGCTGCAACCACTGATCGCCGAAGTCGGTCGGGTGACTGCAGAAGTCGATACGGCTGCACGTGACATGGCGCGGATGGCAGCGACCAATGATCAATTGATCAACAGCGAGCACGCCGCCGTGGACCAGGTCAGCACAGCTGCCACGGAAATGAGCGCTGCGGTGCACGAGGTCGCGCTGAATGCACAGAACGCCTCGGATGCGGCACGCGACGCGCAACAACAATCAAGCCAGGGCGCTGCCGTGGTCAGCAGTACCGTCCAGTCGATCCGTCAGCTGGCTCAGGATGTGGAAAGCACCTCGAAAACCATTGAGGCACTGGCTGAAGAGACCGCCAGCATCGGTGCGGTGCTTGAAGTGATTCGCGGTATTGCCGAGCAGACCAACCTGCTGGCGCTGAATGCCGCCATCGAGGCCGCCCGTGCCGGCGAGCAGGGTCGTGGTTTCGCCGTGGTGGCGGACGAGGTGCGAGCGTTGGCGGGCCGTACTCAGGATTCAACCAAGGATATCCAGGCACGTATCGAGCGCCTGCAAAGTGGTGTCAGCAAGGCAGTGCAAGCCATGCAAATCGGCAGTGATAAGGCACGTGACAGTGTCGAGCGGGCATCGGGCGTCGATCAGGTGCTGGCGGATACGACGCAGTCGGTTCAGCGCATCAATGACATGGCGGCGCAGATTGCCACGGCCTGTGAGGAGCAGAGCAGCGTCACCGAGGAGATTGCCCGCAACATCAGCGATATCCGAGATCTATCCGATGATGCGGCCGCTAATTCATCGAAAAGCATGCAGGCCAGTCAGCAATTGTCGGGGCTGTCTCAGAGTCTGGCTGCTCTGGTGGGACGTTTCCAGGTCTGACCGCTCCCGTGGTTCGTGGCGATCGGCTAGCCGGGACCGCGTGCGCCCCAGAGCAGCTTGCCCAGCCCGGCGTCGTCCGGTAACAGCAACAGACTGAGCAGAAACACCAGCAGCAGCCCCAGGGCATAGGCCAGGCTGATCAGGCGCTGTCTTCTGCGGCGCTGTTTCAATGGCGCTGCGCTGGTCGGTTGCCCGCTGAGGCGTGAAGGGGTTGGGTGCATCGTTCTCTCGATAGGAAGCAAGCCGCAGCTTATGGGTCGAGCTGAGCCGATGCTTGCCAGTTTGGCGCGGCGAAGTAGAACTTAAATGAAAGCATAATGCCACTACTGTGCGGCCGAGCCGATGGGCTGCCTGTCCTTGAAAGCTGCGCATCTTGGGCGGTCTGCTCTCACTGCGCTGTCACATACAGAAAAGCTCTGGTCATCGGATCTACCGGTGCGTCGTGCGGCGTCGACCATACTCAAACGTCGCCGCCACCGCCCGACCCGGAGACCTACTCATGCAGACTCGCCGTCAGCTGCTCCATCGTTCCGCCCTGTTAGCCACTGTTGCCACCCTCGGGCCGCTGTTGCCCTTGCTGGGAAGAGCCGCTGAATCGTTGCGAGTGCGGCCGATCCCTGCCTCCGGCGAATTGCTTCCGGTGATCGGGCTGGGCACCTCGCGTACGCATGACATCCGCGTCGACGGTCCTGACATGCAGGCCTTGCTGGATGTGCTGCGAGTCTTCGTCGAAGGTGGCGCAAAGGTGATCGATACCGCGCCGAGCTACGGCAATGCCGATCGCGTGGTGGGCGAGCTGATCCAGCGTCGTGACGTGCGTGGTCAGGTTTTCCTCGCGACCAAGGTCTCCGCCACTGGCCGTGAGCGTGGTCTGGCACAGATCGAGAAGAGTTTCGAGACGCTGCAGACCGACATGATCGACCTGATTCAAGTGCACAACCTGCAGGACACGCGCACCCAACTGGGCCTGTTGCGCGAGCTCAAGGAACAGGGGCGCATCCGTTATATCGGCGTGACGCACTATGTCGAATCCGCCCATGATCGGTTGCTCGAGGTGCTCAAGCAGGAGCCGGTCGACTTCGTTCAGTTCAACTATTCGGTCAGCGAGCGCAACGCCGAAAAGCGATTGCTGCCGTATTGCGCTGATAACGGCATTGCCACGCTAATCAACCGGCCTTTTACCCGCGGCAACCTGCTCTCGCGGGTCAAGGGCAAGCCACTGCCGATCTGGGCGTCGGATGTCGATGCCACTTCCTGGGCACAGCTGTTGCTCAAGTTCATTCTCGCTGAGCCGGCGGTGACCACGGTGATTCCCGCCACCTCCAATCCGCGTTACATGGCCGACAACATCCTGGCCGGGCAGGACCGTTTGCCGGACGCCCGCCAGCGAGAAATGATCGTCGAAGCCTTTCAATGAGGAGGGTTGGAGAGGCTTCAGCGGAGGCTGATTAATGAAGTCGCTCGCTGCGCGCGCAGCAGTTACGATCGATGCCCGTCCCGGTGAGCTGAGTGCGGCACTGGCTGGGTTCGGCCTTTTCTTCTGCCTGTTCTCCGGCTACTTCATGCTGCGACCGATTCGTGAGTCCATGGGGATTCAGGGGGGCGTCGACAACCTGCAATGGCTGTTCACCGCGACTTTTTTTTCCATGCTGTTGGCCGTTCCGCTGTTCGCCTGGCTCAACTCGCGGGTGGCGCGCATCCATTACATCGACTGGGTGTACGGCTTCTTCTGCAGCAACCTGTTGCTGTTCGCCACGCTGTTCTTCCTGCTCGACGACAGCGTCTGGCTGGCACGGGTGTTCTATGTGTGGATCTCGGTCTACAACCTGTTTGTGGTGTCGGTGGCCTGGAGCTTGATGGCCGATGTTTTTGACGCGCCTCAGGCGCGCCGGCTGTTCGCCTTCATCGCCGCTGGTGCCAGTGTCGGCGGGCTGGTCGGGCCTGCCATGAGCGCCCTGCTGGTGGGCGTGCTTGGCCAGTTTGGGCTGATGCTGTTGGCCGCGCTGTTGCTGGCGGCTGCGGTGGCGGTCAAGCATTACCTGATGGATTGGCGCGAGGTGTTGGGCGCGGGCAGGCCCGGCGCGGAGCATGCCGAGAGTCCAAAGCGGCCGGTGGCGGGCAATCCGTTCAGTGGCCTGACAAGGGTGCTCGGTTCGGGCTACCTGCTGGGCATTGCAGCTTTCGTGCTGCTGCTGACCACCGCCAGTACGTTCCTCTATTTCGAGCAGGCGCGGTTGGTAGCCGAGCTGTTTCCCGACCGCGCCGAGCAGGTGCGAGTCTTCGGCGCAATCGACTTCGTGGTGCAGGCTGGCGCGTTGCTGTCGCAGCTGTTCATTACCGGGCGCATCGCCCAGCGACTAGGGGTCAGAGTGCTACTCACTGCGGTACCGGCGCTGGTCTGCCTGGGTTTCATCGGACTGGCGCTAGCGCCGAGCTTTGCTGTGCTGGCGGCGGTGATGATCGTGCGTCGCGTCGGCGAATATGCCTTTGTCCGCCCGGGTCGGGAGATGCTTTTCGCACCGCTGGATGCCGAGAGCAAATACAAAGCGAAGAATTTCATCGATACGGTGGTTTATCGCGGTGGTGATGCTCTGAGCGGTTGGGCCAAAGCCCTTCTCGACAGCCTCGGCCACGGTGTCTGGCTGGTTGCCCTGGTCGGCGCGGTGGGTGCGGCGGTCTGGGGCGCGGTGGGTTGGCGGCTCGGTGCGCAGGCCGATCAGGCGAGTAGGCGAACCGGGGGCGAATGACATCAGTTGAAGAGGCGTAGCGGCTGATGATCATGGGCGCGAGACGACGCCTGTGCCCGGCGCGCGGCTTCACTGACCTGCGTCAGGCGAGGCCAATCAACGTCTGGCGACAATTCATACAGACGAAGCCGCTGAACCTCGGCGGTACAGACGCCTCGAACCCTAGTAGGTACGTCATCAATCAGGAGTAGTCGTATGCATGTCCAAGTCAACAGCCACCACATCCCCGGCAGCGTCGAGCTGCATGAATGGGTCGGTTCGACCGTAGAGGAGCGGCTGGAGCGCTTCGACGATTTCCTCACTCGCATCGAAGTGCACGTCAGCGACGAGAATGCACAAAAGGCTGGCGCTGATGACAAGCGCTGCCAGATAGAAGCGCGCCCTAAGGGCCATCAGGCCGTGTCGGTCACCCACAAAGCCGAGTCGTTGCAGCTTGCGGTCGATGGCGCTGTAGAGAAGATGCGTCATGCGCTTGAACACCTGATGGGCAAACTGGATACCAAGGTGCTCTCAGGTGGTGAGATCAATGATCCGTTGCTGGATGAGCAGCCGCAGGCGGTAAAGGATGCGATGCTCGAAGAAGATTTCCTGGAAAAACAGGAAGCCCTCGATAAGTAAGGCGTTCGGCCCTGGTCTTCTGCCAGGGCCTTCCCACCCGTAACCGCATCGGTCCCGTTATCTTTTGAACAGCCCGGAACCGGCTTTGCCGTTACGTTTCGAATAGGTATCGTCCCGTCTGGTAGCCCCGTCATGCAGATCATCCTGGTGCGTCACGGGCGGCCTGACCACAGTGCCGACCCGTGGAGCACGCCGGCCGGCATGAAGGATTGGGTCGAGCGTTACAACGCCGCCAGTGTCGTCGCTGGTGAGCGGCCCGAGTCCCTGCTGCGACTCGCCGATGCGGCCGGCACCGTGGTTTGCAGCTCGCTGATGCGCTGCGTGGAGTCTCGCGAGCACCTGAACTGCCAATGCCTGCACCAGCCCGACCCGTTGTTCGCCGAGGCGCACCTGCCTTATCCCGACTGGGCGTATCCGTTAATGCCTTCGCGTGTCTGGCGCATCACTTTTCGGACAGCCTGGTTTCTCGGTTTCGCGCGTCACACCGAACCGGTCAGCGAATCAAAGCGACGGGCCAGTGCGGCTGCAGACAAGCTCATCGAACTGGCAGAAACCCATGGCAGCGTGTTGTTGATGGGGCACAAGATCATGAATGCGCTAATCGCCACGCAGCTGCGACGCCGCGGTTGGCACGGACCGCCGCTACCACTGCTGTCGGGTTACTGGCATCCGAGTCGATACCGCAAGTCGGCCTCGAGTTGCGAAACCGAAAGCCGATAGGAGTAATACTGGCAAAACGTAGGGCTATAGGGCGGTTCTCGAAGCGCCCTTTGCTTACAGGCAGACCACAGCTAAATCAGCGTGCTGGGCGATGCGTAACGTTGCTAGATACCTTCTAGTTAGCGATTTTTCGCTGTATTAACGGCGACAATTAGCACAGTTGTCGGATCTGACCGGGCTGCTCCGCAATGGCTTCGGTGTCCGATCGGTGATGCATCAATAGCGAAAGGCTTACAACAACCTGCGCAGATCGCCGCTTCAGCTTTGGGGCTGAAGTAATTAATCTATGCCCACTCTGAAGCGCAGGATGCGCTCAGGATCAGGACGATCGACCATGGCCAGGAAGGCGCTCGAACGGATTCGGAAAGGTCAGAAAAAACCCGCTTCGGCGGGTTTTTGCTTTTCTGCACCCCGCCCAAGGGCGCCGGCTCGCTCGATCGCAGGGCGGTTTCGATGGAGCAAGCGGCAAGCCCTATCGCGTAGCTCGTATCCGACCGATACGCAGCATGCAGTGAGGCCACGCGAGCTGGTCAATGCTACGGCCAATAGGCTGTGTCGGGCATGCATTCGAGTCCTGCCTATCGGTCCGGTGCTCGATATGAGCGAGCACTGATGCCATGCACAGGCTCCGGCGCGACAATCCTTAGGCTGACCTGCGCGCCGTTCGCGCTAAACGACTCGCTTGGCGCGCGATCCGCCCGGTCGTCGAACGCGCCTACAGCGCAACGGTAGGGGTGGCGTGGGTTTCGACGAATCTGAAGGCCCTTTTTAGCGTGCGGCTCTGGTCATGTCTCAAGCTGATCTAGGGTCACGGCTTACATCCGGCGCAGGGGTATCGCTATTCAGGGACTGCTTCGTCCCCGGTTATTCTGGCCTCACTCTGAAGCGCAGGACGCGCTCAGGATCAGGATGATCGGCCCCCGCCCTGGATGGCGCTCGCAAGGACTCGGACAGGCCAGAAAAAACCCGCTTCGGCGGGTTTTTGATTTTTCAGCGCGGAGCTTTCGCCGTCCCGCCCCGTCCCGATGACCGATTGCCTCATGGTTTGTCTGCCAGGAGATGACAATGCGTGATCGAACCAATACCGGGTCGACTAGTTTCTATGCGTGAATTAAATAATTCGGACGTAAAAAAGCCCCGCCGAAGCGAGGCTTTTTCTAATCAGGCGTCTTAAGAGACTTGAACCTGATCGGCCTGCATTCCTTTCTGACCTTTAGTGGCCATGAAAGAAACCGCTTGGCCTTCGCTCAGGCTTTTGAAGCCTGCGCTTTCGATCGAACGATAATGAACGAACAGGTCTTCGCTGCCGTCGGTCGGCGTAATGAAGCCGAAACCTTTTTCATCGTTGAACCATTTTACAGTGCCGCTTTGACGAGTAGACATGAGTATCTCCCAGGTGTTTTAAGGCTACAGCGCTGAACCGTTCGGCGCCGAGACTGAGAAGCGAGAAGCAAAACGAACCGAGGAGATGAAACAGTAACATCAAGCCGGGTGTCGAAGTGTTAATTGCGAAGCAGTGACGACCAATATACGCAGATAAAAATATAAGTACAGCTTTTGTTTATTTGCATTGATATCTGGCGTTTTAACTGAAGTGATTATTCAAGTCCTTAATTCGTTTAGCGGCGCTTATGAACTCAATAATTTACTTGCTCAATACGTTCAATAATTAATCAATCTCCGATTATTGTGGAGCGGATATGCCCGTATTCCACCATCCGTTTTCAGTGCAACGGTCAGCCGATACGGACGCCTGAAGTGCTGGCCACAACGCTGCTTTTAGCTGCGTAATGCTCCGCTTGATCTTCAGTGATGATGTTCACACGCAGAGCACTGCGTAGCTGGGACAGACCATATCTTCGTGGGTGATCAACCATCTCGCGTCTCAGATCCTCGGTTACGGCAATCCGCGCTTTCCTAGCTCGATCGTGACTCGATTAGACGATCTGCATCATTTCAGAGAGTTTATGAATCCATACGGCTTTCTCTGATGGGCAAGATAGCTCCATCGGCCGGCACACACCGCCGACCGTAAAGCCATCTACCCATCGAGGAAACGACCATGAGCACACTGAATCGCGCACTGGCTCTCGCCGCACTTACCCTGGTCACAGCTGTTGCAGCTGAAGCGTCCCAAGTCGCTGGCGGCACCACCGCAGCGGTCCTTGGCAGCGAGCGCTCTGAAAGCTACGTCACGACCAAAGATGGTGTCAGCCTTTACTACAAGGATTGGGGGCCACGCGATGGCCAGGTGGTCACGTTCAGCCACGGCTGGCCGCTGAACTCGGATAGCTGGGAGTCTCAGATGATGTTCCTGGCATCGAAAGGCTATCGCGTCGTTGCTCATGACCGCCGTGGGCATGGCCGCTCCAGCCAGCCATGGGAAGGTAACGACATGGATCACTACGCCGATGACCTTGCGGCTGTCCTCGAAGCGCTGGACCTGAAGGACGCCACGCTGGTCGGCTTCTCGACCGGTGGCGGTGAGGTGGCACGCTATATTGGTCGCCACGGCACGGATCGGGTGAAGAAAGCAGTGCTGGTCGCCTCGGTGCCGCCGCTGATGCTCAAGACCGAGAGCAACCCCAATGGCGTCCCGCTGGAAGTGTTCGACGGGCTGCGCCAGGCTTCGCTGGACAACCGTTCGCAGCTGTATTTGGATATCGCATCCGGCCCCTTCTTTGGCTATAACCGGCCAGGTGCAACGCCATCACAGGGGCTGATCCAGTCCTTCTGGGTGCAGGGCATGCAGGCGGGCCACAAGAACACCTACGATTCGATCGCGGCGTTCTCGGCCACTGATTTCCGGGAGGACTTGAAAAAGTTCGATGTGCCCACGCTGGTGATTCATGGTGATGACGATCAGATCGTGCCGATTGATACTTCTGCCCGTGCCTCGGCGGCTATCGTCAAGGGTGCTGAACTCATCGTGTATCCAGGGGCGCCCCACGGCCTGGCAGATACGCACAAGGACCGCCTGAACCAGGATTTGCTGGATTTCCTCAAGAAGTGATGAGCCGGCGATCAGCCCCGGCAAGCGGGGCCGATCGCCGTGGCGGTATTCCGTTGGCACTTGCTACCGCCATCGGGGGCACAGCCGCAGCGAGACAGCGGAACAATGCGTTTGTTTCAGCTATAGCGAAAGGCTTACAAGGATCCCAGCCATTCGCTCTTTTGCCGTCGCCATGAGATCACTAATCTATGCCCATCTCTGAAGCGCAGGACGCGCTCAGGATCAAGGAGGATCGACCATCGCCAGGAGGGCACCCGGAAGGATTCGGAATGGTCAGGAAAAACCCGCTTCGGCGGGTTTTTTGTTTTGCGCTGGAAAAGTACGGGCTGCACCCAGCGCGTCCGCGCTATCGGACTATCGCTCACCTGTGCGGTTTCTGCCCACCGCCGCTATCTGTTCGATCAGCCACTGCAGCGCCGCGTCCCGCTCGCGCTGGGCAACGCTGACGATGTCCAGCTGGAAGGTGCCGAGATCGAAGGGCAGATCGAACAGTTGCAAGGGCAGCAGCCCTGCGAAATGCCGGGCGAGCTCGGTCGGTAGCACAGCGGCGAGGTCGCTGCTGGCAACGATATGCGCCGCCTGCAGGTAGTTGGGCGTGGTGTAGACGACCTCCCGCTCAAGATCGTGATCTGTCAACCACTGATCCACCATGCCGCGGGTCTGCCCACCATGAACCCATAGATGGCGCAGCCGCAGGAACGCCGGCAGATCAAGTTCACCGTCGATCAGTGGATGGTGTTGGCGTAGCGCGACCTGCAGCGTTTCGCTGGCCCAGCGGCGGCTGTGGAAGCGGGTCGGGACATCGAGGAACCGTCCGACTGACAGATCGATCTCCCCGTTATCCAGCGCTTCGGCGGGCAGGGAGGGCGTCAGGTGCTGGATAGCCAGCTGGATGCCCGGCGCCACATTCGCCAGATGCGCCATCAGCGCGGGCATGCAGATCAGTTCTACGTAGTCCGTCACGGCGATGACGAAGCGCTGTCGACTGGTGGCCGGATCGAAAAAATCACCGGCGTTGAGCGTGTGTTCAATCTGCTGCAAGGCATCGCGAATGGGCGCTTCCAGGCTCAGTGCTCGAGGGGTGGGCTGCATGGCCCGGCCCACACGCACCAGCAGTGGATCATCGAGCAATTCACGCAGGCGACTGAGCGCATTGCTGACCGCCGGTTGGCTGAGCGACAGTCGCTCGGCGGCACGGGAAACGTTGCGCTCACGCAGCAGGGCGTCTAGCACGCGGAGGAGATTGAGATCGAAGTTGTAGATATTCATCTGATGAATCTGAAACATCACAAGACTAAATTTCAAAAATAGTAGCGTCTTCGTCTATGGTTGGTCTCCAGTTTTTTCTGCCTTGCGACGAGGACTGCTGCAATGAGCCAAACCCGCTTCGATATCCAGACCGCTGCCGTGATCGGCGCGGGCACCATGGGCCGCGGTATCGTCATGAGCCTGGCCAACGCCGGGGTGCAGGTGCTGTGGTTGGACAACAATCCCGAGATGCTCGAGCAGGCGCTGGGCGCGGTGGCTGACACCTACGCGCACAATGTGCGTCAGGGCCGTATCGATGAGGCCGAGGCGCAGGCGCGTCGCGGACGTATCGCCAAGGCAGCGAATTACCAGGCGCTGGCTGATGTGGATCTGGTGATCGAGGCGGTCTACGAAAACCTCGAGCTGAAGCAGAAGATCTTTCGCGAGCTGGACGGCATCGTGAAGCCGACCGGCATCCTTGCCAGCAACACCTCGGCGCTGGATATCGACGCCATCGCCGCAGTCACAGGTCGCCCCGAGCAGGTCGTGGGCCTGCACTTCTTCAGCCCGGCGCACATCATGAAGCTGCTGGAGATCGTCCGCGGCGCGAAGACTTCCAACGCGGTGCTCGAAGCATCCACTGCGCTCGGCAAGCGCATGGGCAAGGTCAGCGTAATCGCCGGCAACTGCCCGGGCTTCATCGGCAATCGGATGCTCGCCACCTATGTGCGCGAGGCGCGGATGATGCTGCTCGAAGGTGTCTACCCGCATCAGGTGGACGCCGCGCTGCAGGGCTTCGGTTTCGCCATGGGGCCGTTCCGCATGTACGACGTGGTCGGCATCGACCTAGAGTGGCGTGCGCGTCAGCTGTCCGGCAAGGGCCAGGATGAGCCTGAGGTGCAGGTCGACAATCGCCTCTGTGAATTGGGCCGCTTTGGGCAGAAATCCCGCATGGGCTACTACCGTTACGCCGAGGGCAGTCGCCAGGCCGAGCACGATCCTGAGGTCGACGCGCTGGTGCAGCGTGAGTCCGAGCGGCTCGGCTATGAGCGTCGCGAGATTGGCAGTGAGGAAATCCTCGAGCGCTGCCTGCTGGCGCTGGTCAACGAAGGCGCCAAGATCCTCGAGGAAGGCATGGCCGAGTCCAGCGCCGATATCGACACCGTCTATCTCTACGGCTACGGCTTCCCCGCCGAAGTCGGCGGGCCGATGACCTGGGCCGATCGTCAGGGCCTGCCGGCCGTTCGTGATCGCCTGAATGCCCTGGCCGAGCAGCACGGCGAGCACTGGCAGCCTGCCGAACTGATCGACAGCCTGGCCACACTCGGCGGCAGCTTCGTCGACTACAAGAAGGAGGCTTGAGCGTGGAATACAAGGCCCCCCTGCGTGACATGCGCTTCGTGTTGCACGAACTGTTCGATGCCACCGGCCATTGCGAATTGCTTGGCAACGGCCTGGACCGCGAGCTGATCGACGGCGTGCTGGAAGAAGCGGCGCGCTACACCGGCGGCGAGATCGCGCCGCTCAATCGCAACAGCGACGAAGAGGGCGTGACCCTGGAAAACGGTGAGGTCCGCACGCCGCAGGGTTTCGTCGAGGCCTACAAACAGTACGTCGACAACGGCTGGGCGAGCATGACCGGGCCGACCGAGTATGGTGGTCAGGGCTTTCCGCAATTGGTGGCCTGCAATTTCCACGAGATGCTGATGGGCGCGTCCCTGTCCTTCCGCATCTACTCGGGCCTCACCGAGGGCGCGGTGCTGGCGCTGTACAAGCACGGCAACGACGAGCTGAAAAATGCCTATCTGGAAAAGCTGGTCAGCGGCACCTGGAGCGGCACCATGTGCCTGACCGAGCCGCAGGCGGGCACCGACCTCGCCCTGCTGCGCACCCGGGCCGAACCCCAAGCGGACGGTAGCTACAAGGTCAGCGGCAGCAAGATCTTCATTTCCGGCGGCGAGCACGACATGAGCGACAACATCGTGCATCTGGTGCTGGCGCGCCTGCCGGATGCGCCGGGCGGTGTGAAAGGCATCAGCCTGCTGCTGGTGCCCAAGTTCATCGCCAATGCCGATGGCACGCCGGGCGAGCGCAACGCGCTGTCATGCGGTGCCGTCGAGCACAAGATGGGTATCAAGGGCGCGGCCACCTGCGTGATGAACTTCGATGGCGCTACCGGCTGGATCGTCGGCGAACCCAACCAGGGCCTGGCCTGCATGTTCACCATGATGAACGACGCGCGTTTCCAGGTCGGGCTGCAGGGGCTGGGCATTGCCGAACAGGCGTATCAGGGCTCGCTTGCCTATGCCCGCGAACGCTTGCAGTCGCGCGGGCTAGCGGGCGCTCAGCATCCGGACAAGGTGGCTGACCCGATCATCGTCCATCCAGACGTGCGGCGGATGCTGCTGACGCAGAAAACGCTGGTTGAAGGGAGCCGTATGCTGGCGGCCTACTGCGCCCAGCAACTGGACCTCGAGCACGGACATCCCGAGCCGAGCTATCGCAAGGCGGCGAGCAAGCGCGCAGCGCTGCTGATACCCATCGTCAAGGCGTTCTTCACCGATATGGGCCAGGAAGTCGCCAGCCTCGGCGTGCAGGTCTACGGTGGTCACGGCTATATCCGCGAGTGGGGCATGGAGCAGTTGATGCGTGACAGCCGCATCACCCAGCTCTACGAAGGGACCAATGGTATCCAGGCGCTGGACTACATCCGTCGCAAGCTGCTCGGTGATGGTGGCGCGGAACTCTCGGCGCTGCAGGCGGAGTTTAGCGAGCTCTGCGACCGCCAGATCGACCGACCGGCGCTGCACGAGATGGCAAGCAAGGTACAGGCGCGTATCGGCGAATGGCGTGATCTGAGTGCTGAGATCATCGCCGCGGCCGGCCGCGATCCGCAGGAAATCGGCGCGGTGTCGGTGGATTTCCTGCAGTACTCGGCTTATGTGTTGTTGGCCGGGCTGTGGCTCAAGGCCGCGGCGCGCGCGCAGGATGCGTTGGAGCAGGGGACCGGTGAAGAGGCGTTCTATCAGGCCAAGCTGGCAAGTGCGGATTTCTACCTGCGCCGTGTACTGCCGCGCGCGAGTGCGCATCGGGAAGCGATTCAGGGTGGGGCCGAATGTTTGATGGCGCTGCCAGAGACGGATTTTGCGTTTTGAGTGAGGTTGGGTGGGCGAGCGCGACAGCCCCATCACCCCAACCCTCTCCCCAAAGGGGCGAGGGGGTTGACCGAGTGAGGGCCAAGCCGCGCGGTTGGGCAACAACACGGAAATACCCCCTCTCCCCCTGGGAGAGGGCTGGGGTGAGGGCGCTTTTCGATAGGCCGTCACCGACGCCGAATCAAAACAATCAGGAGGCAGCATGCATCCGTTCAGCTTTGCCACAACTGCGCAATTGATCTGTGAGCCCGGCTCTTCTCGCCGGTTGGCCAGCCTCTGCAAGGAGCGCGGGGCGCGTTCCGTATTGGTCGTCACCGATCCGGGCATTACCCGTTTCGGATTGCTCAATGAGGTCTTGCCTGGCTTCGAAAGCGAAGGCTTGGCAGTTGCGATCTACGATCAGGTAATCGCCGACCCGCCTGAACACATCGTCATGACGGCGGTGGAGCAGGCCCGGGCAGTGGGAGCCGATCTCATCATCGGCTTCGGCGGCGGCAGCTCCATGGACGTCGCCAAGCTGGTGGCGTTGCTGGCGCATCCGGCCTGTGCCCAATCACTGCAGGACATCTACGGCGTCGGCAACGCCAAGGGCCGTCGTCTGCCGCTGATCCAAGTGCCGACAACGGCGGGCACCGGATCGGAAGTCACGCAGATCGCCATCATCACCACTGGCGAAACCACCAAAATGGGTGTGGTATCGACTCTGCTGCTGCCCGATCTGGCGCTGCTCGATGCCGATCTCACCCTCGGTTTACCGCCTGCAGTCACCGCAGCCACCGGCATCGACGCCATGGTGCACGCCATTGAGGCCTATACCAGTGCATTGAAAAAGAACCCGATGTCGGACCTGCTGGCCCGTGAGGCGCTGCGTCTGCTGGCGGCAAACCTCGACGAGGCCGTGCACAACGGCAGCAACCGCGAGGCGCGCCAGGCCATGCTGCTTGGCGCCTGCCTGGCGGGCCAGGCGTTCGCCAATGCGCCGGTGGCAGCAGTGCATGCCTTGGCCTATCCACTGGGTGGCAACTTCCATATTCCGCACGGGCTGTCGAACGCGCTGGTACTGCCGCAGGTGCTGCGCTTCAACGTCAGCGCGGCGACGACCCATTACGGCGAGCTGGCGCCGATCATCCTCGGCGACCGGCTGCGCAAGGATGATCCGTCCACCTACGCTGAACAGCTGATCAATGAGTTCGAGCAGATGAGCGCCCGCGTCGGCCTGCCGACTCGTCTACGCGATGCCGGTGTGCCCGAGGACATGCTCCCTCAACTGGCCAAGGAGGCGATGCTGCAGCAGCGGCTACTGGTCAACAACCCGCGCGAAGTGACCGAGGCTGACGCGCTGGCGATCTACCGCGCGGCTTACTAAGCCAAGCGTTGCGTCGCGTTCGTGCGGCGCAGCGCTCTGCCAAACCAAGGATTTTCCAATGGCTGAACAACCGCAGCACCTGCGCGCCGACTACCGCCACTTCCAGCCCATCACCACGCGCTGGCATGACAACGATATTTACGGCCACGTGAACAACGTCGTCTATTACAGCTATTTCGATAGCGCGGTGAACGCCTACCTGATCGAACGTGGTGGCTTGGATATTCATGAAGGTGAGGTGGTGGGCTTTGTGGTCAGTTCGTCCTGCGACTACTTCGCCTCGATCGCCTTTCCGGATTTGCTGGACGTAGGGTTGCGTGTCGGCAAGCTCGGCAACAGTTCGGTGAAGTACGAGCTGGCGATCTTCAAGGCAGGCGAGGCGCAGGCCTGTGCGGCGGGGCGCTTCGTGCACGTGTTCGTGGACCGCGCCAGCAACCGACCGACCCCGATTCCGAGTGGTTTGCGTCAGGCACTGGAAGCGCTGGTGGTCGTGGCTGAATGACTCCGGCCCGCCAGGCATTCCGGATATCTCCGTAGGGCCGAGCTGTGGCGGTCAGCAGATCTGACCCGCTCGGCGATACGGAGCGGCTACTTAGTCGTGATGTTTGTGTTTGTGTTTCCAGTGACCCTTGGCCTTGCCAGGGTGGCCGTGATAACGGCGCTCGTCCCGGTAGCGGCGGTCTCGATAGTCGTCATCGTCGCCGTAGGCGTTGCCGATAGCTCCACCTGCGCCACCACCCACGGCTGCGCCAATCAGGCCACCGGTACTGCCACCGACACGCTGACCGATGACGTTGCCGCCCGCTGCGCCCAGGCCACCGCCGATGGCCGCTTCGGTACGGCTGCGCTTGTCGGCGCCGACCATGCCGCCCGCGGCGCCACCGACACCCGCACCTATCGTGGCGCCCGTCGAACCGCCGAGGTGCTCACCGACGACCGAGCCGAGCGCACCACCCAGTGCGCCGCCGACAGCGGCTTCGGTGTTGCTCGCCATGGCAGAACCGCCGCTAGCCAGGCCGAGGGAGAGGAGGAGCAACTGCAGAGACTTCATAGACACCTCGAGGACAGAACCGCCTTACGGCGAGAATTGCGCCATAGACTGAAAGAGCCACTGTAGGTTCCCGCTTCGCTTGTTCCGTCCGCCAAGAATTGGGAAGCGGCTCACGATTTCTCCACGACTTCTAAACGACTCAGAGCAGGCTTTCGCTGCTCCATTGTAACCGTCCGCCGAACCCATCTCCCCGCTTCTTCCAGATAGCGGCATGGTGTGCACCTATTTTTGGTGGACACCATTTCAAGCCACTTTCTGGA
>NZ_JBITVX010000012.1:0-131052 GCF_044543345.1 Pseudomonas sp. NPDC077451 | reverse complement strand
TATTGGCGGGTTTTGTTTTTCAGTGAATGACTGTTCGAGAACCACCGCTTCGCTTTTCGGCTATTTAGCCTATCAACGGCCAAGCGTTGGCCGCGTGCGTGCGCTCTGTTTGTATGCCAGTCAGTGCGAGCCGCAAGTAAGTAAGCGTAAGGTGGCTAGCTCCAAGGCCGCTAACTAGCCTTTCTTAGCAGACGAGGCGATCCTGAGTCGCAGTGCTTTTAAGTTTGATCAGGACGCTTGGGCAGAGTCGATCATCTGACGGGCATGCGCCAGTGCTTGCTCGGTCAGGTCGAGTCCGCCAAGCATGCGGGCGATTTCCTCAACCCGCTCGCCGCCATCTAGTGCAGCAACGGCTGTGTGGGTTTCCTCGGCACCGCGTGCCTTATGAACAAATAAGTGGTGGTGGCCTTGGGCAGCGACTTGCGGCAGGTGGGTTACGGTCAGCACTTGGCCTCGCTCGCCAAGTCGGCGCAGCAATTGGCCAACCACTTCTGCGGTTGGCCCACCGATGCCGACGTCTACTTCATCGAACACTAGAGTCGGGATGCGTGAGGTTTGTGCAGTGATCACCTGGATCGCCAGGCTGATACGCGACAGCTCACCGCCTGAGGCAACCTTTGCCAGCGGGCGTAATGGCTGGCCTGGGTTGGCGCTTACGAGAAACTCCACCTGTTCCAGTCCGTGCGGCATAAGGTCTCCGTCTGCTGCGGGCTTCAACACGACGCTGAATTTGCCGCCCGGCATGCCTAAACGCTGGATTTCCGCTTCGACTGCCTCTGCCAACGAATCGGCCGCGTGCTGGCGCGAAGCGCTCAGCTGTTCGGCCTTTTCTCGATAGTGCCTTTCATAGGCGGCGAGCTCCTCGCTGAGCTGCTCCAGTGCAGTGTCGTCGGCGTTGAGGCTTTCCAGTTCTTCGAAGAGGCGTTGCTGCAAGGCTGGTAATTCCGGCGGCTGAACGCGGTGTTTGCGCGCCAGCGTGTAAATGCTGTCGAGACGTTCTTCCAGTGTTTGCTGCCGCTGTGGGTCGGAATCGAAGTGATCGAGAAAGCGGTTGAGTTCGCCCACCGCTTCTTCGACTTGGATCTGTGCGCTGGAGAGTAGGTTGACGGCCTCGCCGAGCGCGCCTGGCTGGTTCTGGAACCCAGTCAGGCGCTGCAGGCTTGAGGTCAGCGCCGACAGCACATTGCCAGCGTCATTTTCGCTGCACAGCTCGATCACCTGGCGACAAGCGCCAAGCAGGTGCTCCGCGTTGGCGAGGTTCTTGTGCTCCTGCTCCAGGTGTTCTAGTTCGTCGTCACCTAGTGCCAACGTCTCGAGCTCTTCGAGTTGATAGCTAAGCAACTGGTGGCGGGCGCGCTGTTCGTCGCTGCTGCTGCTCAAGCGTTCTAAGCTTTGCCGGGTTTGCCTCCAGCGCTGCGCGGCCAGCTGCACCTGGCGGGCAAGATCCTGGCTGCCGCTGTACTCGTCGAGCAGCCGCCGGTGGGTATCAAGTTTGAGCAGTGATTGGTGTTCGTGCTGGCTGTGAATATCGATCAGCAATTCACCAAGCGCTTTCAAGTCACCCTGCGGGCAAGGCGTTCCGTTGATATAGCCGCGCGAACGCCCTTCGGCGGTGATCACGCGGCGCAGAATGCAAGGGCCATCGTTGTCCAGGTCTCGCTCGGCCAGCCAGGCTCGCGCATCTGGAATGTCATCCAGGTCGAAGCTGGCAAGAATGTCTGCCTTATCCGCGCCAATGCGCACCACGCTGCTATCGGCACGGTCGCCCAGAGTGAGGCCCAGAGCGTCCAGCATGATCGACTTACCTGCGCCGGTTTCACCGCTGATCACGCTCATGCCGCGTTTCAGCTCTAGATCGAGATGCTCGACGATCGCGTAATTGTGAACGGAAAGATGAACCAGCATGGCAGGGCTCCTGCGTTGGTGACTGGCTATTTATACAGTGCTTTCGCGTGCCTCATCAAGTTGCTCGGCATAAGCGGTACGTAAACAAAGCGGTCGGGTTCGCTCCGAAAATCTTTCCGAGTTTCGTGCGTACGAGTTTGAGATGTGAGTGCGCCCTTGAAGCAGATTTTGTCGCCCCCATATAGCGGCACAAGCGCGGGTCGACGCCCGCTGACGTATCGATGAGGAGGACCGCATGGCCGACGAGCAAAACCTGGATAACCAGACCCCCGAAGAGAACGAGACCGCGCAAGCAGAGGTGACCGAGGATTTAGCTGGCCGCGTGCATTCTCTAGAAGAGCAGTTGGCCGCAGCCCAGGATCAGTCTCTGCGTGTGGCAGCCGAGCTGCAGAACATTCGCCGTCGCGCCGAGCAAGATATCGAGAAGGCGCATAAGTTTGCGTTGGAGAAATTTGCTGGAGATCTCCTGGCCGTCGCGGACAGTCTGGAGCGTGGCCTCGAGTTGTCGAACCCGGACGACGAAGCGGTCAAGCCGATGCGTGAAGGTGTCGAGCTAACGTTCAAGTTGTTGCTCGACACCCTGGCACGTCATCAGTTGGTACAGCTGGACCCGCAGGGAGAACCCTTCAATCCTGAGCATCACCAAGCTATGGCGATGGAAGAAAGCACCCACGCAGAGCCTGGCAGTGTGCTCAAGGTATTCCAGAAGGGTTACCTGCTCAACGGACGTCTGTTGCGCCCGGCGATGGTAGTCGTCAGCAAGGCGCCGGCAGAAACCCCGCCTTCGATTGATGAGAAGGCTTGAATTTCGGCTAGCGACCCCCATCTCGTAGCCAAGCGTTTTTGTGTTACCCGCAGCCGGTAAACAGGCGCGGATCAATCAAAGTTCGGAGAGAAGCACATGGGCAAAATTATCGGTATCGACCTGGGAACGACCAACTCCTGCGTCTCCATCCTGGAAAACGGCAAGGCCAAGGTGATTGAAAACGCCGAAGGCGGTCGCACCACCCCATCGATCATTGCTTATGCCAATGACGGTGAGATCTTGGTTGGCCAGTCGGCCAAGCGTCAGGCCGTGACCAACCCGCACAACACGCTGTATGCGGTTAAGCGACTGATTGGCCGTCGTTTCGACGAAGAGGTCGTGCAGAAAGATATCCAGATGGTCCCTTACAAGATCGTCAAGGCGGACAATAACGACGCCTGGGTTGAAGTGAGCGGTCAGAAGATGGCACCGCCGCAGATCTCTGCAGAGATCCTGAAGAAGATGAAGAAGACTGCCGAAGACTATCTCGGCGAGCCGGTTACCGAAGCAGTCATTACCGTGCCGGCCTACTTCAACGACAGTCAGCGTCAGGCGACCAAAGACGCTGGCCGCATCGCTGGTCTGGACGTCAAGCGCATCATCAACGAGCCGACAGCGGCTGCGTTGGCGTACGGCATGGACAAGGCCAGGGGCGACCACACGGTCATCGTTTATGACCTGGGTGGCGGTACCTTCGACGTATCGGTGATCGAGATCGCCGAAGTGGACGGCGAGCATCAGTTCGAAGTGTTGGCCACCAACGGCGACACCTTCCTTGGTGGCGAGGACTTTGACATCCGCCTGATCGATTACCTCGTCGATGAGTTCAAGAAAGAAAGCGGCATGAACCTCAAGGGGGATCCGCTGGCAATGCAGCGCCTGAAGGAAGCTGCGGAAAAAGCCAAAATCGAGCTGTCTTCGAGCCAGTCGACCGACGTCAACCTGCCGTACATCACTGCCGACGCTACAGGTCCTAAGCACCTGAACGTAAAAATCTCCCGTGCCAAGCTGGAAGCGCTGGTCGAGGATCTGGTGCAGCGCACTATCGAGCCTTGCCGTATGGCAATGAAAGATGCCGGTATCGACGTGGCCAAGATCGACGACGTGATCCTTGTCGGTGGTCAGACCCGTATGCCGCTGGTGCAGCAGAAGGTTGCCGAGTTCTTCGGTAAGGAAGCGCGCAAGGACGTCAACCCGGATGAAGCTGTCGCTATGGGCGCCGCGATTCAAGGGGCCGTGCTGGCGGGTGACGTGAAAGACGTACTGCTGCTCGACGTCTCCCCGTTGACCCTGGGTATCGAAACCATGGGTGGCGTGATGACTGCGCTGATCGAGAAGAACACCACCATTCCGACCAAGAAATCGCAGGTGTTCTCGACGGCCGATGACAACCAGGGCGCAGTGACCATCCATGTGCTGCAGGGTGAGCGCAAGCAGGCGTCGCAGAACAAGTCGCTGGGCCGCTTCGATCTGGCTGACATTCCGCCAGCTCCGCGTGGTGTTCCGCAGATCGAGGTGACGTTTGACATCGATGCCAACGGCATCCTGCACGTGTCGGCGAAAGACAAGGCCACCGGCAAGCATCAGTCCATCGTGATCAAGGCCAACTCTGGTCTTTCCGAGGAGGAAATCGAGCAGATGGTGCGTGACGCCGAGGCCAATGCCGAGGAAGACCGCAAGTTCGAGGAGCTGGTGACCGTCCGCAATCAGGGCGATCAGCTGGTTCATGCGACCCGCAAGATGCTGACTGAGGCCGGCGACAAGGCTACCGAAGAAGATAAGGCCAACATCGAAAAAGCCATCGGCGAGCTGGAAGTTGCCATCAAGGGCGACGACAAGGCTGAGATCGAAGCCAAGATCGCGGCGGTCTCTCAGGCCTCCACACCACTGGCGCAGAAGATGTACGCCGAGCAGCCTCAAGGCGGCGAAGGCGAACAGGGTGGCGACAACGGGCAGTCCGGTGACGACGTGGTCGATGCTGAGTTCGAAGAGGTCAAGGACAACAAGTAAGCCGCGGCTTATGACCTCCATGAGTGGAGAGAGCGTAGAAGCCTGTATTTGGGCTGCTGCCTTTTGCTCCAGCCCGATGCGGTGATGTCGCGACGGGCCTAATCGCCGCGCGGGGGCTTGCTCCCGCGTCGGCGTGTCTGGAGGGTACGAATTTGAAGGTTCAGGAAACTTATGGCCAAACGTGACTATTACGAAGTGCTGGGTGTCGAGCGGGGCGCCAGCGAGGCAGAGCTAAAAAAGGCTTACCGTCGCCTCGCAATGAAGCATCATCCGGATCGTAATCCCGGAGACAAAGCCGCCGAAGACTCATTCAAGGAAGCCAATGAGGCTTACGAGGTGTTGTCCGACGCGAGTAAGCGTCAGGCCTATGACCAATATGGTCATGCCGGTGTCGATCCGCAAATGGGCGCTGGCGCGGGTGCGGCGTACGGTAACGCCAACTTCTCCGACATCTTCGGCGACGTGTTCAGCGATTTCTTCGCTGGCGGACGG
The DNA here is from genome assembly GCF_044543345.1 of Pseudomonas sp. NPDC077451. Taxonomy (NCBI): domain Bacteria; kingdom Pseudomonadati; phylum Pseudomonadota; class Gammaproteobacteria; order Pseudomonadales; family Pseudomonadaceae; genus Pseudomonas; species Pseudomonas sp. NPDC077451. Next base: position 125,840 of record NZ_JBITVX010000012.1, on the reverse strand, counting down.
GGCAGTTCGCGTGGCGGAGCTCAGCGCGGCAGTGATCTGCGCTACACCCTCGAGCTGGATCTGGAAGAGGCTGTGCGGGGCACCACGGTTACCATACGTGTGCCGACGCTTGTGGAGTGCAAGACCTGTGACGGTTCCGGCGCCAAGAAGGGCACCAGCCCGGTGACCTGTACCACCTGTGGCGGCATCGGCCAGGTGCGCATGCAGCAAGGTTTCTTCTCGGTGCAGCAGACCTGCCCGCGCTGTCATGGCAGCGGCAAGATGATTTCCGATCCTTGCGGCAGCTGCCATGGGCAAGGGCGCGTCGAAGAGCAGAAGACACTTTCAGTCAAAGTGCCGCCGGGTGTCGATACAGGTGACCGCATCCGTTTGACGGGTGAGGGCGAGGCGGGCGCTCAAGGCGGTCCGGCTGGAGATCTTTATGTGGTGGTCAACGTCCGCGAGCACCCAATCTTTCAGCGTGACGGCAAGCATCTGTTTTGCGAAGTGCCGATCAGCTTCGCTGACGCGGCGCTGGGCGGTGAACTGGAGGTGCCCACCCTCGACGGGCGGGTGAAGTTGAAAATTCCGGAAGGTACCCAGACCGGCAAGCAGTTCCGTTTGCGTGGTAAGGGGGTTGCCCCTGTACGTGGCGGTGCGGCCGGCGATCTGCTATGCCGGGTGGCGGTGGAGACGCCGGTTAACCTGGGCAAGCGCCAGCGCGAAATACTCGACGAGTTCCGCAAAACATTGCAGAGCGACAGCTCTCATTCGCCGAAAGCCAGCGGCTGGTTCGAGGGTGTGAAGCGATTTTTTGGCGATCTTTAACCCAGCGGCGAGCTGCAGGCGGCAGCCTTCCTGAAGGCGCCCTTGCAGCTTAAGGCTTGCAGCTTGGAGCTGTTTTTATGCGACGTATTGCAGTAACGGGCGCCGCGGGGCGTATGGGCAAGACGCTGGTCGAGGCTGTTCAGCAAACCTCTGGTGCTGCGGGCTTGACCGCAGCTATTGACCGGCCAGATAGCACCCTAGTGGGCGCTGATGCAGGTGAGCTGGCTGCTATCGGGCGGCTCGGCGTGCCGCTGATCGGTGAGGTTGCCAAGGTTGTCGACGAGTTCGATGTGCTGATCGATTTTACTCATCCTTCGGTCACGCTGAAGAACCTTGAGGTGTGCCGACGCGCCGGCAAGGCAATGGTGATTGGCACCACTGGGTTCTCGGTTGCAGAGAAGGAAAAACTGGCTGCTGCAGCACAGGATATCCCCATCGTGTTTGCCGCGAATTTCAGCGTCGGCGTCAACTTGTGCCTGAAGCTGCTTGATACGGCAGCGCGCGTGCTGGGCGACGAGGTCGATATCGAAATTATCGAGGCGCATCACCGCCACAAGGTCGACGCGCCATCGGGTACTGCGTTGCGCATGGGGGAGGTCGTTGCGCAGGCGCTTGGTCGCGATCTGCAGAAGGTTGCTGTTTATGGCCGCGAAGGGCAGACGGGCGCCCGTGCGCGGGAGACGATCGGTTTTGCCACCGTGCGTGCGGGCGACGTTGTGGGGGATCACACGGTGTTGTTCGCTGCCGAGGGCGAGCGAGTCGAGATCACCCATAAGGCGTCTAGCCGGATGACTTTCGCCAAAGGCGCGGTGCGTGCCGCGATGTGGCTGGAGCAGCAGCCGGCGGGGCTGTATGACATGCAAGATGTGCTTGGGTTGCGCTAATGAAGCGCTTCGCAGGGCGTTTTGGCTGATTGCGGCTGGACCTGAAAGGGCGGTTTCTGTAAGCTTCCCGTTTTAGTGTGTCCACTAAAAGTTGCGCAGAATGAATCAAATAAAAAGCGGGATGACCTTCACACGTCATCCCGCTTTTTTACAATCTGCGCTTGCTTCAGCCTTGATCTTTAGGGAGGTCTCTTGACTAAGCCAGCCATTCTCGCCCTTGCCGATGGCAGTATTTTTCGCGGCGAATCTATCGGCGCCGACGGCCAGACTATCGGTGAGGTGGTGTTCAATACCGCCATGACCGGCTATCAGGAAATCCTCACCGATCCTTCCTATGCCAAGCAAATCGTCACCCTGACCTACCCGCACGTTGGGAATACCGGCACAACCCCGGAAGACGCTGAATCCTGGAAGGTTTGGGCTGCCGGGCTGGTGATCCGCGACCTGCCTCTTATCGCGAGCAGCTGGCGCGACAAGCAGTCTCTGCCGGATTACCTCAAGGCCAACGGTACCGTGGCCATTGCTGGCATCGACACCCGCCGCCTGACCCGTATTCTGCGTGAGAAAGGCGCTCAGGATGGCTGCATCCTGGCGGGAGATGATGCAACCGAAGAGAAGGCGCTGGAGCTGGCGCGCAGCTTCCCCGGCCTCAAGGGCATGGACCTGGCCAAAGAGGTCAGCGTCAAGGAGCGCTACGAGTGGCGCTCGAGCGTCTGGTGCTTGGATAATGATGGTCATGCCGAGGTGCCTGCCAGCGAGCTGCCATACCATGTTGTCGCCTTCGACTATGGCGTGAAGTACAACATCCTGCGCATGCTGGTCGCGCGTGGTTGCCGTGTCACTGTATTGCCGGCCCAGTCACCGGCCAGCGATGCGCTCGCCCTGAATCCGGACGGCGTATTCCTCGCCAACGGCCCAGGTGACCCTGAACCCTGTGATTACGCGATCAAGGCCATTCAGGAAGTGCTTGAGACGGACATACCCGTGTTCGGGATTTGCCTTGGTCACCAGCTGTTGGCCCTGGCCTCAGGCGCCAAGACGGTGAAAATGCCTAACGGTCACCACGGGGCGAACCATCCGGTACAGGACCTCGATACCGGCGTGGTGATGATCACCAGCCAGAACCATGGCTTCGCCGTGGACGAAGCCAGCCTGCCGAGCAATTTGCGAGCGACGCACAAGTCGCTGTTCGACGGCACGCTGCAAGGCATCGAGCGCACCGACAAGGTCGCCTTCAGTTTCCAGGGTCATCCTGAGGCCAGCCCGGGTCCGCATGATGTTGCGCCGTTGTTTGATCGCTTCATCGACGCCATGGCCAAGCGCCGCTAAGCCCGCCGAGCACAGAATTCGAGAGAGACCATGCCAAAACGTACAGACATCAAAAGCATTCTGATCCTCGGCGCTGGCCCGATCGTTATCGGCCAGGCGTGCGAGTTCGATTATTCCGGCGCGCAGGCGTGCAAGGCGCTGCGCGAAGAAGGGTTCCGGGTCATCCTGGTCAACTCCAACCCGGCGACCATCATGACCGACCCGGCCATGGCAGATGCGACCTACATCGAGCCGATCAAGTGGGCCACCGTCGCCAAGATTATCGAGAAGGAGCGGCCCGACGCGCTGTTGCCAACCATGGGCGGCCAGACAGCGCTGAATTGCGCGCTGGACCTGGAAAAGCACGGCATCCTTGAGAAGTTTGGCGTCGAGATGATCGGCGCCAACGCCGACACTATCGACAAGGCCGAAGACCGCTCACGCTTTGACAAGGCGATGAAGAACATTGGCCTGGCGTGCCCGGTTTCCGGTATCGCGCACAACATGGACGAAGCCTACGGCGTCCTCGAGAAAGTCGGCTTCCCCTGCATCATTCGCCCTTCGTTCACCATGGGTGGCACCGGCGGCGGTATTGCCTACAACCGTGAAGAGTTCGAGGAAATCTGCGCCCGCGGTCTCGACCTGTCGCCGACCAGCGAGCTGCTGATCGACGAGTCGCTGATCGGCTGGAAGGAATACGAGATGGAGGTAGTCCGCGACAAGAAGGACAACTGCATCATCGTCTGCGCCATTGAAAACTTCGATCCGATGGGTGTGCACACCGGTGATTCCATCACCGTCGCCCCGGCGCAAACTCTGACGGACAAGGAATATCAGATCCTCCGTAACGCATCCCTGGCGGTGCTGCGTGAGATCGGCGTGGAAACCGGTGGTTCCAACGTGCAGTTCGGTATCTGCCCGAATACCGGCCGCATGGTCGTGATCGAGATGAACCCGCGTGTTTCGCGTTCCTCGGCGCTGGCTTCTAAGGCCACCGGCTTCCCGATCGCCAAGATCGCGGCCAAGCTGGCTGTGGGCTATACCCTCGATGAGCTGCAGAACGACATCACCGGCGGTCGCACTCCGGCGTCCTTCGAGCCCGCCATCGATTACGTTGTGACGAAGATTCCACGTTTTGCGTTTGAGAAATTCCCCAAGGCCGATGCGCGTCTGACCACCCAGATGAAATCTGTCGGTGAGGTCATGGCCATCGGTCGTACCTTCCAGGAATCGGTACAGAAGGCACTTCGCGGTCTCGAGGTGGGTGTATCCGGCTTCGATCCGAAGCTCGATCTGGCTGATCCGGAAAGCGAGGGCACGCTCAAGCGCGAGCTTACCGTGCCGGGCGCAGATCGCATCTGGTATCTGGCCGACGCTTTCCGCGCTGGAAAGTCGGTTGCCGAAGTCTTCGATCTGACACGGATCGATGAGTGGTTCCTGGTGCAGATCGAGGATCTGATCAAGGAGGAGGAACGGATCAAGACCATGGGCTTGTCCAGCATCGATCGTGATGTGATGTACAAGCTCAAGCGCAAGGGCTTCTCTGACGCGCGGCTGGCCAAGCTGCTCGGCGTGACCGAAAAGAACCTGCGGGCCCATCGCCATAAGCTCAAGGTGCTGCCGGTCTACAAGCGCGTCGACACCTGCGCCGCCGAATTCGCCACCGACACAGCCTACATGTACTCGACCTACGAGGAGGAGTGCGAGGCCAATCCGTCGAGTCGCGACAAGATCATGATTCTCGGTGGCGGACCGAACCGTATCGGTCAGGGCATCGAGTTCGACTACTGTTGCGTACATGCGGCGCTGGCGCTGCGTGACGATGGCTATGAAACCATCATGGTCAATTGCAACCCTGAGACCGTTTCCACTGACTACGACACGTCAGATCGTCTGTACTTCGAGCCGGTAACCCTGGAAGACGTATTAGAAATCGTCCGTGTTGAGCAGCCTAAGGGCGTGATCGTGCAGTATGGCGGTCAGACTCCGCTGAAGCTGGCTCGTGCTCTCGAAGAAGCGGGTGTGCCAATCATCGGTACCAGTCCTGACTCCATCGACCGGGCCGAAGATCGCGAGCGCTTCCAGCAGATGGTCGAGCGCCTGAACCTGCGCCAGCCACCAAACGCTACAGCCCGTAGCGAAGAAGAGGCGCTCGCCGCCTCGAAAGTGATCGGTTATCCGCTGGTGGTGCGTCCGTCTTATGTACTCGGCGGTAGGGCGATGGAAATTGTCTACCAGGAAGAAGAACTCAAGCGCTACATGCGCGAAGCGGTGAAGGTGTCGAATGACAGTCCGGTGCTGCTCGATCACTTCCTTAACTGCGCTATCGAAGTTGATATCGACGCGGTGTGCGACGGCGAACACGTGGTTATCGGCGCGATCATGCAGCACATCGAGCAGGCTGGCGTACACTCGGGCGACTCTGCCTGTTCCTTGCCGCCTTACTCTTTGTCGCGGCATATCCAGGACGAGATCCGGGATCAGGTCAAAAAGATGGCCCTCGAGCTCGGTGTGGTCGGCTTGATGAACGTGCAAATGGCCGTTCAGGGTGAAGACATCTTCGTGATCGAAGTGAACCCGCGTGCGTCACGCACCGTTCCCTTTGTATCAAAGTGCATTGGCGTGTCGTTAGCAATGATTGCCGCACGCGTCATGGCCGGCAAAACACTGGCGGAAGCTGGCTTGACCGAAGAGATCATTCCGAACTTCTATAGTGTCAAGGAAGCGGTATTCCCCTTCGCCAAGTTCCCGGGTGTCGATCCGATTCTCGGCCCCGAAATGAAATCCACCGGTGAGGTGATGGGTGTCGGCGACAGCTTCGCCGAAGCTTTTGCCAAGGCACAGCTAGGTGCGAGTGAAATCCTGCCGAATAGTGGATGCGCCTTCATCAGCGTGCGTGACGACGATAAGCCGCACGTTGCGCAGGTCGCTCGTGACCTCGTCGAACTGGGTTTTGAAGTGGTTGCAACTGCTGGGACCGCCAAGTTGATCGAGGCTGCCGGATTGCCGGTGCGTCGTGTCAACAAGGTTACTGAGGGTCGCCCGCACGTTGTCGACATGATCAAGAATGACGAGGTCACTCTGATCATCAATACTACCGAGGGGCGTCAGTCCATCGCCGACTCCTATTCAATCCGTCGTAATGCTCTGCAGCACAAGATCTGCTGCACCACGACCTTGGCTGGTGGGCAGGCGATTTGTGAGGCGCTGAAGTTCGGGCCCGAGAAGACTGTACGTCGTTTGCAGGATCTCCATGCAGGAATCAAGGCATGACCAAATACCCAATGACTGTCCAGGGTGCGCGTGCCCTGGAAGAAGAGCTGCACCATCTCACCAAGGTGCTTCGCCCCAAGCTCAGTCACGACATCGGCGTGGCGCGCGAACTGGGGGATCTTAAGGAAAACGCCGAGTATCATGCCGCGCGCGAACAGCAGGGCATGGTCGAAGCGCGGATTCGTGATATCGAGGGGCGTCTGCAGAATGCCCAAGTCATTGATGTCAGCAGCATCCCGCACACCGGCAAAGTGATATTCGGCACGACCGTTGAGATTGCCAATGTCGAGACCGACGAGCGTGTCACCTACCAGATCGTGGGTGAAGACGAGGCGGAGATCAAGCTGGGCAAGATTTCGGTAGGCTCGCCTATAGCACGCGCTCTGATTGGCAAGGTGGAGGGTGACGTCGCTGTGGTGAAGACTCCGGGTGGGTTGGTCGAGTTTGAGATTGTCGAGGTTCGCCATCTCTGAGAGTCGACCAATGCGCGCCGGTGCGATCAGCTGGCTGCTGGCTCAGACATTCTGGGTCGGCGGGTTATGGCTTCTGCAGTTCGTAATGCTGCCGGCGCTGGCCAAGATTGGCCTGGCGCCGCTGCTGATCGAGGAAATCGCGGGCAGCCTGCAGCCTTTGCTGGTGGGCTTCGCTGCGTTCTGTGTGCTGCTTCAAGCGCTGGTGCTGATCCAGCTCTGCGGACTTCGCAGTCTTTGGCGTGATCCGCGAGGGCAGGTGTTGTTGGCTGTACTGCTACTTGCAGGGAGCCATTTTGCGGCGCGCGCCGGCATTATCGAATCACCGTACTGGTTGGTGTTCAGTTATCTGGCGATGGGGTTGTGCGGGTTGATCCTGGTGCTGCAAGTCGCTCCCGGACGGGAGCGCTAGCAGGAGTAAGGCGGCCGAAGAATGGCTCAGCTCTGAAAACGATGTACGTTGGACAGTTGCTTGTTCACATTGGGGTTCTTGCGGTAGATCAGAGCCATCTTGCCGATGGACTGAACCAGTTCGCAACCGCCAACCTTGCATAATTCCTCGGTAATCGCGCGCCGATCATCGCGCTCAGTGATTCGCAGCTGCACTTTGATCAGTTCGTGATCATTCAAGGCACGCTCCAGCTCAGCCTGAACGCCATCGGTCAAGCCGTTCTCCGATACGATCAACACTGGCTTGAGATGATGGCCGATGGATTTGTACTGTTTCTTCTGCTCGTTAGTGAGCGGCATAATTCGACCCTTGCGTCAGAACCCTGAAAATGGCGGCTAGTGTAACTGACACGCTCTGAGCCGCACAGATGAGGTAACAGCTTGGCACGCTCCAAGACCAGCCCGCGTTGGCTGAAAGAACATTTCGACGATCCCTATGTAAAGATGGCGCAGCGCGACGGCTATCGTTCTCGTGCTAGCTACAAGCTTCTCGAAATACAGGAGAAGGATCGGATATTGCGTCCTGGCATGACGGTGGTCGATCTTGGCGCCGCTCCGGGCGGCTGGTCGCAGGTCACCAGCCGCGTGATTGGGGATCGCGGGCGGCTGATTGCGTCGGACATCCTCCCCATGGACAGCATCGCTGATGTGACCTTTGTGCTCGGAGACTTCACTGAAGAAGATGTGTTCTCCGAAATCCTCCAGGCCATCGGCGACACTCAAGTGGACCTTGTGATTTCCGATATGGCCCCCAATATGAGTGGGGTGAAGGTAGCAGACCAGGCGCGCGCAATGTTTTTGTGCGAGTTGGCGCTTGATCTTGCAATGCGCGTGCTGCGGCCGGGTGGCGATTTTCTGATAAAGATTTTCCAGGGGGACGGTTTTGATGCCTACCTCAAGAATGTACGGCAGAGTTTCGACAAGGTGCAGATGCGCAAACCCCTGTCTTCAAGGGATCGGTCGCGCGAACAGTATCTACTGGCGCGTGGCTATCGAGGCGATGGCAACGAGATGGATCTTCCGCGGTCATAACGGGCATGTGATTAAACGAGCCGACCGGTGCCGGCGCCGGATTTACGGTCTAGGATGTTTCATATCGGGTTACAGACCAAGCTGCGCGTTCAGCGACGTTGTGTAGTAAGTTAGGTCGAAAGCGAACCATCGGCCGTCATGCAGGCTCCCGACAATACGCCTGCTCTAGAGGGTAGTGAATTGAACGACATGGCAAAAAACCTGATTTTGTGGTTGATCATTGCCGCTGTCCTGGTGACGGTGATGAACAACTTTTCCAGCCCCACTGAGCCGCAGACGCTCAACTATTCTGACTTCATCGAGCAGGTGAAAGAAGGCCAGGTCGAGCGCGTGACCGTCGACGGTTTCGTCATTACCGGCAAGCGCAGTGACGGTGAGACCTTCAAGACGATCCGACCAGCGATTCAGGACAATGGTCTGATCGGTGACTTGATCAACAATGATGTGGTGATCGAAGGCAAGCAGCCTGAGCAGCAGAGCATCTGGACGCAGCTGTTGGTAGCGAGCTTCCCGATTCTGGTGATCATTGCGGTCTTCATGTTCTTCATGCGTCAGATGCAAGGCGGCGCGGGCGGCAAGGGCGGCCCCATGAGCTTTGGCAAGAGCAAGGCTCGGCTGCTGTCTGAAGATCAGGTCAAGACGACGTTCGCGGATGTTGCGGGGTGTGACGAGGCCAAGGAAGAAGTTACCGAGTTGGTCGAGTTCCTTCGTGATCCAGGCAAGTTTCAACGGCTTGGGGGGCGTATTCCACGCGGCGTGCTGATGGTCGGTTCACCGGGTACTGGTAAGACGCTGTTGGCTAAAGCGGTTGCAGGTGAGGCCAAGGTTCCATTCTTTACGATCTCCGGTTCCGATTTCGTTGAGATGTTCGTCGGTGTGGGTGCCAGCCGTGTGCGCGACATGTTTGAGCAGGCCAAGAAGCATGCTCCGTGTATCATTTTCATCGACGAGATTGACGCCGTTGGACGTCATCGCGGTGCAGGTCTTGGTGGCGGTCACGACGAGCGGGAGCAAACGCTGAACCAGTTGCTGGTCGAAATGGACGGTTTCGAAATGAATGACGGCATCATCGTCATTGCTGCCACTAACCGCCCGGATGTCCTTGATCCTGCCCTGCTTCGTCCCGGCCGTTTCGATCGGCAGGTGGTTGTTGGACTGCCCGATATTCGTGGTCGCGAACAGATCCTGAAAGTACATATGCGCAAGGTTCCGCTTGGAGACACCGTTGAGCCCGCTTTGATCGCACGTGGAACGCCAGGATTTTCCGGTGCCGACCTGGCCAATCTGGTTAACGAAGCCTCATTGTTTGCTGCACGCGCCGGCAAGCGTGTGGTGGAAATGAAGGAATTTGAATTGGCCAAGGACAAGATCATGATGGGCGCCGAGCGCAAGTCCATGGTCATGTCCGAGAAAGAGCGACTCAACACGGCCTACCACGAGGCGGGGCATGCCATCGTGGGGCGCGTCGTTCCGGAGCACGATCCGGTCTACAAGGTGTCGATCATTCCGCGCGGCAGGGCTTTGGGTGTAACGATGTTCCTCCCTGAGGAAGACCGCTACAGTCTTTCCAAGCGCGCCTTGATCAGCCAGATTTGCTCCCTGTTTGGCGGTCGTATCGCAGAGGAAATGACGCTTGGCTTCGAGGGCGTTACCACCGGCGCGTCGAATGACATCATGCGTGCTACCCAACTGGCTCGTAACATGGTAACCAAGTGGGGTTTGTCCGAAAAGCTGGGCCCGCTGATGTACGCCGAGGAAGAAGGCGAAGTGTTTTTGGGGCGCAGCGCGGGTAGCCAGCACACCAATGTGTCCGGTGACACTGCGAAGCTAATCGATCTCGAGGTTCGTAGCATCATTGATCAATGCTATGGCACTGCGAAACAGATTCTCGCCGACAACCGTGACAAGCTTGATGTGATGGCTGAGACGCTGATGAAGTACGAGACCATCGACGCTGACCAGATTGATGACATCATGGCTGGCCGTACTCCGCGCGAGCCTCGTGACTGGCAGGACGGCTCCGGGCCAACCGGAACGCCCGTTCAGCCTGAAGGCGGTCGCCCACAGACACCGATTGGTGGCCCAGCTGGCGAGCACTAAGCTAAGGCTGAGTTAGATGAGTGAAAAGCCGTACTCGGCCCGGCTGTCCTGTGGCAGCCGGGTTCTTGATTTATCGCGCCCGCATGTCATGGGTATTCTGAACGTTACGCCCGATTCGTTCTCCGATGGCGGCCAGCATGCTGGTGTCGATGCTGCGTTGCGGCACGCCGCCGCAATGGTGACGGCGGGTGCGACGTTGATCGACGTAGGCGGGGAGTCGACTCGCCCGGGTGCGGGCATTGTTTCGCCAATGGAAGAGCTTGAGCGTGTTGCGCCTGTGGTAGAGGCGATTGCCCGTGAGCTTGACGTGATTATTTCGGTGGACACCTCGACGCCTGCCGTGATTCGCGAGACGGCCCGACTTGGTGCGGGTTTAATCAATGATGTCCGTTCGTTGTCTCGTGATGGGGCCCTGGATGCGGCAGCATACAGCGGGCTACCGGTGTGCCTGATGCATATGCGGGGTGAGCCTGGTGATATGCAGAACGATCCTCGCTATGACGATGTCACCAGTGAGGTCGTGAGCTTCTTGCGTGGGCGTATGGAGCTTTGCTTGGCTGCAGGCATCCCTGATGACCGGATTGTGCTCGATCCGGGGTTCGGCTTCGCTAAGACCCTCTCTCATAATCTGCACCTGTTCAACAGACTGGAACAGCTCCATGTGTTGGGGCGGCCGTTGCTTGTTGGCGTTTCCCGCAAGAGCATGGTCGGCCAGGTTTTGCAGCGCGACGTGGCGCACCGTCTATATGGAAGTTTGGCGCTTGCAGCGCTCGCTGTTGTGAAGGGTGCGGGCATCCTCCGGGTGCATGACGTGGCCGAAACGGTTGATGTGATTCGAATGATTGCCGCAGTGCAAGCGGCAGAGTAGGGATTAATTCATGGGTAGAAAGTACTTCGGCACCGATGGAATTCGGGGTCGTGTCGGCCAATTTCCGATCACGCCGGAATTTATGCTGAGGCTTGGTTGGGCGGCGGGTATGGCATTTCGTAAGCACGGGAAATGTCGCATTCTGATCGGCAAAGACACGCGGATATCTGGTTACATGTTCGAGTCGGCGTTGCAGGCTGGGCTGTCTGCCGCAGGCGCCGATGTATTGCTGCTAGGGCCCATGCCTACCCCGGCAGTTGCATATCTGACGCGCACCTTCCATGCCGACGCCGGCATCGTAATTAGTGCCTCGCATAATCCCCATCACGATAATGGGATCAAGTTCTTCTCCGGGCGCGGAACGAAACTGCCTGATGAAGTCGAGCTGATGATCGAGGAGCTGCTCGACACGCCGATGACGGTGGTGGATTCGGTGCAGCTCGGTAAAGCTTCGCGGATAAACGATGCAGCGGGGCGCTATATCGAGTTCTGTAAAAGCAGCGTGCCGACCAGTACCGATTTCAGCGGTATGAAGATCGTGCTCGATTGCGCTCACGGCGCTACTTACAAGGTGGCGCCTAGTGTCTTCCGAGAACTTGGTGCCGAAGTGGTGGTTATCGCTGCTCAGCCAGATGGGTTGAATATCAACGCTGATGTGGGGTCCACTCATGTAGCGCACCTACAGAGGGCGGTCGTCGAGCAGGGCGCAGACCTTGGTATCGCCTTCGATGGTGACGGCGACCGCGTGATGATGGTCGATCATACCGGGGCCCAAGTAGATGGTGATGAGCTGCTTTACATCATTGCCACGGACCTGCAGGACCGCGACCGCCTGGTAGGAGGTGTTGTAGGGACGTTGATGAGCAACCTTGGTTTGGAGCTGGCGCTCAAGGTGCGTGATATCCCCTTCGTTCGCGCTAAAGTCGGGGATCGTTATGTGATGGCGGAAATGCTCGAGCGCGACTGGGTGCTCGGTGGCGAAAATTCAGGTCACATTGTCTGCGCGCAGCATGCCACCACGGGTGATGCCATTATCGCCGCGCTCCAGGTTGTGCTCGCTTTGAAACGTCGCGGGCGCAGCCTGGCACAGGAGCGTCTGGCTTGGAGTAAGTGCCCTCAGGTGTTGATAAACGTTCGGTTCCGCGGTGATATGGATCCGATTGCACATCCTCAGGTTCAGGCGGTCTGTGACAGTGTTACCGAACGAATGGCAGGGCGGGGGCGCGTGCTGTTGCGTAAGTCCGGGACCGAGCCTTTGGTGCGGGTGATGGTCGAAGGCGATGATGAAAGTCAGGTTCGCTGTTACGCTGAGGAGCTGGCGAACGCCGTAACGCAAGTTTGTGCGTGATTGCCGCTTGCCAGAGGTGTTTTCGTTGAGTACCATCTGCGCCCACTTTGACCGACGAGGTAAAGCATGCGTCGCCCATTGGTAGCTGGTAACTGGAAAATGAACGGTACCCGCGCCAGCGTCGCAGAGCTGATCGAGGCGCTTCGCCAGCAGGACATTCCTGAAGTGGTCGAGGTGGTGGTGTTTCCGACGACTCTGCATCTGGTGCAGGTTGTGAGCGGCCTGGAAGACGAGGCAATCGCCGTAGGTGCTCAAGATTGTGCGGTGGATGCTGGCTTTGGTGCGCTGACGGGCGAGGAGTCAGCCTCTCAGCTGGCTGACGCGGGTTCCAATTGGGTGTTGGTTGGCCACTCTGAGCGGCGCCTGATTTTGGGCGAAAGTGACGAGGTGGTAAGCAAAAAGTTTGCAGCAGCATTGGCGTGTGGTATGAGGCCGGTGCTGTGTCTGGGCGAAACGCTAGAGCAGCGTCAAGCTGGGCAGACTCTCGAAGTGGTTGAGCGTCAGCTGGCGTGCATTTTAGCTGATTCTGGGGTTTCCGCTTTTGAGAGGGCGGTTGTGGCGTACGAGCCGGTCTGGGCGATAGGTACCGGGCTGACGGCGACGCCGCAACAGGCTCAGGAAGTGCATTCGGCTATTCGAGAGCAGCTGTCCCGTGAGGATCAACGTATCGCCCAAGGCGTGCGGCTCCTGTACGGAGGTAGTGTAAAGGCGGAAAATGCTGCTGAGCTTTTTGGCATGCCGGATATCGATGGGGGGCTTATCGGTGGCGCCTCTCTGAAAGCGAATGATTTCGGTGCGATCTGTCGTGTCGCAGGGAGCTGATCAGATGTTGCAGACTGTTGTGATTGTGGTGCATCTGCTGGTTGCCATTGGCGTGGTTGCGTTGGTGTTGCTGCAGCAAGGTAAAGGGGCTGACGCAGGTGCGTCCTTTGGTTCGGGTGCTTCGGCAACTGTATTCGGAAGCCAAGGTTCTTCTACCTTTCTAAGTCGTTTTACTGCTATACTCGCCTGCGTTTTTTTCGCTACAAGCTTGGGGTTGGCGTTTTTTGCAACGCGTCAGGCTGACCAGGTCTCCGGTGCAGGCCTGCCGGATCCGGCAGTGCTGGAGGTTCCGGCGAGCAAGCCGGTGGTGGAGGATGTGCCTGTTCTGGAAAGTGCTCCTTCCGCGCCTGTTGCAGATGAAGTGCCTCAGCTGCAGGAGCAGGATTAAGGTTTTTGCCGAGGTGGTGGAATTGGTAGACACGCTACCTTGAGGTGGTAGTGGCCATAGGCTGTAGGGGTTCGAGTCCCCTCCTCGGTACCAAACAAGCAGGCCCGCAGATGCGGGCTTTCTTGTTTTTAGTGTTTAGGTTGACCTGGTTTTGGTGCGGTCGTATAATTCGTGCCCAGTTTGACGCGGGGTGGAGCAGTCTGGTAGCTCGTCGGGCTCATAACCCGAAGGTCGTTGGTTCAAATCCAGCCCCCGCAACCAGTTGATGAAAAGCCCCTGTTAAGGGGCTTTTTATTAGCTTCAAGCCAGGTCGCCGGCATTTACAGGCGATCATCATGGATGGGCGTTTCGCCCATTTTTCATTTGTACGGCATGCACGAGGGACTTCGATGTCGAGCAAGCTAGAACAGTTGCAGGCCTTGTTGGCCCCAGTGGTAGAGGCCCTCGGCTATCAATGCTGGGGCATCGAATTCATTTCACAGGGCCGGCATTCTCTGTTGCGCGTCTATATCGATAAGCCCAACGGGATACTTGTCGATGACTGCGAAAAGGTTAGCCGTCAACTGAGTGGTGTGCTCGACGTTGAAGACCCGATCAGCTCCGATTACACACTTGAAGTGTCTTCACCTGGTATGGATCGGCCGCTGTTCACACTTGAGCAGTACAAGGCGCACGTCGGCGAACAGGTCAAAATAAAGCTGCGCTCGCCCTTCGAGGGTCGGCGCAATTTCCAAGGTCTTTTGCGCGGGATCGAGGCACAGGATGTGGTGGTGCTGGTCGACGATCACGAATATCTGCTGCCAATCGATATGATCGACAAGGCCAACATAATTCCCCGTTTTGAGTGAATCGCGGATCCCGCGGACCCCAATGGATTGCGATAGGCGAGGCGTACGATGAGCAAAGAAGTACTGCTGGTTGTGGAGTCGGTATCCAACGAAAAAGGCGTACCGGCCAGTGTGATCTTCGAAGCGTTGGAGCTGGCTCTGGCCACTGCTACCAAGAAGCGCTTCGAAGATGAAGTTGACCTGCGGGTCGAGATTAATCGGCAGAACGGTAGCTATGAAACCTTCCGCCGCTGGACAGTGGTTGAGGAAGAGGATTTCGACGATCCGGCCCATCAGCTGACCACTGACATGAAGCAGGCACAAGAAGCCAACGCCAAGGTTGGTGATGTGCTCGAAGAAAAGATCGACTCCATTGAGTTTGGTCGGATCGCGGCTCAGACCGCCAAGCAAGTCATCGTGCAGAAAGTCCGCGAGGCTGAGCGCGCCCAGGTCGTCGAAGCTTATCGCGATCGGCTCGGCGAGATCATTTCCGGCACTGTGAAGAAAGTGACCCGTGACAGCGTGATCGTTGATCTGGGTAACAATGCCGAAGCACTGCTGGCTCGGGAAGATATCATCGCTCGCGAAACCTTCCGCGTTGGTGCCCGAGTGCGTGCGCTGCTCAAAGAAATTCGCACCGAGAACCGCGGGCCGCAGTTGATTCTTTCGCGTACGGCGCCGCAGATGCTCATCGAGCTTTTCCGCATTGAAGTGCCAGAAATTGCGGAAGGCCTGATCGAGGTGATGGCCGCTTCACGTGATCCGGGCTCTCGCGCCAAGATCGCAGTGCGCTCGAAAGACAAGCGGATCGATCCGCAGGGCGCCTGTATTGGTATGCGCGGTTCGCGCGTACAGGCCGTCTCTGGGGAAATTGGCGGTGAGCGTGTCGACATCGTGCTGTGGGACGAGAACCCTGCGCAATTCGTCATCAATGCAATGGCCCCGGCTGAAGTGGCTGCCATCATCGTCGACGAAGATGCGCACGCCATGGATATCGCGGTTGGCGAAGACAACTTGGCTCAAGCCATCGGTCGTGGTGGTCAGAACGTTCGCCTCGCCAGTCAATTGACCGGCTGGACGCTGAATGTAATGACCGAGGCTGACATCCAGAGCAAGCAGCAAGAAGAAACCGGCGACATTCTGCGTAACTTCATCGAAGAGCTGGACGTCGATGAAGAGCTGGCACAAGTACTGGTCGAGGAAGGTTTCACTTCGCTCGAAGAGATCGCCTACGTTCCAATGGAGGAAATGCTCGGCATTGAAGGCTTCGACGAAGATATCGTCAATGAGCTGAGAACCCGCGCTAAAGATCGTTTACTGACTAAAGCGATCGCAACGGAAGAAAAACTGGCAGACGCCCAGCCAGCCGAGGATTTGCTCGCGTTGGAAGGCATGGACAAGACACTGGCGGTCGAGTTGGCAATGCGAGGTGTTATCACCCGCGAAGACCTGGCCGAGCAGTCGATTGACGACCTGCTCGACATAGACGGCATAGATCAAGAGCGTGCCGGCAAGCTGATCATGGCCGCCCGAGCCCATTGGTTCGAGTAAGTAATTAGCGGCCTGAGGAGAGAGATGCATGACGCAAGTCACGGTGAAAGAACTGGCCCAGGTGGTCGACACACCGGTCGAGCGACTGCTACAGCAGATGCGTGAGGCAGGACTGTCGCACACCAGCGCCGAGCAAGTAGTGACCGATAACGAAAAGCAAGCCCTGTTGGCGCACCTCAAGAGCAGCCATGGGGCCAAAGTGGCCGAGCCAAGCAAGATTACCTTGCAGCGCAAGACCACGACCAAGTTGAAAGTGAGTAACAGCAAGACCATCAGCGTTGAAGTGCGCAAGAAGAAAACCTTCGTCAAGCGCAGCCCTGATGAGATCGAAGCTGAGAAGCAGCGCGAGCTCGAAGAGCAGCGCGCCGCCGAGGAAGCTGCTCGTCAAAAGGCGGCAGAAGAAGCACGGCAGCGGGCCGAGGAAGAAGCGCGCCGTCAGGCTGAGTCTTCCAAGACTGGAACGCCAGTAGCTCCAGCTGCAGAACCGGTCGCAGCTGTAGCAGCTGAACCCGCCCCGGTCGCGCCCGTCGCTCCTCCGGTCGATGAGCGCAAGAAGGATGAGCCGCGTCGTCCCGATAAGGCTCGTAGTGAAGACGACGAGCGTCGTGATCGCAAGCAGGCTCAACATCGTCCTTCGTTGAAAGCAAAGGCGCCGCTGTCGCGTACTGCGCGTAGTGGCGAAGACGACGCTGACGGCTTCCGTCGCGGTGGGCGTGGCAAATCGAAGCTGAAGAAGCGCAACGCGCATGGCTTCCAGAGCCCGACCGGCCCGGTCATTCGTGAAGTCGCCATTGGTGAAACCATCACTGTTGGCGATTTGGCGCAGCAGATGTCGGTCAAGGCCGCCGAAGTCATCAAGTTCATGTTCAAGATGGGCACCCCGGTGACCATCAATCAGGTGCTTGATCAGGAAACCGCACAGCTGATCGCAGAAGAGCTCGGCCACAAGGTCAAGCTGGTCAGCGACAACGCGCTTGAAGAGCAGCTGGCTGAGCTGTTGAAATTCGAAGGTGAGGCGATTACACGTGCTCCGGTTGTGACCGTTATGGGTCACGTCGACCACGGTAAGACGTCGCTGCTCGACTACATTCGTCGCGCCAAGGTGGCTGCTGGCGAAGCGGGCGGTATCACGCAGCACATCGGTGCCTACCATGTGGAAACGGATCGCGGCATGGTCACCTTCCTTGACACCCCTGGCCACGCCGCGTTTACCGCAATGCGTGCCCGTGGTGCTCAGGCTACCGATATCGTCATCCTGGTAGTCGCGGCCGACGATGGCGTGATGCCGCAGACCATTGAGGCTGTGCAGCACGCCAGCGCTGCAGGTGTCCCGCTGGTCGTTGCAGTGAACAAGATCGATAAGCCGGGGGCTGATCTGGACCGCATCCGGAGCGAGCTGTCAGCGCACGGCGTTACTTCCGAAGAGTGGGGCGGCGACACCCCGTTCGTATCGGTATCCGCGAAAATGGGTACCGGCGTTGACGACCTGCTCGAAGCGGTGTTGCTGCAAGCTGAGGTTCTCGAACTCAAGGCAACTCCGTCCGCCCCAGGGCGCGGCGTTGTGGTTGAATCGCGTCTCGATAAGGGGCGTGGACCGGTGGCAACGGTCCTGGTTCAGGATGGCACCTTGCGTCAAGGCGACATGGTGTTGGTTGGCTCCAATTACGGTCGCATCCGCGCCATGCTTGACGAGAATGGCAAGTCGATCAAAGAAGCCGGGCCGTCGATCCCTGTCGAGATTCTCGGCCTCGATGGTACGCCGGACGCGGGCGACGAGCTCAGCGTGCTGACTGACGAGAAGAAGGCGCGGGAAGTGGCCTTGTTCCGTCAGGGTAAGTTCCGCGAAGTGAAGCTGGCCCGTGCGCATGCCGGTAAGCTGGAAAATATCTTTGAGAACATGGGGCAGGAAGAGAAGAAGACGCTGAACATCGTCCTCAAATCCGACGTCCGCGGTTCGCTGGAAGCGCTACAGGGCTCGCTCAGTGGTTTGGGTAACGATGAGGTGCAGGTGCGCGTCATCGGCGGCGGTGTCGGTGGTATCACCGAGAGCGATGCCAACCTTGCGCTGGCTTCCAACGCCGTGCTGTTCGGCTTCAACGTGCGTGCCGACGCCGGTGCGCGCAAGATCGTCGAACAGGAAGGTCTGGATCTGCGTTACTACAACGTTATCTACGACATCATAGAAGACGTCAAAAAGGCCCTGACCGGCATGCTGGGCAGCGATGTTCGCGAGAACATTCTCGGTATCGCAGAGGTTCGGGACGTGTTCCGCTCCCCGAAGTTTGGTGCCGTGGCTGGTTGCATGGTCATCGAAGGCATGGTGCACCGCAATCGCCCGATCCGCGTCCTGCGCGACGATGTGGTCATCTTCGAAGGCGAGCTGGAATCCCTGCGTCGCTTCAAGGACGACGTTGCGGAAGTGCGTGCCGGCATGGAGTGCGGTATCGCGGTGAAGAGTTATAACGACGTCAAAGCTGGCGACAAGATCGAAGTGTTCGAGAAAGTCGAAGTGGCGCGTTCGCTCTAACAGCAGCTGTTAGGCAAATCGGCGGCAAGCTTTCAGGAGAGATCCGGGAAGCTTGCCGTTTGCCTTTGCAGCACGACGTTTTTTTAGGTTAGCAGCTTGCTGCTCAAGGCAGATTTTATGGCCAAAGAATTCAGCCGTACCCAGCGTATTGGCGATCAGATGCAGCGCGAGTTGGCGCAGCTCATCCAGCGTGAAGTTAAGGATCCCCGTCTGGGTCTGATAACCATCACGGCAGTCGAGGTCAGTCGTGACCTGTCCCATGCCAAGATTTTCATCACGGTCATGGGCAAGGATGACGATGAAGATGCGGTCAAGGGTAATCTCCGGATTCTCAACGATGCTAGCGGTTTCCTGCGAATGCAGCTGGGCAAGGCGATGAAGCTTCGGACCGTGCCCCAGTTGCATTTCAACTATGACGCCAGCGTGCGTCGTGGCGTCGAATTGACGTCGCTCATCGAGCGAGCGGTAGCGGAAGACCGCAAGCACAGCGACGATCTTGGAGAGTAAGGTTTGGCCCAGGTAAAACGCATCCGCCGCGCCGTCAGCGGCATGATTCTTCTCGATAAACCTCGTGGTTTCACTTCGAACGCCGCCTTGCAGAAGGTTCGCTGGTTGCTCAACGCCGAGAAGGCCGGGCATACCGGTAGTCTCGATCCGTTGGCGACTGGCGTGCTGCCGTTGTGTTTTGGTGAGGCGACCAAGTTTTCGCAGTATCTGCTCGACGCTGACAAGGGCTACGAAACTGTCGCTCAGCTGGGCGTTACGACGACTACCGCTGACGCCGAGGGTGAGGTGATCGAGCGCAAGCCGGTCGCCGTCAGCCAAGCGCAGCTAGAGGCGCTTTTGCCGCAGTTTCGCGGTAATCTGCAGCAAGTGCCGCCGATGTATTCGGCACTCAAACGCGATGGCCAGCCGCTGTATAAGCTGGCGCGAGCTGGAGAGGTAGTGGAGCGCGAGCCGCGTTCTGTTACCATTGCGCGCTTGGATTTGCTGTCGCTTGAAGATGACCGTGCGCGATTGGCGGTTGCCTGTAGCAAAGGTACCTATATCCGGACGTTGGTCGAGGATATCGGGCATGCGCTGGGTTGTGGTGCGCACGTCGCCGAACTGCGTAGAACTCAAGCTGGGCCATTCGATCTCAGCCAGACGGTCAGTCTTGAAGAGCTGGAGCGGGTTCACGCCGAAGGCGGGGCAGAGGCAGTAGACGCTTTCCTGAAACCGGTCGATAGCGGTCTTGAACACTGGCCGCTGCTGCAGTTTTCCGAGCACAGCTCCTTTTATTGGCTGCATGGTCAGCCGGTACGTGCGCCGGAGGCGCCGAAGTTCGGCATGGTGCGAGTGCAGGATCACAATGGGCGCTTCATCGGTATCGGTGAGGTGAGCGAAGACGGGCGTATTGCGCCGCGTCGACTGGTTCGGTCGGAATGACCGATTCGTGGTGCACCGTGACGGTGTGCTACGTACGAGGATGGCTGTTGGCAGGCACGGTCACACCTCTTTTAAAACACGGGTTTATCCCGGCCTGTTCATAGAAGGAGCCCATCATGGCACTTAGCGTTGAAGAAAAAGCTCAGATCGTTAGCGAGTACCAGCAAGCTGAAGGTGATACCGGTTCGCCGGAAGTGCAGGTTGCCCTGCTGACCACCAACATCAACAAGCTGCAAGGTCACTTCAAGGCCAACGGCAAAGATCACCACTCGCGTCGTGGTCTGATCCGTATGGTTAACCAGCGTCGTAAGCTGCTGGATTACCTGAAGGGCAAGGACACTACTCGTTACAGCACCCTGATCGGTCGTCTGGGTCTGCGTCGCTAAGCGATGCTTGTGCGAAGCTGAATGCCAAAGCTGGAAGTGGGGTTTTCCCTGCTTCCAGCTTTTGCCTTTCAGAAGAGCGCGTTTCGGACAGCGGGAGGGACGACTCCCACCACTGCCCAAAGATTTGAGTGACAGATCCCGCGCGAGGCCATGCCCGCGGGAATGTGAGAACGTTTCCCCCAAGGCAACATAGAGAAGGAACCACCGTGAACCCGGTAATCAAGAAATTTCAATTCGGTCAATCGACCGTAACTCTCGAGACTGGCCGTATCGCCCGTCAAGCCAGCGGCGCCGTACTGGTCACCGTTGATGACGACGTGACCGTGCTGGTTGCCGTCACTGGCGCTAAAACTGCAGACCCGAGCAAGGGCTTTTTCCCGCTCTCGGTTCACTACCAA
The DNA here is from genome assembly GCF_044543345.1 of Pseudomonas sp. NPDC077451. Taxonomy (NCBI): domain Bacteria; kingdom Pseudomonadati; phylum Pseudomonadota; class Gammaproteobacteria; order Pseudomonadales; family Pseudomonadaceae; genus Pseudomonas; species Pseudomonas sp. NPDC077451. The sequence continues at coordinate 104,973 of NZ_JBITVX010000012.1, read as the reverse complement.
GAAAAAACCTACGCGGCCGGCAAGATTCCCGGCGGTTTCTTCAAGCGTGAAGCGCGTCCTTCCGAAAAGGAAACCCTGACCTCGCGCCTGATCGACCGACCGATCCGTCCGCTGTTTCCCGAAGGCTTCCAGAACGAAGTCCAGGTGATCTGTACTGTCGTTTCGACCAGCAAGAAGACTGATCCGGACATCGCTGCGATGATCGGTACTTCGGCTGCGCTGGCGATTTCCGGCATTCCGTTCAACGGTCCGATCGGCGCTGCTCGCGTCGCCTTCCACCCGGAAACCGGCTACCTGCTGAATCCGACCTACGAGCAGCTCAAGGCCTCGAGCCTGGATATGGTCGTTGCCGGTACCAAAGATGCCGTACTGATGGTCGAGTCGGAAGCCAAAGAGCTGACCGAAGACCAGATGCTGGGCGCGGTGCTCTTTGCCCACGACGAGTTCCAGGCCGTAGTGCAGGCCGTTACCGAGTTGGCAGCCGAAGCGGGCAAGCCGACCTGGGATTGGCAGCCAAAGGCTGAAAATACTCAGCTGCTCAATGCCATTCGCAGCGAATTCGGCGAGGCGATCTCGCAGGCGTACACCATCACCATCAAGCAGGACCGCTACGCGCGCCTGGGTGAGCTGAAAGATCAGGTCGTTGCCAAGTTCTCTGGTGAGGAAGGCCAGCCGTCCGCCGGCGAAGTCAAAGAAGCCTTCGGTGAAATCGAATACCGCACCGTTCGCGAGAACATCGTAAACGGCAAGCCGCGTATCGATGGTCGTGACACCCGCACTGTGCGCGGTCTGAACATCGAAGTCGGAGTACTCGACAAGACCCACGGCTCGGCACTGTTCACCCGTGGCGAAACCCAGGCGCTGGTCGTGGCCACCCTCGGCACTGCCCGTGACGCGCAGCTGCTGGACACCCTTGAAGGCGAGAAGAAAGATCCCTTCATGCTGCACTACAACTTCCCTCCGTACTCGGTGGGCGAGTGTGGCCGCATGGGCGCTACCGGTCGCCGTGAAATCGGTCACGGCCGTCTGGCTCGCCGTTCGGTCGCGGCCATGCTGCCGAGCGCTGATGAGTTCCCGTACACCATTCGCGTGGTTTCGGAGATCACTGAGTCCAACGGTTCCAGCTCCATGGCCTCGGTCTGCGGTGCTTCGCTCGCGCTGATGGACGCCGGTGTGCCGATGAAGGCTCCGGTGGCCGGTATCGCCATGGGTCTGGTGAAGGAAGGCGAAAAGTTCGCGGTTCTGACCGACATTCTGGGTGACGAAGATCACCTGGGTGACATGGACTTCAAGGTGGCCGGTACCGCTAAGGGCGTGACCGCGCTGCAGATGGATATCAAGATCCAGGGCATCACCGAAGAGATCATGGAGATCGCGCTGGGTCAGGCGCTTGAAGCGCGTCTGAACATTCTTGGCCAGATGAACCAGGTCATCGGTCAGTCGCGTACCGAGCTGTCGGCCAACGCGCCGACCATGATTGCGATGAAGATCGACCAAGACAAGATCCGCGACGTTATCGGCAAGGGTGGCGCGACCATTCGCAGCATCTGCGAAGAGACCAAAGCCTCGATCGACATCGAAGACGACGGTTCGATCAAGATCTTCGGCGAAACCAAGGAGGCAGCAGAGGCTGCCAAGCAGCGCGTTCTCGGGATCACCGCTGAGGCCGAGATCGGCAAGATCTACGTTGGCAAGGTTGAGCGAATCGTCGATTTCGGTGCCTTCGTCAACATCTTGCCGGGCAAGGATGGCCTGGTGCATATCTCAATGCTGAGCGATCAGCGCGTCGAGAAGGTTACCGATGTGCTCAAGGAAGGCCAGGAAGTGAAGGTTCTGGTGCTGGACGTCGACAACCGCGGCCGTATTAAGCTGTCGATCAAGGATGTGGCTGCTGCCGAAGCATCCGGCGCATAAAGCATCCCAGTGACAAGAAGAGCCCCTCGGGGCTCTTTTTTTTTGCGGTGGCGAAATGCCGCTCAAAAGGTTGCTCGCATTGAGCGTATTGCAGTCTGCACGCTTCGCTTGATCGAAACATGCAGAGTGCTAGTGGCAGAGCGGCACTACTAAGTCTTATGTGATTGAATATTAAGGGTATTTATAAAATTGAAGCTTGGCACGTAGCTTGCGGTCTATTAGGTGAATCTGCGGAGACATACCGCAGTCACTATGAGAAACAGGAGTGCCACTCATGAACAAGATCCAGACCTCTATTACTGCTGCCACCATTGCGACTGCCTTGAGCTTGCCCCTGGCAGGGGCTGCGTTCGCCGACACCACGCCTGTATTTGACGAGGCCCAACCAATGATGTTGGCTGCCAGCGACACTATGGACGCCGCTGAGCACACCGCAGACGAAGCGGGCGAGGCGATGTCTGACACCTGGATCACCACCAAAGTTAAATCTGCTCTGCTTGCTGGCGACTCGACTCCAGGCATGGAGATTGAAGTCGAAACCAACAACGGCGTGGTTTCGCTGTCAGGTACTGTGGCCACCGAAGCACAGCGTGAGATGGCGATCGACAAGGCCAAGACGATCGAAGGCGTCAAAGACGTTTCTGCAGACGGTCTGAAAGCGGTCGACTAACGGGTCAGGTAACACTGGAACCCGCTGCTTGCAGCGGGTTTCTTTTTTTGCCGGTCAGCCTCGTTCGCTATCGATGTTGCTGAGGCGGTTACCCTCGAAGCGCAGAAAATGGTACATGCCATTAGTGGGGCCATAGGTCCACTCTTCAATTTGCACCTCCTGACGAAAACCGTATTCGTCGACCAGCTCCTTATACCCGGTCGGTGCACGGCTGGTGGGCTCACCGCACTTGGCTTGTACTTCGGCTGTCGAGGCTCGCAGGCTTACCAGGTTGCTTCCGCAACGAAAGGTCGAGGAGGCCTGGGCATGTAGCGTACAGAACGTGATGGTAAGCGCAGCCAGTACGGCACTTTTTTGCATGGTGACTCCCTGATCAATTAGCTCGGCTGGTTTCGATCCGTACCAGTCGGTTTCCCTCGAATGTGAGGATGTTGAATACCCCATTGTCGGGGCCGTATACCCATTCCTCGCGCATCATTTCCCGGCGTTGGTTTGGGCCCAGTGTGTAGCCCACCAGATCACGCTGAACAGGTTGGCCACATTTACGCTCGACCTCAAAGGTGCGGTCGCCTGTGTTGATCAGGTTGCTTCCACAGCGGAGGGTGTCTGCGCCGGCTATTGAACTCGCCAAGCTGGCCGCGAACAGGACGACCACCTTCCAATGACGCCCGATTGTTCTCATTCCGCCTCCAGATGCAGCACCGTTGGGACGCCACCGTCCTGGACAGTCTGGGTGATGCCGGTATCGAGCAGGTACACCCTGTCCGCAGCCAGCCCTGCGTTGTCTACCAGATAGTCCTTGATGCTGGCGGCCCGTGCACGGCTCAGGCGCCGCAGGAGTGCCGTGCTGGTTTCACGGCTGCTTAGAATCGCTTGCCGAAGCTGCCGCGTGCGGGCTTCAGGGTCGAGACTTTGCCACTCGGCGGGTGGTTGTTGCTGCAGGCGGCTGCGATAGATTCCTTCCAACATGGCGGCCTTTTCTTCTTCACCGATTTCGAGCATGGATGGATCGGCGGGAACGGTATCACCACGTCGCTGCAAAACTTTATACCAGGTCTGCTGATATTCACGCTCGAGCCACTGTTCGGCGAGCAGTGCGCCATCAACTGCCGGAGCACTCATGCCTTCGACCTCCAGGCGGAGTACGGGGCGCTCTTTCAGTGCGCTGGCCAGCGTGTCGAGCTTACTGCGCGCTCTGCTGTCCAGTTCGCTACTACCGGGCGGGAATAGAATCTGGCTAAGATCCGCCTGTTCACGACCGACGAGTCCTCCAAGGAATTTGAAGGGTGACTTGGCTGCCCGTACTACCAGATTGCGTAACGTCTGCCAGATGATGGGCACCACGTCGAACTGCGGATTCTTGAGATCTCCCTGTACGGGAATCTTGAGCGCAATGGTGCCGCTACTGTCTTTCAATAGCGCCACCGCAAGGCGCACCGGCAGATCTACGGCCTGCTCGCTGTCGACTTTCTCGCCCAGCTGCAGCTCTTCCAGCACCACTTCGTTTTCAGCGTTCAGCTGCCCTTGTTGAATACGGTAATGCAAATCCAGGTTGAGCCGTCCCTTGCGAATGCGATAGCCCGCGAACTTGGCCGAATAGGGTGAGAGCGTGGTCAGCTCGACCTGCCTGAAGCGGGTGGTGATGTCGAGGCTCTGGAGCGGCTCGAAAGGCGTCAGGCTGCCCTCGATGCTCACGGGTGCGTAACGATCAACTTTGCCCTCTATATCAACGCTGGCAGCATTGTGCTGACGATTATCGAGGGTGCCGATGCTACCGCCGAGATCTTGGATGGCAGTGATGAAGGGCGGGCGCAGACTGAGGTCGGCGAAGTTGGCTGAGCCTTCAGCTATCTGAATACCGCCAATCCGCAACGCGAAGGGCACGTCTGGCTCGTCTGGGGAGGCAGGTGCTTCGGAGGGCGGAGTCTCTTGGCTGGGCGAAGCTGAGGGCTTGTCTACCAGCAGGTCATTGATGTTGGTCGTCAGGTCCGGGTTGATAATGAAGCGTGCATAGGGCTGGTTCAGGTCGATCTTTTCGATCTGCAGCGCGTTCGGATAGCTATAGTCCAGACCGCTGACTTGCAACGACTGCCATTTCACCAAGTCACGGTCCTGGATCGTGTCGAGCGTATGAAGCTGGGTAATCTCGGCGGAACCGCCTATATGAAATGCTAGCGGCTCGACGCCCGTCAGCTCGACCGCAAGCTGGCTCGCCAGCAGTCCGCTGCGTAACTCCAAGTGAACGAACGGCGACAAATAGGGCTGCGCCAAGCGCAAGTCGATGCCTGCCAGCGTGACGTCGAAGCTCCCCTGCATTGGGGTCAATGTCAGCTGGCCTTCGGCAAGTAGCGAACCTTGTTTACCGACCTCGGTGGTCAGCTTGAGCTCCATTGGAGCTGTGCCGCGGCTGTCGAAGTTACGCACGTCCAGATCGAGGGGCCCGAGTTCCAGTTCGACGTTCGGCTCAGGAACCTTATCAGCCAGATGCAGCTGATAGTTACGCAGTTCAGCGTCACGTAGAACTATCCGCCAAGGCTGATCAGATGTATCACCTTTCTGCGTTGGCTGAGGCTCGTCCTGCGCCGGTCGCTCCTCTGTGTCGGCTGGCTGCGGTTGCGGTTCCGCCTTGCTGGCAAGCAAGCGCTGCCAATTGAGTTGGCCGTCAGGCTCACGAATCAGCCAGCTCTCCAGTGCCTGGCTGCGCAGCTGGCCAAGGGTGAGTTGTCGTTTCGGCAAGTCCAAGGAAGCTTGGGCGATCTCTGCCTGTTCCAAACGGAGTAGAGGCTGGCCTTGGAGGCTATCGATACTCAGCGATGCCAGAGTAGCGCTCGCGTCGCTCAATTGAAGTGAAGTGCCCTTGCTGAGGTCGAGCTGGTACTCGGTCTTTAGGCTCAGCTGCCCTTCGTTAAGGGCGAGCGGTGCCATGTCGCGGACATAGGGCCAGAAGGTATTAAGTGCCAGCCCATTTATTTCAAGCTGGCCGGTGGACGTGACGGGGGAGAGGTTGAGCTGACCTTTCCATTTGATGCGTGATCCGTCCGGGCCTCTGGCAACTAGGACGGCATCCGCGGCGTCGTCCGAGCGGGTCGCAAAGTTGAGGAGCTCAAAGTCCAGCGAGTCGAGCAGGAAGTCGATCGGCTCCTGCGTTCGCTGATCAGCGAAATGCACCCGTCCGCCGGCCAGTTGCAGGCGATCGATGCGCAGGGCAAGGGGCTCTTTATCCTCTGCGGGCGTATCTTCTTTGCTGGGCAGCTCGAACAGCTCGGCCAGGTTCAGCTTGCCGTCAATATCAAACAGAACTTCGGCGTTCGGCCCGATGAGCTCGATATCCGAAAAGTGCAGGGAGCGGCTCCACAGGCTGTCCCAATCGAGGTCAACGAATAACCGCTCGAACGCCAGTTGCTCGGCATCGGGCTCGCCCATGTGCAGGTTGTGGAGTTTCAAGTTCAAGGTGAACGGATTGAACTCGATCCGCTCAAGACGAGCCGGTACCGTCGCGTATTTTGCCAGCTGTTGGTTGACGACACGCTCCGCCACTCCGGGCAGGATCAGAAAACCGAGCAGGCAATAAAGGATCAGGGCGGTCATCACGCCGATGAGCGCGTGCTTCATTCCGTTGGGCATGCGGACCTACTTTCCAGGCGATGAACTGCCTTGGAGTATGGCATGGCACGCGGGTTCCTCCTGCGCGCGCGGGCGCGTTACCTCACAACTGGAGCATCAGCACCTTGAGCGGCGGTTTGCCGTCCGTTGAAGGGAAGTCGGCGGCCGGCGGCAGTACTTGGCAGTCCTGAGCCGGCCGACCAGCCTTGGTTGCGCAGCGCAGGACCTGATCTCGCCAGTCGTCGAGATCGACCTTTGCCAGGTTGTTGCAGCAGATGAGGACGCCGTTCTCGGCGGTCGCGAGTAGTGCAGGTTTGAGCAGGCTCTGGTAGTCGCGCAGCAGGTCGACGGTTCCGAACGCGCTCTTCGACCAGGCGGGAGGATCGAGCAACACCAGATCGAACTGCTTCGGTGACAGACGCGGGTAGTCTGGCAGTGGACGGTTGCGTCGCTGCGGGATCGGCATGTCGGCGAGCTGACGGATCGCGGGAAAGTAATCCGATTGAATGAACTGCATCGGGGCCAGCTCGGGATTCAGCGCGCCGTTCTCGCGGCCGACCGCGAGGTTGCTTTCGGCGAAGTCCAGATTGCAAACCTCACGAGCGCCGCCAGCGGCAGCGCAAAGACCGACCCCGCAGGTGTAGGCGAAGAGGTTAAGCACAGACTTGCCGGCACTGTTGGCCTTGACCCAGCCGCGCACATTGCGCAAGTCCAGGAACAGCAGCGGGTCCTGGCCGCTATGGCGTGCACGGACGCGGTAGTTCAGGCCCCACTCGTGACCGATCACGTCCTCCAGTGCTGAAGGTGCTGCGCGATATACCGGATCGTTGCGGTCGATACGCGAGTTGCCTTGGGAGCGATCGTTGTAGACGAGTGCCAAGGGCAGGTCGAGATCGGTGCATATCTGCTCATGCAGGGTCAGCAGGGCGTCACGTTCAAGCGGCTGATGGAAGCTTTGTACCAGGAGCAGCGGGCCGTAACGGTCGACGGTGAGCCCTGGTGAGCCCTCCTGACTGCCGTGGAACAACCGATAGCAGTCGGTGGCCTGATGGTGCAGTTCGGAGAGCAGTGCTTCGCGATTGTGGTAGGCGGCGCGCAGCGCCTGTTCGAGAGAGCGCATGCGCGGCGACTCGGAAAAGAGGGCCGCGCAGTTTATCGGAAATTGCCGGCAATGGGCCGGCAGGCTGCCTGTCGGTCAGCGTTCGATTGCCAGCGCGACGCCCTGACCGCCGCCGATGCAGAGCGTCGCCAGTCCTTTATGGACGTCGCGGCGGATCATCTCATGCAATAGGGTCACCAGGATGCGGCAGCCCGACGCACCAATCGGGTGGCCGATGGCGATAGCGCCGCCGTTGACGTTGACCTTCTGCTGATCCCAGCCCAGCTCTTGGCCGACCGATAGCGCTTGTGCCGCAAAGGCTTCGTTGGCTTCGATCAGGTCCAGCTCATCGAGCGTCCAGCCGGCCTTTTCCAGGCAGCGGCGCGTGGCCGATACCGGGCCGATGCCCATGATCGCTGGATCGACGCCAGCGTTGGCATAGCTGGCGATGCGAGCCAGCACTGCCAGGCCAAGCGCCTTGGCCTTCTCGGCGCTCATCAGCAACACGGCTGCGGCCCCGTCGTTGAGGCTGGAGGCGTTACCGGCCGTTACGCTGCCGTCCTTCCTGAACGCTGGTTTGAGTTTGGCCAGGCTCTCTGCCGTGGTGCCCGCCCGTGGCTGCTCGTCTGTATCGAAAACCAGCGGCTCGCCCTTGCGCTGCGGAATCTCGACCGGGGTAATCTCGTCGCGCAGACGCCCAGCTTCGATGGCGGCAATTGCCTTTTGCTGTGAGGAGGCAGCGAATGCATCCTGCGCTTCGCGCGTGACGCCGTACTTTTCCACCAGATTTTCGGCTGTGATGCCCATGTGGTAGTCGTTGAACGCGTCCCAAAGGCCGTCCTGAATCATGCTGTCGACCAGCTTGCCGTGGCCCATGCGCAAGCCCGTGCGTGCGGCGGGCATGACGTACGGCGCCAGGCTCATGTTTTCCATGCCGCCGGCAATCACCACTTCGGCGTCGCCACAGCGGATCGCCTGTGCCGCCAGGTGCAGCGCTTTAAGGCCGGAGCCGCAGACTTTGTTCAGGGTCATCGCCGGTACTGCATGGGGCAGCCCTGCGTTCATGGCCGCCTGTCTCGCCGGGTTCTGCCCCGCACCAGCAGTCAGAACCTGGCCGAAGATGACTTCATCGACCTCGGCGGCATCGATTCCGGTCTGCTTGAGAAGTTGACGAATCACCGCGGCGCCCAGGTCGACGGCAGGGATGTTGGCCAGCGCGCCCTGAAAGCTGCCGACAGCAGTGCGAGTGGCGGCGACGATGACGACGTCTTGCATGATCTTGAACCTCAAGAAGGTGCGGGCTCCCGCGGGGCGCTCATGTTGGCACAGGCCTGAAGGCGGCTCCAGGTGCGGAACCTGCCGGTCACGCTAGCGTATGGGCAGGCCCATACGGCGTCGCGCTCGGTGTACCGAACCGCTGCGCACGGCCCAGCGCAAAACCGGTGCGGTTCGCCGGACAGCGATGCGGATCAGCTGTCTCTCGCGTTCGGTCTGTTGCAGATCAAGCATGCCGCTAGCCCAGTGAGGCAGCAGGTCGACGCCGGCGCGCATCATCAGCGCGCCGAAGGGTTTGGCGAGGCGACTCGGGGCGGGCGCCTCGAACAGGATGCGCACGACTTCCCGTGAACGCTCATCGCAGCGCAGCTCTGGGCGGACCGCCTCGAAGTAATCTTCCACTTCCTGTCGCGAGCGCGGCACATTGCGAGCGCCGAGCGCTTCGGCAATCCGCGCCACCTCGGTGTAGTAGCGGTCCTGTTCCTGACCTGGCAACGCCGGGTTGAGGTAACGCAGGTGCGCCTTGAGAAAGCTGCTGACTTCGGCGACATGCACCCAGGTCAGCAGGTCCGGGTCGTACGCGGCGTACGGGCGGCCGTCGGGTGCGTGGCCGGTAACCTTCAGGTGAATGGCTCGGACCCGTTCAATCAACCGCTGCGCATCGGCCTGGCTACCAAAGGTGGTCGCCGAGATGAACTGGCCGGTGCGACGCAGTCGGCCGAGCAGATCGTCGCGGAAATTCGAGTGATCCCAGACGCCGGCGAGCGCAAGCGGATGCAGGGCTTGGAGCAGCAGTGCAGAAATGCCGCCGATTAGCATCGAGGTAAAGTCGCCGTGCACGCGCCAGCAGACCGAATCCGGGCCGAACAGACCGGGGTCGCCTGGTGGGTTTTCGTAGTCGACACCGCCGATGGCCAGCCCGGTGAGGCTGAGCACCTGCGATTCGATATGACGGCGGATCATTTCCAAAAGGGCGACATCTGGCTGGGCTGGAAGTCGAATCTTACTCGATGTCCAGGCGTTACCCAGGCCCAGTCGATCAGCGTGGTGCCGAAGGCGTATCTGTGAAGCAGCGGAGGAAGGAGCACCGGACAGCGGTCAAGCGCTGTCCGGTGTTGCACATCGATCAGCCGCGATGGCGGCCGCGGAAGAAGTCGATCAACCCCTGGGTCGAGGCGTCTTCGGCGGGTTGCGCATCGAAGCTGGTCATCTGGCCGTAGACGGCTTTGCCCAGGTCCTTGCCGAGCTCCACGCCCCACTGGTCGAAGGAGTTGATTCCCCAGATCACGCCCTGGACAAACACCTTGTGCTCATAGAGCGCGATCAGCGCACCGAGGCGGCCAGGGCTGATGGTTTCCATGACCACAGTATTGCTTGGCCGGTTACCCGGAATGACCTTGTGCGGCGCCAGGCGTTCGACTTCGGCTTCGCTCATGCCTTTTGCTCGCAGCTCGGCTTCGGCCTCTTCGCGCGTCTTGCCGCGCATCAGCGCCTGGCTCTGTGACAGGCAGTTGGCGTAGAGCCACTCATGGTGATCGGCAACCGGATTGTGACTGACCACTGGCACGATGAAATCTGCCGGAATCAGCGGCGTGCCCTGGTGCAGCAGCTGGTGGTAAGCGTGCTGGCCATTGGCGCCGACGCCGCCCCAAATCACCGGTCCGGTGGTGCAGGACACTGGGGTGCCGTCCTGACGCACGCTCTTGCCGTTGGATTCCATGTCCATCTGCTGCAGGTGTTTGACGAAGTTGCGCAGATAGTGGTCATAGGGCAGGAAGGCGTAGCTCTGCGCGTCCCAGAAGTTGTGATACCAGATGCCCAACATCGCCAGCAGAATCGGCATGTTGCTTTCGAACGGCTCGTTGAGGAAGTGCTGGTCCATGCTGTACGCGCCGGAGAGCAAGTCCTTGAAGTTGGACATGCCGATGGCCAGTGCGATCGGCAGACCGATGGCCGACCATAGCGAGTAGCGGCCGCCAACCCAGTCCCACATCGGGAAGATATTCTTCTCGCGGATACCGAACTCAACGGCGGCTTTCTTGTTGCTTGTGACAGCGATGAAATGCCGGTAGAGCTTTTCTTCGGTGCCGCCTTTGCCTAGGTACCAAGTGCGTGCAGCTTGGGCGTTCTTCAGCGTTTCGAGGGTGCCGAAGGTCTTGCTGGAAATGATGAACAGCGTCGTCTCGACGTTCAGTTTGGCGGTCACCTCGCGGAACTCGCTACCGTCGATATTCGCCAGGTAATGAGTGCGCACGCCGTGCTGAGTAAAGGGCAGGAGCGCTTCGGAGACCAGCTGTGGACCGAGGAAGGATCCGCCGATGCCGATGTTGACCACGTCGGTGATGGTCTTGTCGCTGAAGCCGCGCCAAAGGTTGTTATGAATACGGGTGACGATGTCAGTCATCTGCGCCAGGGCGGCATGCACGTCACGCATGATGTTCTGCCCGTCGACCATCACCGATTCGCCCATGGGTCGTCGCAACGCGGTGTGCAGCACCGGACGATTCTCTGAGCCGTTGATTCGCTCGCCTTCGAACATGGCGCGAGCCGCTTGCTCGACGCCAGCCTCGCGGGCCAGGTTCACCAGCAGAGCGCGAGTCTCGGGGGTGATCAGGTTCTTCGAATAATCGAGAAACAGGCCGCAACAGGATACCGACAGGTCATCGAAGCGCGTCGGATCGGCCTTGAATGCCTCGCGCATGCTGAAGTTTTGCATGGTCAGGCGGTGTTCTTTCAAAGCCTTCCAGGATGGCAGGCCGGTGGCATCGAGAGGGTGCTGGTAGTAACTCATGGTTGTGCGGCTTCCTTTGCTTTGGCGGACTGTCTGCGGCTCTGCGATTCGTTCGGACAGTCATTCGATCATGCTGGCACGCTGGCATTCGTCCTGAATGTGACAGGCGCGTTCCGCTGCGGCTGGACCGCAACGGCGGCGGCGCATCCTGCACCGTCGAGACTGGTCTGACTGGCAAAAACGCGCGGCGTTCCGAAGCGTTGCGCACAGGGTACGGATAGCGGCCAGAACAGGGCGACCATTGCAGATTTCCGCCGCCAGGGGAAACCCTTTGCACACAAAAAAGCCCGCGTCACGCTTGGCGATGCGGGCTTTCGAACAACCGATGGTAAATCAGGCGACCTGAACTGGAATCGCGTTGCTGGTGTGACTGAGATCCCCATCAGCGCCCATATAGAGAACGTGTGGTTTGAAGCTGGCCAGTTCGGCTTCGCTGTAGTGGGCGTAGGCACAGATAATCACCCGATGACCAACGCCAGCCTTGTGTGCGGCGGCGCCGTTGACGGAAATGATCTTCGAGCCTTCTTCGCCACGGATGGCATAGGTCGTGAAGCGCTCGCCGTTGTCGACGTTGTAGATCTGGATCTGCTCGTATTCGCGGATGCCGGCGAGGTCCAGCCAGTCACCGTCGATGGCGCAGGAGCCTTCGTAATCCAGCACCGAATGGGTCACCTGGGCGCGGTGCAGTTTAGCCTTGAGCATGATGGCGTGCATGGCGGGGTCCTCCGGAGGCGCAAGCGGCGCAGAGTGTGCCCGAACCCTCAGGCCGGTTCAAGACCGAGGGCCGAGCTGGGTTATGCCGATGATCGGCCGTTATCAGTCCACTGGCGGAGTGATGTCGACCAACAGGTTATCCAGCAACCGAGTCTTACCCAGGAACGCTGCGGCGAGGATCACAACTTCGTGGCTGTCTGGCTTGACCGGTTGCAGGTCCGCGGCGTTGCGGATCTCCAAGTAGTCGGGCCGCAAGCCGGCAGCCTGCAGTGCCTGATGGCCGGATTCGAGCAGCGCGGGGTAGTCACGTTCTCCGTTGCGCAGGGCGTCCGCCAGCTGTTGCAGCGTACGGTGAAGTACGGGCGCGGTTGCGCGCTCGTCGGCGCTGAGGTAACCGTTGCGCGAAGACAGTGCGAGGCCGTCGTCAGCCCGCACGATGGGTTCGCCAATGATCTGCACGGGCATGTTCAGGTCGCGGACCATGGTGCGGATAACCGCCAGTTGCTGGAAATCCTTCTGGCCGAAGACCGCAAGGTCCGGCAGCACCATGTTAAACAGCTTGCTCACCACGGTCGAAACGCCGTCGAAGTGCCCTGGGCGGCTGCCGCCACAGAGTCCCTCGGACACGCCCGGTACCCGAACGATGGTCTGCAGCGCCTGGCCGTGCGGGTACATTTCCTCGACGCTGGGCGCGAACAGCAAGTGGCAGCCGGCCTCGAACAGCTTGTCCTGATCGGCCGCGAGCGTACGTGGGTAGCTGGCGAGGTCTTCGTTGGGGCCGAACTGCAGCGGATTGACGAAGATGCTGGCAACCACGAAGTCGGCACGCTGGCCGGCCTTCTTGACCAGTGCGATATGGCCGGCATGCAGGTTGCCCATGGTCGGCACGAAGCCGATGCGCTTGCCTTCGCCCCGGGCGCGGGCCACCGCGGCGCGCAGATCAGCAATGGTTTTCACCACGTTCATGCGGAGAACCCATGTTCGGCTGCAGGAAACTCAACGGACTTGACCGCCTGGACGTAAGCGGCAATGGCCGTCGGTATATCGCCATGCTCACGCATGAAGTTCTTGACGAACTTTGGCGCTCGGCCGGTCAGCGACAGGCCAAGCATGTCGTGCAGAACCAGTACCTGGCCGTCCGTGTCGCTGCCCGCACCGATACCGATTACCGGAACCGTAACCGCCTGTGTGATCCGCGCAGCCAGCTCGCTCGGGACACATTCGAGCAGCAGCATGACCGCGCCAGCATCCTCAAGCGCCTTGGCGTCGGCAATCATCTGTTGTGCCTGCGCTTCTTCGCGCCCCTGCACCTTGTACCCCCCGAAGATGTTGACCGCCTGAGGGGTGAGGCCCATGTGTGCGCAAACCGGGATCCCGCGCTCGGCCAGCAGGCGAATGGACTCGGCCAGCCAGGCCGCGCCCTCGACCTTGACCATGTGGGCGCCGGCCTTCATCAAGGTCGATGAGTTGTTCAGCGTCTGCTCGACGGTCGCGTTGGCCATGAACGGCAGATCAGCGACGATCATGGCGCCGCGGTTGCCGCGTTTGACACAGGCCGTGTGGTACGCCATCTCGTCAACCGATACCGGCAGCGTGCTGTCGTGACCTTGCAAGACCATGCCCAGGGAGTCGCCGATCAGCAGCATCTCGACACCAGCCTCGCAGGCTGTCTTGGCGAAGGTTGCGTCATAGCAGGTCAGCATGACGATCTTCTCGCCTTTTTGCTTGAGGCCTTGCAGGGTGGTCAGGGTTACGTCTGGCATGAAAGCCGTCCTCCTAAAGCCTCTCGGGGATCACGGTTGCAGGCGGAGCGTCAGGGTTGCCCCGTTTCGATGCATGCCGGCAGAGGGCGCTTATAGTCCTGATGGCGGGGAGCTAAGTCAATCGCGAGTGTTACCCGCAGGTTACATCTGTTACCCAGTGGTTACAGCGGGTCGCCGAGCCGCTCGAGGCCTTCAAATGGGCAGGCAGCGAGCAACTCATTAAGCGTGCGGCCATCGGCGAGCTTGAGTTCGGCGGGGGCAATCTCGGCCAGCGGGTAGAGCACAAAGGCCCGCGCATGCATGTGGTAATGCGGAACCGTCAGGCGGGGCTCGCTGATCAGCCGATTACCGAACAGCAGAATATCGAGATCCAGTGTGCGAGGCCCCCAGCGCTCGGCTTTGCGCTCACGACCTTGAGCGAGCTCGATCGCTTGCAGCGCGCCAAGCAGAGCAAGCGGTGACAGCGAAGTATCCAGTGCCGCCACGGCATTGTTGTATCGGGGCTGGTCAGCAGGACCGAGCGGGTCGCTGAGATAAAGCGAGGAGACGACTGCCAACTGCGAGTCGGGAATGCTTGTCAAAGCGTCCAGGGCACCGCGCAGCTGCCGGCGCGGCTCGGCCAGATTGCTGCCGAGGCCGATGTACACACGTTCCATATCAGTCCGCTGATGCCGGTGCGCTTTCGTTCGGGCCCCGCTTGCGGCGGTTACTTCGCCGACGTTTGCGCGGCGCACCGTTACCCTCGTCTTTGCTGCTGAGGCCGCGGATCATGTTACGGCGATCACTGTCGCTGGCTTCCTGGTAGTCGGTCCACCATTCGCCAAGACCATCGGTTTCCTCGCCGGCGCTCTCTCGCAACAGCAGGAAGTCGTAGCCGGCGCGGAAGCGTGGATTCTCCAGTAGCTGGTCTGCACGACGTCCTTGTCGGCGTGGCAAGCGTTCCTGCATGTCCCAGATCTCGCGCATGGGCATGGTGAAACGCTTGGGAATGGCCGTGCGCTGGCACTGTTCCCATATGAGGTCATGTGCGGCTTCCTGCATCGCCGGTATTGGCGGTAGGCCGCGCGCCTGGACCTCGGCAACGCGCGCCGGCAAGGCAGGCCAGAGCAGGGCCGCAAACAGGAATGCCGGGGTGACGGGCTTGCCTTGGGCGATGCGCAGGTCGGTATTGGTCAGGGCGTTGCGGATCAGCGTCCCGGCATACTCAGGGTTGTCTTCCAGCGCATCGGCGCTGGCCGGGAATAGCGGTGCGAACAGGTCGTACTCAAGCAGCAAATCGAAGGTGCGTTCGGCTTTGCCGCTAAGGAATAGCTTGATGATCTCGTCGAACAGGCGCGCAGACGGCACGTCGTTCAACAGGTCGGCCAGGTCGGCAATAGGCTCCGCGCTATGCTTTTCGATCTCGAAGTCGAGCTTGGCGGCGAAGCGGACCGCTCTCAGCATGCGTACCGGATCTTCCTGGTACCGCTGCTCTGGGTCGCCAATCAGGCGGATCAGCCTGTTGCGAATGTCGTGAACCCCGTGGGTGTGGTCGAGGATCCGCTCGCTGGAAGGATCGTAATACAGAGCGTTAATGGTGAAATCGCGTCGCTGCGCATCGTCTTCTAGGGTGCCATAGATGTTGTCACGCAGAATCCGCCCGCTCTCGTTGCGCGAAGCCAGGTGGTTGGGTTCATCATCGTCTTCTTCGGGATGATTGGCGCGGAAGGTTGCGACCTCGATGATCTCGCGGCCGAAGTGCACGTGAACCAGCTTGAAGCGACGACCGATAACGCGTGCATTACGAAACTCGGCGCGCACCTGCTCGGGCGTGGCACTGGTAGCCACGTCGTAGTCCTTTGGCTCCAGATCGAGCAGCAGGTCGCGGACGCATCCACCCACGACATACGCCTCGTAGCCGGCATGCTGGAGCCGCTCGACGACACTGACGGCGTGCCGGCTGAGATCGTTGCGGTGCAGCGAATGCTGCCGGCTGGACAGTATTTCGGGGGTGCGACGAGGATGCGGGAGTCGGCGCAGGGGAAGACGAAAAGACTGGAACAGCTTTTTCAGCATGAGAGGCACTGTGTGGCGAAATGACAAGGTGGCGACGTGAATAGCCACGAAACAGGCGTGGATTCTAGCACCGGGAGCAGGGATGGTGAACGAAGCGCAGAGAGGTGTCAAAACCCGGCCGAGGCCGGAAAGCACTAGGGGGAGCCGAAGCTCCCCCTTTAAATGATGTCGCGTGCTTTGTTGTTATTAGTATTTCGGGCGTGTTGTTTTTGTTTGCGTCACCCGTTCCCTTCAGCTATCGCATCCAGGAATCGCTCCTACGTTGGGAGCAAAGAGCAAACGGATTTCTTTGGTCGCTGATTTACCATCGATCATTCGATCCAACCAGTTCAGGCGCTGCTTATGCAGTTTTTGTTGTTCTCAGCCTGGTCGCGGGGCAAAACCCCATTTGGCATTTCCTCTCCAAAAGAATCAGTTAGCTACGCCTCTGCCTTATTGTCTTTATTTTGCTAGAGCCGGTACGTCTTGTTCTTATTGTGGGTCTGCTTGTTATTGTTGTTGTGCCAGATATAAAGCATTCGCCGTGCCAGTTTTTGAAAACGCTTTTAAATCAACGGTTTGAGGATTCTGTTGCTGCGGATGGTCCAAATGTCGGCAGGTGTTCGTTACCGATGAACCCGCATTTTGTTACGTCTAGGTAGTGACGGTAACAGCGCACTACCCAGCTGCGGTCGATTTGCGCCGCGGGATGCCCAGCCGCTGACGACGCTCCCAAAGGCACTTGCGGCTGATGCCCAGCTTGCGTGCCAGTTCGGTCTCAGTCATGTGGTCCTGGTGCTCAAGTACGAAATGCTGAAAGTAGTCTTCCAGCGACAGATCCTCGGTCGGCTCGTTGCTTGTGGAAACAGCGGAACCTAGCAGGGCGCCGGGTTCATCAAAATCCTCGTCGAGGGGGTCGAGCTCGATGTCGATACCCAGCAGCTCAGCACTGATTTCCTCGCTCTCACTGAGAATCGCCGCCCGCTCGATGGCATTCTCCAGTTCGCGCACGTTCCCCGGCCAGGTGTATTGCCGTACGGCCTGCTCGGCCTCTCGGGAGAAGTGCAACCCCTCGGTTGCCATGCGCGCACTCTGGCGCGCCAGGAAGGCTTTGGCGATTTCCAGCACGTCGGCGCCGCGCTCGCGTAGGGGGGGCAGTTTCAGGGCGATGACATGCAGCCGGTAGTAGAGGTCCTCACGAAATTGCCCATTCTTGGCCAACGTTTTCAGGTCACGGTGGGTCGCGGCGACCAGGCGCACATCGACTTTTTGCGACTGGGTAGAGCCTACCCGCCGGATCTCGCCTTCCTGCAGTACGCGTAACAGCCGCGCCTGTGCTTCCAGAGGCAGCTCACCGATTTCGTCTAGGAACAGTGTGCCGCCATCTGCGGCCTCGACCAAGCCGGCGCGGCCGGCGCTGGCGCCAGTAAAGGCCCCTTTCTCGTGACCGAAGAGTTCGGATTCGATCAGGGTTTCCGGAATGGCGGCGCAGTTGACTGAAATCATCGGCGCCTTGGCGCGACGGGAGAGGTTATGCAGGGCGCGGGCAACAAGCTCTTTACCCGTACCCGATTCGCCTTGGATCAGTACATTGGAGTCGGTCGGGGCGACCTTGCGGATCTTGCCGAACAAATCCTGCATCGGGCCGCAGCGTCCGATAATGCCAATCTCACCATTGATCGAGTCGTCTGCCTTTGCGCCAGCAACGGGCGTGGCGCTGCGCGACGCCTCAGTCGGCGCCGAGGTGGCCTGCTGCCGATCATGAAGAATACGCGCCACGGTTTGCAGCATCTCGTCGTGGTCAAAGGGCTTGGCGATGTAGTCCACTGCCCCCATTTTCATCGAGTCCACTGCCGAGCGTAGGCTGGCGTAGCTGGTCATGATGAGCACGGGGGTGCCTTCGGCCAGCTTGATCAGTTCGGTGCCGGGCGTGCCTGGCAGACGCAGATCGCTGACGATGAGATCAAAGGAGGGAATGCTGAAGCGCTCTTGTGCCTCCTGCACCGAGCCGGCTTCACTCACCTCGTACTGGTTGCGCTCGAGCAGTCGGCGCAGGGCGGAGCGGATAATGGTTTCGTCTTCGACGATCAGAATATGGGACATCAGTACTCTCTCGACGGTCTGAAGGCGGCTACACGGTGGTGGGAGCGGCGCCTAAGAGGGCTCGTTCCCGAACCTGTGCTAGTTGCCGCGCTGCGGCTTGGTGCGGGGTGCCAGTGTCATCTTCATCCAGGACGCGGTGGGGCCAGCTATACGCTGGGCCGCCCATGGTCGAGACCTGGCAGAAAACGGCCGATGCCTCGTCATTCACCGGAATCTGCGGCCTCGACATGACGCGGCAAAGTAATGCGGAAACGCGTGCCGCGTTTGGTTTCCGGGTCGGTCGGGCTGTCAATATTGATCTGTCCATAATGCTCTTCCACGATCGAATAGACCAGTGCGAGGCCCAGCCCTGTCCCTTCACCTGGATCCTTGGTGGTGAAGAACGGCTCGAAAAGCCGATCCTGAATCGCCTGCGGAATGCCGCTGCCTTCGTCTTCGACGATGAGGTAGACGGTCTGTTCGGACACTTCGCTGCGTACTCGGATCGCGCCGCCGGGCTCCGACGCGTCGCGGGCGTTGGACAGCAGGTTGATCAGCACCTGAGCGAGGCGCTGCGGGTCGCCTTCTGCCAGATGATCCGGGTCGCAGAGGTTGAAGAATCTCACCTCGGTTCCCCTCCGGTTGAGTGAGAGCAGGGCAATCGCATCTTGCGCCACCTCGGCCAGGCTCACGGGGTACCGGTCCTGTTGTCTTCCGCCGGCATGGGCGAAGCTCATCAGTGATTGGACGATGCGTGAGACGCGTTTGGTCTGCTCGACGATCTGGTTGCTGATCTCGATGATCTCGCGGTCTGCCTCGCGCTCCTCGCGCAGATTCTGTGCCAGGCAGGCGATGCCGGTGATCGGGTTGCCAATTTCGTGAGCGACCCCCGCCGCCAACCGACCAATGCTGGCCAGGCGTTCGGAGTGAACGAGGCGGTCCTCCAGCTGTTGGGTTTCGGTGAGGTCTTCGACCAGCAGTACCAGACCGCTACTGCCGGGCGCCAGCGGCTCGGCGATCGCGGCCTTGTGCAGGTTCAGGCAGCGGCTATGGCCGTCCAGCTGCAAGCGTTGTTTATGCAGGTGCTCCTCGCGCTGCCGAGTAAAATCGCTTAGCAGGCTCTGCCAGGGCTCGGCGATGGTCGACAGACGAGAGCCCACCACCTGCAGTGCGGGAATTTCGGTGAGCTCTTCCAGAGCTTTGTTCCACATCAGGATTTCCTGGTCCTTGGCCAGCGAGCAGACGCCCATCGGCAGCTCCTGCAGGGTCTGCCGGTGGTAACGGCGCAGGGCATCGAGTTCGGCAGCCAGGCCGGTAAGGCGTGAGTGATAGTCCTCCAGGCGACTCTCGATAAAATGGATGTCTTCGGTCACATAGCTGTCTGCACCGTTCTTGTAGGAGAGAAAATTCTCCACGATGTCCTGGGCGACGCTCGGCCCCATCAGGCCGGACAGGTTTGCCTCGATGCGATCGCGTAGCCGGCGCAATGCATAAGGGCGATGCTCATCGAAGGGCAGTTGAAGATCCCGCAGCGCCTGTTCCACCTCCCGCTGCGCAGTCTTGGCGCCCAGCGGCTTGGCGAGCTGAGTGGCGAATTCCTGCGGCGAGGCGGCTGCCAGCTCACGACGTTGAGGTCGGCGCACGTTTTCCACCGCGCAGGCTTCTGCAGCGGCCTGCTCCTCGGCGCTGGTCTCGGTGAACAGCGAGAACAGCGAAAACGCCAGCACGTTGACCGCCAGCGAGGCGATTGCCGCCAGGTGCCAGCTGGTGTCGTCCAGCACGTAGACCACGTTGAGCAGAGGGATGTAGAAGCCATCGAGGTTGCCGACCAGCGGCAGCAGCATGGTCACAACCCAGACTGCAATACCGGCGAGCAGCCCAACGATGTAGCCACGACGGTTGGCGGTCGGCCAATAGAGCACAGAAAGCACGCCGGGCAGGAACTGCAGGGTCGCCACAAAGGCGACGATGCCCAGGTTTGACAGGTCCTGCTCGGCGCCCAGCATCAGATAAAAGCCGTAGCCGGCCATGATGATGGCGAGGATCAGGCTGCGCCGGGTCCATTTCAACCAGCGATAGATGTTGCCCTCGGTAGGGGGTTGGTAAAGCGGTAACACGAGATGGTTGAGTGCCATACCCGACAGGGCCAGGGTGCTGACAATGATCAGACCGCTCGACGCTGAAAGTCCGCCGACGAAGGCCAGCAGCGTCAATGCCTCGCTCTGCGCCGTAATACCGAGGCCGAGGGTGAAATATTCGGGGTTGGTGCTGACGCCAAGTTTGAGCCCGGCCCATAGAATCAGCGGCACGGCCAGGCTCATCAGCAGCAGATACAGCGGCAGGCCCCAGCTGGCGCTGACCAGCGCGCGCGGGTTGAGGTTTTCGGTAAAGGTCATGTGATACATGTGCGGCATGACAATCGCCGATGCGAAGAACACCAGCAGCAGGGTGCGCCATGGCCCTTCCTGCAGCGGCGTATGCAACGCCTGCAAGGCCGACTGGTTCTGCAGTAGCCAGATTTCCAGCTGATGCGGCCCACCGAACACGACAAACAGCGCGTACAAACCGATGGCGCCGAAGGTCAACAGCTTGACCACCGATTCGAACGCGATGGCGAAGACCAGCCCTTCGTGCTTCTCCCGTGTGGCGATATGCCGGGCGCCGAAGAGAATGGTGAAGAGCATGATCATCACGCAATAACCCAGCGCGACCCGTTCCTGCAGGGGTTCAAGGGTGAGAATCCCGATGGCATCGGCGACTGCCTGAATCTGCAAGGCGAGCAGCGGCAGCATGCCAATCAGCATGACCACCGTGGTCAGCGCGCCGCTCCAGGTGCTGCGGAAACGGAAGGCGAACAGATCCGCCAGTGAAGCCAGCTGGTAGGTTCGGGTGATACGTAGTATCGGATAGAGCAGGACCGGCGCCAGCAGAAACGCGCCGCACACGCCCAGGTAGGTGGCGAGGAACCCGTACCCATACTGATAGGCCAGACCCACCGTGCCATAAAACGCCCAGGCACTGGCGTAGACGCCGAGGGACAGGGTGTAGGTGAGCGGGTGTCGAATGACCCAGCGCGGGATCAGTCCTCGCTCGCTGATCCAGGCCACCCCGAACAGCACCAGCAGATAGGCGACACTGATCAGAATCAGGTGGCTGAGGCTAAAGCTCGTCTGCATCGCGTTGACTCTGAAGGATGAAGGTCACCACGATGAGGATCAGCCACAACAGATAAGGCCGGTACCACGCGCCGTTGGGGTCAATCCACCAGTCCATGATTGCAGGGGAAAACAGATAGATCCCCACCACCAGGAGCAGCACCAGTCGGTAGATGTACATGCTGGAACTCGTGTCGAAAGTAGGCGGATGGTAAAGGAAGCGGCAAGCGGCAAGCCACAGGCTGGCGGAAAAGAGTGTCGCGCGTCGGTTTTACCCATATTAAGAGGCACAGATGCCGCCTCAGCGAAGCTGCGACTCGGCCAGGGTTCGACAGCGCGGGATGCGCTCGGCATTCCAGTGGCCTGTCGCCCAAGTCAGCACCTCGGCGGGCAGTGCGTCGTTCAGCTCGCCCGGCGTGGATTGGCCGAGCGCGCGCAGCGCACGCAGTAACAGCGGTGTGGCTTCAGCCGGTTGCAACGGCGGTGAGCGGTAACGTTTTCCCAATTTATGGCCATCGGGCTGAATGATCAGAGGGACGTGCAGGTAGCGCGGGTGTGGCAGGCCAAGCAGGTCCTGCAGAAAGAGTTGCCGCGGGGTCGAGTCGAGCAGGTCGGCACCGCGGACGACGTCGGTCACGCCCTGCCAGGCATCATCGAGCACCACCGCCAGCTGATAAGCAATCAGCCCGTCTCTGCGGCGGATCACGAAGTCGCCCACTTCGCGGGCCAAGTCCTGGCTGTACTGGCCCTGGACGCGATCGCTGAAACTGTAGTTCCGATCCGGCACGCGCAGGCGGATGGCGGCGTCAGTGGTGTCGCGGGCGGCTTCACGGCAGAAACCCGGGTAGAGTCCGGCGAACGCCTGCAATTGCTTGCGCGAGCAGGTGCAGGCATAGGCATGGCCGTCCTGCCTGAGGTGATCGATCACCTCGTTATAGACGTCAAGCCGTTCGCTTTGGCGGACCATCTGCCCGTCCCACTGGAAACCGTAGGCTTCCAATGCCTGCAGAATCGAGGTCTGCGCCCCCGGCATTTCTCGCGGCGGATCGAGGTTTTCCATGCGCAACAGCCAACGGCCGCCAACGGCACGGGCATCGAGATAGGAGGCGAGGGCGGCGATCAACGAGCCGAAGTGCAGATAGCCGCTGGGTGTCGGCGCGAAGCGACCTATATAGGAAGAGGGTACGGACATGGGCCGGCTCGGGTAAGAGGCGTCGAGGCGGGGTGAAGCAAAGGCGCGGGAGGCCGAAAATGAAGCGGGGCGCCGTAGCGCCCCGTTCGGGATCAGGAACCGATCTGCTTTTCCTTGATCTCCGCCAGCGTCTTGCAGTCGATGCACAGCGTAGCGGTCGGACGGGCTTCCAGACGGCGAATGCCGATCTCGACGCCGCACGAATCACACCAGCCATACTCATTGTCTTCGATCAGCTGCAGCGTCTCGTCGATCTTCTTGATCAACTTGCGCTCGCGATCACGGGCGCGTAGTTCCAGGCTGAATTCTTCTTCCTGGCTGGCGCGATCGGCCGGATCGGGGAAGTTGGCCGCTTCGTCCTGCATGTGATGCACGGTACGGTCGACTTCCTCCATCAGCTCCAGCTTCCACTTATTGAGGATGCCGGTGAAATGAGCGCGCATGTTGTCGCTCATGTATTCCTCGCCTTTGGACTCCTTATAGGGAACGAAGGCGCGGATCAGTTGGTTGCTGGGTGTCGTTTTAGTAATGGGCATGGATGAACGCCTCTCGCTATGTCCATTGCGCAGGATAGTGAATCCCTCTGCCGGCCCGTGCCGGCCCTGCGGCTGCAAGCGGGCGAACTTACCAGATCGTATCGGGGTGCGCTACTCCCGAATATCACGGTGGCTGCGGTGTCAGAGGGACCTTCGGTAGAATTCACGTTTTGTACTCGTTAGGAAGGTCAGATGACCTCGTCATATAGCGCGCGTAGCCGTGCAATCGAACCCTTTCACGTCATGGCATTGCTGGCCCGGGCCAACCAATTGCAGGCGTCTGGACATGATGTCATTCACCTGGAGATCGGGGAGCCGGACTTCACCACCGCCGAGCCCATTGTCGCGGCCGGTCAGGCTGCCCTCGCGGCTGGTCATACCCGCTACACCGCTGCCCGAGGGCTGCCGCAGCTGCGCGAGGCGATTGCCGGTTTCTACAAGCAGCGCTATCAACTGTCTATTGACCCCGAACGCGTGCTGATTACTCCCGGCGGGTCCGGTGCGCTGCTGCTGGCCAGCAGTTTGCTGGTCGACCCGGGCAAGCATTGGCTGTTGGCCGACCCGGGGTATCCCTGCAACCGGCACTTTCTGCGCCTGATCGAAGGTGCCGCGCAACTAGTGCCGGTCGGTCCGGATGTGCGTTATCAGCTGACGGCCGATCTGGTCGAGCGTTACTGGGACAAGGACAGCGTGGGCGCCCTGGTGGCTTCGCCGGCCAATCCCACCGGTACCTTGCTGACACGGGACGATCTGGCGGGCCTGTCCGCTGCGTTGAAAAGCCGCGGCGGGCATCTGGTGGTGGACGAGATCTACCACGGCCTTACCTATGGCACCGATGCGGCCAGTGTGTTGGAAGTCGACGACTCGGCATTCGTGCTCAACAGCTTCTCCAAGTATTTCGGCATGACCGGTTGGCGCCTCGGCTGGCTGGTGGCGCCACCTCAGGCTGTCAGCGAACTGGAAAAGCTGGCGCAGAACCTCTACATCAGTGCGCCCACCATGGCCCAGCATGCCGCCCTGGCCTGCTTCGAGCCGGCCACCCTGGAAATCCTCGAAGCGCGTCGCGGCGAATTTGCCAAGCGCCGTGATTTTCTGCTGCCCGCATTGCGCGAGTTGGGCTTCGGCATTGCGGTGGAGCCGGAAGGGGCTTTCTATCTCTACGCCGACATCAGCGCCATCGGCGGTGACGCTTACACGTTCTGCCAGCACATGCTGGAAACCGAGTTTGTCGCCATTACGCCGGGGTTGGATTTCGGGCGGCACCAGGCCGGTCACCATGTGCGTTTCGCCTATACGCAGAATCTGCCCCGGCTGGAGCTGGCGGTCGAGCGCATTGCGCGTGGCCTGCAGAGCTGGAAAGGCTGATGCAGTTCACAACGCCTCTGGAACAGGGTCGGCTGGTTCGGCGCTACAAGCGATTCCTCGCCGATGTCATTACCGACGCCGGCGAGCACCTGTGCATCCACTGTCCGAATACCGGCTCGATGCTCAATTGCATGGGTGAGGGCGCGCGCGTCTGGTTTCAGCGCAACAGCGATCCCAAGCGCAAGCTGCCGGGCACCTGGGAACTGGTTGAAACCCCGCAAGGGCGGCTGGCCTGCGTCAACACGGCACGGGCCAATCGACTGGTCGAAGAGGCGCTGCTGGCCGGAGTGATTGGGGAATTGAGCGGCTTCACCGTGCTCAAGCGTGAGGTGGCCTACGGTATTGAGAACAGCCGCGTGGATTTCCGCCTGGACTATCCCGCAGGCCCCGCGTTCGTTGAAGTCAAAAGCGTGACCCTGGGCTTCGCTGATACGGCTGTTGCGGCCTTTCCCGATGCGGTGACGGACCGTGGCGCTCGCCATTTGCGCGAACTGGCGGTGCTGGCCCGTCAGGGCGTACGGGCGGTACAACTGTATTGCGTCAACCTTACTGGAGTCGAGGCCGTGCGCCCTGCTGGCGAGATCGACCCGCGCTATGCCGCCGCGCTGCGGGATGCGGTGGAGGCGGGCGTCGAAGTGCTGGCCTATGGCGTCGAACTGTCGCCGAAAGAGATTCGGTTGGTGCGTCCCTTGCCGGTCATTCTGTAAGCAGACCTGTAGCGACCGGTTGGGGCCCGGTCGCGATCCTCTCCATTCACCGGCCGCTGGGTGTCACGCGCCAGATCACGTTACCGACGTCATCGGCCACCAATAGCGCGCCGGCCTTGTCCACTGCGACACCCACCGGGCGACCCATGGCCTGCTCATCCTCGTTGAGAAAGCCGGTCAGCACGTCTTCGGCTGTGCCGTTCGGCTCGCCATCCTTGAAGGGCACGAAAACCACTTTGTAGCCACTGCGTGGCTTGCGGTTCCAGGAGCCATGCTGGCCGATGAACGCGCCGTGACGGTAGCGCTCGGGCAGCAGCGAGCCGTCGTAGAAGGCCAGCCCGAGCGACGCCGTGTGTGCGCCAAGCGCGTAGTCGGGCACGATGGCTTTGGCTACCAGATCCGGCCGTTGCGGCTTCACGCGCTCGTCGACGTGCTGACCGTAATAGCTGTAGGGCCAGCCGTAGAAGCCACCGTCCTGTACAGAAGTCATGTAGTCCGGCACCAGGTCGCTGCCGATTTCGTCGCGCTCGTTGACGGTGGTCCATAGCTCGCCGCTGTCTGGTTGCCAGGCCAAACCATTGGGGTTGCGCAGGCCCGAGGCGAACAACCGCATCGTCTTATCGTGCGGGTCAATCTCAAGAATGGCCGCGCGGTTCTCCTCGGCCTCCATGCCGTTTTCACCTACGTTGCTGTTGGAGCCGCTGGTGACGTACAGCCGTGATCCATCGGGGCTGGCGATGACGTTCTTGGTCCAATGGTGGTTGATCGGCCCGGCTGGAAGATCGACCACTTTCTCACCCGCCGAGTCGATCCTGGTCGCACCTTGCTTGTAGGGGAAGCGCACCAGTGCATCGGTGTTGGCGACGTACAGCTGATCGCCAATGAGTGCCATGCCGAAGGGAGAGTTCAACCCTTCGAGGAATACCGAGCGGTCCTCCAGCGTGCCATCGCCATCACTGTCACGCAGCAGCGTGATGCGGTTGGCGCTCTTGCCGCCGGAGCCCGCCCGCGCCATGACCTTCTTCATGATCCAGCCACGTAGGCCTTGGCCGCCCTCCGGTTTGGCTGGCGCATTGCTTTCGGCCACGAGCACGTCGCCATTGGGCAGCACGTAGAGCCAACGCGGGTGATCGAGGTCGCCGGCGAACGCCTGAACCTGTAGACCGGGAGCTGCTTGCGGCGAGCGATCCGCGGGCCACCCGGTGGCTTCGGCGATGTTGACGGTCGGGATCAGCGACTTGTCCGGCTCGGGTAGCGCCGGGGCCGGGCCGTAGCCCGCTTCGACCGGCAGTGTTGCAGTGTCGCCGCATCCGGCCAGGCCAAGCATAAGCGCCCCGGTTGTCAGGTAAGCGTAACGGCTAGGCATGGTCTACTCCTGTGTGATGATCGCAGCTGGAGTCATGGGGCATTGTCCTGATCACGCCCCCTCTTGTTGGTACTGGCCGATCGATGCGCTGCATGTTGTTCCAGGCGAGGCATCAGCAGAAAGATGACCAATGCGAAGGCCGTTGTCATCACTGCGGTGGACTCATGACCCAGCCCCGTGGCGACGCCGATGGCCGCGGTCAGCCAGATTCCTGCCGCCGTGGTAAGGCCTTTGACGTCCTCCACCGAACTGCCCTTGAGAATAGTGCCGGCGCCCAGAAAGCCAATGCCGGTGATGATGCCTTGCATGACCCTAGACAAGTCTTCGATCGGCATCCCCGCTTCCAGTGGCACTAGAACGAAGAGCGCAGCACCCAGCGATACCAGCATATGGGTGCGCAGGCCGGCGGCCTTGCCCTTGTATTCACGTTCGTAGCCGAGCACGCCACCCAAAAACGCGGCCAGGACGAGCCGTACGGAGACGCGAATCGCATGCTCGAAGTCGGGGATGTCGGAAAACTCCGAGGCGACGGTGCGGGTCAAGATGTCCCACCATTCCATGCATTCCTCCCTTGGGCTTTAGCGGACGTGCTCTTCCGTTCGAGTACCGCCTGGTTTCAGCGGTTCATTCCACGACCTCGAAGCGCAGCATGCCGATCATCTGTCCTGCCTCGGTCATCACCCGCACGCGCCACTTACCTTCGGCCTGGTTTGGAAAGTTGCGCTTGTGGGTCCAGGCACGATAGCCGGCCTCCCGGCCACCGCTGATGTCCAGCGGGATGCGGTCGACCCGCTTACCGTTGTGCGTCCATTCATGGTAGATGCGTTCTTTCAGGCCGCGTGGCGCATTGATTGCGGTAAATGCGTAGAGGCCATTGCTGTGCAGCTGTTGGTTGGAAATTTCACGCAGACGATTGCCAGGCTTGCGCGAGGCATCATCGAGGGTCGTGGTCACGGCGACATCCGTCAGCCAGAGCGTTGCCGGCGGCACCCAGGTGCGTCCCACCCAACCGGCCAGACCGACCACGGCAGCGAGCGCCAGCACCCCCAGCACGCTTCTCCAGTTCCACGAAGCAAACAAGCCGCTGAGGCTCGGCAGTGCGAGTACCACGGCGATGCCCAATGCCCAGAGGTAACTTTGCGGTGTCGACAGGTGAAAGATGATTGGTAGCGCAGTGAGTAGAACGGCAAACAATGTCAGCGCATGAAATGCCAGATAGACCCAGCGTCGCGGCGCGAGCCACTTGTAATAGAGCGGATCGACCAGCGAGACCAGCGCTGCCACGCCCAGCATCACGGTGAACGCAGCCTGGCCACTGTTCCAGGTCGTGGTGATGAAAAAGAACGGGATGATGAAGAACAGGCTTTCCTGGTGGACCATTTGCGTCACATAGCGCAGCAAAGGCGGCGGCACCTTCCAGCCGAAGCGGCGTTCCAGACCGGCGCGTAGGCTTTTCTCCAACATCAGCCAGAGCCAGCTGAACAGCATCAAGGCGGCGATGACCTTGGCCAGCCCGGCGTGGCGCTCGACCAGCACAAAACTGGCCAGGCCCGAACAGAAACCAAAGAGTGCAACCGTGCCGGGGTAGCGGCGAATCAGCCGCGAGGCCAGATCGAACAGGCTCAAAAAGAGTGTCTTCAACGACATGACGACTTCACAGTGAGGGGTGTCTCCGATTGATACGAGGCAGACGCCGAACGAGCGAGGGGCTCATCGTTGTTCTGTAGGCAGGCTATTGTGCTTGAGTTCCCGGGCTGCCGTTCAGGCATCGCAGCGGCTGATTATGCCGAGCCGTGTGAGATGGGAGGGATTGCCTGATCAATGGCCGCACACAAGCGATCATAGGCGCGGGCGGTCTCCGGTGTCAGGCGGATCAGTGGTAGATCGATGGTCTGGCAGAGCTCATCGACGAACGCGTTGGACTCGTCAGGCTGCTCCATTTCGATGGCACAACAGGGCGTCAACGTCTGCGGATCGCACAATAGGAAATCGAACCGTGCCGCGGAGATGCGGTTGACCGCCTGATACCAGGGCGCACGCCGCGGAACCGCTGTGACTTCGACCACATCGGCGACACGCACCTTGCATAAGATCAGGAAGCGCTCACCTACGGCCTGCTGCAACAGGGCCAGTAATTCCTGCTCGCTCGGCTGAAAAAACGGCTCTTGCAGCCGGTAGGGCATGCGCAGCGCTGGGTGGTTGTACTGACGCTGCTTGATAAAAAAGACCAGCGCAAAGCAGACGAATGCCACCAGCACCAGAGCCAGGAAACTCATCATCGAGCGGCCTCCGGCACTGACAGAGGCGAGCCTGCAGAAACGAGCCATGACGGCATAAAAAACTCCGGTACGACGAATGTAGCTATTGGAGGAGGCGACCCCGGTGAAGTTCGTTCACCAGTCAGCGATGCGAGCGCCGCCTTGGAACGCTCGCAAATAGTTATCCCATATATCTGTTAAGTGTTCTGTGGATAACCTTGGGGCCAACAGCGCAGCGCCACAAGCCGCGCCGCTTTCCGTCACCTGGTCAACTTTTGATCAGGTCGCCACTACAGGTGAAAACACACAGCTAAACGGCTTTTGCAATCTCCAAGCAGGCCCATTCGTGGGTGTTCGTCCGTATGCATAACGTGAGGTTGGGAGTTATCCCCGATTGCTGTGGAGAGTGCTGTGGATAAAGGATGGTGAACCCTGCCGAAACGCCGCCGCACCTGGGCTGTAGCTGATCGGTTGTTTTTCATACAGCGGTATGGCAAACAATAGCTCACTGCCAGGGGAGGGGCATTGCCCGGCGTGTCGCAGAGCTGGGGTGCAGTTCGTTCAGCAAGGGGAGCAGCGGTTGCTGTGATCGCGTTGCTGGAATGCGCCGGGACACTGCGCGCTCGTTCAGGCCCTGTTGCGCGGTTCCGAAACTCCGTCCGCTGCGGCTGGTGCGTGATGCCGTCCATTGGAAAATACAGCCAGTGATACTGGTGCGGCGAAACGTGTCCGGCGGGCGCCAGGACTCCCTACGGCAAAAACCTCAGCAGCGCTCGCCAATGCAGACACCATTGATCCCTAAGGCGTAGTTGGCAAACAAGCTCTGGATCATCTCAAGACTGGGCATGGGCGGCTCCTCGTTATTGAAAACAAGCCTAGTCGCTTCCCGACGGCATGCCCTTTAGCTTTTGTTGATCGCTTCGATAGACCTGGTGACAAACTTATCCCCTTAGTCTGTGCAAGCTTCTGTGCATAACCTATTAGTGACCTTCGCAAACAGGCGCTATCACTGGCGTTGCGGGCGCTGATCAAGAACTGATCAGCTAACGCCTGAGTAGCGTTAAGTGGTTGTTACGCGGAATATTTTGCTTGACAGCGACTGCCTGGTGAGAGCTGGGAGCGCAGCCGTTTATTGTCCAGTATTACTGTGGGGCTCTCTGTGGATAACGTGGGGAAACGAAGCGCCAGGGCGCGCTACGACTGGTGTGTAGCTGGCTGGTCGTAAAATGAACAGCTGTGGCCGGGCTGACGCTCTGATTGGAAGTCATGGTGAGTGGCGCGGGGCCGACAAGCCTTTCAGTCATCGGTACTGACAAGACCTTTGCGCAGCGCATACAGCACCAGTGAGGGCACATCCCGCAGTTTGAGACGATCCATGATCTGCGCCCGGTGCGCATCCACCGTCTTCACGCTCAGGCCCAGGCCGCTGGCGATATCACGCGTCGAAACGCCGCGCACGATCAGCCGCAGGATTTCGATCTGGCGTGGCGTCAGCGACGGAGCGCCAGGCTGCTCGCGCTGGCCGCCTTCGATCACTGCCGACTGGATGACTGTCTGCGCGATACCGGGGCTGAGGTACGACTCGTTGCGCGACAGCGCCCTCAATGCCAGCTCCAGCTCCTGCGCGGCGGCGTCCTTGAGCAGGTAACCGCTGGCACCCAGGCGCAGCGCCTGCAGGACGTAGTCGGGCGTCGTGTGCATCGACAGAATCAGGAACTGCACATTGGGGAATTCGGTGCGCCACTGACGCAGGGCATCCAGGCCGCTCATGTGTTTCATGCTGATATCCAGCAGCAGGATGTCAGGCTTGAGTTGGGTGAGAATTCCGTGGACCTCGCTACCGTCGGCTCCTTCGGCCACCACCTCGTATCCTGGCTGGTCCTGTACCAGTGCCCGTAGGCCTGCTCTGACCAGTCCATGATCGTCAATCAGTGCTACCCGTTTCATGCATCTACTCCGTGGTGCGGGGATGGGGCTGCTATCGGCAAGCTTACGGTTACCCGTGTGCCGACCCCGCTGAGGCTTGCTATGTTCAGTTCTCCGCTCAATGCAGCGACGCGCTCTTCCATGCTGGTCAGGCCCAGACTTTGAGCGCGTGCACGAGCCGCTCGAAAGTCGAAGCCTACGCCGTCATCAATGACTTCGACCTGAAGAAGATTGACCGTACGGCGGATATGGACCTCCACGCGGCTGGCATGGGCATGGCGGGCGACGTTGTTCACCGCTTCCTGGACGATGCGGAACGCAACCAGCGCGATGTCAGGAGATAGGCCGACCGTTTCGCCATCAAGCTTAAGCGACCAGCGGGTATGTGCAGCTTCGAGGAAACGCGACAGGTGCCAGTGCACGGCAGCCTGCAGACCGAGCGTCTCGAGTTGCAGCGGATGCAGCGCCAGCGACAGGCTGCGCACCTTGGCCAGCGCTTCGTCGGCCGCGTCGCTGAGCTGGGCGGCGAGCCTGGCCAACACCGGTTCATGCGCCAGCGACCCGCACAGCCGTTGCAGGTGCAGCTTGAGGGCAGTGAGTTGCTGGCCGATGTCATCGTGCAGGTCACGTGCGAGCTGGCGGCGCTGGCTCTCCTGGACCTCCATCAGCCGCTGCGACAGATGTTGGAGGCGCTGGTTGGCCTGCTCCAGCTCGCGCTGCATCCGCTCCGACTCGCTGATGTCACGCAGCAACAGGAGCACGTCGTGGTATCCGTCGTTTTCCA
Source organism: Pseudomonas sp. NPDC077451 (assembly GCF_044543345.1). Classification (NCBI taxonomy): domain Bacteria; kingdom Pseudomonadati; phylum Pseudomonadota; class Gammaproteobacteria; order Pseudomonadales; family Pseudomonadaceae; genus Pseudomonas; species Pseudomonas sp. NPDC077451. The sequence continues at coordinate 73,739 of NZ_JBITVX010000012.1, read as the reverse complement.
GTAGCAGCTCGCTTACTTCGGCCTGGAACGGGGCGCCGTCGGCGCGCAGCAGGGTGACGTGTCGAAAGCACAGCGGGCTGATCACGCCACACTGCAGGCGGTCTAGCCGCTCGGCTTCGCGTGCTCGTAGGTCTGGGGCAACGTAGGGCTGCCATTCGCCTGTGACCGATGGCGCCTCGCCTGACGGATCGAACAGGCTGCCGGCCGCCGCATTGCAAAAGCGGACCTGTCCGCTGCGAATGATCACCACGCCATCAGGCAGGCTGGCGACCATCCGTTCGTAAATTCGCGGCGGATAGGTGCCGGTCGGCTCGGCTGGCGGCGATGGGGCGAGGTGCGCGGCGCGGGCGATTGCGCCTTTGCTGACGGCTGACTGTTGCGCCTGCATCGAGCGGAGCATGACCTGGATCGCCAGCCACACCAGCGCGGACGACAGCAGCACCGCCAGCAGGCTCCAGCCGATGGGCATCGATGGCCATGCCCCGACCCAGAGTCCGCATAGGAGCATGAGCCCCGCATGCAGCGCGGCGATCGCCCAGGGCATCCAGCGCAACAGTGAGTGGGACGAACCCAGGCGATCTGCAATGTTTGACACACGCTCCGTCATCTAAGAACCGTTACCTGCGGTTGGTGGGTGCCGCTGCGTGCGGCACCGCCAGGGGTAGCTGTTTCCGCGCGAGCGCTCTATCCAGCCTAGTCCGCGCACCGGCCCTCGCAACCTTGCAGCTCGATGGATGACGCGGAGGCGGCCGATGCTGCCCCGGCAGCGGCCGGGAAAACTTTAGGGCGTTGACACCTTAGGACACCCTACAGCCGCCTAGGGTTTTGCCTGATATCGCGGTCTCCGCTGGCTCCCTATCGTGCCGACCATTCGACTCTGTCTCGCGAGGCCGTACCGTGTTTGCCTACCCCGTACTCTGGATTGGAATCGCCACCGGGCTCGCCGGTCTTGCCCTGGGCTCGTTCTGGATCGTCGGTGCGGGCAGCGCCATTTGCGTCGCCGCTGCGGTGTTCCTGAAACCTCGCGCCTCGCGTGGGCCGGCCACCCCCGAACCAGTCACCGCGCCGCCGGTTGCCGTACCGGCCGTCGAGCCGTTGCTCAACGCCGTGTTGCCGACCTGGGACAAGAACCTAGGACAGGTGCGCGACATCCAGCAAAACAGCGTGCGGCAGTTGTTCGAGCACTTCGCTGGATTGTCGGCTCGCCTCAGCCAGACCCTGAGCAATTCGGACAATGTGATCGGCGGCGATGGCATGGCCAGCAGCCTGCGGCAGGCGCAGAACCGCCTCAATGAAGTGACCTCGGCGTTCCACGCCGCCAGCGGCCGCAAGGCCGAACTGCTGGGCACCATTGCCGACCTCAACGGCTACGCGGCTGAGCTGCAATCGATGGCCAAGCACGTGCAGGACATTGCCAGCCAGACCAACCTGCTCGCGCTCAACGCCGCCATTGAGGCGGCCCGGGCCGGAGACTATGGCCGCGGCTTCTCGGTGGTCGCCGACGAGGTGCGCAAGCTGTCGACGCTGTCGGCCGAGACCGGCCAGCAGATGGGCAACAAGGTCAGCGAAATCAACCAGGCGATCCGCGCCACTGTCACCGCGGCAGACGAACTGACCATCAGCGAGCGCGACAACCTGAGCTACCTCGACAGCGTGGCGGGTGACGTCATGCAGGGGCTGGGGCAGAGCCTCAATGAACTCTCGGTCACCTCGTTGCAGCTGCAGCAGGAAACCCGCGTCACCCAGGGAACCATCGAGGAGATCGTGGTCAGCCTGCAGTTTCAGGACCGAACTGACCAGATGCTCGACCACCTGCAGCACGACATGCAGCGTCTCGACCAGGCAGTGCGTGCCGGCGACAACAGCGTGAACGACCCGCAGCGCTGGCTGCGCGAGCTGCACCAGCATTTCACCACCGATGAGGAGCGCCACGGCAAGACCCGTAGCAAAAGCGCTGCCGACGACGTGACCTTTTTCTGATTCAACAAGGAGCATCACCACATGGCCAAGACCATTCTCATCGTCGACGACTCGCTCTCCATGCGCCAGCTGGTGAAGATGACCCTCACCGGCGCGGGTCATCAGGTCATTGAGGCCGTTGATGGCAAGGACGCGCTGACCAAGCTCAACGGGCAGAAGATCAACCTGATCATCAGTGACGTGAACATGCCGAACCTCGATGGCATCGGCCTGGTGAAGGCGGTCAAGGCCAATGCGGCCTACCGCTTCACGCCCATCGTCATGCTCACCACCGAAAGCGAGCAGGGCAAGAAGGCCGAGGGCCAGGCCGCCGGTGCCAAGGCCTGGATCGTCAAGCCGTTCCAGCCGCAGCAACTGCTGACAGCTGTCGACAAGCTGGTCGGCTGACATGCTCGAACTCACTTACGACCGCAGCGTGGAGCCGGCCCGGCTTCGCCTGTCCGGCAGCCTGACCATATACGAAGTCGGCGAGGCGCATGCGACCTTGCTGGGCATGCTGGCGAAGCCTGAGGCGCGCCCCTGCCTGCTCGACCTCGAGGCGCTCGAAGAAATCGACACCGCCGGTGCGCAGCTGCTGCTCGCGACCCAGCGTCATTTCGAGGCGGCCGGCGGCAGTTTGAAGGTGCAGGGGCCTGCTGCGGCGGTGGTCGAGGTGCTCGAGCTGTTGCGCCTGGACACCCTGTATCCCGACGTTCTACTGGCCCATCGCTAAAAGGAGATCGTGATGCTTGATGGCGAACAATGGAGCCAGCTGCTGCTGAGCTTTGTCGAGGAGGCCCGCGATCTGGCCAAGCAGGCCGAAGAGTACCTGCTGCTGCTTGACGAGTGCCCCACCGATGAACAGTCGATCAACGGGCTGTTCCGCGCAATGCACACGCTCAAGGGCTCGGCTGGGCTGTTTTCGCTCGCGCCGCTGGTTGGCTTTACCCATCACCTGGAAAACCTGCTCATGGCGGTACGTGACGGTGCGCAGAGCCTGTCGCCAGAACTGATCTCGCTGATGCTGCGCTGCCTGGATGAAATCAGCGCGATGATCGAGCTGATCGATACCGACAAGGGCGAGCTGCTGGTCGACGACAGCCGCCACCAGCCGCTGCTTGCCGAGCTCGCCAGCTGCATCAACGCTGCGCCCCAGGCGCCGCAAATCCCAGTCGTCATGCTGCCCGAGGACGGCTGCAACAGTCGTGGGCAGCTGGAACGCTGCGCCAGTTGCGACGCCGATGGCGCCTGGCACATCTCGTTGCGCTTTCACGCCGATCTGCTGCGAAACGGCTTCGAACCCAGTTCGTTCGTCCGCTTTCTGAGCCGCCTGGGCGACATCCTGCATCTACAGACAATCAGTGAATCGTTGCCCTCGCTGGCCGAACTGCAGCCGGAGACCTGTTACCTCGGCCTCGAAATCGCGCTGTGCACGCCGGCCAGCAAGGGCGAGATCGAGGAAGTTTTCGAATTCATCGAGGACTTCTGCACCCTGCGCATCCTGCCGCCGACCAGCGAGCTGGAAGACTACCTGCAGCTGATCCACGATTTGCCAGAAACGGACGCGCAGATTGGCCGGATCCTGGTCGCCAGTGGCCTGTTGACCGAGCGAGAATTGGAAGAAGGCCTGGCCCTGCAGGCCGCGGAAACGGTCGAGGTCAAGCCGCCGCTGGGCACGGTGCTGGTGAACGAAGGCATCGTCGGCCCCCAGGCGGTGAATGCGGCCCTGGCCAAGCAACAGGTTGCCCGTGAAAAGCGCAGCCAGGAAAACAGCCAGATCCGTGTGGCTGCAAACAAGCTGGACGAACTGATCAACCTGGTTGGTGAGCTGGTCATCAGCGCGGCCGGTGCACAGCTGCGTGCGCGCTCGCATGGCGATGCCAATTGCATCGAGAGCACCCAGACCGTCAACCAGCACGTCGAGCTGATCCGTGAAGCCGCACTGAAGCTACGCATGATCGAGATCGGCGACACCTTCAACCGCTTCCAGCGCGTGGTGCGCGATGTCAGCCAGCAACTGGGCAAGGACATTCGTCTGGATATCCGTGGCGCGGACACCGAGCTCGACAAGGCGGTCATCGACAAGCTGGCCGACCCCCTGACGCACCTGGTGCGCAACGCCATCGACCACGGTATCGAGTCAGCAGAAGGCCGCGTCGCCGCGGGTAAACCGGTCGAAGGCCACCTGCGGCTGAACGCCTATCACGAGTCGGGCATGATCGTGATCGAAGTGGCCGACGACGGGCGCGGGCTCAACACTGCACGTATCCGCGAAAAAGCCATTGCCCGTGGGCTGATCGACGCCCAGGCGAACCTGCCCGAGGCCGATATCCAGGCACTCATATTCGCCGCCGGGTTCTCCACCGCCGAAAGCGTGTCCGACCTGTCCGGCCGCGGCGTGGGGCTGGATGTGGTGCGCAGCGCTATCGATGCCTTGCGCGGCACCATAGAGATCGATTCCCGTGAAGGCCTGGGCTGCACCTTCCGCATCCGCCTGCCGCTGACGCTGGCGATCATCGATGGTTTCCTCGTCAGCCTTGGCGATGACTATTTCGTGATCCCGCTGGACATGGTCACCGAATGTCTGGAGATGGACGCCGAGCAACTCAGTTCAGGCGCTTACGGCTACCTCAATCTGCGCGGCAAGCCGCTGCCCTGTCTGTCCCTGGCCGCCCACTTCAACCTGGCGGAAAGTCACGCCAAACGCCGCAACATCATTGTCGTCAGCCAGGGCCGGCAACAGGCCGGGCTGATCGTCGATCACCTTCACGGTGAACTGCAAACCGTCATCAAGCCGCTCGGGCAGCTGTTCCAGCACCTGCAGGGCATTGGTGGCTCCACCATCCTGGGAACCGGGCAAGTAGCCCTGATCCTGGATATCCCCAGCCTGTTCCGTTACCTGCAAAACCACGTCGACGCGAATCCTGCTGCCCAGCGCATCAGCCAATCCCGCCAGGACCTCGCAGGCCAGTAAGGAGAAACAACCATGAACGTATTCGGTAACTTCAAGATAGGGACGCGCTTGATTGCGGGTTTCCTGATAGTGGTGGCACTGACCATTACCGTTGGCATGCTGGGTATACGTAACCTCGAGCACGTCAACGAGCTGTCGGACCAGATGTATGAGCGCGAGATGATCGCGTTGAACAATATCCAGTCGGCCAATGTGCAGCTGATCTATGTGGGACGTAGTCTGCGTTCGAGCCTGCTGGCCACCAGCCTGGAGGAGCGTGACTCTTCCATCAAACGGACCCGCGAGGCGATCAGCAAGATGTATGAGTACATCGAGCTCACCCGCACCAGCTTCGTGACGCCCGAAGGCCTCGCCCAGTTCGAGTCGCTCAGCGAGCCGATTGCCGCCTACGTGCAGACCGTCGAGCAGGCCCTAAAGCTGCGCGAAGCCTCCAGCGAGGTGCGCCCGGCCGACGAGCTGACCGTCATGCTGCCGCAACTGCGTGAGACCGGAAACAAGGCCGACGATCTGCTGACCGCCCTGGTTGAGCGCAAAGTCGCCAATGCCAAGCAAGCCAATGAAGATATCACGAGCATCTATCTTAGCTCGCGGACCCAGATGATTGGCTTGGTGATCATCGCGGCCGTGCTGGGCTTCGGCATCGGCATTCTGGTCACACGCAGCATTACCCGGCCGCTCAACCGCGCCGTGTCGGTTGCCGATGCGCTCGCGGCTGGCGACCTCAGTGTGCAGGTGGAGGTGAACAGCAAGGACGAGACGGGCCAGTTGCTCAACGCCATGAAGAACATGGCCGAGCGGCTGCGTAGCGTGATGGGCGATGTGCGCAGCGCTGCCGATTCCCTGTCCTCGGCTTCGGAGGAAGTCAGTGCCACCTCGCAATCGCTCAGTCAGGCGGCTAGCGAGCAGGCGGCGGGTGTCGAGCAGACCACCGCGTCGGTGGAGCAGATGTCTGCATCCATCGCGCAGAACACCGAAAGCGCCAAGATCACCGACAGCATTGCCGGCAAGGCCGCCAATGACGCCGTAGCCGGTGGCCGGGCAGTGCGCGATATGGTCGTTGCGATGAAGCAGATCGCGGACAAGATCGGCATCATCGATGACATCGCTTACCAGACGAACCTGCTGGCGCTCAACGCGGCCATCGAGGCGGCGCGAGCGGGCGATCATGGCAAGGGGTTCGCTGTGGTGGCGGCTGAAGTTCGCAAGCTGGCCGAGCGCAGCCAGGTGGCGGCCCAGGAAATCGGCGGCGTGGCCGGCAGCAGCGTGCAACTGGCCGAGCAGGCCGGTCGCCTGCTCGACGATATCGTGCCGAACATCCAGCGGACTTCGGACCTGGTGCAGGAAATCACTGCGGCATCCCAGGAGCAGAGCACCGGCGCGGGCCAGATCAATATCGCCATGGGGCAGATGAACCAGATCACCCAGCAAAACGCCTCGGCGTCCGAAGAGCTCGCTGCCACCTCCGAGGAGATGAACGCCCAGGCCTCGCAACTGCTGGAGCTGATCGGCTTCTTCCGTCTCGATGCGCGCGATGGGGTCGCTCAGGGGCTCGGTCGTCAGCCACAGGCATCCAGCGTCAAGCCCAGCGGCAACCGCTCGGTGCGCAGCATCCGCAAGCCGACCGCCATGGCTGATGACAGTCAGTTCGTCAGCTTCACATAAGGGGGCGCAGATGAATTTTCCACAGGTAAGCGGTGCCGCCAGCACCGCGACGGCTGACATTCAGCACCTGTCGTTCCGGGTGCGCCAGGCACGCTACGCGTTGCCGATCGAGCTGGTACGCGAAATCATCGAGTACGGGCAGATCACCGGCGTGCCGATGATGCCGGCGTGCATCCACGGCGTGATCAACCTGCGCGGCAATGTGGTGCCGGTGCTGGACCTGGCCGCACGCTTCGGTATGGAGCGCACGGTGCCGAGCAAGCGGACCTGCATTGTGATCATCGAGCTGGACCTGAACGACGTGCTGCAGCGCATCGGCCTGGTGGTCGATGCGGTCGACGCCGTGCTGGATATCCAGGCTGCCGATGTCGAGCCCGCGCCAGGGTTCGGCGCTGGGATTCGCACGGAGTTCATTGCTGGCATGGCGCGCGACGAGCGGGGCTTCACCATCATTCTGGACGTGCGCAAGGTGTTGTCGCTGGACGACATCCTGCAGATCAGCCAGGCGATGGCGCAGGCGAGCTGAGCATGCCGACGTCGAGCCTGCCGGTGCTGGGCGAGCAGGAGTTCCGGTTCCTGCAGCAGCTGATGGCCGAGGCGTCGGGTATTCATCTGAGCGACAGCAAGCGGCCGTTGGTGGCCGGCCGCCTGATGCGCAGGTTGCGGGCCCTGAACCTGAGCAGCTACCGCGACTACCTGTTGCTGCTCAAGGATCCGACGAAGCAGGCCGAGCAACGCCTGGTGATCGACCTGCTGACCACCAATGAAACCTACTTCTTTCGTGAGCCGCAGCATTTCCAGTTCCTGGCCCGCTGGCTGGACGGCCGGCGCGGACCGTTGCGCATCTGGAGCGCCGCCTGTTCGTCTGGTGAAGAACCCTACACCCTGGGCATGGTGCTGGCCGAGCATGGGCCGGCCGAGTGGTCGATCCTTGGCAGCGACCTCAGCCGCACGGTGCTGGAAAAGGCCGAGGCTGCGATCTATCCGCTGGACGAGTCGAGCAACTTTCCGCCTGGCTGGCTCAAGCGCCACTGCCTGCGCGGTATCGGTGAGCACGAGGGCGCCTTTCGCCTCGGTCAGGACTTGCGGGAGCGGGTGCGCTTTCGCGAACTGAACCTGATGCGGCCGTTGCCTGAAGACATCGGCCGCTTCGATGTGATCTTCCTGCGCAACGTGCTCATTTATTTCAGCGCCGAGGACAAGCGAGCCATCGTTGCCCGCCTGATCGAACGCCTGCGCGTCGGCGGTTTGCTGTTCATCGGCCATGCGGAAAGCCTGCATGGCTTCGGACTGCCGCTGCGCAGCGTCGCTTCTTCGGTATTCGAGCGCCTATGACCGCGCCTCGTTTTCTCATGCCTGGTGAGTACCTGTTCGGTCCGCTTCAGGAGCCGGTGGCCACGCTGCTTGGCTCGTGTGTCGCCGTTACCCTGTGGCATCCGCGGTGTCGCCTGCTTGCCGTAAGCCATTTCGTCGTGCCCCGCAGCGCCTCCGACCAAGATGACACGCGCACCGGCGAAGCGGTGTTCGCGCGGCTGCAGCGCGACATGGTTCGCCACTGCACCGCGCCGGAGGAATACCGCAAAGGGCTCTATGGCGGCGGCACCTGCTTGCAGCCAGGCCGGCGCAACAGCCTGCAGATCGGGCTGATGAATATCGCGTTCGCCCGTGAGCAGTTCGCCTTGCTCGGTTGGCGCGTCGACGATGAGCAGCTCGGTGGCTTGGGTTATCGACGATTGACGGTCGATGGCCGAGACGGACGCCTGAGCTGTCAGTCGTTCACCACGGCCAACCTGCTGGAGGGCACCGCATGATCAAGGTGTTTATCGTCGATGACTCAGCACTGGTGCGGCAGGTCTTGTCGGCCTGTCTGGAAAGCCATCCGAATATCGAGGTGATTGGGCAGGCGGCCGATCCACTGTTCGCGCTGGAGAAGATGCAGCGCAACTGGCCCGATGTGCTGGTGCTCGACGTCGAAATGCCGCGCATGGACGGCATCACCTTTCTGCGCAAGCTGATGGCCGAGCGGCCGACACCGACCATCATCTGTTCGACCCTGACCGAGGCGGGCGCGGCCATCACGCTCGAAGCGTTTGCAGCGGGCGCCGTTGGCGTTTTCACCAAGGCGCGACTCGGACTCAAAGACAGTCTGCTGCAGCTCTCCAGCGATCTGATTAAACAGATCCAGCAGGCCGCCGCGACCCGTCCACGGGCTGTGGCTGCACGCACCGCGACGGTAGCGGCACCGGCGCGCCCGGCGGAGCCGACCAGGAGCGCCCTGACCACCACCGACAGGGTCGTTGCTCTGGGTACGTCCACTGGCGGCACCCAGGCGCTGGAACTGGTGCTCAAACAGCTGCGTGTCGACTCGCCTGGCATCGTGATCGTCCAGCACATGCCGGAAAAATTCACCGCCGCCTTTGCTCAGCGTCTCGACAGCCTCTGCCAGATTGAAGTGCGCGAGGCCCGCCATCTGGATCGCGTGCGCTCTGGGCTGGCGCTGGTGGCACCCGGCGGCAAGCACATGCAACTGAAACGCAGCGGCGCGCAGTATTTCGTCGAGGTGCTCGACGGGCCTCCGGTCAACCGGCACAAGCCGTCAGTGGACGTGCTGTTTCGCTCTGTCGCCCGACATGCCGGGCATAACGCGCTGGGTGTGATCATGACCGGCATGGGCGACGACGGCGCCCGTGGACTGCTGGCCATGCGCGAAGCCGGCGCCCGCACAGTGGCCCAGGACGAAGCCAGCTGCGTCGTTTTCGGAATGCCCAAGGAGGCCTTGCAGCTGGGTGCGGCGCAGTGCACCGAGTCGCTGGAAAACTTGCCTCGCCTGATCACCGAATATGCACGCGCACCGCTTGCATGACGGCGGTTGCGCTTGGCGGGTACGCCGCTGTGTGAATTAGAGGCTCGCTTTGCTGCGTGACGGGACTCCGCCTAAGATCACGGACGCTTCTGCACACAAGGACAACAAGGTGAAGATCGTTCTGCAACTGGTGACTGCTCTAGTCGTACTGCTCTTCCTGATCATTGCGGTGCTGGTGGCGCTCAGCTGGGCGCCGCCACGACCGGTCGAAAGCCTGACCGAACGCTGGGCGCCGGAGCCGTCCGGATTCGTCGAGGTGTCCGGCATGCAGGTGCATGTTCGTGACGAGGGGCGACGTGAGGATCCCGTTCCGATGGTGCTGCTGCACGGCACCTCGGCGAGCCTGCATACCTGGGAAGCGGTGGTCGACGAACTGAAGCAGCAGCGGCGGGTGATCAGCCTCGACCTGCCGGGGTTCGGTTTGACCGGCCCCTTTCCCGACGGCGACTACCGCATGCGCCATTACGTCGACTTCCTCTCGACATTCCTGGACAGGCTGAACGTGGAGCGAGCAGTGCTCATCGGCAACAGCTTTGGTGGCCAGCTCGCCTGGGAAATGGCGCTGGACCAGCCCGGGCGTGTAGAGCGACTGGTACTGATCGATGCGGCAGGTTACCCGCGCCAATCGACCTCAGTACCGATCGGTTTCAAGCTTGCCAGCATTCCGGGTTTGGCGCCGCTGATGGCCAACATCCTCCCGCGGCGGTTGGTCGAGTCGAGCACGCGCAGCGTCTATGGCGATCCAGGCAAAGTGACGCCGGAGCTGGTTGATCGCTACTACGAGCTGACCCTGCGTGAAGGCAATCGTGAGGCGCTGCGCGAACGGTTCAAGCAGGTGCCGGCAGTCGACAATTCCAAGCGGATCGCATCGATCCAGACGCCGACGCTGATCATCTGGGGCGGGCGCGACGGGTTGATTCCGCCGCTCAATGCGCGCCGCTTCAAGGACGACATCGCTGGCAGCGAGTTGGTCATGTTCGAGGACCTCGGACATGTGCCGCAGGAGGAGGCCCCGTCGCGAGTCGCCGCGGCCATCCGGGCGTTCCTGCCGCAGCCCTGATGCTGCCACATCATCCCGCAGCCTTATGTTCGGGCATTCATTCGCGGTCGTTTGATTGTGGACAGCAGTGGCCTCGCCGACACTCGTCAGAGACTTTGCAACGCATCCAACAATAATCCGCTGGAGGAATTTCCATGAGTGAAGCCATTCGCTTCGAAGACAAGGTGGTCATCGTGACCGGTGCCGGTGGTGGACTCGGCCGCGCACATGCGCTGCTGTTCGCCCGCCACGGCGCCAAGGTGGTGGTCAACGACCTCGGCGGCAGTGCCCAAGGCGAGGGCGCCAACGCCTCGGCAGCCGATCGCGTCGTCGAGGAAATCCGCCAGGCCGGCGGCACTGCGGTGGCCAATCATGACTCGGTGACCGACGGCGACAAAATCGTCCAGCACGCGCTGGACAGCTTCGGCCGAATCGATGTGGTGGTGAACAATGCCGGCATCCTGCGCGACAAAACCTTTCACAAGATGGAAGACGCCGACTGGGATCTGGTCTATCGGGTGCACGTCGAGGGCGCCTACAAGGTGACCCGCGCCGCCTGGCCACACATGCGAGAGCAAGGTTACGGCCGAGTGATCTTCACCGCCTCGACCTCCGGTATCTACGGCAACTTCGGTCAGTCCAACTACGGCATGGCCAAGCTGGGTTTGTACGGGCTGACGCGCACACTGGCCCTGGAAGGGCGCAAGAACAATATTCTGGTCAACGCCATCGCGCCGACCGGCGGCACGCGCATGACCGAGGGGCTGATCCCGCCGCAGGTTTTCGAGCAGCTCAAGCCCGAGCTGGTCAGCCCGCTGGTGGTCTTTCTCGCCAGCGAGCAATGCCAGGAAACCTCCGGCCTGTTCGAGGTCGGCGGTGGCTGGATGGGCAAGGTGCGCTGGGAGCGGAGCCTGGGTGCCGGTTTCGATCCGAAGGCCGGCTTTGATGCCGAGGACGTTGCCGCTCATTGGCAGCAGATCTGCAATTTCGACAACGCGGCGCATCCGGCCGACAACATGGAAGCGTTGAAGGAAATGATGGCGAACCTGCAGAAGTACGCCGGTTAAGCTGCTGGCCGCTGCGGTCGCTTGAGCTGCAGAAACGCGTGGCACGCTTCTGCAGCTCAATAAGCTTTTCTCGTATCAGGCGGCTGGTCCGGTTGCTGCCGGCGCCGGTAACAGGCGCAAGGCTTTTGCCCGAGCCTGGATCAGATTGCGCACGTAGTACAGCTGCCCTTCAAGCGGGTGAATGCCGGCGCGGCGCAGCTTGAGCCGTAACCGGACATTGCTGCCGGACAGAATCAACGCGATGCCTTGCTTGCGGTAGTCCAGTAGAACGTTTTCCAGCGCTGCCAGGGCGGTCATGTCCATCATCGGCACGCCGCTGATGTCGACGATGACGATTTTCACGTCTGGATTGAATCGCCGCAGCACGCTCAATGCCTTTTCGGCGGCGCCGAAGAACAGCGGGCCACGAATCGCATAGGCAGCGACGTGTTCGGGCAGGTCTCGGAGGACGGGGTTTTGCCCAAGATTCAGGCGGGTGGTGTCGGTCAGCTCGCTCATGCGTTTGATGAACAGCCCTGCCGCGAGCAATAGCCCCACGCCCACCGCCAGCACCATGTCGAACAGGACGGTCAGGCTCAGGCAGGTCAGTAGTACCAACACATCGCTGCGTGGTGCTATTCGCAGTGTCTTGAAGACATGCGGCGCTTCGCTCATGTTCCAGGCCACCATTAGCAGCAGCGCCGCCAGGGCGGCCATCGGCAGATAGCTGAACAGCGGTGCCAGCCAGAGGATCGCCACCAGCACCACACCTGCGTGAATGATCGCCGCCAGTGGTGAGAACGCGCCGGCGCGTACGTTGGTGGCGGTACGCGCAATGGCGGCGGTCGCCGTGATGCCGCCGAACAGCGGGGCGACCAGGTTGCCGATGCCTTGACCCAGCAGCTCGGCGTTCGGGTCGTGGTTGCCGCCGGCCATGCCATCGGCGACCACCGCACAGAGCAGGGATTCGATGGCGCCGAGCATGGCAATGGCGAACGCCGGCGCCAACAGTTGGTGAAACAGCTCGAAGCTCAGCACCAGCGGTTGACCGTCAGGGCCGGGCAACAGCCATGGCCAGGCGAAATCCGGGAGGAATGGTGGAATGCCGGGATGCACCACATCCCCGACTACATAGCTGAAGCGCTCACCAAGCGTGGCGACGGTAAGGCCGGCCGATTCCAGCGCCATTGCGACGAGTGCACCAATGACGAGGGCAACCAGATGGCCTGGCACTTTGGGCACCAGCCGCGGCCAGACGATCAAGACGCCCAGGCACAGCAGGCCAACAAGTGCGTCACCCAACTGCGCGCTGGGCAGGGCGCGCACCAGCAAGCTGAGCTGTTCCGCATAATGCTGCGGCTGCTCGGTCAACGTCAGCCCGAATATGTCCTTGAGCTGGAGGGTCGCGATGACGATGCCGATGCCTGCAGTGAAACCAAGCGTGACGGGGTAGGGCACAAAGGCGATCAACCTACCGGCACGCAACAGCCCGAGCGCGATCAGGATCAACCCGGCGAGCATGGTGCAGAGCAGCAACCCGCCGAGGCCGAATTGCTGGGTAATCGGCAGGAGGATGACGACGAAGGCTGCGGTAGGACCGGACACGTTGAACCGCGAGCCTCCGGTCAAGGCGATCAAGGGTGCAGCAACCAGCACCGTATACAGACCGTGCTGCGGCGCAACACCTACCGCTATCGCCAACGCCATGGCCAAGGGGATGGCGATAATGCCCACCGTCAAGCCGGCCGTGATGTCGCCGCGCAGTGCCGGCACTCCGTAGCCGGAACGCAGGGTTTGACGCCAGGCAGCGAACAACGGCGGAAGCTTCATTCCAGACACTCCATGTGCGCAAAGCGCCAGTATAAGCACTGGCTATACCGCCGGGCCTGCAAGAACGCAACATCGCGGTTAAATCGAAGATTTTCGTGTACGACCTTTGTCTTATCGGCCTTTGGCGCGTTGAGTGCACCGGTCGTGCAGAGTAAACTGCCGCCCCCGAAAGGCCCCGTCGAACCGGAGAAACCATGCGTAAAGACAAGAAGAAGGTGATCGGCGAGGAAGTCAGCGACGAGTCGATCAAATTGTTTCTCGAGCCGGAACCGGCTGACGACACGCCGCCTTCGTTGCACAAGCTGATCAAGGCATATCGCGGTTTGCGGGTCGATGATTTCGAGCGTTTTCTCGGATTCTTTGTCCAAGCCGGGTATGACCTGAATGCGAAGGATGCCAAGGGGCAGGACTTCGTAGCGTTGATCGCGGATCAGCGTCAGGCCGAGCCCTATATCGAGCTGATCGAGGCCGCGCGCGGCTGAGCTCGTCTGTAACCGTCGAGCTTCAAGCATGACCTGGCTGAGCAATTGGCAGCCGCAATAGATTTTCTCGCTGCACGCGTCCCGTAGAGCCCAGGCTTGTCGCCCCGCTCCGGGAAGCAGACGCGCGAGAGGGAGGAGGCCAAAAGCCGCTCTCCCGACAGCGGGTAGGGGCTTTCGAGTTCTCCTGCCTTCGGGCACAAGCCCGAGCAGCGGTATAGAAACCTCCTCCGTTTCTAGCCGCCAGGCTGGTGGTTCTACACGATCGCGTACTGCGGTCGTGACAGTTTAATGCTGTGATTCTGGAGAACGCGTTAATGACGCAACACGATAGCGAAGCCGTGGATTTGGTGCTGGTGGGAGCCGGCATCATGAGTGCGACTCTGGCAGTACTGCTCAAGGAACTCGATCCCAACATCAGGCTGGAGATTGTCGAACTGCAGGAATCCGGGGCCGTCGAAAGTTCGAATCCCTGGAACAACGCCGGCACCGGCCACGCCGGTCTCTGTGAGTTGAACTACACGCCGGACAGCAAAGACGGCTCGATCGACATCAAGAAAGCCGTCACCATCAATACCCAATTCGAAGTGTCGAAGCAGTTCTGGGCCTACCTAACGGGCCGTGAAGGCTTCGGTAGCCCGCGCGACTTCCTCAATGCGGTGCCGCATCTGAGCTTCGTGCGGGGCACCAAGAACATCGACTACCTCAAGCGCCGCTTCAATGCGCTGAAAACCCATCACGCCTTCGAAGACATGGTCTACAGCGAAGATCGCGCGACCATGGAAGAGTGGATGCCACTGATGATGCCGGGCCGTCCGCTGGACGAGCCGATCGCCGCGACCCGCGCGATGAACGGCACGGACGTCAACTTCGGCGAGCTGACCCGGCAGATGCTGCAGTACCTGGCCGCCAAGCCCGGCGTAAAAATGTCCTACTTCCAAAAAGTCACCGGCCTGGCTCGCGACGGCAAGGGCTGGCGCGTTGAGGTCAAGAACACCCGTGACGGTGGCGGTCGTGAGATCAAAGCCGGCTTCGTCTTCCTCGGTGCCGGCGGCGCAGCGCTGCCGCTGCTGCAGATGTCCGATATCGAAGAAGGTAAGGGTTACGGCGGCTTCCCGGTCAGTGGCCAGTGGCTGCGGTGCGACAATCCGGAGATCGTCAAGCAGCATCAGGCCAAGGTCTATAGCCTGGCCGCAGTAGGCGCACCGCCCATGTCGGTTCCGCATCTGGATACCCGTGTCGTGGATGGCAAGAAGTCTCTGCTGTTCGGGCCGTACGCCGGCTTCACTACCAAGTTCCTCAAACACGGCTCGCCGCTTGATCTGCCGATGTCGATCCGTCCGGCCAACCTCAAGCCGATGCTGGCCGTGGCGCGGGACAACATGGACCTGACGCGCTACCTGATCAAGGAAGTTCGGCAGTCGATGGGCGACCGTCTTGAAACCCTGCGCGGCTTCTACCCTGAAGCCAAGGCAGAAGACTGGCGCCTGGAAGTGGCTGGGCAGCGGGTACAGATCATCAAGAAGGACCCGAAGAAGGGTGGCATCCTGCAGTTCGGCACCGAGTTGGTGTCGGCCAAGGATGGTTCGATCGCCGCACTGCTAGGCGCGTCTCCGGGTGCCTCGGTTACCGTTTCGATCATGCTTGACCTGATCGAGCGTTGCTTCCCCGAGCAGGCGAGGAGCGAAGCCTGGATCGGTAAGCTCGCCGAAATATTCCCGGCGCGGGAGAAGGTTCTCGAAGCCGATGCAGCGGTCTATCGCGAGGTCGTTTCCAGAGTCGACAAGCATCTGGGGCTGGCCGACTAGCTAACAAGACACGCTGTAAGCAAGCCGCGCTGCCGTTAAGGGCTGCGCGGCTTTTTTATGCGTGCGGGATGGGGCCGGAACGCTGCTGTAGACCTGCTTGAGGCAATGGCTTGCCGATCCAGCCGAGACGAATTTCCGCTATCTCGACCCAGCGTTCACCCTGAGGGCGCTCATTGGCCGTCAGCAGCATGCGGCAGCGATCCTGGTCGTCCAGCAGGGCGTAGTGACGCGGTGGGCGTTGTCGGAACAGGGTTTTGAATAAAGACATGACCAGGCGCTCGTAGGGCTGCTCGCCGTTATCGCACCCTGAGGTTACGGTTGCATGAATGGAACGTGGCCGGCCTGCAGGCGGTCTTTAGGGCATCACTGTCAGGCGGTTGCGGTGCTGGTTATACTGCGCGCCATCCATCCCTAACCTGGAGTAAGCAGTATGCTGAAACGCCTGTTGTTCAGCCTCGCCGCCGCGTCAGCACTGGTGCTCGCCGGTTGTGCCCACAGTCCTCAACAGCTCGACCCCAATCCGAAACTCACCGATACCATCAATCCCGTCGGCCAAGGTCAACCGGTAGCTGTGCGTGTGGTTGACGGTCGCCCCTCTGCAACCTTGGGTACCCGTGGCGGCCTGTATCCGGAGACCAGTGCGGTGATCGTGCCGAAAGAAAAAGTCATTCCCAAGCTGCAGGCCCAGGCCGAAGCGGCGGTCCGGTTGCTGGGGTTCACTCCGTCGGCCAACGCCTACAACGCGCCGCAACTGACCCTGACCCTAGCTGAACTGAAGTACCAATCGCCGAAGGAAGGCCTGTACGTTACCGAGGCTACCATTGGTGCGACCTTCCGCGTCGAGGTGCAGAACGGCGGTCGCCGCTATACCGGCCGCTACGGTGCTTCTTTGAACCAGCGCTTCGGTATGGCACCGAATGAGCAGACCAACACCAAGCTGGTAACCGAGGTGTTGAGCGATGCGCTGACCCGCACCTTCCGCGACCAGAATATTGGTCAGGTGCTGGCGCAGTGAGCCGCAACTAGCCCAGACGGTCATTTGCGACAGAATAGAACCCCGCCCTTTGGCGGGGTTTTTGTTTCGCTGACGCTCTGCCGGAGAGCGGTGCGCTTTATGCTTGTTGGCCACACACGCAGTAAACCGAGCGGGGAGCGACACCCAGCGAGGTGCCCGACGCGTGCAGCTGCCTGAGTAGTCGCGAGCATCGCCTCATGTAAACCAATCCGAGCGACTGCGCGCCTGTCGAAGGCTGAAAAAAAAACGCCCCGAACTTGTGGGGGCGTTTGTCTCAGCGGTGTGGCTTAGCGTACGCCGGAGTTACGCAGCGCGGCCGGGGTGTACTGGTTGGAGTTGGCCTTGTAGTTGTATACGTAGGGGTTCTTTTCCTCGTTCTTCATGCCCATCACCAGGTAGCGACCGGAGACCAGGTCATACAGCGTCTCCATGGCGTACAACGGGACCTGGTCGTTGTAGATGTATTCAGCATGCGCCTCGGCAACGCGCCAAAGCGTATCGCGGCCGTCGTAGTGGTCGATCACTGCGGCCTGCCAGGTGTCCTCGTCGATGAAGAAGGTACGCTTGGCATAGATGTGACGCTCGCCGGGCTTCAGCGTCGCCTCGACTTCCCACACACGGTGTAGCTCATAGCGGGTCAGGTCCTGATTGATGTGACCGGCCTTGATGATGTCGTCGTACTTGAGCTGCGGTGAGTCCAGACGGTAGGCGTTGTAGGGGATGTACATTTCCTTCTTGCCCACCAGCTTCCAGTCATAGCGGTCCGGTGCGCCGTTGAACATATCCAGGTTATCGGAGGTGCGCAGCCCGTCGGAGGCGGTGCCCGGGCCGTCGTAAGCCACCTGTGGGGCGCGGCGTACGCGGCGCTGACCGGCGTTGTAGATCCACGCCATGCGCGGCTCTTTAACCTGGTCAAGGGTTTCGTGCACCAGCAGCACGTTGCCGGCCAGGCGTGAAGGCTCGGTCACCTGTTGCTTGAAGTAGAACAGCACGTTGCCATGTTTCTCGGCGTTGTAGTCGGTCAGGGTGTCGGTGTAGACGACTTCGTCGACGAACTTGACCAGGCTGTAGCTACCATTCACTTGCGGTGTGGCCTGCGCCACGGTGCGGCGGGCAGAGCCGCCGCGGTAGCGAGTGATGTGGTTCCAGATCACTTCAAGGCCGTCTTGAGGAATCGGAAAGGCGACAGCGGTATCGAAGTTTTCCAGCCCGTTGCCGCCTCGGACCAGCTTGGTCTGGGTCGCGTTCTTCTGGGCAGCGTCATAGATTCGCTGAGGTACGGCAGCGCTGCGGTGGGTTTCGAAGACCGGCAGGCGATAGGTGTCGGGGTAGCGCTTGAGCATGGCGATCTGGCCAGGGCTCAGGTTGTCCTTGTACTGCTCGAAGTTCTGCGCGGTGATGGTGAACTTCGGCTTGTCGTTCGGGTAGGGATCGCTGACGAAGCCATCCTCTCCGACTGCCGCTGCATCGGCTGCCAAACCGCCGGTCCAGGCAGGAATGGTGCCGGCCGCGTTGCCGGCTTTCTCGGCACCCATCGGCGTCAGGCTGCTACCCAGCTTGGCCGCTTCGGATTCGGATACCGCAGCCATGGCTCCGCTTGCCAGCACAGCGCTTGCCAGCAAAGAGAGTGTGAGGGCCCCCGTCTTAAACCTGTTCTTATTCATTGTTTGGTCCTGTTGATTCTCGGTAACTGATTCACTGCAAGCGAAGCCGTAAGCGCGGCGCTTGCAGGTGGCGACTTCCACAAAGGAGGTGGCGGGCCGAAGGCCCGGTACATCACGTCAGAGACGCAGTGATCACAAGTTGCCGTTTGCCCGACTCCGCGGCAGTCCCGTCTGGTTGCTCAAGCCAGGCGCACGCTCTATTTCGGTTGTTCGAGGCGAGATGAGGGTGAAGCTGGAAGGGACTATAAGTCAACAATCGAGACGGGACCTATCTGCATAAATGGCGCAAATACCCGGCAAATTGCCATCGCTTAGTTGTGTTCCGTTCTGTCGGAAATTGGCTGAGCCGGCAATGTCGTTTCGGTAGACTCCGCTGCCCTCAGTTCGGCCGCCCAGGCCTGTATATTCTCGGCCCAACGGAGAATGCGGTTGTTGCTTGATTTTGCTTATTCGGCGCTGGCGAGGGTCGCGCCTCTGGTCAACTTACTGGCCTTGCTGATCGCGCTCTGCGGTGCCTGGCTGCTACTGGCGACGCGCTGGCGTCGGCAGCTGTCGAGGGCCGAGACCTCCCTTGCAGGTGCTCGTCTCTCTGCTGCTGAGCAGGGTGGCTTGGCAGCTAGCCGGCGTCTTGACCGGTTTTTCTATGGCTTTGGATTCAGCAGTCTGGGACTGGCGTGCCTGCTTTCGTCGCTAACCCGGCTGACCTGACGGCCAGTCGGGTTTGTGTTGAGTCTTAGAGACTCAAGCCAGCTTTCAATCGATACTGGTTACGCACCGGCATGGCGTATTGCTGGATGAGGTAGGGCTGCTGCACGCTTGGGCATGCCGCGAGGCGCTTGCCCCATTCGGCCTCGGCGCGTTCGATTTCCGCACGGCTGAACAGCTCGCTGAGCTCGGGTATCTCAAGCGCCGGGTCGCGATGCTCCCACATCCGATGCGCCAGGAAATTCACCGGAAACAGACGGTAGTCCGTCAGGATTTGCCGGTCGATATCGGCCGCCAGCTGCTTTGCATCCTCGGGTACCTCGCTGATGGGTGTACCGAAGCTGACATGCACCCGACCTTTGTAGCCGGTGATGCCGAGGGCGATGCTGGTGTCATCCTCGCCAGGCGCCTTGGTGTAGCTACCGGTGCTGGCCCGAATGTAGAGCTCGCGTGCCTTGGCCTGATCGCAGGGGTCGTACTCATAGCTGATCGACACCGGCGTCGGACGCAGGGTCGCCAATGTGTCGGAGAAGGATTCTTCCTTGCGGCTCATGTGCAGCATTTTCAGAATCGCCGAATCGGTACGATCGTTACCGTCCTTGGCCCGCCCTTCGGCCTGGGCAATCCATATTGATTCACCGTCGGTGCGGATCGAGTGGTTGATGTAGGCGGACAGCAGCTGGTACGCCGCAAGCTTTTCACGTCTACCAGTGACCGAGCGGCGCACGATGAAGCTTTTGTTGAGCCGCATCAGATCGCTGACGAAGGGTCGCTGCAGCAGATTGTCGCCAATGGCGATCCGCGGCGTGCGCATCTTGGCTTGAAATACCGCATAGTTGACGAAAGCCGGGTCCATCACGATATCGCGATGGTTGGCGATGAACAGATACGCGCAGCCCGGCCGTAGTTTTTCCAGCCCTGAATAGGTAATGCCATCCGTGGCGCGCTCGATGGTGCGGTCGAGGTACATCTCGATTCGCGCCTGCAGCGTGTCGATCGAATGGATAGTGGCGAATTCGCGTCGCAGTCGTTGCGCTATGAGGGGTTTGAGCATCCAGCCCATTGGGCCGGCCAGCCGCGGGAAGCGGAAGTGCGCCAGAATATCGAGGAATTCCCGGTCGGCGAACAGCCGCGCCATGACAGCAGGGACCTCGGCATCGGCGTAGGGTCGGATGGCTTCGAATTCGTCCATCATGTTCTCTGTAAGGGTAACAACTGAATAAACCCAGTTACTCAAGGGTCAAAGTTAGGTCTGTGGATGCTTAGTCGCGATCACTGCAGGCTTGGATAAAGCCATGTTGCACCGGTCGGGCCCGCGCATAAATGCGCACTGGAGGCATCTCTACAGAATCCGGACGGCGATTATAGCGGCAAGTCACGCAGGAGACGCTGATGCTGGAAACACAGGACTACCAATGCCCATATTGCGGCGAAGGGGTGGAGGCGCTACTCGATCTGAGCGGTGGCGATCAGCAGTACATCGAAGACTGCTCAGTCTGTTGCCGGCCGATCGTGTTCGATCTGCGTACCGACGGCAGCGATTGGCAGCTCGATGTTCGGCGGGAGGATGAGTAGATGCAGCGGATATACGAGCCGCGTGATCTGCTCGAGGCGGAGATGCTACGCGGCATGCTGCTCGCCGAAGGTATCGACGTGCATCTGAATGGGCGACATCTGATCGGCGCGGTCGGCGAGTTGCCTGTGTCCGGTTTGCTCGGGCTGATGGTCGCCGATGGTGAGGCTGATCGCGCGATGCAGTTGATCGCTGCGTACAATGGCGCCGAACCGTTGCCCGGCGACGAGCCGGAAAGCTATCCGGGTGAGCTCATCTGCTGAATGCGGACCGAGTAACGTCGCGGTAGCTGCCTTGATCCTTTTTCCCATCGAGTCCTTTGTTCATGTGTGGCCGCTATGCCCTGTTTCGCTGGAGTCCCGCCTTTGCCGCGCTGCCCGGTTTTCCGTCTGATCAGCAACCGCATTGGAGCCTGGCGCCTGGCGCCTCGGTACTGCTGCTGCGGCAGGTCGAAGATGCGCTGCAGCTGAGTCGCGTGCGCTGGGGGCTGACCCCGGCGTGGCTGAGCGATTTTACCCGCACGCCGGCACAGGCCCGGGCGGAAACGCTGGCCGAGCAGCCGATGTTTCGAGACGCCTTTCGCCTGCGCCGAGGCGTACTGCCAGCGAACGGTTTCTACGAGTGGAGGGGAACTGCACGTAAGCGACCCTACTGGATGACAACGGAAGACTCGCTGATGTATTTCGCCGCGATCTGGGAGGCTTATCCGGTTGAGGGCCACAGCTACCTCAGTGCGGCGGTGGTGACGCGTCAAGTAGCGAACCAGCGGCGCCCGCTGATGCTGGACCAGGCCGGCATGACCGCCTGGCTCGACCCGCAGACCCCGCTTGAAGTGCTGCAGGTGTTGCTGACCGGACCTCAACCGGCGCTGCGCGAACGGCCCTTGGCGACGTTCGTCAATGATCCCAAGCTGGACGCGCCTGAGTGCCTGACACCAGTGAACTAGGCATTGGCCGCTGCCATCGAAAGGGGACTCAACACTCTTATCAGGCGGGCGACGAGGCGGTGGGCTGTTAGTCGGTTGCCCGGTGCGCTGGCACGCTCTAGCATACGGCGCAGAATTCACGGGAGACGCGACATGTTCAAGCTGCATTCACTCAGCCTTTTTCTGGCGGCCGCCGCGCTTGCCGGTTGTCAGGCCGTCAACACCACCAGCAGCGGTGCTGTTGGCGTCGATCGCAAGCAATACATGTTCAGCATGTTGTCGACCGAACAGGTCAATCAGATGTATGCGCAGTCTTATCAGCAAACTGTGTCGGAAGCGAAGAGCAAGGGTGTGCTCAAAAATAACTCGCCGGTGGCTCAGCGAGTCAATCGAATCGCCAGCAAGCTGATCGCCGAGGTCAAGGCCTTCCGGCCCGACGCAGCCGAATGGGATTGGGATGTGAATGTGATCGACAGTCCGGAACTGAATGCCAACGCCGGCCCAGGCGGGAAGATCATTTTCTATACCGGTCTGATCGAAAAGCTAAACCTGACCGACGACGAGATCGCGGCGGTCATGGGGCATGAGATAGCCCATGCGTTGCGTGAGCACGGCCGCGAAGCCATGTCCAAGGCCTACGGTGTGCAGATGGCAACCCAGATTGGCTCAGCAGTCGGGATTGGCGACGGCAGCCTGCAGCTCGCCAATATGGGGGTGCAGTATCTGATGACGCTGCCCAACAGCCGCAGCAACGAAAACGAGGCTGACCTGATCGGTCTGGAACTGGCTGCGCGGGCTGGGTACAACCCGAATGCCGCGGTCAGTCTGTGGCAGAAGATGGCCGCGGCCGGCGGCTCCGCTCCGCCGGAATTCCTCAGCACCCATCCCTCGTCAGGCAGCCGTACGCAGGCGCTGCAGGAAACTATTCCGAAGGTGATGCCACTGTATAAACAGGGCCGCTGATGCAAATGCCGCTGGCGCTTTCAGGTCGGCGGCAGCTTGATGGGAAGTGGGCTTTCCAGGCCTAGCTGGCTACGGGCACTTTCCAGGTCAAAGAGGGTAGTGATTTCCTCTATGTCGCCGCTCGGATTGAGCGTCCATATCGACATCGCGGCGACCGTGAGGATCTTGCCGCTCGGTGCGAGGCCAAACACGGGTTTCTCCAGCGTTCCGAACAGGGTGCTGGAGGTCACGACGCGGTTACCTTCGCTGAGGCACTCGTCTACCGCGACCTCCAGGTCCGGAATGGCTTGGCGGATCTCTCGCACGATCAGACCGAAACCGGCACTGTTGACCGGCTGCGAGATGAACGAACTTCTGTAGCTGAAGTAGCGGCTCTGAAGCTGTTCAGCTAATGCCAGTCGACCTTTGCTCCAGCTCAGGTCGATATGCTGCCGAACCCGCCGTTTTCGTTCCTCCGGTGACATGCCGCCTGCTCCCCTCGAGTGCCGCCAGAATGCGGTGAATACGCACTCTAACAGTACCCGTAGTGTGGCAATTTGCGCTGCGTATCAGACTGGAAGCATGCCGCTCAAGCTCAGCGCCTGATACACGGCGTACAGTGCCAAGCCGGCAAATCCGATGGCGGCGATTCGGCGGATCAGCGTGAGCGGCATGCGATCAGCGGCGAAATTGCCGGCCAGTACCACCGGCACATTGGCGATCAGCATGCCCAGGGTGGTGCCGATGATCACCAGGATGAAGTCGGGATACTGGGCTGCAAGCATGACGGTCGCAACCTGCGTCTTATCGCCCATTTCGGCGAGGAAGAACGCGATCAGCGTCGCCACGAAGGGGCCGAAGCGTCGCCCGCGAGAAGCTTCTTCTTCCTCGAGTTTGTCGGGGACCAGCGTCCACAATGCGACGGCGGCGAAGGATGCGGCGAGAACCCAGCTGAGTATGGCGGGTGAGACCATCGATGAAACCCAGTTGCCGACGGCTCCGGCAGCCGCATGATTGACCAGCGTGGCCACCACGATGCCCCAGATGATGGGTAGCGGTCGCCGGTAGCGGGCAGCCAGCAATAGCGCGAGCAACTGCGTTTTGTCGCCGATCTCGGCGAGCGCGACGATCAGGGTGGGGATGTAGAACGATTCCAACGGACTTCCTTGCGGGGGCGGGTCGACTAATCACCATGACACGCACCGCCTGCCCGCCCCGGGTCAGGTGTACGTGTCATGGGTCTTGTCAAACCGAGCGCTGCTGCCGAAGCAGCCTGCGCGGGTCGCGTGCGCCATGGTCTGTGGACCAAGTATGTTGACGCATGCCGGGCGGGCTGGGTGCTCGCCGGAGACTACTCCCCCAGGACGGGCGCGAGTTTGCCCGCGCATGGCGCGTTGTGCAAGTCGGTCAGGCACGCTGCGCGCGGTAAATGCGGAAGCCGTCGGCAGTGATCAGCGTTTCGCAGCGGCCCAGATGAGCTTCGATCAGCGGCGGATACTTCAAAAATGCATTGGCCACCAGCCTTAGCTCACCACCGGGCCGGATGTGGCTGGCAGCGCGTTGCAGCAATGCTTCGCTGGCCTCGTAGTGGGTGTGTACACCCTGGTGAAACGGCGGGTTGCTGATGATCGCCGCGCAGTCTTCTGGAGCAGCGTCGATACCGTCGCCAGCAATCACCTGAGCCTGTAGCCCATTAGCGGCGAGGGTCATGCGACTGCTTTCGACAGCGAACGCATCGACATCCAGCATCACCACTTCGCTCTCTGGATAACGTTTTTTCAGGGAGGCGCCAACGATGCCCGCGCCGCAGCCGAAATCCAGCAGCTTACCGGCGGGCAGTCCATCGAGTTGATCCAGCAGCAGCGCGGTCCCGCGATCGAGACGACCATGGCTGAACACGCCAGGCAAGCTGATGATCTGCAGCGGTCCGTCCGCAAGCGAGAGTTCGAAGCGTTGAGCCAGGGTCGGCAGTTCTGGAGCCGGCGGGCTGTTTGTAACCTTGACCTGCCAGAGCTGGCAGTGCCGCGCACTATCGAGCTTCCGCGCTTCGCCGAATGGGGTCAGTTGCTTCGCGGCGCGCTCCACGCCAGCACGTTTCTCACCCACTAGATACAGCAAACGGCCCGGCAATCTGGCAGCCAGTGCATTCAGCAGGAAATCGGTCAGTTCTCGTGACTTGGGCAGAAACAGAACGGCACTATCGAATGGGGCCGTGGGCGGCTCGACACCAAATGTGCAACGACCGGCGAAACGAGTCTGCAGGCTGTGCTGTACTCCGGCGTGCCAACTCCAGCCGACTGCGCCCGGTAACTGTCCAAGCAGATCGTCAGCCGGTAGCCCGGCGAGCAGCAGGTCACCACTGAACAGTTCAGCCTGGCGCAGCAGTACTTCGCTTCGAGGATCCATGATGCCTCCGGACAAAAGCTGGCGAGCTTACCAGCCTTGGCCCCGGCTGCAGAAGCGTCAGCCCACCTGGCGCTTTGGAGTACCAGCGAAGAAGGCTTCGGCATTCTCACGCAGCTGGCCCACGATGCGCTGTCTGGCTTCGCGACTTCCCCAGGCACTGTGGGGCGTCACGATCAGGCGCGGTACGTCTGCAGCCAGCAGCGGGTTATCGTTGCTGGGGGGTTCGTTGATCAGCACATCGGTGGCGGCGCCGCCCAGGTGGCCACTACGCAGGGTGTCGGCCAGTGCTTGCTCATCAATAAGGCCGCCACGGGCGGTATTGATGACGAACGCCGCGGGTTTCATCAGTTGCAGTTCGCGAGCCCCGATGAGGTTGCGTGTCTGCTCGGTGAGCGGGCAGTGCAGCGTCAGCGCGTCAATCTGCGGTAGCAACTCGTCCAGCTCCAGCCGGTCCGGGCGAGGCGGGCGCCCGGGCAGGTTGCCGGTCAGCACGCGCATGCCCAGCGCTTCGGCGAGCTTAGCCACCGCGCCGCCCAGCTCACCGTGGCCGAGTACGCCGAGGGTCTTGCCGGCCAACTCGATAATGGGAAAATCTAGCAGGCAGAACTGCCCGCTTTCCTGCCAGCGGCCACGGGCGACGGCGGCCTGATAATCGGGTAGTCGCGTAGCCAGCGCAAGCAGTAGCATCAAGGTGTGCTGCGCCACGGTGGCCGTGCCGTAAGCCTGGCAGTTGCAGACGGCGATCCCTCGCTGTTTGGCAGCAACCAGATCGATGTTGTTGACACCGGTCGCCGCTACCAGAATCAATTTCAGGTCCGGGCAGGCGGCGAGCGTGGCATCGCTCAAGGCGACCTTGTTGACGATGGCGATTTCAGCGCCCTGCAGCCGAGCGACGATTTGCGTTTCGCTGGTCTGCGTATGACAGATCAACTCAGCAAAGGCAGACTGCAAGGGGGTCAGGTCAAGGTCGCCCTGGTCGAGCGGTGATAGATCAAGGAATACAGCGCGGTACTTGCTCATGGACTTTACTCGTATGAATCAGCGGGCGGACGTCCCGCCCCGGAATAACGGAGTCGCTAGATGTACTGGATGGAGTTTCTCACTGTGGCGCTGGTTCACTTGCTTGCTGTCGCCAGTCCCGGGCCCGACTTCGCGGTGGTCGTGCGGGAAAGCGTCGCCCGTGGTCAGCGCAGCGGCAGCTGGACGGCCATCGGAGTAGGCAGCGGCATTTTGGTCCACGTGGTTTATTCGCTGCTCGGGATTGGCTTGATCGTCTCGCAGTCGATCATGTTATTCAATCTTTTCAAATGGTTAGCGGCCGGCTACCTGTTCTATCTCGGTTTTCAGGCACTGCGCGCCAAACCCGTCGCAGTGGATAATCTTGAATCATCCGCGCCCAGTGCTGCGATTAGTCCACGGCGCGCTTTTACCGTTGGGTTCGTTACCAACGGCTTGAATCCCAAGGCGACGTTGTTCTTTTTGTCCCTATTCACCGTGGTTATCGACCCCCATACCCCGCTCGCCGTTCAGGCGGCCTATGGGTTATATCTGGCATGCGCCACTGGGTTGTGGTTCTGCCTGGTGGCCTGGTTGTTCAGCCGCGAGCGCGTACGGGCCGGTTTTGCTCGCATGGGGCACTGGTTCGACCGCGTCACGGGCGCGGTATTGATTGGTCTTGGCGTTCGGCTGGCGGCAAGCGAGATCGCCTGATCGGCCGCGCCTGTCCTTGCGTGGAGTTTGTCTCCGCAGGTTGAACAACTGTGCAGCCAGATGTCCGAAGAGGACAGCGGTACGGCCAGGTCGCGTAAACGGCCCGCGCCAACAGCTAGCGAGCGTCTCATAACATCAATAACAGGAAGCCCTATGTTGCAGACACGAGTGATCAAACCCGCCGCCAACGCCTACCAGTACCCCCTGTTGATCAAAAGCCTGCTGTTGTCGGGGCAGCGCTACGAGCGCACCCGTGAGATCGTCTATCGCGATCAACTGCGTTTCGACTATCGCACCCTGGGCGAGCGCATTGCCCGGCTTGCCAACGTGCTGACCAACGCGGGGGTAAAGGCGGGCGACACGGTGGCGGTGATGGATTGGGACAGCCATCGCTACCTCGAATGCATGTTTGCGATTCCGATGATCGGGGCGGTGGTGCATACCATCAACGTGCGGCTATCGCCCGAGCAGATTCTTTACACCATGAATCATGCTGAAGACCGCTTTGTTCTCGTCAATAGCGAGTTCGCGCCGCTGTACCACGCAATCGCCGGGCAGCTGACAACGGTCGACAAGACACTGCTGATCACCGATGCCGACGACAAGCAGTGCGATTTGCCGAACTGCATCGGTGAATACGAGAGCTTACTGGCGGCCGCCGAGGCCAAGTACGACTTCCCGGACTTTGACGAAAATTCGGTGGCGACCACGTTCTACACGACCGGTACCACCGGTGACCCCAAGGGCGTCTATTTCACGCACCGTCAGCTGGTCCTGCACACGCTGGCCGGTGCGGTGACGGTCGGCTGTCGCGAGAACCCTCAGCTGATGGCAGCGGGCGACGTGTATATGCCGATTACGCCGATGTTCCATGTACACGCCTGGGGCTTGCCCTATGTGGCGACGATGTTGGGCCTCAAGCAGGTTTATCCGGGGCGCTATGATCCGGAGCTGCTGATCGAGCTCTGGCGTCGAGAGAAGGTCACCTTTTCTCATTGCGTACCGACCATCGTGCAGATGCTGCTAAAAGCCAAGGCGGCGCAGGGCACCGACTTCGGCGGCTGGAAGATCACCATCGGCGGCAGTGCGCTTACCCGTGGCCTTTACGAGTCGGCTCGGGCATGTGGCATGCAATTGGTGGCGGCCTACGGGATGTCGGAAACCTGTCCATTGATTTCCGGTGCCCATATCAACGACGAGCTGCGCAACGCCAGTGAAGACGAACAGACCACCTACCGCCTCAAGGCCGGGATCCCGGTGGTGCTGGTCGACGCCGCAATCCAGGCGGCTGACGGCAGTTTTCTTCCGGCCGATGGCGTGTCCCAAGGTGAGCTGGTGCTTCGGGCCCCCTGGCTGACGCAGGGCTATGCGGGCAATCCGGAGAAGAGCGAAGAACTGTGGGCAGGCGGTTGGCTGCATACTGGTGACGTCGCCACTCTCGACGAAATGGGCAACATCGACATTCGTGACCGCATCAAGGACGTCATAAAGACGGGCGGTGAGTGGATTTCATCCTTGGCGCTGGAAGGTCTGATCAGTCGGCACGATGCCGTGCGCGACGTGGCGGTGGTAGGCGTGCCAGATGAGCGCTGGGGCGAACGACCCTTCGCCTTGCTGGTGCTCTGTGAAGGCAAGCAGCTAGACGCGCTCGCATTGCAAGCGTTCCTTGAGCCAGCAGTGGAGCAGGGGCAGCTCAACAAATGGGCGATTCCGCAGCAGATCGCCGTCGTTGAGGATATTCCCAAGACCAGCGTCGGTAAGCTTGATAAAAAGCGTATCCGTTTGGACATTGCAGGTTGGTTGGAAGAAGGCAGCAGCGCCATCTCTTCGGTGTAGGTTTGGCTGTTCTGGCTCGACTAGCGTCGCCTCGGGGTGAAACGCGGTCGAGTTGGCTTCCTGTGCTTGAGCTCACGGCTTCGTCGGGACGTTCCGGTTCTGCGGGCGGACGGGGTGTTACCCTAGCGAGGAATTTTCAGCCTGTGCGTTCGGCAGGTTGGCGTCCCGTAGATGAAGGAAGTAAACATGAAATCGATCAGTAACCTAACCGCACTTGCCGCCACCCTTGCGCTGCTGGTTGGCTGTACCAACAATCCTTATACCGGTGAGCGCGAAGCTGGTAAGGCCGGTATTTACGGCGGCATCGGTGCGGTCAGTGGTGCGGTAATCGGCGCAGCAACCTCCAGCAAAAAGGACCGTGCCAAAGGCGCATTGATCGGAGCCACCGTCGGTGGGGCCGCTGGCGGCGGCTATGGTTACTACGTCGATACCCAGGAAGCCAAGTTGCGCCAGACGTTGCAGGGCACAGGCGTACAAGTGCAGCGCCAAGGCGATAACCTGACGCTGATCATGCCCGGCAACATTACCTTTGCAAGCAATTCAGCTGACATTTCCAGTAGCTTCTATCCAACGCTTAATTCATTGGTTCAAGTATTCAAAGAGTTCAATAAGAACGGTGTCGACATCATCGGCCATACCGACAGTACCGGCTCGCAGCAACTGAATCAGGACCTTTCAAATCGCCGCGCGCGTAGCGTTGCCAATTATCTGGAAGGCAACGGCGTGCCCGGTTCACGTATCTCATCTTATGGTGCCGGCTCGAGCCAACCGATAGCCAGCAACGATACCGCTGCCGGGCGCGCACAGAACCGTCGTGTAGAGATCAATCTGCGCCCGCTGTAAGCGGCTAAGCGCAAGCGAGACTGCCAGGGCTCGCTTGCGTCATTCGGGTGGCGTCAGCTTTACGGCTGATTTTCGCTTCTATTGAACCTCTGAACGATCTACGACTCTGAAGCTTGTGACAGCGAGCCATGTAGTGGCACTGAGGAGGTCGAATGGATGATCGTTCCGCTCTCCATTCTCGTAAGCCTTGGCTGCCATTGGTAGTGACGCTGGCCCTGATGGTAGGGCTCGGAGGATGGGTTGGCTGGCAATGGCATGTTCAGGAAATGCGGGTGCGCGCTGAGCAGGCCCAGCGATTCAATCTGGCGGTCAATGACGTTGAAAGCACTCTGCGTGAGCGTATGCGCGCGTACGAGATGGTTTTACGAGGTCTGGCGGGGCTTTTCGTCGGGAGTGATGCAGTCAGCCTTCAGGACTGGAATCGGGCTTCCGATCAGCTTCAGCTCCAGGATTTCTACCCCGGCATCCAAGCCATTGCTCTGGCCCGCTATGCGCGCGCAGAGAACCTGAGCGTTCTGCTCGCGAAGATTCGCGAGGGAGGGCGTGATTTCCGCATCTATCCCCGGGGTGAGCGCGGCGAGTACCTGATCGTGGATTACATCCATCCGCTTGATTGGCGTAACCGTCGAGTGCTGGGTTTTGACATGCTAAGTGAGGAAACGCGCAGGCAAGCCGTCATGGCGGCGCGCAACATCGGCACTCCGATGCTCACCGGCCCGTTGCGGCTCAAGCAGGAAACCGAGCAGAACGCGCAAGTAGGCATTCTGTTGTATCTCCCTCTTTACCGGGCCGGCGCCCCCATCACCACGTTGGAAGAACGCCAGGAAGCCTTTGCCGGAACCCTTCACGGTGCCTTCCGGCTAACCGACTTAATGGAGGGGGTGCTGGGTTCGCGTAGCAAGCTGTTCCAGTTGCAGCTGTTCGACGCCGCCGCCCCAGACGAGCCCTTGCTGGTCGGACGAGCGCCGGTGAGTAGCGACGCCAGCTTCCATCGCACCCGCAATATCTACATGTACGGCCGTAGCTGGCAGCTGGAAGTTGCCAGCACACCAGAATACGAAGCCATCCTCAACCGGGTGGGCCGGGCCTTTAATCTGGTTGCTGCGCTGACTGCTGCTGTGCTGTTTTCGCTGTTGATTGGCGGCTATCTATATTTGCGTGAACGGGCTTTGCGCAACAGCCAGACGCTTGGGGCGCAACTTCAGGAGCGCGAGGCATGGTTTCGACAGCTGATTGAGCAGCTGCCAGTGGCCACTGTGCTTTGCAGTGATAAAGGGCGGATCGAACTGGCCAACCAGAGTGCCGCTACGCTGCTTGGTAGCAGTGCTGGCCTGCTCGC
This sequence comes from Pseudomonas sp. NPDC077451, assembly GCF_044543345.1. Classification (NCBI taxonomy): domain Bacteria; kingdom Pseudomonadati; phylum Pseudomonadota; class Gammaproteobacteria; order Pseudomonadales; family Pseudomonadaceae; genus Pseudomonas; species Pseudomonas sp. NPDC077451. The sequence goes on along the minus strand of NZ_JBITVX010000012.1, from coordinate 43,121 downwards.
TGGCGAGCGTCTCAGTCGCTACGTTCCGGGGGCGCTTGACGAGACCGCGAGCGGGCCACAACTTGAAGCCGATCAGCGGGAAAGCCAAGCGTTGCGCGAAGATGGCTCGCCGGTCCCGGTTTCGCTCAGCCTGACCAGTTTCAAGCGCGACAAGTCCGTTCACCATCTGCTCAATCTGGTCGACCTGCAGCAACGCAAGCGGGACGAAGAGCGTTTTCGTAATGTGGTCGAAGCCTCGCCAAACGCCTTTGTGCTGTTCGATCATGACGGCCGAATCGTGATGGTCAACCGCCAGACTGAGTTGCTGTTTGGTTACAACCGGCAGGAGCTGCTAGACCAGCCAGTCGAGATGCTGATTCCGGAGTCGATGCGCAAGACCTACCTCGAAGTACGGCATCGTTTCGGTCAATCCCCTGAGTCGCGTCGGTTGGGTGAAAACCGCGAGCTTTTCGGACGCCACCGGGATGGTCATCTCGTGCCTGTTGAAGTTGGCTTGTCGCCGCTGCGTAGCGGGGATGAGCATCTGGTGCAAGCTGTGGTGACCGATATCGCTCATCGCAAAGCTGCAGAGCGGCGACTGCGCGATCAGGCTAACGAGTTGATGGTCGCCAATCGCTACAAGTCCGAATTCCTCGCCAACATGTCGCACGAGCTGCGCACCCCGCTGAACAGCATTCTTATCCTCAGTGATCAGCTGAGGCAGAACGCTGCGAGCAACCTGACCGAGAAGCAGGTCCGCCATGCCGACATCATTCATCGGGCCGGTCACGATCTGTTGCAGCTGATCAACGATGTACTCGATCTGGCCAAGATCGAGGCTGGGCATATGCAGATTAAGTCGGAGCCGCTGGACCTCGGCGAGTTGCTGGCGGAGCTGGTTGCGAACCTCGAGCCTATGGCCGCCCAGAACGGGCTGACCCTCAAGGCCCGGATAGACGAGGGAGTTCCTGCTTCGCTGGTTAGTGACCGGGCCCGGCTTCAGCAGATTTTGCGAAACCTGATTACCAATGCTCTGAAGTTCACCGAACACGGTTCCGTTGATATTCACGTGTCCAGCCAGCAGGCTGAAAGCGCTGTCGATACAGAAATGCTGCAGATCTGCGTAACCGACACCGGCATCGGTATTGCCGAGGATCAGCACGAACGAATCTTCCAGGCGTTCCAGCAGATCGACGGCTCCATCAGTCGGCAATACGGCGGCACCGGGCTGGGGCTGGCCATAGCGCGTCAGCTTGCAGAAGTGCTCGGTGGTGGAATCCGGCTTAAAAGCGCGCCAGGCCAGGGCTCGAGTTTTACGGTCGAACTGCCCTTGAAAGTTGCCGCAACTCCAGAAATCCGCACGCTGCGGCCGCTGCAGCGGCGTGGCCAGGGTGGCGGTCTGCTGATTGTCGAGGACGACGCCGATTTCGCCTCGGTAGTGGCCGAGGTGGCCCAGTCCCACGGATTCTCCAGCGTTGTCTGCGGGACCGGACAAGAAGGGCTGGATGCGCTAGCTCGGGACCATTTCGCAGCGGTGATTCTGGATGTCCTGCTGCCTGATATCAGCGGTTGGCAGGTCCACCGGGTGCTGCGAGCCGACCCCAGGCACCAGGACACGCCGGTGTACATCATTTCCTGCGTGCCACAGCCGCAGGGCTGGTCGGATGACGGTTCACGCTACCTGGTCAAACCCGTGGCTCAGTCGGAACTGGAGCGCCTGTTTGTCGATCTGTCGCAGCAGGAAGGTAATTCGACGCGGCTTCTGCTGGTGGAAACCGAGCCGGATCGGCGCCGTCAGCTGCGGGAGCATTTCGAGCGGCTCGGCTACCGGGTCAGCGAATGCCAGCGCAGTGAAGAGGCCCGGCTGGCCTATGCTGAGCACAGCTACGCGGTGCTGATCGTCGACTTCGACCTCCCCGGCGAAGACGGGCTCGACCTGCTGGACGCACTGGACCGCCTGCGGCCCCTGAAAGACGTCAGGGTGATCTTGACCAGTCGCGAGGCGTTATCGGAAAAGAATCTGCAGCGGCTTAAGCGTTATTCATCAGTTGCGTTGTCGAAAACAGAAGGAATGGAGCATATGGAAGATGCACTGAAGCCCGACGGGGTAGAAGCTGCAACGTGGGCAAGGGAAGAACTGGAGCATCCCCTTTTGGGGCAGCGGGTACTATTGGTCGATTCGGATGTGCGGGCGATTTATGCCATCAGCGCCATGCTTGATGAGCAGGGGCTGCAGGTGGTGCCAGTCACGACCGGTTCCGAGGCGCTAGAACGCTTCGATCATGATGCCTTTGATCTTGCGCTGGTGGACCTGTCCATGCCGGATAATGGCGGTCCCGAACTGATCCGTCAGCTCAGAAACGACTATGGTTGTCAGGTGCCGATTGTGGCAATGGCGGTCGGCTCTGACACGGCTTCTGCAGAACAGAACCTCCCGGCCGGTGCTGACGATATCCTGTTCAAACCGGTCGACGGCACCAGACTGGCCGAGCTGCTTCGGCGTCTGGAACGTACTGATGGCCCTCATGCAAGTCCGTAAGGAGAAGTGTGTGACGCATCGTTCAAGCCGAACTGACGTCCCTGCCGACGTCGGTAGCGCAAGCCAAATCATGCTGTGTTGGGGGCTCGGCTGATGGCATGGTCGCAACCCCAATCAAAGCCTCGGACCCGGACATTGTTGGTCGTCGATGATCGCGAGGCGAACCTGGTAGCCATGGAGGCCCTGCTCGGCGACGGCGACTGGCAGGTCCATACGGTTAATTCTGGTGAAGCCGCGTTGCAGGCGTTGCTCGATCTGGACGTCGAACTGGTGTTGCTGGACGTCCAGATGCCAGGCATGGACGGATTCGAAGTGGCGCGCCTGATGCGCGGCAGTCCGCACGCGCGCTACACGCCGATCATCTTCGTATCGGCCATTGCGCATACGCGTGAGTCGGTTTTGCGTGGTTACGCGACGGGTGCGGTGGATTTTATTCTTAAGCCGTTCGATCCGCAGGTGCTCAAACACAAGATCAATACATTGCTCAGCCATGAGCATAATCGGCGTGACTTGCAGCTGCTCAGCCAGCAGCTCGACAGTGCAAGGGCGTTTAACGCTTCCGTACTCAACAACGCTGCCGAAGGCATTCTGGTGGTAGGTGAGGACGGATTCATCAACTTCGCCAACCCGGCGATCGCCAAAATGCTGCACGCCAGCGTCGATGATCTGCAAGGTACCGCGCTGATCAAGCATCTGGCCTCGCCGCAGATGCCGATGGCCTGGCGCGATACCGATTTCTACCAACATTGGCGTAGCGGCAATACCTATCGTCTTCATGAGGCGCAGCTGTTCACCGCCAACGGAGACACGCTGCCAGTGGCACTGTCTTCATCGCCGCTGCCTCGTCAGCAGCGCTCAATGGTCGTGATCGCCCTGGACATGTCGGTGGTGCGCAGCCTGCACGTGCAGCTGGAAACCCAAGCGGTAACCGATTCGCTCACGGGCCTGCTCAATCGTCGCGGTTTTCATCAGGCGCTGGATTCGGCTTTGGCGCGGGTCGATCGCAACGGCAAGCGCATGGCCATCCTCTATATCGACCTTGATGGTTTCAAGCGCATCAACGATTCGCTGGGGCACGATGCCGGCGACGAGATTCTCTGTCGCGTAGCGCGCGTATTGGAAGCCTGCATGCGTCCATACGACATCATCGCCCGAATGGGAGGTGACGAGTTCACTGCGTTGCTGGACTCTCTGGATCATCCGGAAGATGCCGCCAGGGTGGCGGAAAAGCTCATCGAGTTGATTTCGGTTCGACATACCATCGACGGCACGGATGTCACGCTCGGTGCCAGTATTGGCATTGCGAATTTTCCGGATTGCGGCCAGAGCGTCGAAGAGTTGCTTCGCTCGGCGGACATGGCCATGTACGAGGCCAAACGCAACGGCCGGCAGCAATATCGCTTCTTCTCCGGTGAGATGAACGGGCGGGCCCACGCGCGCCTGATGATGGAAGAAAACTTGCGTAGCACCATCGAGCGCAATGGTTTCGCTTTGGCCTATCAGCCGCAGGTCGTGCTCGAGACCGGTGAGCTGCGTGGGTTCGAGGCCTTGCTGCGCTGGAATTACGCAGGGCGCGGTTCGGTGGAGCCGAGTGTATTCATCCCCTTGCTGGAAGAAACCCGGCTAATTGACCGGGTCGGCGAATGGGCGCTGCGCGAAGGCCTGGCCCAGTGCCGCGACTGGCGTGAGCGATTCGGCGACAAGCTGGTGCTGAGCTTCAACGTCAGCCCGGTGCAGTTCCGCCGGGCCGGATTGATCGACGAGTTGCGCCGGCTGCTCGATGAGTATCAGCTTGATCCCCGACAGTTGGAGCTGGAGGTCACCGAGGGCGCACTGATGGAGGACCTGGAGCAGAGCTGCGACAAGCTTCGTCAGCTGCGTGAGCTGGGGGTCAGGGTGGCGGTAGATGACTTCGGCACCGGTTACTCATCGCTGGCTTACCTGCGCCATTTCGATCTGGATACGCTGAAGATTGATCGATTGTTCATCGCCAACATGCTCGATTCGCCCCGCGATGCGGCAGTGGTCAGCACCATTATCGATCTGGGGCGGAACCTGGGACTGGAGGTGATTGCCGAGGGCGTTGAAACGCTGGCCCAGCGCGAGTGGCTGATCGATCATGACTGCCACGTGATGCAAGGGTTTCTGGTCGCGCCAGGGCTGGCTGTTGAGGACGCTCTGGAATTTCCGCGAACAATCGACTGGCTAAATCTTGAATATCGACCGGCCGGCTAGTGCCGGCCTGTTGGGCTAACCCGAAGCGCCATGACGAGGCGGGTATTGATGATGTAGCTTTTCGAGCTCAGCATCCTTGTCGCTCCAGAGCTCATTGACCCACTCCTGAAAGCTCAGCCGGTAGGCTTCGTCCTGGTCGTAGCTACGGTGTAGGAACTCGGCAGGGATTGGCTGCGAGTCGATGCGCATCACGACCCGGCCGATTCGGCCGCAGAGCAGGTCCCAGAAGCTTGAATTACCGTCCGGGTAGTGAATGGTGACGTTGATCAGTGCCGTCAGTTGCTCGCCCATCGCATCGATCACGAACGCAATGCCGCCGGCCCGGGGTTTGAGCAGGTAGCGGTAGGGCGATGCCTGTTCAGTGTGCTTGTCCTCGGTGAAACGAGTTCCTTCGAGAAAATTGAACACCGACACCGGGTTGGTCCGGTAGCGTTCACAGGCTTTGCGGGTGGTGGCCAGATCCTCGCCGCGCTTCTCCGGATACTTGGTCAGATATTCCTTGCTGAAGCGCTTCATGAAGGGAAACTCCAGCGCCCACCAGCACAGGCCGATGACCGGCACCCAGATCAGCTCCTGCTTGAGGAAGAACTTCAGGATGGGCATCCGCCGGTTGAACTGGTACTGCAACATCAGGATGTCAGCCCAGCTCTGGTGGTTGCTGGTGACCAGATAGGAGTGTTGCAGATCGACCTTTTCGAGTCCCTGCACGTCCCACTCGGTTCGCCGCACTTGATCCATCCAGAAGCTGTTCACGGCCATCCAGGATTCGGCGATCCAGTGCATGCCAAAGCGCAATGCGCGCTGAATACGCGGGACCGGTAGCGCAAGCTTGAGCAACGACAGGGCAAACAGCGGCCAGCACCAGAACAGCGTGTTCAACGCCAGGGTCAAGCCAGCCAGGACACCCCGTAGTGGGGCAGGAAGGACGCTCAGCATCGATTGGATCTTATATCCGTCAATAAAGGCGGCAAGAGTACCGATTGCGGGCTGAACTGCAAGGCAAAAAGTAGGGCCTGGCATTGCGAAGCGCCCGGCCAGACTGGCCGGGCGCGGGACGCAGGTTAGGCCTTCTGGTTGTCAGCCTGCAGAGCGGTCAACGCGATGGTGAACACAATGTCGTCCACCAGTGCACCGCGGGACAGGTCATTGACCGGCTTGCGCAGGCCTTGCAGCATCGGGCCGACGCTGATCACGTTGGCGCTGCGCTGAACCGCCTTGTAGGTGGTGTTGCCCGTGTTCAGGTCAGGGAAGATGAACACAGTGGCCTGACCCGCCACCAGGCTATTAGGCGCCTTTTGCTTGCCGACACTGGCGACCGATGCGGCGTCGTACTGCAGCGGACCGTCGATTGGCAGCGTGGGTGCGCGCTCCTGGGCGATGCGTGTGGCTTCAGCAACCTTTTCCACCTCGGCGCCACTGCCGGACGTGCCAGTGGAATAGCTGATCATCGCCACGCGCGGGTTGACGCCCAGCGCGACGGCCGATTCGGCGCTCTGCAGGGCAATCTCCGCCAGCTCGGTAGCACTCGGGTTCGGATTTACAGCGCAGTCGCCGTAGACCAGTACTTGATCCGGCAGCAGCATGAAGAACACCGACGAGACCAGGCTGTAGCCTGGGGCCGTCTTGATCAGCTGCAGCGCCGGGCGAATGGTGTTAGCGGTGGTGTGTATGGCGCCGGATACCAGACCGTCCACTTCGTCGAGCGCCAGCATCATGGTGCCAAGTACCACCGTGTCCTTGAGCTGCTCACGCGCATCGTCCGGAGTCAGGCCCTTGGCCTTGCGCATTTCGCACATCGGCTCGACGTATTGGTTGATGATCAGCTCCGGATCGAGAATCTCCAGGCTTGCCGGCAGCTGAATACCTTGCTCGCGCGCAACTGCCTGGACTTCTTCCGGCTTGGCCAGCAGTACACAGCGCGCGATGCCGCGCTCCTGACAAATGGCCGCGGCGCGGATGGTGCGCGGCTCGTTGCCTTCCGGCAGGACGATGCGCTTGTTAGCTTGCTGTGCGCGCTTGACCAGCTGGTAGCGGAACGCCGGAGGCGACAGGCGCAACTCGCTGCGGGGTACGCTGAGTCGGGTATGCAGCAGTTCGGGCTGCAGGTGCTGCGCAATGAAGTCAGTAACCTGGCTGGCACGCTCGATGTCGTCCGCTGGGGTTTCCTTGTTCAGCCCGAACAGGTTGGTCGCCGTATCGTAGGAGCCCGTCTGTACGGTCATCACCGGCAGGCCGCCATCCAGTGCCGCTTTGCAGAGCTCGAGAATCCGCGGGTCGGGCGCGAAGTCACTGCACAGCAGCAGACCAGCGAGCCTGACGCCATTGAGCGAGGCCAGGCTCGCCGCGAGGATTATGTCGTCGCGGTCACCCGGGGTGACCACCAGTACGCCCGGCTGCAGCAGTTGCACTGTGTTGGGGACGGCTCGGGCGCACAGGACGATCTGTTCGACGCGACGCTGCTCCGCTTCACCGGCGTGAAGGATCTTGGCGTCGAGCAACTCGGCAATGTCACGGGTCCGCAAGGCATTGAGTTTGTCGGCGAAGGGGATCGCGCCGAGCAACTGGAAGTCCGCGGTGCCCAGTACCGGCAGCTGGGCCTTGAGGCGCTCGATGAAGGCCGACGTGCCGTCCTCACTCTTGACCTTGTTGAGAATGACGCCCAGCACTTTCGGATCCTTGGCGCCACCGAACAGCTGGGCCTGGATCTCGATGCGCTCGGCCAAACGCTTGAGTGTGTCAGTTCCTTGCGCGGCGATCAGGATGACATCCGCGTCCAGGCTTTTCGCCAGATGCGTATTAATCCGCGACGTGTGGTTGAACTCACGCGTCGGCACCATGCCTTCCACGATGACCACGTCCTTGCCCGCAGCAACGTCCTGATAGCGGCTGACCACGTCCTCGAGTAGCAGGTCGAGTTCTCCATCGGCCAACTGGCGCTCGACCTGCTCCAGCGGCAGCGGCTCGGGCGACACGATATTCAGGGTGCGCTCTACCAGGACACAGGAGCGCTCTCGGCCTTGGTCATGCGGAAAGGGCTGGGCGATGGGCTTGAAGAAGCCGACCTTCAGCCCGGCACGCTCGAGCGCGCTGATCAGGCCAAGGCTGATGGAGTTGAGGCCGCCACCAAAACCGCAGGGGGCGAGGAATAAGGTATGCATGATGATCTCCTATCGGGCGAAGGGCGATGCCAAGTAGACGAAACCCGACGCCGTGTGCGGTCGTCGGGTTCGTGCGGTGCGTCTGGCTGTCGGCGCGCTATCAGGCGTCGAGCAGCGCCAGCGTGTCCAGCGCGATCTGACGTTCTTCGTTGGTCGGTACCACCAGCACACGGGGGCTGCCTGCCGCTTGAATCTCTCCACCAACACCGCGCGTGCAGCGTGCGTTGGCATCTTCGTCCAGCGTAAAGTTGAACAGTTTCAGGTGTTCGAGGGTGCGGGTACGCACGGCCATCGAGTTCTCGCCGATGCCGCCAGTGAAGATCAGTCCATCGAGTTTCGGCAGGGCGCAGGCCATGCTTGCCAGTGATTTGGCCAAGCGGTAGCAGAACACTTCGAATGCCAGGGTGGCGCCGGCATGCCCGGCGACACGGGCCTCCTGCAGGGTGCGCAGGTCGTTGGACAGCCCGGAAAGACCTTTCAGGCCGCTGTCGTGATTGAGCATGCGATCGATCTGCTCCAGGCTCCAGCCCAGGGTGCGGTTCAGGTAGCTGTGCAGGTTGGGGTCGACATCACCGCTGCGAGTGCCCATTACCAGACCTTCCAGTGGGGTCAGCCCCATGCTGGTGTCGCGGCTCTCGCCGTTGACGATGGCGCACGTCGAGCAGCCATTGCCCAGGTGAGCCGTCAGCCAGCTGCTGTCATCGACCGGGAGCCTGGTCATCTCAGCGGCACGCTTGCTGACGTAGTTGTGGCTGGTGCCGTGGAAGCCGTAGCGGCGGACGCTGTGTTCCTTGTAAAGGAATTCCGGCACGGCGTAGCGGAACGCACGTTCCGGCATGGTCTGGTGGAAGGCGGTATCGAACACGCTGACCTGCGGCAGGCCAGGGAACAGGGCCATAGCCGCATCGATACCGACCAGGTTGGCCGGGTTGTGCAATGGCGCCAACTGGGCGCTGTCGCGAATCGCCTTCAGCACCGGCTCGTCGATCAGGCTGGAACCGGTGAAATGCTCGCCACCATGGACCACACGATGGCCGATGCCGTCCAGTTTGCCGCCTGCGGCCTCCTGGGCCACCGGCAGCAATTTTTCGAGCGCGGCACGGTGATCGGCACCCGGAATGTTCAGGCTCTGCTTGGTGTCCCCCAGCTGCCAGTGCACCACGGCTTCGGGGGAGCCGAGACGTTCGGCCAGGCCCTGCAGGGGGAAAGTGGCTTGGGCTTCGTTGACCAGTGCGAATTTGATCGACGAGCTGCCGCAGTTAATCACCAGGATGTTACGAGCTGACATCGGTGCTCCTTGGATGCGAAATTAATTGTTGAAATAGGTCGCCTACATTTACTGGCGTGGATTCTTGCATAACCTTGAGAGGCGCGATGCTCTCCAAAGGTTGTATTCGGCACCGCCCTGGGCACGAATCCGCGTGGAGCAAGCCAAGCTGCCGATGGTCCCCTAAATCGTGCGTCGGTTCGCAATCAATGCAGCTCGCGGTTAGACTTTCACATACATTCCCCAACAAAGGTTTTGCCTCATGCAGATTGCCGCTAACAAGGCTGTGTCAATCGACTACACACTCACCAACGATGCCGGTGAAGTGATCGACAGCTCGGCCGGCGGCGCGCCGCTGGTCTATTTGCACGGTTCGGGCAACATCATTTCCGGTCTGGAAAAGGCCCTGGAAGGCAAGCAAGGCGGTGACGAAGTGAAGGTCGCCATCGAACCGCAGGATGCCTACGGTGAGTACAGCCCGGAGCTAGTCGCCACTCTCAATCGTGCGATGTTCGAAGGCGTCGACGAGCTGGAAGTCGGCATGCAGTTTCACGCCTCCGGCCCGGACGGCGGGATGCAGATCGTCACCATTCGTGATGTCGAAGGCGACGATGTGATCGTTGACGGTAATCATCCGCTGGCCGGGCAGCGCCTCAACTTCGAAGTCAAGATTGTTGATGTGCGTGAAGCCAGCGAAGAAGAAATCGCTCATGGTCATGTGCATGGCGAAGGTGGTCACCAACACTGATTGGCGCCCGCAAGCGGCTGGTCAGCGAGAAGCCCGGATCGAACGGGCCATGGAAGCGCTTCGGTTCTGCCGGAGCGCTTTTTTACTCTGGAGTAGAAACACATGAGCGCGTTTCACGAGTTGGTTCTGCCCGGCCTTGCGGGCCAGGAACTTCCCCTAGCGCCGTTGAAATCCCAGGTGACACTGGTGGTCAATGTGGCTTCCGAGTGCGGTCTTACGCCTCAATACGCAGGCTTGCAAGCGCTGCATGAGCGTTACCAGGATCGTGGTTTCGGCGTACTGGGCATCCCCTGCAACCAGTTCGCTGCTCAGGAGCCGGGCAGCAATGCGGAAATCCTGCAGTTTTGCGACGAGAATTACGGCATCACTTTTCCAATCAGCAGCAAGCTCGAGGTCAACGGCTCGCAGCGTCACCCGTTGTACCGCCTGTTGGCAGGAGAGGGCGCTGACTTCCCAGGTGACATCAGCTGGAACTTCGAGAAGTTTCTGGTGGGCAAGGACGGACGTGTGCTGGCGCGCTTCTCGCCGCGCACTGCCCCGGATGATCCTGCGCTGATCCAGGCCATCGAAAGCGCGCTCGCCTGAGCGCGCGATCTCCTATCAAAGCCGTGTGTTGTTGCTGACGGCTTCTCGAAGTCGATATCGCGACAGCATGGCTCTGCAATAAGTGTCGTGGATGATGGTGTTCGGTCTAGACGACCGGTCATATCCTCGGCGCCATGAGCAATCAAGCCCGCAACGACAAGCGTGACCTGATCCTGGCCAAAGGGGCACAGGTGATGACCCGTCGTGGCTACCACGGCACCGGCGTGCTGGAAATCGTCCAGGCTGCCGGCATTCCCAAAGGTTCCTTCTATCACTACTTCGCCAGCAAGGAAGACTTCGCCTTGCAGGCGCTGGAGCATCTTTACCTGCCTCGGCTGGAGCGCTATCAGGCGGCGCTACTTGAGTCTCCGCTGAGCCCCCGGGCGCGCATTCTGGGTTATTACGCAGACCTCATTGCGCACTTCGCTCGGCAGGAATGCCCGGAATACCATTGTTTCATCGGCAGCCTGAGCTTCGAGATGGCTGAACTGTCACAGCCCATCGGCCAGCAAGTCGAGGCGATTTTGCTGCGTTCGGTCAGAGTGCTCGCCGACTGCCTCGAACAGGCTTGCGCGGCCACCGAGCTTGATGCCGATACCGATTGCCTTGCGCTGGCTGAATTCATCGGCAATGCCTGGGAGGGCGCCTTGTTGCGCATGAAGGTTGGCCGCAGTGTCACGCCGTTGAAGATATTTCTGACCCAGCTGGAGCGTCTGCTGACGCCCCGCTGATTTTTTGTGGCGATCGGCGAGACGACCGGTCGCTTTTGCTTCAAGCCAGAGGAGACAGCAATGACTGCAGCCGTGAATGCCCTGTTCCAACCCTTCCAACTCGGTAGCTTGCAACTGCCAACGCGTGTCGTGATGGCGCCGATGACCCGTTCCTTCTCTCCTAACGGAGTGCCAACCGCGGACGTCGTCGAGTACTACCGCCGTCGTGCCGCGTCGGGTGTGGGGTTGATCATCACCGAGGGCACCACGGTCGGCCACAAGGCGTCCAATGGCTATCCGCAAGTGCCGCGCTTCTACGGCGAAGCCCCGCTGGCCGGCTGGAAAGCGGTGGTCGAGGCCGTGCACGCGGCCGGCGGCAAGATCGTTCCGCAGTTGTGGCACGTGGGCAATGTTCGTCACAAGGGAACCGAGCCGGAGCCGGAAGTGCCGGGTTACGGCCCGATGGAGAAGGTGAAGGATGGCGAGGTCGTGGTGCACGGCATGACCAAACAGGATATTCAGGACGTGATCGCAGCGTTCGCCCAGGCTGCCAAGGATGCCCAGGCCATCGGCATGGATGGTGTCGAGATCCACGGGGCGCACGGCTACCTGGTTGACCAGTTCTTCTGGGAGGGCAGCAACCAGCGCACCGACGAGTACGGTGGGAGCCTGGCCAATCGCTCCCGCTTCGCCATCGAGCTGATCGAGGCGGTACGCGCGGCGGTAGGACCGGACTTTCCGATCATTTTCCGCTTTTCTCAGTGGAAGCAGCAGGACTACTCAGCGCGCCTGGTCACCACGCCGGAAGCGCTTGGCGAATTCCTCGAGCCGCTTTCTGCGGCGGGTGTGGACATCTTCCATTGCTCGACTCGCCGATTCTGGGAGCCGGAGTTCGAAGGTTCCGACCTCAACCTCGCTGGCTGGACCCGTCAGCTGACTGGCAAGCCCACCATCACCGTCGGCAGCGTGGGGCTCGATGGAGAGTTCCTGCAGTTCATGATCAAGACTGACAAGGTGGCGCAGCCAGCCAACATCGAGGGGTTACTCGAACGTCTGAACAAGCAGGAGTTCGATCTGGTGGCGGTAGGACGCGCACTGATTTGCGATCCGGACTGGGCGTTGAAGGTGAAAGAAGGGCGTATGCAGGACATTCTGCCCTTTAGTCGTGAAGCGCTGAAAACGCTGGCCTGACGCGCGACGCAATCTCTAGCTGCACAGAAGCCATCCTAGGGATGGCTTCTTTTTGCGCATCGTTATTGCGAGGCACCGGGATAACCGGCCTGCTTCAGCAGCTTGGCCAAGTGCACGGCGTTGCGCGCCAACATCGCGTTGGTCTTGCCGATCTTCTCGCCAGGATCTTCCACATCCTTGTAATCCGTCGACCCCATCGCCGGTCCGACCCAATAGGTGCAGCCGTTGGCAGGGATGGTGAAGCCTACGTCATTCAGTCCCTGATAGAGACTGGCAACCACATGATGGGCGCCATCCTCGTTACCCACCACCGCGACGCAAGCAACCCGCCCGTACGAGACCATCCGCTGCTCGTCGTCCACTTCACCAATGAACGCGTCCAGGCGCTCCAGTACGCGCTGACAAACGCTGGATGGATGGCCGAGCCAGATCGGCGTGCCGAGAATCAGGATGTCCGCTGCAAGCAACTTTTCCCGAATCATCGGCCAGTCGTCACCTTCGCCTTCGTCTGACGTCACGCCGGGCTTGATGTTGAAGTCCACTGCGCGGACCTGCTCGCAGCTGACGCCGAGTTTTTCCAGCTCGCGCTGAGCCTGGCTCAGCAACACGCTACAGGACGACTGTTGGGGCGACGCCTTGAGGGTACAGTTGATTGCGAGGGCGGTCAGCGCCATTGCGGGTCTCCCGGTGTGAGGTGTTCGAATCTAGACACCTCAACGGCTCGCAGTTCACGGATCGATCACGGTTGGCATTGTCGATTTGCCGCCCTCGCGCACCCAGAACAGCGTTGCGGCTGCCACGGCTGCCGGCATGATCAGGAGATTGACGAAAGGAATCAGCAATGCTGCGTAGGTCACCGCGCCGAGACTCAGGCTTTTCCAGCGGCGCTGGCGCAGCCAGACCATCATTTCGTCCCAGCTCAGCTTGTTGTTGTCCGCTGGATAATCGATGTACTGCACCGCCATCATCCAGACGCCAAACAGAAGCCAGAGTGGCGCTGCGACCAGATTGACCACCGGAATGAATGACAGGATCAGTAACACCAGCGCACGGGGTGCGAAGTACGCCAGTTTGCGTGCCTCGCGTCCGATGGTTCGCGGCAACATGGCCAGCAGCTCGCTCCAGCTGAACGGTGGGGCGCTATCGACTCCGCGTGCCACGGTTTCCACCTTTTCGGCGAGAAAGCCATTGAAAGGGGCGGCAACGATGTTGGCGAGCATGGTGAAAGTGAAGAACACGATCAGCACCACCAGCACTACGAACAGCGGCCAGATGATGTATTCGAGGAACATTAACCACTCGGGGAGGTTAGGCATGAAGGCGTCGACCCAGCCGCCAAACTGGCGCACCGCCAGATATATCAGGCCGCAGAACAGCAACAGATTGACGGTCAGCGGCAGAATGACGAACAGCCTGAGGCCGGGACTAAGAATCAGCTTCAGGCCTTCACGTAGGTATTGGGGGCCGGATAGGGCAGCGACGGGCATTGACGATACTCCGGAAAGGACGGTCCGGACCTTACCGGCTTTGTCGGGGTGGGAAAAGCGGCATCACAGTCGATAGGACTGGACTATTAGGCCGATCGGCTTTATGCAATAGCCAGCGTTGCGCTTGGCTTTTAGGCTAGCCCCGAAATCTCCTTTTGGTTTTCAGGGCCGTCCGCTTCAAGCCTTCCCCAAGTGCCTGGCCGGCCCTTTTTTATTTCTCTTCGAAATTCACCGGTTTGCGCCTCAGCGGCTGCTGATCAAAGCGCACGCCCGGGAGTCCGGTATCCATCAGGGCGCGGATGTTCAAGTGGTCGGATCCACTGGGGTTCTCCAGCACTGATTGATAGTGCTCCCCGAACGCAAGCAAGGCTTCTTCTGTAGTGAAGCCTTCCAGCACGGCCAGGCCCAACGTTTTGCACGAGCCCTCGTTCTGCCCGGCAGCGTTTTCAACGCTGCCATTGAAAAAGCGGGTTGGCTGGTAGTCATAGGCGCTGGCGATGAATGCCAGCGTCTCGCTGAATGGGTGGTTTCGGTTGCGCAGACTGGCGCGAAAGTCCCTGAGGCTGCTCATGGTTTTTGGGCCTTGTCGAACGCAGCCTGTTGCTCAGGCGTCGCGTCCTTTTGATAGCGTTTCTTCCAATCCGCGTATGGCATGCCGTAGACCTCTTCGCGAGCCTCATCGAGGCTGACTTCGATATCCAGGTCATCGGCGGCGGCCTTGTACCATTTCGACAGGCAATTGCGACAGAAGCCGGCCAGGTTCATCAGGTCGATGTTTTGTGCGTCCGGGCGGCTGCGCAGGTGCTGGACTAGGCGGCGGAAAGCGGCGGCTTCGAGTTCGGTGCGTTCTTGTTCATTCATTTCAAGGGTCTCGGCGTTGCAGACTTCGGCGGGATCATAACCTCGACGCAGGCCGTGGGCCAGATAGCGGCGGGGAACTTTAGCGGCTTGAACCGCCTCCGCTAAACAGGATGGCCGGCCGGCCATCCAGCTGTCGAGGAGACTGGATGTGATTGGGAAAAAACACTGGGTGATAGCCGAAGGGTACCTGCCGGCGTTGGGACCGAAACCCGATGAGCCGGCGCTGCGCAGCCATGAGACGGCGTGCATTCTGAACGCTGGCCCGTTGGAGGCGGTAATTGAGCTGACGCTGTACTTCGCTGACCGTGAGCCGATCGGGCCCTACGCGATACGGGTTCCAGCGCGTCGAACCTTGCATCTCCGTTTCGATGACCTGCAGACACCCCAGGCAGTGCCGCGTGAGACTGACTATGCCAGCGTATTCATTTCCACCGTACCGGTGGTGATTCAGCACACTCGGCTGGACGCACGCAGCGGTGACCTTGCGCTGATGACGACCCTGGCCTATGGCAGCGATTGACGCGCGAAGGTTAGTCCCGATGTGCGGCGAGGGTAATCGATACCGACTCGGCAAAGCGCAGAGCGTGCGGCTTGTCCACTTCGACTTCGGCGTAACGCACTTGCGGATGCGCCATGACTAGGTCGAGGATTTCCTGAGTGAGCCGTTCGAGCAGGGCGAAACGGTTGTCCTCGACGTGTTGGATGATCGCCTTGGTGATGGTTCGGTAGTTCAGTGCATGGTCGATATCGTTGTCACGCACGGCCTCGGCCGCAGGATAAAGCATCGTCAGATTGATCAGGACATCCTGCTTGTTGAGGATTTCCTCTTCCTTGATACCGATGAAGGTACGTAGTCGCAGGTCTTTGACGCGGATGCGCGCCATGGCAGGTTCCAGTCGGGGCATGGGGTTCCTTCGCGTGTCAGATCAGGTGGCGGCCACCGTTAACGCTCAGCGTGGTGCCGGTGACATAGGGATTATCCAGCAGATAGCGCAGGCTCTGGTAGATCACCTCGGCGCCGGGCTCGATGCCAAGGGCGGATTTGGCAAGCGCCTTGCGCTGGTAGATCTCGTCATCGCCTTCGTTGAACTGTATCAAGGCAGGCGCGATGCCATTGACCTTGATCGCCGGCGCCAGCCTAGCTGCAAACGACAGCGTGAGGTTGTCCAAACCGGCTTTGCTGGCTGCATAAGCGATGTGCTTTTTGCTGCCGACGCGGGTGACGTCGTCACCGATGTGGATGATGTCTGCCGGACCGCCATGCTGCAGCAGTTCAGTGCAGTGAAGATTGATCAGATAAGGCGCGAGCATGTGCACCTCGAACATGCGCTGGAATGTTTCAGCCTCTTCACCCGGCGTCTCCGGGTGCCAGTCCGATGCGTTGTGAACGATCGCGCGTAGGGCGCTGGTGTGCTCCTTGAGTACAGCGATAAAGGCGTGGATGCCCGCTGCAGCGGAAAAATCGGCATGCAAGGTCAGCGCACCACGCTCACGAAGCCGAGCCAGACTTGCGCGAGGGGTGCGGTAGCTCACGATTACCGGCTGGCCTTCATCAAGCAAACGTTCGGCGCAATGCAGGCCGATGCGCTGGCTGGCACCGGTAATCAGTATCGGGGCCGTCGGCTGGGTCATGCTGGGATACCGAGTGGGACGGGGAAGGTCGCGCGGCCTGTGCAAGGCAGCAGTGCCTTGCCAGCTTACACCAGGGTGCGCAACGACCCTACTATGCGGGCATTTTCGTGCGTGGAAAGGCTGGCGTCTAAGGTGCTGCTAAGGGGTCTCGGGCGCGTCGGAGGTGGCCTGTGTAGAAAGCTCTGGCTGCAGCTCGGGATGCAGACGCTGATGCTGCTCGTACAGATAGGAGCGGATGCGTTCGGCATCTTTGCCCTGCGGGTATTCGACTTCGTAGGCAGTCATTCCACCTTCGGCATGGCGGATCCGATGCGCGTCGATCTGAAACGAGTCTTCGCCCGGCAGTGCCAGGCGCATGTGCAGATGTTTGGGCGCCTGATGCTTGGCTCCGGCGTCCACCAACAGGCCGTTGGGTGACAGCTCGTGCACGCTCAGCGCGGTTTCGTTGCCATCGTCGGAGAGTAGTGGCAGCGGCTCGTCCAAGTGCAATCGCCAGGCGCGAAGTACCGGTCCGCGTTCATAGATGGTCGGAGGCGCGAGCTGCAATTGCACCGCCTGGAATTCGTCCTGCTTCAGCTGCAGCGGGAACGACATGCAATAGTCCTCGAGCTCCGCTTCGAGGGTCAGGTTGGCCTTCGCAGCCAGTTGCAAGAGTAAGCCGTTGGCCTTTTCTCCGCCGTCGACACGGAAGCCAGCCCGCGTTTCGCCCGGCTCTGCAGACGAGCCACTGACAAGTTCGTTGATATAGGCCAGTTCGGCACTGGTCAGATCAGTTTTGCTCGGCATCCCGATTTCCCTCTCAAGGCATGGGCAGACCCGTCTGCCCATGCCTAAACGCTCCAGAGTGCAGCACAGACCTCTACGAGATCCTTTACCACGTCGGCACTGCGACAACATATGCTCGATGTAATTCCCTTGCGCCTGGCGGCGGGCCGTTTTGAAGTGTAGAACCGCTCGGTCGGGATGAGTGTGTCGGATGCGGCATAATGCTCGGCTTTAATCTAAAACGGAGCTCATCATGAAAGTGGCCATCCTCTCCGGTACTGTCTATGGCACAGCTGAAGACGTTGCCCGCCATGCTGCGACGGTACTCAAGGCGGCGGGGTTCGACGCCTGGCATGATCCGCGCGCGCAGCTAGCGCAGGTCCTGGACTTCGGACCGCAAGCATTGCTGGTGGTGACTGCCACCACCGGGATGGGCGAGCTACCGGACAGTTTCGTCCCGCTCTACACGGCGATTCGTGATCAATTTCCGGCCTGGCAGGGCTTGCCCGGCGGGGTGATCGCACTGGGGGACGCCAGCTATGGCGATACTTTCTGCGGTGGCGGTGAGTTGGTTCGGGAGTTGTACGCCGAGCTGGGCGTACGCGAAGTGCAGGAAATGCTGCGCCTTGATGCCAGCGAAACGGTAACGCCGGAGACCGACGCCGAGCCCTGGCTGGAAAGCTTTGCCGCAGCTCTGCGTGGCTGATAAGTAGGCAAGGCCGGCGGTGGCCTGGCGGCGGTCAGTCTGCCCGGCGAGCGAAGGCTTGCAGGTGCGGATAGAACGCTTGGAAGTCCTGCAGCAGCGGCTCATATAGCCGTTCCATTTCCTCGACACCGCCGAGCAGCCCTTCGGGGCGTGACAAACGCCGGCTCATGCCGGCCACAACCTGCTCCATCACGGAAAACTCCCGATAACTGCCGAGCCAGTCCTGAGCGGCCATGCGCGGCGCGATTAGCGCCAGCGTGCCGGGGAGCTCGGCTTCCTCAAGCAACACCTGATACACCCGCGCGGTGAAATGCTGAAGGGGCTCTTCGGCGTAGTGGGGCCAATGCGCCGCCAGGCAATGATCGAAAAAAAGATCGACCAATATGCCTGCGTAGCGTCGTCGCTCGCGGGGAAAGCGCTGCTTGGCTTGAAGGACAATCGGGTGGCTATCGGTAAATACATCGATCTGTCGGTGCAGGCGAATGCCCGCTTCGATATCGGCTGGCCATCGGTCCTGTAAGGGCCCTTTGACGAAGTCGCCATAGAGACTGCCGAGCAGCTGCCCGGGCCGCTCGCCGCCGAGATGAAGGTGCGCAAGATAGTTCATGAGGCGAGTCTAGCAGCGCTTGCTTGCGCTCAGCTTGCATCAGGCAGCGTTGGCGATCGGCATCAGCTGCGAAGGACCGTACAGCGCTTCGGCGATCGCATTGTGGCAACGACGGGCGAGTGGGTTACGTTGCGTGTCATGGCTGGATAGCGGGGCCAGCAGCTGGATTTCCACCACTGCTGTATCTTCCGCCAGTAGCCGAAACAGATGTGAAAGCAGATCGTCGTCGCCGATAAAGGGGGCTATCGGATCGTTAACGCCGTTGCGCAGATATCGAATCGCAACGGGCTGTACCGGCACACCCGTATCGATCGCACAGGCTAGCAGTCTTGAGTGGAATGTGCGCAGCGAAGTGCCATCGGTTGTGGTGCCCTCGGGGAAAATCAGCACGCTGCTTCCTTGCCCCAGTTCCTCGCTCATCTGCTGGCTGAGCAACGTACTGTCGCTACCGCCGCGCTGGATGAAGCGGGTTCCAGCCTCGGTTGTTAGCCAGCCAATCACCGGCCAATGACGGATCTCGGCTTTGGCGAGGAAGGTCATCGGTTGCAGCAGGCCCAGCAGGGGGATGTCGGTCCACGATAGGTGGTTGGCGACCCACAACATCGGCTTATCTGGCAAATCGCCTGTCACACGAATCTGAAATGGCAATGCCGCTGCGAGCCGCCCCAGAAACGAACGGCACAGCTGCTGACGCGCAGCTTGAGCTGGATTAAAGCCCAGCACCGTGCGCAGTTTCAGGCTGCAGGCCAGTACCAGGCCGTAGAGAATCACCATGGCCAATCTCAAGAGACGAAAATACAACCTGATCCTGCGCATTCAGACCGCTGCCTTGAAGTGCCGGGCGTAACGTGGGCACAGCTCGTCGCGCTTGAGGAGAATGAAGAGGTCTGCGACCTGAAAATCTGGATCCCAGCAAGGTTCACCGCAGATCTTTGCACCCAGTCGCATGTAGGCCTTGAGCAGCGCAGGTGTCTCAGCGATGACGTTGTCGGGCAACGCGAGCGCTGGTAGCGGGTTTTTAGGGCATGCGTGTAGCAGCTCCGTCGAAAGATGAAGTTCGCGCAGTCGCTGCATGATGGCCTGGGCCTGGACGCCGCCGTCGCGCATTGGAATGCTGGCGCAGCCCATGAGATATCGATAGCCACCCTGGTTGAGCACTTCAGCCAGTTCCGCCCAGAGCACGGCGATGGTCGCGCCGTTGCGGTAGGCCGGATGAACGCAGGTCCGGCCAATCTCCAGGATCGGCCCTTCAAGTTTCGCCAGGCCTTGTAAGTTGAATTCGTTTTCGCTGTAGAACCGTCCCAATCCACGCGCCGTCTGGTTATCGAGCAGGCGCGTGGTTGCGACAAGCTCCCCGCTGCCTGAGTCGCGTACACCGATATGGCTGCAGTAAGCGTCAAACTCATCGCTGTCCAAACCGGCCTCGCTGCCCTGTAACTGAGCGCCATACTCGCCGTTGAATACCTGATAACGCAGCGCCTGAGCCTCACGTAATGCATCGTCGCCGAGCAGGCGTACCGCCTGCAGTTGTCGCGTCACGCGGGGGAAGGCAATGGTGGTCATGCTCGATCTCCTGGTCAGCCTGGCAGTGGCAATGCATCCGGAGCGCATGGTTGTTATGGTTGGCGTTCCGTCAGTCCGTGATGCCAGAGGCTAGGCAGGGGCGGTGTCACGGTTGTTACGGATCCGTGATGCTTGGATGACGGCATTCAAGCCCCCAGAACCAACCGAATCTGCTGGAGAGAACCGATGTCTTGGCACACCGTGCTTGGTCCGATTGAACGCTTGCCGCAGCCTGCGCAGCTGGACGATTGGTTTGGCGAGATACTGGCCAATGGAGGCGGTGACCCATTCGAATTGGCCGTGCGCGGCGGCCGGCAAGCCGCCACGCCTGGTCTGGCGTTTCTGGCCGGCTATCAGGCCGCGTTGCGGCGGCTCTGGCCGTCGGCGCCAGCGGGTATCGGTGCGCTATGCGCGACCGAGCAGCGCAAGCTGCGTCCGGCGGATATGCAGACTCGGTTGGATAGATTGACGCTCACCGGCAGCAAGGACTTCGTCATTGCTGGATCGGCGGCGGCCTGGTTGTTGGTTCCGGCACGAGACGAGGCGCCAGGCGAGCCGGCAAGGCTCAGCCTGTGCGTCGTGGGTTGCGGTGATCGGGGCGTGACTATCGAGGACAGGCCGCCGCTGCCGCTGGTACCGGATATCGTGCATGGGCGCTTGCGCCTCGAGCGGGTGCCATGTCAGCGGTTGGCGGGTGACGGCTGGGACGATTACGTCAAGCCGTTTCGCACGCTGGAAGACCTGTACGTGCTCGTCGCCATGGTCAGCTGGTTGTATGGAATCGCCTTGGAGTGCGCATGGCCGCAGGCGCTGCAGCTCAGGTTGATCGGTCTGCTGGCGGCTGCAGCCGAAGTATCGCGCCAGCCGCCCGCTGAGGTTTCGACGCAGCTGTTGCTGGCTGCGCTCGATGCACAATGGGCCGCAACCTTACCTGCGCTGGATACGGCCCTTGATGAAGGTCCGGGCCATTGGGCCGAGCTATGGCAGCGCGATCGCGGCATATTGCAGTTGGCGCGTCAGGCACAGGCCAAGCGGCTGGACAAGGCCGCGGCGGCTTTCGCACTGACGCCTCAGCGTGACCGGGACTGAACGATGCGATAAAGCCACCGAGGCGGGAACTCTGCACGGCGGCGCGAACCTATAACAGGCGTGCCATCACGGCTTACGACAGGAGCCGCTGATCCTGGCGAGGTACATTCCGTGCCTGAGTGTTTACCGGACAAGGATTTCAATGGCTTCCAGCTGTATCCGTAGTTGCTTCCCCGCGTGCTCTGCCCGAGGCATGCAAGCGTGATGCTCGCCGGCGAGGTGTTTCCATGGCGCGAAGGTAATCGTTTTCGGTTGCTGCTCGACGGCCCACAATTTTTTCCACAGATATTGCAGCGTATCGATACTGCGCAGCAGCGTGTGGATATCGAGCTTTATCTGGTCGAGGACGGGCTCTGTACCGATCGGCTCGTCGACGCCCTGATTGCAGCATCCGGGCGTGGTGTACGCGTGCGCTGCCTGTTCGATGGCTTCGGTTGCTTGAAACTCGGGCAGAAGACGCGTCAGCGGCTGCTCGACGCAGGGGTCGACCTGCGCCAATACAACCCGCTCAAGCTACAGCTGAAGTTCCGCAACCTTCATCGCGATCACCGCAAGCTGATCCTGATCGATGATCTGTGCTGTTTTGTTGGAGGCGCCGGTGCGACAGACGAGTTCTGGAATCCGGACAAGCCGGACGAGCATTGGCATGAGGCGATGGTGGAAATCAGCGGGTCGGTGATGGAGGACTGGCAGCGCCTGTTCGATGTGCAATGGACCCTGTGCCTCAAACGCCGGATCTGGCAGCTGCCGTTGCCTCGGCAGCTGCCGAAGATACCCGCCGCGCCCGATGCGCTCGACGGAGCAGGGCGAGTTGCCTATTCCGCTGCGCGTCAGCATCGAGACATTCTCCACAGCCTGTTGCGCAATCTGCGAAGGGCTGAGCGGCGTATCTGGCTGGCAACTCCGTATTTTCTGCCGACGGGCAAGGTCCGGAGGGAGCTGATGCGCGCGGCTCGCCGCGGCGTCGAGGTTCGACTGCTGCTGACCAGCCGCAACACCGACCATCCGTCCGTGCGCTATGCCGGGCAGCGTTTCTATCCAAGATTGCTTCGCGCAGGCGTGCGGATTCATGAATATCAGCCACACTTTCTGCACCTGAAACTCGTTTTGGTCGATGACTGGGTGAGTGTCGGCTCGTGCAATTTCGATCATTGGAATCTGCGCTGGAATCTTGAGGCGAACCTGGAAGCGGTCGACTCGCAGCTAAGCGCCGACGTTGCCAAGAGCTTCGAGCACGACTTCAATCAGAGCCTCGAGATTGACCTGCAACAGTGGCACGCGCGCCCCCTTTACCTGCGGATGTATCAGCGGCTGTGGGGCCTGCTCGACCGGCTCGTGATCAATATATTCAACCGAAGCGGCTGACGGCACGGGCCGAGCCGTTTATAAAGTGTCCAACTGAAAAGGGAGAGCGTTCTGATGGCTGCGAAGAAAATTCTGATGCTGGTCGGTGACTACGTCGAAGATTACGAAACCATGGTGCCGTTTCAGGCGCTGCAGATGGTCGGTCATACCGTGCATGCGGTCTGCCCGGACAAGAAGGCTGGTGACACCGTGCGCACAGCGATCCACGATTTCGAAGGCGACCAGACCTATAGCGAAAAGCCCGGCCATAATTTTGCGCTGAACTTCGATTTCGCCGAGGTGCGCGCTGAGGACTATGACGCATTGGTGGTGCCGGGAGGCCGCTCGCCTGAGTACCTGCGGCTCAACGAGCAGGTGATAAAACTGGTGAAGGCATTTGGTGAGGCGAAAAAGCCGATTGCCGCGGTGTGCCACGGCGCTCAGTTGCTGGCTGCCGCTGATGTGCTGCGCGGGCGTGCGTGTAGCGCTTATCCCGCCTGCGCGCCGGAGGTTCGGCTGGCCGGTGGTGAATTCGTCGATATCGGTGTCGACGAGGCGCATACCGAGGGCAACCTCGTGACCGCTCCGGCGTGGCCGGCGCACCCCGCTTGGCTGGCAGCATTCCTCGAGCTGCTCGGGACCCGCATCAGCCTGTAATATGCCGCTCCGTTCGAAGGCCCGCTCCGGCGGGCCTTTTTATTCACCCGCAGGCGCTGCCTGCTCAAGCTCCGAGGCCGCAATGTCCCAACCCCAAGACCCGCTCCATGGCGTGACGCTGGAGTCGATACTCGTCGAGCTGCAGGCTCACTATGGCTGGGAAGGGCTGGCGGAGCGGGTCGATATCCGCTGCTTCAAGAGCGACCCCAGTATCAAGTCGAGCCTGACGTTTCTGCGTAAGACGCCATGGGCGCGGGCGAAGGTGGAGGGGTTGTTCGTTCAGCTGCGCCGGAGCCGGCGTGATTAGTTGATGATTTGCGCTGCAACTGGCGTCCTGTAAGCAAAAAGCCCGGCAATGCGCCGGGCTTTCTATTGGCGCAATCGGTTATTGCACCTCTACAGCCAGGTTTTCCGCGATCTTCTTCTGCCAGATCGCCGGCCCGGTGATGTGCACCGATTCGCCGTTGGTGTCGACCGCGACGGTGACCGGCATGTCCTTCACTTCGAACTCGTAGATCGCCTCCATTCCAAGTTCGGCGAACGCCAGCACCTTGGACTTCTTGATCGCCTGGGCGACGAGATAGGCCGCGCCGCCGACCGCCATCAAGTACACCGCCTTGTTGTCCTTGATGGCCTCGATGGCGATCGGGCCGCGCTCGGACTTGCCGATCATGCCCAGCAGGCCGGTGCTCTCGAGGATCTGACGGGTGAACTTGTCCATGCGCGTCGCGGTGGTCGGGCCGGCGGGGCCAACCACTTCGTCGCCGACTGGATCGACCGGACCGACGTAGTAAATGAAGCGACCCTTAAGGTCCACCGGCAGCTCTTCTCCCTTGTTCAACATGTCGACCATGCGCTTGTGCGCGGCGTCGCGACCGGTGAGCATCTTGCCGTTGAGCAGAACGGTTTCGCCCGGCTTCCAGCTCTGCACTTCTTCCGGCGTGATGGTGTCGAGGTTGACGCGACGCGCGCTCGGGCCGGCTTCCCAGACGATCTCGGGGTAGGCATCCAGCGGCGGTGGGGTCAGTTCGGCGGGGCCGGAACCGTCGAGCACGAAGTGTGCATGACGGGTGGCGGCGCAGTTGGGGATCATGCACACCGGCAGCGACGCAGCGTGGGTCGGGTAATCCATGATCTTCACGTCGAGCACGGTGGTCAGGCCGCCCAGGCCCTGCGCACCGATACCCAGTTGGTTGACCTTCTCGAACAGCTCCAGACGCAGCTCTTCGATGCGGTTCTGCGGGCCGCGGGCCTTCAGTTCGTGGATGTCGATGGATTCCATCAGCACTTCTTTGGCCATCACCGCGGCTTTCTCGGCGGTGCCGCCGATGCCAATGCCAAGCATGCCCGGCGGGCACCAGCCGGCGCCCATGGTCGGCACGGTCTTCAGCACCCAATCGACGATCGAGTCGGACGGGTTGAGCATGGCCATCTTCGACTTGTTTTCCGAACCGCCACCCTTGGCCGCTACGTCTACTTCGACCTTGTCGCCCGGAACGATGGAGTAGTGGATGACCGCCGGCGTGTTGTCTTTGGTGTTCTTACGGGAACCTGCGGGGTCGGCGAGGATCGAAGCCCGCAGAACGTTCTCCGGCAGGTTGTAGGCACGGCGGACGCCTTCATTGATCATGTCGTCCAGGCTCATGCTTGCGCCGTCCCAGCGTACGTCCATACCCACGCGCACGAATACGGTAACGATGCCGGTGTCCTGGCAAATCGGGCGGTGTCCGGTGGCGCACATCCGCGAATTGATCAGGATCTGCGCCATGGAATCACGGGCTGCCGGTGACTCTTCACGCAGGTAGGCCTCGTGCATCGCCTGGATAAAGTCGACGGGGTGGTAGTAGGAGATGAACTGCAAAGCGTCAGCAACGCTTTGTATCAGGTCGTCTTGCTTGATCACGGTCATGCAGCGCGTCCTCTTGGCGGGGCGGAAACAGCGCGTATCGAGACAACGACCGACACGCTCGGGTAAAAATGCGCGGCAGTATAACCTGCCGTACAGCAGCGAACACAGACGGACCAAAGGTGAAGGGATGCACAGGGGAAACTGGTATGACGCTGCCTGCGATTGGGCGTTGCGCGAAGGGCTGAGGCATCGGCTCGGCATTGGCGCGATGACAATAACGACGGCCCTGTTTGAGGTGATAGTTCGCTTGCCCAACACAACTGCATATAGGTTTTTTACAAGGGCCGGCGTAAAGTGTGACGAATTGCCACTATGGGAAGGATTCCATGCGCGCCAGTCGTGACGAGAGCGAACAGCAAGCGCTGCAGTTACTGGTGACCAAGCGCTTCGGCATGGCGGCCGCCACCTACGGTCTGGCGTTGCTGCTTACCTGGATCACTGTGGCTGCCGGCTTCTATCAGGCGCCGGTCGAGACAGCAATCGCGGGGTCAGTGATGATTGCGGCCAGCCAGCTGATCTTTTTCTGGGTTTTCTATCGAGGCCATAACCTGCGCTTTCGCGACCCCAGCCTGACCGAGCCACAGGTGCTGGTTGCCCTGGTCTGGCTGACCTTCTTTCTGTTCAATCTCGGCGACAACCGTGGATCGCTGCTGGTGCTGTACGTACTGGTGTTGATGTTTGCGGTGTTTCTGCCACCGAAAAACTTCCTCCGTTACGCCGTGTTAGCACTGTTCAGCTTCGTCGGCATGGTGTTCTTCGACGCGCAAATGGGCTACCTGAACGACCCGCAGACGGCACTGCTGCAAACCGGCGTGCTGTTGGTGACTCTGGTCTGGATGTGCTTGTTCGTCGGCTATGTCTACAGGTTGCGTCAACGCATGCGTCAGCGCCGCTTTGCCCTGCAGGCGCATCAAGAAACGCTGCGCGGCATGATGCGACAGCTGGAAGACCTGGCCTCGACCGACGAACTGACGGGTCTCTACAACCGTCGGCATTTCCTGCGTAAGGCGGAATCCGAGCTGAGCCGGCTGCGGGCGGGGCATCAGTCTGGCCTGGCCCTGATCGATCTCGACTACTTCAAACGGATCAACGATCTGCACGGGCATGCGGTGGGCGATCGTGTTTTGCAAACCTTTGCGTCCGTGGCGCGCTCCTGCCTACGAGACGACGACATACTCGCCCGCTACGGGGGCGAAGAGTTCGTTCTGTTGTTGCCGAACACCGATGCCGAGCAATTCCGCGCCTGTTGCGAACGCTTGCGCGAGGCCTTCGCCAATGCCCAGCCGCCGGAGGGAAATATGCAGGCCGGTCATTTGAGCCTTTCCGTTGGTTTGACTCTGCTTCATGAAGGCGATGATCTGGACGAATCTTTGCAGCGTGCCGACGACGCGCTGTACCGGGCCAAGGGCAACGGTCGGAATCGGTGCGAGACCAGCTGGGCGCCGGTGAATGCCTGAGATCACCCACGGTGGGCGGACTTGGCGAGTGGCGAACGGCAGCAATCTGCTCGATGCGCTCAATGATGCCGGCTTGAACGTGCCGTTCAGCTGCCGTGCGGGCAGTTGCCATGCCTGCCTGGTGCGCTGCCTGCAGGGCGAACCACAGGATGCACGCCCGCAGGCACTTGACTCGGCCCGGCGATCGGAAGGTTGGAGGCTCGCGTGTCAGTGCAGCGTGACCGGAAATCTTGATGTAGCAACGTTCGATCCTGCGCGCGAGGGGCTTCCGGCACGGGTAGAAGGATTCGACTGGCTAGATGATCGAGTTCTGCGATTGCGCTTGATCCCTGAGCGACCGCTGCGCTACTACCCAGGCCAGCACGCGCTGTTGTGGAACAACCATGGAGTCGCCCGGCCCTATTCGCTGGCGAGCGTGCCTTGGGACGAGCATTGGCTTGAGTTTCACCTCGATTGCCGGCACAGCGGTGCGTTCTGCAACTCAGCTCGCACCCTGATCGTTGGTGACAGTCTGCGCCTGGGCCAACTGCATACGGGGGCGCTGCGTTACGAGCCCGAGTGGCACATGAGACCTTTATTGTTGTTGGCCGCCGGTACGGGACTTGCCCCGCTTTGGAGCTTGGTGCGCGAAGCACTGCAACAAGGGCACCAGGGGCCGATTAGGCTGCTGCACTTCTGCCGGGGCGGGTCCTATCTGCGAGAACCGCTTGAGAATCTTGCGGAGCTAAATGGCAACCTGAGCGTTGAATGCGTCGATTGGGAGCAGGCAGGCAGCCGCCTTCAGTCGCTGCAGGCCACGTCACGCCAGGAGATTGCGCTGATCTGTGGTGGAAGGGCTTTTGTCGAAGATTGCGCCAAGCGCATGTTTCTGGCGGGATTGCCGCGGGGGCAGATACTGAGTGACGCTTTTCTTACGCGTCAGTCCGGAGTTTAAAGGGGTTCGGAGGCATTGACCTCGCTAGGGAAAAGGTGCGCCAGGCGGTACCTGGCGCGCCGCGCCGATCAGGTCAGGGAATCGCCTACACGCAAGATTTTCATGGTGTTGGTGCCGCCCGTGCCGTGATAGGTGTCGCCCTTGGTCAGGATCACCCAGTCGCCAACATTGACGATGTTGCGCTTGAGCAGCTCGTCCACTGCCGACTGGCTGACCTTGTCAGCGGGTAGGGCCGCCGGATCGAAGGGAATGGTCTGCACGCCGCGGATCATGGCGACTCGGGCCTGGGTTTCGCGATGGGGCGAGAAGGCGAAGATCGGTACCGACGAACGAATCCGCGACATGATCAACGGGGTGTAGCCACTTTCGGTCAGGCTGATGATCGCCTTGACCCCTGGGAAGTGGTTAGCGGTGTACATGGCCGCCAGCGCAGTGCTTTCGTCGCTGCGCTCGAAGCGCTGACCCAGGCGATGGCCGGATTTGGTACTGGTCGGATGCTTCTCGGCACCGACACACACGCGCGCCATGGCCTTGATCGCTTCGACCGGATACTCGCCAGCAGCGCTTTCAGCTGAAAGCATCACCGCGTCGGTGTAGTCGAGCACGGCATTGGCTACATCGGACACTTCGGCGCGGGTCGGCATCGGGTTCTGGATCATCGACTCCATCATCTGGGTCGCGGTGATCACCAACTTATTGTTGCGGCGCGCATGCAGAATGATCTTCTTCTGAATGCCCACCAACTCGGCATCACCGATTTCCACACCAAGGTCGCCACGCGCGACCATCACGCCGTCACTGGCACGGATCAGGCCATCCAACGCTTCGTCATCGGCCACGGCTTCGGCGCGCTCGATCTTGGCGATCAGCCAGGCGCTGGAGCCGGCTTCGTCTCGCAACCGCCGAGCCAACTCCATGTCAGCCGCGTCACGCGGGAAAGAGACGGCGAGATAGTCCAAGTTCATGTCGGCGGCCAGCTTGATGTCGGCCTTGTCCTTGGCAGTCAATGCCGGCGCGGTCAGGCCGCCACCGCGACGGTTAATGCCCTTGTTGTCAGAAAGCGGCCCGCCGATCAGTACGGTGCAGTGCAGCTCATCGGCTGTGCTGCTGTCCACGCGCATGACCACGCGACCGTCGTCCAGCAGCAGTTCGTCGCCAACACTACAGTCCTTCACCAGATCCGGATAATCGATGCCGACCACTTCCTGGGTGCCGGCGTCGCGGGGGTGGGTGACGGAGAAGCGAAAGCTGTCGCCTTCGGCCAGTTCGATGCGCTTGTTGGCGAACTTGGCGATACGGATCTTCGGTCCTTGCAGGTCACCCAGCAGCGCAACGAATCGACCGTGCTTCGCGGCGATATCCCGTACCAGCTGCGCCCGGGCGCGGTGCTCATCTGGCGTCCCGTGGGAAAAGTTCAGGCGGGCCACATCGAGCCCGGCGGCGATCATTTTTTCCAGCACCTCAGGTGAACTGCTGGCTGGACCCAGCGT
This sequence comes from Pseudomonas sp. NPDC077451, assembly GCF_044543345.1. Lineage (NCBI taxonomy): Bacteria > Pseudomonadati > Pseudomonadota > Gammaproteobacteria > Pseudomonadales > Pseudomonadaceae > Pseudomonas > Pseudomonas sp. NPDC077451. The sequence goes on along the minus strand of NZ_JBITVX010000012.1, from coordinate 14,208 downwards.
GGCGACGATTTTGGTACGGCGCGAAGTCATTCAATGCTCCTTTTTCAGAATGGCCGCGAGGCTACTATGCCGGGCGGCTGTAGTCATCGTTGGGCTGCACTACTCTTTCTGCAGAGCTTGAAGAGGCGCGCAATGGACATTTAGCTGGACGGATGGACTGCAGTTTTCGCAACGACGGTCGATAATTCGGCATCGGAGGAGTCACCCATGCGCACCCTGTTTATCCTTGTTCTGGCCACCCTAAGCGTAGGCTGCAGCAGCAGAAATGCCCTTGATCGCCATCTCGACGCGGCCTATACGCAATACGAGTTGGGTGATTGCGACAAAGTCATGCTCGAACTCTCCCAGGCCGAGCGGCGCAGCCGACCACGGGATAATCTACAACCGGAGATATCGCTGTTGCGCGGTCAGTGCTTGGAGCGTCAGGGGCTGTTTGTCGACGCGGCACAGACCTATCAGTTCATTCAGTCGCGCTATCCAGCCAGCGAATACGCCTTTCGCAGTCGTGCCAGGCTGGAGACGCTGCGTCAGTTGGGGCACTATGAGCCGGAGGAACGGGTGGTGATCCACGCCGTCAAACCCTGACACGACGCCGGCTAACAGACCGGCAGGGAAGGACCCCATGCGTATCGCAGTACTGATAGTCAGCGTTTTGTTGGCCCCTCTGGCGGTCGCCGATATCTACCGCTGGGTTGATCCCGGGGGCAATGTGCATTTCAGCGCGAAGCCGCAGCCGGGTGCGGAGCCGGTCGAGGTTCGGCCGCAGGTGATCGATAGAGACGACGCGACCCGCGAGCGCCAGGCGCGCACGGAGCGCTTCTTCGAGGCTCGTCGCGAAGAGCAGGAGGCGGCCAATGTGGCGGCGAGCGCTAGGCAGGCGCAACGAGAGCGCGAATGCCAGCAGCTGCAAAACCGTTTGTCACGCCTGTCTCATGGCGGGCGCTATTTCAGTGCCGATGCAAAGGGTGAGCGCGTCTACTACAGTGATGAAGAAATAGGGGCGGCGCGGCGGCAGTTGGCCAGTCGTATTAGTCAGAACTGCAGCTGAGTGGCCGGAGACGGCGGCAGCGATAAAACTTGGCGGCAGGCCCGCAATCGATGGACATGCACAATCAACGCAGTATTCAACGGCATCAATTGCCGTATTACCTCAACGTATTCAACCGTTTCACGGAAAAGCCGTTGGGTTTCATTGGCAACCTGTCCGAGTCCGGGCTGATGCTCATCAGCCCCTATCCGATGATGACTGACATACGTTTCGATATGCGTCTGAAAATTCCGGGCCAGCATAGCCAGCTGCGCTACGTCGATTTCAGTGCGATCTGTCGCTGGTCACGCGAAGACGTTACGCCCGGCAGCTTCGATTCAGGTTTCGTATTTGTCTCACCGCCCCGTGAAATTCGCGAAATGATCGATGCGCTGCACCACTACTTCAGCTTTCGTCCCATGCAGCACATTCCACCGGCGCGACTGCCGCGTATCGAGTCAGCCGGTAACAAGGCCGCCGATCAGGATTGCTGCCAAGGTACCTGAACGCCATCTGCACTACGGCCAGCTGTGCGAGGCACAAGCGCTTTCTGCTTGAAAGTGAGTACACATCGGTTACAGCACGCCACCTTTCTTCCACGCCAGATAACGGCTGATCAGTTCTGGTCCCAGCTCGTGCGGGCGGGCATCGAGCACTGGCACGCCGTGGGCGAGAAGCTGTTCATGAAGCCGGCCCCGAGCGCTGAGGTAGTCGAGCGTGCCGCAATAATCGAGGGCGTCCTGAAAGCTGCGGACAGGTTGCTGACGCAGGTTGTCTAGAGCCGGCTCGCGCAGGCTCACGACCAGTACCCGATGGCGACGGGAAAGCTGTCGGACGGCGCCGAGCAGTGTCTCGTCGTCCTCGTCGCGTAGGTTACTCAGGATGATCACCAGTGCGCGGCGTTTCTGCAGCGTCAGCACATCGTTGGCGGCAGATGCGAAATCGGCCGGTCGCTGCGTGTTGGCCAGGTCATAGACGCCATTGAGCAACGCGTTGAGTTGCGTCTGGCCTTTGGCTGGGGCGAAGAAGCGCCGTTGCTCGGTGGCGAAGGTGTAAAGACCCAACGCGTCACCCTGGCGTAGGGCGACATACCCCAACAGCAGGCTGGCATTGAGCGCATGATCGAAGTGCGTGAGCGGACCGTCCTGGCTACGCATGCGTCTGCCACAATCAAGCATGAGCAGAATCTGCTGGTCGCGGTCGTCCTGATATTCGCGAACGATGGGTGCGCGTATACGGGCTGTTGCCTTCCAGTCGATCTGGCGCAGGGTGTCGCCTTCCCGAAATTCGCGCAGTTGGTGGAAGTCCATGCCAAGCCCCCGCCTTGGCTGCTGGCGCACACCCAGGCGGCTCAGCCAGCGGTCCACCGCCATCAAGGGTGCACCGTGCAGCTGGGTGAAGTCGGGATATACCTTGGTCTGCGATTGCAGCGGCAGCAGACGGCGTTCTCGCCACAGCCCCAGTGGGCTGAACAAGCGAATTTCGCAGTGCTGGAAATGGAAGTGGCCGCGCCGCATCGGTTGCAGGCGGTAATTGAGCTGGCAGTGCTGCCCCGCAGGTAGCTGCACCTGCTGTGGCAACTCCTGCACGTCGAGCCCGGCCGGCGCATGGTCGAAAATCTCGGCATGCATGGCTTGCGCCTGCGGATGTCGAATCTCGAGCTGAACGTCATGCCAACGGCTCAGGGCGAGATTGCCAGCCAGCACACGTCGCAGCTCAGGCGAGGGCAGGCGGCGCAGGCGCAAGGCGTCGACAGTGGCCACAAATCCAAGGCACAGCAACAACCCCCACCAAGCCGTATGAGCACCCGTGAACAGGGGGCTGCCGAGCGCCGCTGCGATACCTAGCAACAGTCCTAGGCAGAGCAGGGCGGCGATGGCGTAGAGCAATCGACGTGACGGATTCATTGAAGGGCTCGCAGGCCGGTTGGCGTCACAGCCGCGGGGCCGCGATCTGCTCGAGCAGCTGCTGGATCAGCTGGTCCACCGAAGTGCCTTCGATGTCGAGTTCAGGTGAAAGCCTGACGCGATGCCGCAAAACCGCCAGGGCGCAGCCTTTTACATCGTCCGGGACGACGAAATCGCCGCCGCGCAACAAGGCGCGTGCGCGGGCGCAGCGCACCAGCGCGATCGATGCCCGTGGTCCGGCCCCCAGCGCCAATCCAGGCCAGTTGCGGGTGGCTCGGGCCAGCCGGACGGCATAGTCGAGCACCTGATCATCCAACGGCAGGTCACTGGCAATTTTCTGCAGCGCCTGGACATCCTTTGCCTGTAGCAAAACCCGCAACCCACTGACATCGAGAATGTCGGTGCGAACTGATCGAGTGACCTGACGAACCAGGGTCAACTCTTCTTCCGCCTGGGGATAGTCCATGCGCAGCATCAACATGAAGCGGTCGAGCTCGGCCTCCGGCAACGGATAGGTGCCTTCCTGCTCGATGGGGTTCTGCGTGGCCATCACCAGAAACGGCTGCGGCGCGGCGAGCGCGCGGCCTTCGAGGGTGACCTGACGCTCCTGCATGACTTCCAGCAGCGCCGCCTGGGTCTTGGCGGGGGCACGATTGATCTCATCGGCCAATAGCAGGTTGGTGAACACCGGGCCCTTGCGCAACTTGAACTGTTCGCTGGCCAGGTCATACACCGCATGGCCGGTGATGTCGCTGGGCATCAGATCCGGCGTGAACTGGATGCGCGCAAAGTCGCCACCAAAGCACCGTGCGAGGGCCCGCACCAGTAGTGTTTTGCCAAGCCCCGGTACGCCTTCAACCAGCACGTGACCGCCCGCGATCAGCGCTGTGAGCACGCCGTCCACCACGTCCTGTTGACCAATGACGGCTTTATGCAGCTCCTGGCGTAGCGCCTGTGCAAGTTGGCTGGCGCGCTGGCGCTGCGTGTTCGGGCTCGTATTCGGAGTCACGTCGTTCGGTTCCGGTGTTGTATCGCTCATAACGCATTCCTGAGGCTTTGCAGGCGGGCAACCTGACGGGTGAAATCGGCATTACTCATCTTTCTATCCAGCGACGACCGCATGGCATGGGTAACGGCTTCAATGGGAGTTCTGCTTAGCTGCGCGAGGACCTTGCACAGGCCCGCATGGTCGAGCGCCACCAGGTTGGGATGACGGTGCTGAGCCTGACGGAGAATGTCGTTCTGCAGGGTGGCAATCAGGTGCCGCTGTCCGGCGCGCCGGTAGAGAAAATCTGCACTGCCTCGCAAATGCTCTCGAAGCTGTCGGCGGCCTCGGTTGGCGGGTTCCAGCAGCGGGCCTTGGCGCTGCGCTGCGTGCCAGCAGCCCAGCAGCAGTAACAAAAGTGCGGCGGACAAGGCTTCAGGAAAATAACGCAGCAACCGTTGCAGCAGACCGTCATGGTCGGTGCGATAGATCAGCGTCACGTCGCGGTCCTGGGTGAGATACCACAGCAGCCAGGCATGGTCGTACTGGGCAATCGCGTCGTTCTGCCAGATCCAGCTGTCGGTGAGTGCGGTGATCAGGCCGCTCCCGTGCCGCAGTTGCAGCATGTGCGTCGCGCTGGCGCTGTTGGCCCATGCATGCGCACTGCCACCGGCGTCGTAAAGGTGATAGTTGGTGTCGAAAGCGAGATAGGCGGGGGCGTTTTCGTTCTCCAGATAGAGGCGGGTCAGCACGGGGCGCTTCTCTGCATTGGCAGCACCATCGGCGACGTGGCTGTCGTCGGGTTTCTCGCTGGCTTCGTGCTGCTGGAGGTTCAGCGCATCGAGTAGCAAGTCGCCGCTGCTGCCGGCGTTTTCGTCCCAGATCCGCTCCGCGACAAACACCAGGTGGCCACCCTTATCAACCCAATGCAACAGGCGTTCGGCCTGGGCGGGCGTCATGGTGCTGCGCTCTCCAAGCAATAAAAGCACCTGCCGACTGTCCTTGGTTTCGGTAAGCCCGCCGATGCCTTGTGCATGTTCGACGGCACGCCCCTGGTCGGTCAGGAAGCGCTCTGCAGCGAGATACGGATTGCTGCGCACTTCCGGCGCCGGTCCATGCTCGATCGTTTCTTCGTAGGGGGTCGCCCTGCTGATTGCAAAAAACAGCATCAGGCCAAGCAGCAGCGCGCCCGCTACCAGCAGCAAAAGACGACGCGGCCTAGTCATGCGAGGCCTCACTGCCAAACACAGTGCGCCAGCGCTGGCAAAGCTCGTCTCGAGTCGCAGCGGGAGGCAGCTGATTCCCGTAGGCCAGGCCAAGCCAGTGGCGGGTCAAGGCCTCGGCGTAGTCGAGCAGCTGTGGCTGGGCCTCGTGCCGCAGCAGTTCGAGTATTTCACCCTCGGTATGCGAGCTTTTCAATGGCAGCTGCCGCTCGTGCAATAGGCGGCTGAGAAAAGCCCGGTAGAGCAGGCCGAGCGCTTCGCGTGGATGATCGCTCCAGAGCCGCTGCACCTCGGCGATTACGTCCGGCGGAAGGCTTTCAGGTTGCACGTCCAATCCGAACAGTGCGGAGGGCGCAGGTTGCCGCTGCCTGAATCGCAACGTCTGACGCGGGTTCACGTACAGCTTGATCCAGTCCCGATAGCGCCATAGCAGCCACCCGGTCAGGATGAACAATGCGGCCCAGAGGAGCGCTTCGATCACGCTTGCCAGGCGGTCGGGGCGCTGTGCCACCAGCTCGCTACGTAGCAACCGTTCAAGCAGGCGTGCGAACCAGCCCGGCTCGCCATCTGCCTCTTCAGTGAAGCGCCAGCGGGTAACGGTCTCGCGGTTTCGGAACGGCGGCTGGTCGAGCAACTCACTGATCCGCTCACTGGCTGCTCTGCTGGTCAAGGGCTGCTTGAGCAGGCGATCACTTTGTGGGCCGGAGGCCTCTTTCGTCTGAATCGTTTCGTCTGCATCAGGCGCAGCCAGGGCCGCGTTGGGCACCGGCAGCAACCACAGCCCCATTCCTACTAGCAGTACCGGAAGTAAGGTCTTTACGCGCGCCTGCAGGCGGCGAAACGTCAGTTCGACATCCCAGGCTTCAAGGGTGGTTCTGCGGTTCAGATACAGGCTGAAACCGCTGGCCACATAGATCGGCTCCCAGACCACCAGCACAAGCGCATACATCAAGTTGGACAAGTGTTCGAGCCATAGCCAGTCGCCGCTCATGCCGAGCAGGTCCTGCCAGTTCCAGTCGGCCAGCATTTGCTGTGGGATGAGCATGTACATCAGCGCGAGGGCACCTAGCCACAACCCCATCTCCAGGTGCATGCCGACCAGGGTCAACCAGGATGCGGCCCGGCTGTCTCGTTGCCCCAGCACAGCGAGGCGCTGCTGGCGGGCCGAGCCAGTCAGTTGCTCGAGCTGGAGCACTGGAAGGTCGAAACTTCGAGTCACGCTGAAACGGCGCCAGGTCACGCTGGCAAACCACTGGGAGCGCAGCAGTTGCGGCAGCGCCCTGATGCTTTGTCGCAGGGTCGGTGTGTCGCCGAACAGCGCCCTCGACAGGATGAACAGCGGTAGTCGTTCATAGAGCGGCTTGAGCCACCAGAACAGCAACAAAGCAAGCGTCGGGTATTGCCAGAACAACAGGCTGAACAGGGCGAATATCGGCAGTGTCACCAGCGCCCAGCTGAGCATCAGCAGTGCGGCATGACGGCGTGCCAGTAGTACGCCGAGATCCAGCGCCTCCCAGGCGGAGCGAGGACGAATTGCCATGCTGGCATCATTCAGCTGCATGGAATCGCCGTCCGCTTTGTGTCAGATAGATGCCGATCAGCAGCCACAACAGCGCGCCCACGGCGTATTTGACCGGGGCTGAGGGATAAGTCATCGAAGACCAGTACGCCTCGATAAAGGCAGCAATCAACAGAAATAACGTGGCTCCCGCGATCAATTGCACTGCCGTAGCGGCTGCCAGGCGCAAAGCCTCGCTGCGTGTTTGGCGACCAGGCGCAACGAGGGCAGCGCCCAGCTTCAACCCGGCCGCACCCGCCAGGGTGATCGCCGTCAGTTCGAAAGCCCCATGGCCGATGACAAATGACCAGAACGGCTGGTCGTAGCCGATTCCGCTCAGATGGCCGGCAATCGCGCCGATGATCAAGCCGTTGAATAGCAGATAGAACAGGCTGCCAAGGCCGAACAGTAGGCCACCGGCAAAGGTCTGGAACGCGATGCCAATGTTGTGCATCACGTAATAGCCGAACATCACCCAGTCGTCAGCTGACCCATGCTCGCCGAAGCGACCGAGACGGCTGGCGTCGGGGTCGTACATGGCTTCCATTTCAGCGACCTGCTCGGGGCTGATCAGGCTATAGACCAGTTCCGGAAATGCCAGCACCAACCCGGCCATGCCCAGCAGGCTGCCGTAGAAAATCAGACTCGCGGCTGCCAGGTAGCGCCACTCTGCGCGAACCAGCCTGCCAAAACCACCCAGAAAGAAGCCGAGCAAGCGACCACCCAGCGGGCTACGGTGGCGATACAGTTGATAGTGTCCGCGTTGAACCAGCAGCTGCAGGCGCTCGACGAAGCGCATGCTGTAGCCGCGAGACTGCGCCAATGCCAGCTGCTGGCAGAGCCTTCGATAGGCCGCCGGAAAGTCAGCGATCAATATAGGTTGGTTGCCTTTGCCTCGCTCCAATGCTGCGAGGGTTTCAGCGAACGTCTGCCATTCAGTCTGGTGCCGGGTTTCGAACTGGCTCTGCTTCATGCCGGCCCCACCAGACTGCGAGCAATGCTGTGAATTCGAGTCTCTGCCTGCGCTGGCGCAACCTGCAGCGCTTCGGCCAGGATGGAGGCCAGTTCCAGGCGCCTTTCCGCAGACAGCGTCGAATGACGTTCGGCAAAGGCGATCAGGGCGTGCTGCTCAGCCAGCGTAAGGGGCAGCGGCGACGCGACTGCTTCAGCCGCCGGTAGTGCGGGCGCGCTGATGTTGTGCTCGCGGTACACGACCACCGTTCCTGCGGCGAGGTCGCCCAATCGTTTGAACGATGGATGCCAGAGGCAGCAGAGCGACCCGAGAAAGTAGCCGAAAGGCAGCATGTCGACGAAACGCAAAAGGTTGCGGGTCAGGGAAGAGGCCCAGCCGATCGGTGTGCCATCATCATGAACGACGCGCAGCCCCAGCCATTGCTTGCCCGGCGTACGTCCCTGGTTCAGCACTTCGAACAGCACCATGTACCACCACTGCACTATAAACAGCAGTAGCGCCCCAACGCCCATGCCGAATTTGCCCAGCAACGCGAATGCAACTCCCAAAGCCGCCAGAAGCGCGCCGCGTATCAACAGGTCCAGTGCAAACGCCAGCGCGCGAGGGACCAGGCCTGCTGGACGGAGCAGCAAATCTATACCTTCCGGCGTTTCGACGCGGAGCGTGTTATCCAGCAATGCAGTAGTGGCTGAAAGGGCGGATGTCACGGCGTAGGCTCGCTAGTGGGGGACTGGATGCTATGCGCACATCGCGCATCGAGCAACGGCCCGCGATGCCGCGCCCGGCGAATGAAACCATCGAATAGCATCTTCGGCCATAACCGGTTTGGCAGTTCCGATTGATATGCGGGCAGATTGCTCAGGTCTGTGTCGAAACTCCACTCGAACCAGAGCCCCGACCATTCGTTGAGGGCGGTCTGGCGCGCTAGACTGGGCGCGACAATCGAGAAGGAAGCTCCCTTGACCTCCAGCATCTTCTGGTACGACTTCGAAACAACCGGTATCTCCCCTCGCTGCGATCGGCCTGTGCAAGTGGCCGGTATTCGCACCAACGAGGCGTTGGAAGAGATTGGCGAGCCGCTGAACATTTACTGTCGTTTGAGTGACGACATTCTCCCGCATCCAGCCGCGTGCCTGGTCACGGGCATTACGCCCGCCACGCTAGCGGAAAAAGGCCTGTGCGAGGCGGAGTTCGTGGCCCGGCTGCACCATGAACTGGCTGTGCCGGGTACCTGTGGCGCGGGATACAACAGCCTTCGTTTTGATGATGAAGTGCTGCGCTACAGCCTATATCGCAACTTTTTCGACCCCTATGCCCGCGAATGGCAGGGCGGTAATAGCCGCTGGGACATCATTGACCTAGTGCGCACCGCCTACGCGTTGCGGCCGGAAGGGATTGTCTGGCCTGAAGAGGAGGGAAGGGTCACGTTAAAATTGGAGCGGCTCAGTGCAGCCAACGGTCTTGAACATTTGAATGCACACGATGCATTGTCCGATGTGCGGGCGACGATTGCCTTGGCTCGGTTGCTTCGTGAGCGTCAACCGCGGCTTTACGACTATCTCTACAAGCTACGTCGTAAACATGCTGTGATCGAGCAAGTCCAGCTGCTCAAACCAATGGTGCACATATCGGGTCGTTTTTCCGCGGCGCGTCATTTTCTATCGGTGGTACTACCGCTGGCCTGGCATCCTCGCAACCGTAACGCGTTGATTGTCTGCGACCTGAACGCCGAATGTGCGCCCCTTTGGGAGGAGCAGGCCCAGGCTATTCGCGAGCGCCTTTATACTCGTCGGGAGGACTTGGGCGACAAACTTCCGATCCCCTTGAAACTCGTTCACATGAACCGTTGCCCAGTGCTGGCACCAATGAGCGTGCTGCGCCCCTCAGATATCGAGCGGCTAGGACTGGATATCCAATGTTATGAGTCGAGAGCGGCCGAATTACGCGGGCGGGAACCCGAATGGCGCTGGAAGCTTGCCGACATCTATCAGGAGGATGCGTTTGTGGCGTCGTCGGATCCGGAGCAGCAGTTATATGACGGGTTCTTCAGTGAGCGTGACCGGCGTTTGTGCGAGCAAGTACGAAACGCGCCGCCGTTTGCGAGTGACGCCGCGCCACCGTTTGATGACCCGCGCTTGCCAGAGCTGCATTTTCGCTACCGCGCACGAAACTTTCCCGAGTGTCTATCGCCGGCCGAAGCCCAGCAATGGCAAGCGTTTTGTAGACAACGCCTGATGGTGCCCGAATTTGGCGCACCGAATACCTTGGAGCAGTTTGAGCAAGCGTTGCTGGCTTTATTGCCATCGGCAACAGCCGAACAAGCACGTCTGCTGCAACAATGGTCGCTGCATGCTCGCAGCTTGCGTGAACGTTACATGCTCTGAAGATGCTTGGTCAGGGAACAAAAAAGCCATCTGAGCAAGGCTGCGTCAGATGGCTTTTAGGGGTGTGGCGTAAAACTTAGCCCAACAGAGTGGCCCAGCTTTCAACCTCGTCGGAGCCCCATTGTGCTTTCCACTCTTTCAACGTCTTGTGATTGCCACCTTTGGTTTCAATCACTTCACCGTTGTGCGGATTCTTGTACTGCTTGACGCGGCGGGCGCGCTTGGTTGTGGCAGGCGCCTTGGATGCACGCTGCGGCTTGTTGCTGCGGGCATCCGGGTCTAGTAGAGCGATAATGTCGCGAAGCGACTTTTGATATTCGCCCATCAGCTCGCGCAGTTTGCCTTCAAACTCAAGTTCCTTTTTTAGCTTGTCATCTTCTGACAGCGACTTCAGGCGTTCCTGTAGTTCCTTGATAGCTTCTTCAGTAGCGCGGTATTCATTGATCAGCGACATGTCACTTCCTTGGTATAGGTTTGAACGCAAGTGACAGCAATCATAGACAGCTGCCGCGAACAAGTAAATGTTGGCCTGAGTAAAGTTTTGCTTGCTTTGTTTCATCGCGGTTGCAGGGCGATTCGAAGTGCCTATTTGAACCTGGCATCGGTGAAGTACTGCACATAATCGAAGGTCGCGACGGGTCCCGTCACGCTTAATATGCCGTCTCGATATTTGATAAAAATCGGCTCCCTATCTTTTGGCGGTGTTGTGTTCCCTTGCCCACTGGGGGCCAACGGCAACTTGGCCCTCCGATTATTACGGTTTTAATCGCAGTGTTTCTTTTCGCTCTACAGGGTCGACTCGATCCGCGTGCGGGCGGCAGTCCGTGCCATGCTTTGGTCCGGCTGAATAATATGGTGGTGGTTTTCTTCGCTGCGCTAGAATGCCCGGTCTTTATGGGTAAGCCGGAGTTAACTTAAAAATGCGCACATTCAGGCTGGTTATCGCCTGTCCCGACGGCGTCGGCATTGTGGCCAAGGTCGGTAATTTCCTGGCGACCTACAATGGCTGGATCACCGAAGCCAATCACCATTCCGATCATCAGAGTGGTTGGTTCTTCATGCGGCACGAGATTCGCGCTGATTCGCTGCCGTTCGATCTTGATGGCTTTCGCCAAGCCTTTGCGCCAATCGCGCGCGAGTTTTCCATGGAATGGCGCATTACCGACTCAGCTCAGCGCAAGCGGGTAGTGCTAATGGCCAGCCGCGAGTCGCACTGCCTCGCTGATCTGCTGCATCGTTGGCACAGCGGGGAACTGGATTGCGACATTCCTTGTGTGATCTCCAATCATGACGACCTGCGCAGCATGGTCGAGTGGCATGGCATTCCGTATTTCCATGTACCTGTCCAGCCGGGGCGCAAGGACGAGGCTTTTGCCGAGGTGTCGCGCCTGGTTCGCGAGCAACGCGCCGACGCCATCGTACTGGCGCGCTACATGCAGATTCTGCCGGCCGAGCTCTGCGAGGAATATGCGCAGCGGGTGATCAATATCCATCACAGCTTTCTGCCATCGTTCGTCGGGGCAAAGCCTTACCACCAGGCCTCGTTACGGGGTGTCAAGCTTATCGGTGCGACTTGCCATTACGTGACTGAAGAGCTCGATGCCGGGCCGATCATCGAGCAGGACGTGGTGCGCGTCAGCCATCGTGACAGCATCGAGGACATGGTTCGGCTGGGTAAGGACGTGGAAAAGATGGTGCTGTCGCGTGGTTTGCGCTATCACCTGGAAGAGCGAGTACTGGTGCATAGCAACAAGACGCTGGTATTCAACTGATCCATCACGACTGGCGCCGGAGGCGAGATGAGCAACCCGCTGGACAAGGCTGGCGCGAAGGCGCCACCGATTATCGGTAGTGGTTCTACCCAGCGCTACGACCCTGACCAGATGGGTCCTGAGCTGGGGACTGACTTTCCGGATGCCGAAACACTCTGGAAGCGTCATCTGAATGCGCTCGATGGCGCAGCCGGTGACACTCCAATTGACGATGCTGAACCCAGCAGCTCGATGCCGGCGGGCTAGCGAGGGCTGCAGACCATCCACTGCTCGTGAGGCTGCAATGAAACAGACAGGCCGCCTGGTTTTAGGAGCTGACGCGACGGGCGAACCCAGCGTCCACCCGTTGCATCTGGCCAATCGTCACGGTCTGATCGCCGGTGCGACGGGTACTGGCAAAACGGTGACCTTGCAGCGCCTCGCGGAACAGTTCAGCGAGGCTGGCGTCGCTGTTTTCGCGGCGGATATCAAAGGTGACTTGTGTGGCCTGGGTGCCGCTGGCGATCCGCAAGGAAAGATCGCCGAGCGGATCGCCAGCATGCCCTGGCTCGACCATCGTCCCCAGGCGTACCCGGTGGTCTTGTGGGACGTGCATGGCGTGAGTGGCCATCCACTGCGGACGACGCTTACCGAGATGGGACCGTTGTTGCTAGGCAATCTGCTGGAGCTGAGCGATAGCCAGCAAGCGGCGCTCTATGCGGCATTCAAAGTGGCCGATCGCGAAGCGCTGCTGTTGCTCGATCTGAAAGATCTCAAGTCGTTGCTTGCTCATTTGAAACTACATCCTGAAGTGCTCGGGGACGATGCAGCCTTGTTTACGAGTGCATCGTCTCAGGCGCTGTTGCGGCGGCTGGCGACACTGGAGCAGCAGGGAGCCGAAGCGCTCTTCGGTGAGCCGGCGCTGGCGCTTGAGGACATCTTGCAGCCAGTGCACGACGGGCGCGGACGGATCCATCTGTTAGACGCCAGCCAGCTCGTGCATCAGGCGCCCAAAGTCTATGCGACTTTCCTGCTGTGGCTACTGGCTGAGCTGTTTGAACAGCTTCCCGAGCGCGGCGATGCCGATCGACCTTTGCTCGCGCTGTTCTTCGATGAAGCGCACCTCCTTTTCAACGGCACTCCTAAAGCCTTGCAGGACAGGTTGCTGCAAGTGGTCAGGCTGATTCGCTCGAAGGGTGTGGGCGTGTATTTCGTCACCCAGTCCCCCACGGACCTGCCGGACGATGTGCTGGCTCAGTTGGGCCTGCGCGTGCAGCATGGGCTCAGAGCCTATACGGTCAAGGAACAGAAAGCCCTGCGGGCTGTAGCAGAAGGTTTTCGCACCAATCCGGCATTTTCGTCTCTGGACACTTTGGCCGGGCTGGGGATCGGCGAAGCGCTGGTCGGAGGTCTCGAGGACAGAGGCACGCCGTCGATGGCTCAGCGTGTTGCAGTCGCGCCTCCTCAATCGCGGATCGGGCCGCTAACTGAGCGCGAGCGACACGACTTGATCGCCAATTCACCCCTTCGAGGCCGTTACGACAGGCCGGTCGATCGTGAATCTGCTTATGAGATATTGCTCGAACGGGCGAAGCAGGCTGCCGATAACCAAACGCCAGTGAAGGCCGCTACGTCAAGAAACGAGGTCACCGATGCGCTGGGTGACGCTGCCGGGCGGGTATTCAAGAGCGCAATGCGCCAGGCTGCGACGCAGCTGGGCCGGCAATTGGCACGGGGGCTTCTGGGCTCTTTGTTGGGCGGTAAGCGGTGATTAGAAGCGATCAGTTGCGATGGCTAAGCTGCTGCTGACGGCAGGGCGTGCGGTGCAGATTATTACGACGCTGCGGGTTACTTGGCTTGAGCGGCTTGCTCTGACAACTCTTTTTCGATTTTCTGCAACTCCGCCTTGAATACCTGATCGTGAACGGTCGGCTTTTTACGCCATGGCTTCCGCTCGGGATCGGGTTGCGCGGCATAGGTCGTTATTTCCCCGCCATACACAGCCTGGAAACGGTTGGCTTGCTTCTCCAGTTCGGCGCGTAGTTCTTCTTTTGTCACGTCTTGTTTTGCCTCTTTGTTATAGGTCTATTTACAGCGCGGCGCGCTAAGGGGTGCGAGCTATAGGCTCGAATGAGGCCCGGCTCGGGTTGGGTGCGTGTGCGGTAGGGGAAACATTACTGCAAGCGGGCTAGGCTAAACAAGCGTGCCCGCAAAACTATCCGGTAGTAATGCAGTATTGAGTCATATCATGAAGCATGCCCGCGCAAGTTATCGCTAAAGGCGGGCTAGCGGTTTGAGCTGTAACAACAAGTTTTGCGGTCGGGGTGGTAATTCGAGCAGCCAGCTGGTTTAGCAATGTGTATCCACGGCAGGAGCTTACAAAAAAAACGCGCCTCATCG